>NZ_CP023865.1:4588500-5283000 GCF_003711105.1 Actinoplanes teichomyceticus ATCC 31121
CCGCCCCGGCAGGCGCTGCTGGTGCCGCTGCGGCGGCGAGGCGACGCCCCGTACGGCTTCCTGGTCGCCGCCCTCAACCGCTACCGGCCGGCCGACGAGGCGTACCGGGGCTTCATCGAGCTGGTTGCCGGTCACGTGGCGGCCGGGATCGCCAGCGCCCGCAGCTATCAGGCGCAGCAGCGGCGCGCCGAGGAGCTGGCCGAGCTGGACCGGGCCAAGACCACGTTCTTCTCCAACATCAGCCACGAGTTCCGTACCCCGCTCACGCTCATCCTGGGGCCACTGGACGAGCTGCGGTCCCGCCTCGACGGCGCCGACCCGCAGGTCCGCGACGAGCTGGACGTGATCCACCGCAACGGGCTGCGGCTGGGCAAGCTGGTCAACGCGCTGCTGGACTTCTCCCGCCTGGAGGCCGGCCGGATGCAGGCCCGCTTCGAGCCGGTCGACCTCTCCGCCGCCACCACCGAGCTGGCCAGCGTGTTCCGGTCCGCCGTGGAACGCGCCGGGCTGGCGTTCGCGGTGGACTGCCCGCCGCTGCCCGAGCCGGTGCTGGTGGACCGCGGCATGTGGGAGAAGGTGGTGCTCAACCTGCTGAGCAACGCGCTGAAGTTCACCTTCGACGGCTCCATCCGGGTGGCGGTGCACGCCGAGGACGGGCACGCGGTCGTCACCGTGGCCGACACCGGGATCGGGGTGGCCGCCGAGGAGATGCCCCGGCTGTTCGAGCGCTTCCACCGCATCGACAACGCCCGCTCCCGTTCGCACGAGGGCAGTGGCATCGGCCTGGCGATGGTCAAGGAGCTGGTCGGCCTGCACCACGGCACGGTGGAGGCGGACAGCAGCCCGGGCAAGGGCACCACGTTCACCGTCCGGCTGCCGTTCGGCGCCGCGCACCTGCCGCCCGGCGCGGTGGCCACGACCGGGTCGCGGGAGGCGCCCGCGGTCTCGGCCACCGCCGAGCCGTTCGTCGAGGAGGCCAACCGCTGGCTGCCCAGCGCCGCCGACGGCGGGACGCCGCTGGAGCCGAACCCGGCGATCGGCCGGCTCGCCGGGGCCACCGCCGACATCGTGGTGGCCGACGACAACGCCGACATGCGCGACTACCTGAGCCGGCTGCTGCGTTCGGCCGGGCACCGGGTCACCGCGGTCGGCGACGGCCGGCAGGCGCTCGACGCGGTCCGGGCCGCCGCCCCGGATCTGCTGGTCAGCGACGTGATGATGCCGCGCCTGAACGGGCTGGAGCTGCTCGCCGCGCTGCGCGGGGACACCCGCACGGCGGGGATCCCGGTGCTGATGCTGTCCGCCCGGGCCGGCGAGGAAGCCTCCATCGAAGGGCTGGAGGCGGGCGCCGACGACTACCTGTTCAAGCCGTTCTCGGCGGCCGAACTGCTGGCCCGGGTCCGCGCCAACGTGGAGCTCGCCCGGCTGCGCAACCACCACGCCCGCTGGCGTACGGCCCTGGTCGACTCGTTGCAGGAGGCGTTCTTCGTCTGCGACGAGGACGGCGCGGTCGTCGAGATCAACGCCGCGTTCACCGACATGATCGGCTACGGGCCGGAGGGTCTGCCGTACGCGCCGGTGCACCCGTGGTGGCCGGACAAGCAGGTCGAACCGGAGGCGTTCGCGCAGGTGGCGGCCGCCTTCGACATGCTGATGCAGGACCGGCGGGGCGGCTACACGGTCCCGGTCACCCACCGCGACGGGCACCGGCTGTGGGTGGCTGCCGCGTTCAACCGGGTGCGGGACCCGGAGACCGGGCGGCGCGTGGTGGTCGGCACGTTCCGCGACGTCACCGACGAGCACTACGCGATCCAGCGGGAGACCGCGCTGGCCGCGCTGAGCATGCGCCTGTCCGGGGCGGACCGCCTGGCCGACGCGCTCGCCGGGGCCCTGGACGAGCTGCGCGGGCTGTGGCAGGCGGGGTACGTGCTGGCCGCGGTCTTCGACGGCGCCGGGCCGCCCGCGCTCAGCGCCACCGAGGCCGGCCCGGGCTGGGACGAGCTGCCCGGGCAGCGCCGCGAGACGCTGCTCGCCCTGCGCGACACGCCGCTGCTCACCCCGGTCACCGAGCACACCGCCGGGGCCGGCATCGCGCTGGAGCACCCGGCCGGCACCATGGTGCTCTGGGTCGACCTGGGCAACCGGCGCCCGTTCACCGAGCAGGACCAGACGCTGCTGGCGCTGCTGGCCGGGCATCTCGGGCAGGGCCTGCGCCGGGTGCACCAGATCGACCAGCAACGCGAGACCGCCCTGGCCCTGCAGCGGGCGATTCTCGGCCCGGCGCGGCTGCCGGCCGGGTTCGCGGTGCGCTACGAACCGGCCACCCGGCCGTTGCGGGTCGGTGGCGACTGGTACGACACCGTCCCGCTGCCGGACGGCCGGATCGGGATCGTGGTCGGCGACTGCGTCGGTCACGGCCTGTCGGCGGCCACCGTGATGGGCCAGCTGCGCTCGGCGTGCCGCGCCCTGCTGCTGCGCGACAGCAGCCCGGCCCGGACGCTGGCGGCGCTCGACCGGTTCGCCGCGCTGCTGCCCGGCGCCAGTTGCGCGACCGTGTTCTGCGGGGTCCTCGACCCGGCGAACGGTCACCTGCGCTACTCGGCCGCCGGTCACCCGCCGCCCATCGTCGCGCTCGCCGACGGCGCCACCGCGCTGCTCGACCGGGGCCGGTCCCGGCCGATCGGGATCCGCCCCGACGAGCCGCGGCACGAGGCCGAGTACGACCTGCCGCCCCGTACCACCCTGATGCTCTACACCGACGGGCTGGTCGAGCGCCGCCGCCGGCCGCTGACCGCCGGGATCGAGCAGGCCGCCGCCGCGGTCCGCGCGGGCCGGCGGACACCGATCGACGAGCTGGCCACCGAGGTGATGGAGCGGCTCGCCCCGGCCGGCGGGTACGACGACGACGTGGCCCTGCTGCTGTACCGCCAGCCCGGCCCGCTGGAGATCGAGTTCCCGGCGGACGCCGCCCGGCTCTCCGGGATCCGCAGCGCCCTGCGCGGCTGGCTGGAGCGCTGCGGGGTGGACCCGGGCACCACCCAGAACGTGCTGGTCGCCGCCGGCGAGGCGTGCGCCAACGCCATCGAGCACGGCCACCGCGACCTGCGCGGCGGGCTGATCCGGTTGCGTGCCGCCGCGACCGCGGACAACGTGCGCCTGGTGATCGTCGACAGCGGGCGCTGGAAGGTTCCCCGGCCGGCGGACAATCCGCACCGCGGGCGCGGCATCATGCTGATGCGGGCCTTCATGGGCGAGGTCTCCATCACCACCGGCCAGACCGGGACCATCATCGACATGCAGACGAGGATCGCGTCATGACCACCGCGCTCACGCTGACCGCCGGCAACGGGCCCGGCGGTGTTCCGGTTCTCACCGCGGCCGGCGAGATCGACATGAGCAATGCGGAGTCCTTCGCGGCGGCGCTGAGCGCGGCCGTTCCGCCGGAGGGCGGCACGCTGGTCGTGGACCTCACCGGGGTGGAATATCTGGACAGCGCCGGGCTGGCCGCGCTGTTCCGCCACGCCGACCGGATCGAGGTGGTGGCCGGGCCGCTGCTGACCCCGCTGCTGTCCATCTCCGGTCTGGCGGACCTGACCACGGTGCGCGCCGGCTGACCGGGCCGCCGCCGCTGTTCGTTCCTGTCCGGGCCGATGAGGCGCCGCGCCACCCGCCAGCACTACGCAGGGTATCGAAATAACCACTCTGGGTGGGCAAGCTGTTATTCAGCCGTTAGCCCGGCGACCCTTGACGCCCACTCCGGGCCGGGGGTTGACTCTGGGGGATCGTGATTGATCTCGTCGGAATTTGTGCGCTCCACACCGAGTCGGAACCTGCTAGGAGGAGACGCATGCGACCCCCTGCCTCCCGATGGCGCGCGGCCGGAGCCGGCGCGGGAGCACCGGCATGAGCCGGATGCGAGCGGACCTCACGGCCGGCCGATCGGTCACGGTCGCCGCCGGAGACCTCACCCTCTTCATGTACGCCTACGGCGCCCCGCGCCCACACCTGGCCGGCGGTCGGCTCCCCACCCCGGTGACCTGGGCCCCGCCCCACGCCGATCCGGGGGCCGCCCGGCACGTCACGTTCACCGAGCTGTCGGCCACCCCGCAGGCCGCCACGATCGCGCACCACCTGCGCTGGCCCGCGGTGGCCGAATGGCGCTCGCTCACCACCGCGCCGGCCGGCGGCGACACCTGGGTGCTGCTGCTGGAGCACACCGTCACGAACACCTCCGGCGCGCCGCTCCCGCTGGACGGCCCGCCGCTGGCACTGCCGGCGGTCACCGCCCCGGCGGCCGGCCGCGCCGAGTGGCGCGCCGCCCGGGCCGCCGGGTGCACCGTGGTGGTCGTCGACGACAGCGCCAACCTCCAGCACCCCCCGCGCTGGTCGGCCGGGCTCAGCCCGGCGCCGTTCGAGGCCGGGCCGGTGGTGCTGGGCGCCGACCGTACCGTCGCGTTCCGCTACGCCGTGGTCGTCGCCCCGGCCGCGCGGCCCGCCCCGGCGCTCGCCGCCCTGGGCCGCGACGCGCTCACCGGCCCGCCGCCCCCGCGGCGCGGCGAGATCTGCCCGGGCGCGCACCCGCGGCACCGGCCGGTCCGGCCCCGGACGCCCGTGCTCGCCCGCCGCTGCGAGACCCGCGCGGGCGGCGCACCCCCGGGCGTGTGACGCGCACGCGACCGTGTCCCCGCACCGCACAGGGTCACGGTCCGCACGGGGAACCGGGACCCGGACACACCGGAATCCGCACGCCGCGTGGCGGCTCCGGGACGTACGGCTCATGCCGTACGAAATAGGAAGGGTGACGGGAACGTGTGCCTCGCCGCCCTCTAGCATTTGCGGCGGTTGGGCACGCGGTGGAAAGAGGCGACATGCGCTGGCTCCGAGGACTCGGCAGGCGACGGGTGCAAATGGACCCCGTCCGGCAGCAGGAACTCCTGCGGGAGCTGCGGCAACGGTTCGGGCCGCACGCGCCGGGCCGATTCGCCGACCAGGTCCCGGCGGCCGCGACGCTGCTGGAGGGCCTCGATGGGCTGGCGGTGGCGGCCACCGTGCTGCACGAATTCGCCGACGGGGCGTATGCGAACGTTGCCGCGCAGAGCGCCGCGCTGGGCCTGACCGCCGACCGGCGCAACTACCGGCCACTGTGGGAGGCCGCCGGGAAGCGGCTGAAGTCGCCGCTGTTCGCCGCGCCGGCCGGGCTGCATCCGTACGTCCAGGTGGCCGCGGCGGTCACCGTCGTGGGTGGACGGCCCGCCGAGACGGTTCGGGTCCTCGACCCGCTGCCGCTGCTCGCGCACATGTTCGAGGTGCTCGACCTGACCATCGCCGGCTGGGAGTTCGGCCGGGTGCTGGTGGACGTCGACGGCGCCACCCTGGCGGTCAACCTGATCACCGCGGCCACCGCGATCCGCGGCGAGATGTCCGACCCGCCGCCGCTGCCCGCACCCACCCGCGCCCAGATGCGCCGCAACAACAGCGTCAACGTGCTGGACCCCGCGGTCAGCCGGATCGTCGGGCAGTGGAACCCGGGCAAGCAGATGCGCGAGTGCCTGCTGGCCTGACCGGCGCCGGAGTCGCTCCCCGCCGGCTCGCGCACGGGGGGCGCTCCCGCACGGGAGCCGGCCGCCTTTCCTCAAGCCCGGCCGCCGGACGCCGATGTTCGCGGCGTTCGACGGGAGGGAAGGCAATGGCGCAGAACTCAGCGCGGGGTGTTCCGGCGCGCGCCGACGGCTGGCGGCCACAGGACTCCGTGCTCAACGGACTGATCCACAAGTGCGTCGAGGAGGCGTACCGACGCAACTCGGAGGCCGGCAGCATGACCGCGGTCTTCGGCGGCGGCATCGTGCTGCTGGTCCTCGGCGTGATCCTCGCCGCCGGGACCGGCAACCCGCTGCTGGCGGTGCTCGTGGTGGTGGTCCTGGCCGCCGGCGGCCTGTTCTACGCGGGCGTCAACGCCCCGGCGCCCCAGGTGGACCCGCTGCGGATCCTGGACGTGATGGGCGGACCGGGCAACCTGCCCGCCGGCTACCTGGTGTACCCGCCGGCGTGGCGGGCCGGCCTGCCGGAGTACCTGGCGAGGGTGAGCGACCGCCAGCTGGCGGTCGCCGTCCGGCTGTGCCGGGAGCACCCGGGCTCGATCGCCGACCTGCTGCGCCTGGTGATCACCGCCGAACAGCACGCGCACGAGCACGTCTACGGCCGGGCGCTCACCGAGTCGGACGTCTTCCGGGTCGCGCACCGGGCCACCGCCGAGTGGGCCCGCATCGCGCCCGCCACCATGCTCGCGGCCTGACCGCAGTCGCCGGGCCCGGCCCAGCGGGACCCGGCCCAGCGGGACCCGGCCCAGCGGGACCCGGCCCAGCGGGACCCGGCCCAGCGGGACCCGGCCCAGCGGGACCCGGCCCAGCGGGACCCGGCCCAGCGGGACCCGGCGCCCCATGCCCCGTCGATCGCGGCCCGCAGCTGTTTGACGACACCTGCGCGGCGGCCTGCGGGCTCCCTCGGGCGGACCGGGACGAGACCGACCAGGACATCGACGATCGAAAATATGCGCCGGGTGCGGCGACCAGCGACCTATCGACGGGTCCGGTGAGCGTGCCAGGAAATCGATGGGCCGCGACGAGTTCGTCCGTGCACCTCGCCACGGCCACCCGGGCCGGAACCGCGACGAGCCCGTCGCACGGCACCTCGCCACGGCCACCCGAGCCGGAACCGCGACGAGCCCGTCGCACGGCACCTCGCCACGGCCACCCGAGCCGGAACCGCGGCCAGCTCGTCGCACGGCACCTCGCCACGGCCACCCGAGCCGGAACCGCGGCCAGCTCGTCGCACGGCACCCCTGCGCGGTCACCCGAGCCGGGGTCTCCCCGGGCGATCGCCAGCGGGCCGCCGGCCCGCCCGGAGACATCGCACCGGGCGCGGCAGGACGGCCGGTGGGACCGGAACCGGGGCACACCGGCTCGGCCACGGGCAGACCGGGCAGCGGGCGCGACGCTCAGGAGAGCCGGGAGCCGCTGATCCGGGGAGCGCCGGCCCCGAGGTAGAAGATGCCGGGCAGGCCGGGGGTCCCGAAACCGGCGCTCGGGTTCCGCCGCAGCCTGCAGTCGCGCAGGGTCAGCCTGCCGGTGCGGTCGTTGCTGACGAAGAACACCGCGCCGCCGCCCTCGGCCGCCCGGTTGTTCTCGATGATCGTCTGGTCCAGGGTCAGGGTGAACCGGTCGCCGTCGAGGTAGAGGGCGCCGCCGCTGCCCCCGCCGGGTGTGCCGGCGCGCGCCGGGTTCGCACCCCTGCCCACCGCCGAGTTGTCGGCGAAGTAGCTGTTCAGCACGGTCCAGGAGACGCCGATGCTGCTCAGCGCGGCGCCGTTGGAGCACGAGCCGCCGGTGAACGTGCTGCCCACGACATACACCGGGGTGTCGCCGCCCTGGTCGAGCACGCGTAGCGCCGCCCCGCCGAGATCGGGCCCGGTCCGGTCGCACCGGTTGCCGGTGAACCGGGAGTCGATCACCCTGACGTGTCCGCCACGGACGAAAATCGCGCCCCCGCCGCCACCCTCGGTCCGGTCACCGGTGCTGTCGCCGCCGGTGAACGCCATGTTCTGGATGGTCAGGCGGGGCGTGTCCTGATCCTGGCAGTGCGAGGTGGTCCAGCCCTGGGCCCGGTCGCAGGTGTTCATGTAGAGGATCCGGCGCTTGCCGCCGCCGCTGAGCGTGACCCGGTGCCCGCCGTCGAGGACGGTGTCCGCGCTGGCGTTGCGGACCTTCGCGGTCGCCGTCATCGTGATCGTGACCGGCGCGGGTCCGCAGTCGAAGGTGATGACGCCACCGGCCGCGACGGCCCGCACGACCGCCGCGGAGGTGCAGCTCGCCGGGGTGCCGTCGCCGACGGTCCGGTCCGGCCGGCTGGTGTCGGCCGGGCGCGCCGCGGCCGGGACGTCCGCCCGGCCGGCCGGGTTGCCGGGCGCGGGCAGGGTCGTGGGCCGCGCCGGTCGGCCGGGCGACGACGCGGCGGCCCGCGCGGGGGCGGACGTCGCCGCCGGGGAGGGCGCGGCGGAGGTCGTGGCCGGCGCCGCGGACGGCACGGCGCGGGCCGTCGGGGCGACGGCGCCCACCGGTGCGGGGTCGTCGCCACACGCGCCCAGCGAACCCACGATGAGCAGGCTCGTCACCCCGGCAAGCAGTCCCCGTCGAATACGCACCGGGCGATGCTACGGCGCGCCGGGCCCGGTCCGCATGCCCGTCGCGCCCGGCTGTGGACAACCGGCCTGCCGGGGGCATCGCCGGCCACGGCGGCGGGGACCGGGCCGGGACGCCGGGCCGGTGGCGACTCCCGGACCCGCCCGGACACCCGGCACCGGCACCCGGCGACAGGACCCCGAGCCACCCGGACACCCGGCACCGCGCCCCCCGGTGAGCCTGATCCAGGCAGCTCGGCACGCCGATGCCGGACAGGTCACGATCTCACCCGCCGCCTTGCCGACGCTGCCGCCGCACCTATATTTGCGGGATGGCAAACATGGCGACCTCGGATCGCGTACTGAACGTGCTGATCGTCGACGACGACGACGCGGACACGCTGATGATCGAGGAAGCGCTGCTGGCCGCCGCGCCGGCTCCGGCGGTGCACCGGGTGGCCGACGGCAGTGAGGCGATGGACTACCTGCGCCGCCGCGGCGACTACACCGAGGCGGGCCGGCCGGACCTGATCCTGCTGGACCTGAACATGCCGCGGATGAGCGGGCACGAGGTACTCGCCGAGGTGAAGAGCGACGACGCGCTCAAGAGCATCCCGGTGGTGGTGCTCACCACGTCGACCGCCCTGCCGGACATCACCGCGAGCTACACCCGGCACGCCAACGCGTTCGTCACCAAGCCGATGGACCTGGACGGTTTCGAGACCGCGGTCCGGAAGATCAAGTCGTTCTACAACGACGTCGCCATCCTCCCGGACTGACCTCCGGGGCCGGAAAGCGTGAGACGCCTCACGCACCGTAGCGGTAAGGCGAGCCTTACCAAACCCACGACGGCCCGTCTACCAGCGCAAACATGCGCCGAAGGACTCTGGTGGGCTCGGTTGCGCCGCACCCGTCCCGCGAGACGAAACTTGATCTGAACCTAGGTTGAAGTTTTACAGTTCGTGTTCGCCCGGAGGTCGATCTTGGCTGGGCTCAAGTTGTACGCACACGAGCGAGGGAACGCGACCATGGACCGCCCCCTGAGGGTTGCCGTCATCGGAGCCGGGCCGGCCGGCATCTACGCCGCCGACCACCTCATCAAAGCCGACCCGGACGTCACCGTCGACATCCTCGACAAGCTGCCCACCCCCTACGGCCTGATCCGCTACGGCGTGGCGCCCGACCACCCCCGGATCAAGGAGATCGTCACCGCGCTCTTCCGCATCCTGGACAACCCGCGGATCCGGTTCATCGGCAACGTCGCGTACGGCGTCGACGTCAAGCCGGAGGAGCTGAGCCGCTTCTACGACGCGACGATCATCGCCACCGGCGCGGAGAAGGACCGGGCGCTCGACATCCCCGGCATCGACCTGCAGGGCAGCTTCGGCGCCGCGGACTTCGCCTCCTGGTACAACGGCCACCCGGACGTGCCGCGCGACTGGCCGCTGGAGGCCCGCGAGGTCGCCGTCATCGGCGCCGGCAACGTGGCCATCGACGTCGCCCGGATCCTCGCCAAGACCGCCGACGAGCTGCTGGTCACCGAGATCCCGGACAACGTCTACCAGGCGCTCAAGGCCAGCCCGGTCACCGACGTGCACCTGTTCTCCCGGCGCGGCCCGGCACAGGTCAAGTTCACCCCGCAGGAGCTGCGCGAACTGGACCACTCGCCGAACGTCGAGGTGATCGTCCACCCCGAGGGCATCGAGTTCGACGAGGGCAGCCTGCAGGCCATGCGGGAGACCCGGCACGTCAAGATGTGCGTCGACATCCTGCAGAACTGGGCGGTCCGCGACCCGCGCGACCGGCCGCGCCGGCTGCACCTGTACTTCCTGCAGGCGCCGGTGGAGGTGCTCGGCGAGGACGGCCGGGTGGTGGGCCTGCGCACCGAGACGCAGGAGCTGACCGGCGACGGCTGGGTCCGCGGCACCGGCGAGTTCACCGACTGGCCCGTGCAGGCCGTCTACCGCGCCGTCGGCTACCTCAGCACCGCGCTGCCCGACCTGCCGTTCGACACCCGCACCGGCACCATCCCGCACGACGCCGGCCGCATCCTGGACCTCGACGGCGAGCACATCCCGGGCATGTACGTGACCGGCTGGATCAAGCGCGGCCCGGTCGGCCTGATCGGCCACACCAAGGGCGACGCCGGCGAGACGGTGGCCAGCCTGCTCGCGGACGCCGACAAGCTCCAGCAGGCCCCGGCCCACGACCCGGCCGAGGTGCTCGCCTACCTGGAGCAGCGCGGGCTGCCGTACACCACGTGGGCCGGCTGGCAGAAGCTCGACGCCCACGAGATCGCGCTGGGTGAGCCGCACGGCCGCAAGCGGGTCAAGGTCGTTCCCCGCGACGAGATGACCAGCATCTGCAACGGCTGACCGACGCACGCGCGAAGGGCTCTCCGGCACGCCCGGGGGCCTTTCACGTCAGGCGGAGGGAACCGCCTCACGCGCGGCCGACTGCTCGCGGATGCCCCACGGCGATCCGTACGCGGTGAGCAGGTCGAGGAACGGCCGCGCCGGGAACGCCTCTGGCCCGAGCACCCCGGCGCCCGTCCACGCGCCGCCGGCCAGCAGTTCGAGCGCGACGACCGGGTTGATCGCGGTCTGCCAGACCACGGCCTGGCAACCGTACTCGGCCATCGACCACTCGTTGTCGACCACGTGGTAGAGGTAGACCTCGCGTGGCGTGCCGCCCTTCGTCCCGCGGACCCAGGTGCCGGCGCACGTCCTGCCCCGCATCCGCGCCCCCAGCGAGGCCGGGTCGGGCAGGCTGGCCGCGACCACGTCGCGCGGCGAGACCGTCACCGGCCCGTTCGGCCCGGGGACGATCACCCCGTCCGTACGATCGAGGCCGATCTGGTGCAGGGTCCGCAGCGTCCGGATGAACTCCTCGCCCAGGCCGTACTTGAAGGTGACCCGCCGCGCGTCCACCCACCTGGGGATCAGCAGGACCTCCTCGTGCTCCACGTTGACGCACTGGACCGGCCCGATCCCCTCGGGGAAGTCGAACACCTCCGGCTCGCTGAACGGCGCCGTGGTGAACCAGCCGCGACCGGCCTCCCACACCACCGGCGGATTCAGGCACTCCTCGATGGTCGTCCAGATGTTGAACGACGGGGCGAACTCGTAGCCGTCGACGGTCAGGTTCGCGCCGTCGCGCACCCCGATCTCGTCGATCTCGTCGAACAGCTCGTCGGCGGCGTGCCGGGCGAACACATCGGACAGGCCGGGCTCGACTCCCATGCCGACCAGCGCCAGCGCCCCGGCCCGCGCCCAGGCGTCGTGCTGCTCGAACTGGGCGTCGCCGAGCTTGACGCCGGTCTTCTGGTAGGGCAGCTCGGGGTGCGGGCGCGACAGTGACATCGCCATGTCCAGATAGGTCGCGCCGGCCGTCCGCGCCGCCTCGAACAGCGGCATCACGAAACGCGGGTCGGTGGCGTTGAGCAGCACGTCGCAGCCGGTCCGGCGCAGCAGCGCGGTGACGGCGACCGGGTCGGAGGCGTCGACCCGCTCGGCCCGGAACCGGCTGTCACCGACCGTGGAGACCGCCGACCGCGCGCGAGCCGGGTCGTGGTCGGCCACCACCATCTGGTCGAAGAAGGATCGCCGGGCGGCGATCCGGGTGATCGCCGTGCCGACACCGCCTGCGCCGATCAGCAGGACACGCATGGGGAGAGATTCCTTTCCGTCTCGCAACAGGTCTCTTGGGGCCCCGCACTGATCAAACGTGGCGGCCTGGCGTAAGGTCAACTGTGTTGGCATAAGAGAGGCGGAGGGTCCCGATGCCGAAGGCCGTGGTCAGCGAGGAGAAACGTCGCCGCCGGCGCCCCACCCGCAGCGGCACGGTGCTGTCCGAACATCTGATCATCGAGACCGCGCTACGTCTGCTCCGTGAGCACGGCAGCGCCGGGCTCAGCGCCCGCCGGCTGGGCCTCGCGCTCGACTGCGACCCCAGCGCGCTGTACCGGTACTTCCGCGGCATGGACGACCTGACCCTGGCGATCGGCGACACCCTGATCGGCCAGGCGCTGCAGGGCTGGGCGCCGACCGGGGCGTGGCGCGCCGACCTGCGCTCGCTGGGCATGCGCATCCACGGGGCGTACGTGTCGCACCCGCAAGCCGCGGTGCTGACCACCAGCCGGGTCACCGGTCGCGCCAACGAACTGGCCGCCGACGAGGCGGTGCTCGGGGTGCTGCGTACCGCCGGACTGCCGGTCGCCGAGGCGGTCCGGGCGTACCACGCCTTCATCGACCAGACGCTGGCCTTCGCGGCCCTGGACGCCGCCTCACTGGCCCTGCCGAACGCGGCCCTGCGCGCCGAGGACGAGGTGTGGCGCTCCACCTACGCCCACCTGCCCGCGGCCACCCACCCGCACCTCGCCGAAGCCGCTCCCCTGCTGGCCACCGAGATGGTCGACAGCGCCTACCCGGCCGCCCTGGACCTGCTGCTGGACGCCGTCGCCGCCCGCCTCGCCGGGGCCCGGGCGGCCGGGCCGGGCGGCGACAGGTGACCGCCACGGCCGGGCCGGTCGCGGCCTGCAGCAGAATGGCGTCATGCCGCACACCCTCCGGAGTCTTCAGCGCGTCGACCTGGGGCAGGTGGAGTACCACACGGCGATCGAGCGGATGGCCGGCTGGGCCGCCGAGCGCGCCGCCGGCACCGCGCCGGACCGGCTCTTCCTGCTCAGCCACCCACCGGTGATCACCTACGGCCGGCGGACCCCGCCCACGGACCTGCCCCGGGACCTGTCGGCGATCCCCACCGTCCCGGCCGACCGGGGCGGCAACGCCACCTATCACGGCCCCGGCCAGGTCGTCGGTTACCTGGTGATGGACCTGCGCCGGTGGGGGCCGGTCGACGTGGTCCGCTGGCTGGAGCGCGGCCTGGTCGACGCCCTGGACGCGCTCGGCTTCCCCGCACAGCGGCGCGACACCCCGCCCGGCTCGCCGAGTCTGGTCGGGGTGTGGACCCCGGACGGCCGCAAGATCGCCTCGATCGGGATGCGGATCCGCGGCGGCATCACCACGCACGGGTTCGCCCTCAACGTCGATCCGGATCTGGCGGTCTTCGACCGGTTCGTGGCGTGCAGCCTGGACGATGTGGCGATGACCTCGCTCGCCCGGCTGGCCGACGAGCGCGGCGTCCCCGCGCCGGCCGACGCCGAGGTCCGCGACGCGGTCGCCGCACACCTGGGCGCGCGCTGACCGGTGCGGGACGATCCATTGTTGTCGATCATTGCGGAGGGCTACCCCTGGCGTGACGGCCCGGCGTAGCGTGGCGGCGAGGCACGTCCGTCGTCAAAGGGGATGACCGATGACCACGACGCATGGCAAACCGGCAGACGTCTCGGAGAAGCAGGCCCGCCAGGTCGCCGAGGATGCCCGCGAGTCGCAGTGGCGCAAGCCCAGCTTCGGCAAGGAGCTGTTCCTCGGCAGGTTCCAGCTGGAGCTGATCGATCCCTGGCCACAGGCGCCGGAGCGCCCGGACGCCGACGAGTTCCTCGGCCGGCTGCGCGCGTACGCCCGCGACGGTCTGGACGGCGCGCGGATCGAGCGGGAGGCCCGCATCCCCGACGAGGTCTTTCACGAGCTGACCCGGCTCGGCGCGTTCGGCATGAAGATCGACAAGGAGTACGGCGGGCTGGGCCTGTCGAACCTGCACTACTGCAAGGCGCTGACCCTGCTCGGGTCGGTCAGCGCGAGCACCGCCGCGCTGCTGTCGGCGCACCAGTCGATCGGCGTGCCGCAGCCGCTGAAGTTGTTCGGATCCGCCGTACAGAAGCAGACCTTCCTGCCCCGGCTCGCCGCCGGCGAGGTGTCGGCCTTCCTGCTGACCGAGCCGGACGTCGGCTCGGACCCGGCCCGGCTGGGCACCACGGCCGAGCCGGTCGACGGCGGTTTCCGCCTCAACGGGGTGAAGCTGTGGGCGACCAACGGTACGGTCGCCACGCTGCTGGTGGTGATGGCGCGGGTCCCGGAGAAGGGCATCACCGCGTTCGTCGTCGAGGGCGACTCGCCGGGCATCACGATCGAGCGCCGCAACGCGTTCCTCGGGCTGCGCGGCCTGGAGAACAGCGTGACCCGCTTCCACGACGTGTTCGTGCCCGCGGAGAACGTGATCGGCGGGCTCGGCAAGGGCCTGCGGATCGCGCTGACCACGCTGAACACCGGTCGGCTGTCGCTGCCGGCGATGTGTGTCGGCGCGGGCAAGCGGGCCCTCGCGATCGCCCGCGAGTGGTCCGCGGAGCGGGTCCAGTGGGGCCGGCCGGTCGGCACGCACGAGGCGGTGGCCAAGAAGATCGCCTTCATCGCCGCGACGACGTACGCGATGGAGTCGATGCTCGACCTCTGCTGCCTGATCGCCGACGACGCGCGCAACGACATCCGGATCGAGGCCGCCCTGGTCAAGCTGTTCGCCAGCGAGATGGCCTGGCAGATCGCCGACGAGCTGATCCAGATCCGCGGCGGGCGCGGCTACGAGACCGCGGAGTCGCTGCGGGCGCGTGGCGAGCGCGCCACGGAGGCCGAGCAGATCCTGCGCGACCTGCGGATCAACCGGATCTTCGAGGGCTCGACCGAGATCATGCACCTGCTGATCGCCCGGGAGGCGGTCGACGCGCACCTGTCGGTGGCCGGCGACATCATCGACCCGGACGCCGATCTGGCCCGCAAGGCCCGCGCCGGGGCACGGGCCGGGAAGTTCTACGCGCGGTGGCTGCCGGCGCTCGCGGTCGGCCGCGGGCAGAACCCCACCGAGTACGGCCGGTTCGGCCCGCTGGCCGCCCATCTGCGGTACGTCGAACGTGCGTCGCGCAAACTGGCCCGCTCCACCTTCTACGCGATGTCGCGCTGGCAGGGCGGACTGGAACGCAAGCAGGGCTTCCTGGGCCGGATCGTGGACATCGGCGCGGAACTGTTCGCGATGTCGGCGACGTGCGTGCGCGCGCACGCCGAGCGGGAGCACCGGCCGGCCGGGCTGGAGCTGGCCGACCTGTTCTGCCGGCAGGCCCGGTTGCGGACCGAGGCGCTGTTCGCAACGCTGTGGGACAACACCGACGCCCTGGACGTGAAGGCGGCGCGGCGGGTGCTCGACGGGCGGTACGCGTTCCTGGAGGACGGCGTCGTGCACCCGGACACCGACGCGGCGTGGGTGGCGCCCTGGCAGCCGGGCGCGGCGACGGTGGCGGACGTGCGCCGGCGCATCCCTGAGGTGCCATGACGCACCGGGGCACGTCGCCGTCCCCGTCCGGGCCGCCCAGGTCGGGTACGGTTTCGCAAGCATGTTCGAGATTGCGGCGGGTGAAACGGGGGATCCGGCGGGGGTGGGCAAGACGGATCAGGTGGCAGCGGAAGAAGTCTCGTGGCAGGCGGTGTCGCGCAGCCGGCGCCATCGCCGCACCCCCGACGGGGAGCACGACCTGCTGCGCCCGCCCGGCCGGCAGCGTGTCCGCACCACCACGAAGTGGGGGTTCTGGTCCCCGCCGGTGGATCACTCCGGTCGTACCCTGAAGATCACCGAGGAGGCGGACCGGGTCGAGCTGAAGGTCGTCTCGTCCGAGCGGCAGTGCCGCTCGCTGGGCATCGAGTACGACGCGGCCCGCATCCGCCGGGTGTACTTCCTCGACACACCGGACCGGGCGCTGGCCCGGCACGGCCTGATCGTGCGCATCCGGGACATGGACGGCCGCCCCGACGACGCCGTGGTGAAGCTGCGCCCGATGGCGTCGCACCGGGTGCCGAAATGGCTGCGCCGCAAGAACCGGCTGGAGGTGGAGATCGACGCGATGCCCGGGCATCGGGTCTGTTCCGGCTCGTTGAAGGTGCGGCTGGGGCGCGGCACGGTCGCCCGCACGCTCCGCAAGGGTCGCGCACCGGCCAAGCTGCTCGTGCCGGCGCAGCGCCGGCTGCTGGCCGCGTGCGGGCCGGACGGCGTGTCCCTGGACGACCTGATCGTTTTCGGCCCGGTCGAGGTGCGCAAGTACAAGTTCCAGCCGGCCGGGTTCGACCGGCAGCTGTGCGCGGAGCGGTGGGCGTACCCGGACGGCTCGACGATCCTGGAGCTGTCCACCCGCTGCCCGGTCGGCAAGGCGCCGGAGGTGGCCGCCCGCCTGACCGAGGTGCTCGCCGCACACGGCGTCGAACCGGTCGAGCCGCAGCGGACCAAGACCGACATGACGCTGCGCTTCTTCGCCTCCGGGGAGCCGGCCTGACCGCCGGTCGGGCGAGTTCACCCACGCTCAGGACGCGCGGCCCGTTCGCCGCACGCCCTTGACAAGGCCGGGCCGTGCCGCCGCACTGGCGATGGCGGGACATCGGGCGTCAGGTTCGCACCCTCCGCATGCGCTCCTGTGTTTCGACAAGCTCGTCGCCGAATCGGGTCACCCATGCAGCGAGTGCTCGCATCGGGCCGTCGACGAAGGCCCGGCCCAAGGGGGTCAGCGCGTAGTCGACTCGTGGCGGCGCCTCAGCGAACGGCCTTCGCGCGATCAGCCCGTTGGCGATCAACCGGTGGAGGGCCTCGGTGAGGGCCTTGTCGCTGATGCCGCCGATACTCGTCCGCAGCGATCGGCGGCGTCGCGGACCGGAAACGAGAGCACTCAGCACCACCGGATCCCACACGTGCGAGAACAGGTCGGTCGCCATTCGTACTCGGCAGTCCGCCACAAAACCCACGCAGTCATCGACGCTCTCACGAGACATCCAGCCATCGTGACAGGCCCGACGCGTACCGCGTGGTGCGTAACAGCCCGATCGGTTCGTATCGGGCTTCCTAGGGTCTTGGTCATGCGTATCGGAATTCTCGGCACCGGGACCCTCGCCGTCGCTCTCGCCACCGGCTGGGCCCGGACCGGACATGACATCGTCATCGGCGGCCGCTCATTCGAACGGGCGGAGGCGGCGGCGAAAGCATCCGGGGTGCGGGCCCGGCCGCTGTGCGAGGTCGCCGAACACGCCGCCGCCGTGTTGCTGAGCGTGCGATGGGAGGGCGTCGCCGACATCCTCCAGGCGGTCGGCGCACCCGCCGGAGCGCTTGCCGGCAAACCCCTCATCGATCCCACCAACGCGGTCGACCACGGCATCGGCGTGCTGCGGACCGAATCCGGACGCGCGGCCGCACATCGGGTTGCCGAACTCGCACCGGGGGCTCATGTGGTCAAGGCATTCCATCTGTTCCCGTCGACGCATTGGAGCAGCCTGTCGTCTCCAGCGGCGGTGGTGGCGATGTGTGGGGACGACCGGCGGGCGCTCGAGGTCGTCGGCGCTCTGGTCCGCGACATCGGCGGTGTCCCGGCCGTGATCGGTGGGTTGGACCGGGCACGCCAGTTGGAAGAGGTCGCCGGGTTCGTCATCGCGCTCGCATTCGCCGGCATCGACCCCCGGTCGGCCGTTCCTGCGGTGCCTTCTCCGGAGTCGAACGGCGGTGCTCCGCAGTCCTGAACATTCCGGTCCCGCCTCCAGGATGGATTTCCGGCTCCGGTACGGTCCTCGCCCGTCGGAGCTTGGCTGACTACGGTTGCGGGTCATGACTCTGTTCAGCGATGAATATCAGGCCGATCCGCACCCGGCGCTGGCCGAACTACGGCACGCCGGGCCGGTGCACCGGGTGGTGTCGGCGGCCGACGTCTCGTTCTGGCTGGTGACCCGTTGGGCCGAGGCGCGCCAGATCCTGGCCGATCCTTCGCTGTCCAAACGACAGCCGCTCGGCGGGCTGCCGCAAGAGTTGCAGGCTGTACTGTCGAAGCAGCTGCTCCTGCAGGACCCACCGGACCATACCCGCCTGCGTCGACTGGTCTCGGGGGCGTTCACGCCGCGCCGCATCGCGGATCTGCGGCCCCGGATCGAGCAGATCACCGATCGCCTGCTGGACGGGCTCACCGGCGCGCTCGAAGTCGATCTCATCGACGCGCTGGCGTTTCCGCTGCCCTTCGAGGTGATCTGCGAGCTGCTCGGGATCCCGGTCGAGGAGCGCAGATCGTTCCGGGGATGGTCCAACACGATCATCCTCGGTGATCTCGGCAGTACGGACCTGGCCGAGGCCGTACGCGAGCTGAGTGCGTACCTGCGCGGGTTGTTCGCCCGTAAGCGGGCTCGGCCGACCGACGACCTGCTCGGCGCGCTGCTGGCGGTTGACGGTGACCGGCTCGACATGGACGAGTTGATCTCCATGTCGGTCCTGCTGCTGGTCGCCGGTCACGAGACGACGGTCAACCTGATCGGTAACGCGGTGTACCTGCTGGACCGGTGGCCGGAGCAGAAGCGCCGGCTGCTGGATGACCCGGGCCTGGTGCCAGCCGCGATCGAAGAGGTGCTGCGGATGGCCGGCCCGGCCGCCATGAGCACCTACCGGGTGACGACCCAGCCGATCACGGTAGGAGACACGACGATTCCGGCAGGCGAACAGGTGCTGGTCTCTCTGCTGTCGGTCAACCGTGACGGCGATCGGTTCACCGACCCTGACACATTCGAGCCGCTGCGGGCCGACAGTGGTCATCTCTCCTTCGGCCACGGCATCCACTTCTGCCTGGGCGCCCCACTGGCTCGACTGGAGGGGCAGATCGCGATCGGCCGACTGCTGGCGCGCTATCCGGACATCCGGCTCGCCCGGCCGTGGCAGGAACTGCGCTGGCGACCCGGCCTGCTGATGCACGGCCTGGCCACCCTGCCGGTGCGCATGCAGCCGTAGTGCCGGGGGCGGAGACACAGCGGCCCGGCGACCCGGCCGCGCTCCAGCGAGTGTTCACCGTGCTCGCCGACGACGTGGCCATCACGCTCGGGCCCGAGCTGCTGGCTCGGGTGCGCGCCGAGGCGCCCGGGGTGAGCCTGTGTTTCCTCGGCCAGGACGCCACGTCCGAGGGCGTGGCGCAGCCGCGTGACCGCCGGGCCGACCTGGACATCGGAGTCATCGAGGACGCCCACCGGAGATCGTCGTCGAGCCCCTGTTCACCGACCGGATGGCCGCGGCAGGAGAGGGGCACCGCTCGGCGCCGACAGCGCCACCCCGGCCGACCGCAAGGCGAATACGACTTTCCGCCGGATCAAGCAGCGCGCGCCGCCCACAGCCACGGCCTGCCGAGGAGCATCGGATCTGCCGGAGAACGGATGCTCCGGCTCGTCGTTGCTGCCGAGATTCGAGGGGGGATGACGACGACGTCCTACGTGAGGCCCAGGCCGACGGCAGGCACGTGACCGAGGCCCTCGACGCGTTGAGGGCGTGGCTGCCCACGGAGGGACGCCTACGAGCACGGCGGCGTATCCGATGAGGTCCGTAGTCCCCGCGATCGCCGCGGACGGTGCGGGCGGCTGGACCGGTCCGTTGTCGCGGCCGGTCCGTCGCTCGGTACCGGTGGCCCAACGCTTCGCCGTGGTCGCGCTGACCTGGAAGCGCTCGGCGGCCCGGCGCATCGGCCACTTGTCGGGCACGACGCAGCGGGCCACGCGCAGCCTGCCGAGCTCGGACAGCGGGGCGTGCAGTGCCCGCGCGGCGTGAGCAGTCCGGGGCTGTCGCGCAGGTCGATGCCGTCGGCTGCGGCGGCGGCGCTCGTGCCCGGCCGGTCTTGCGTCATGCTGGCGCTCTCCTCGGTGTGCGGTCGTCGGCGTGCGGTCAGGACGGCGAGCCGGCGAACAAGGCCGCCATCTTGTCGGCGGACTTCAGCCCCGAGCCGGTCAGTACGACGACGGTCGTCTGGCCACCGGTGATGGTGCCGTCGGCGATGAAGCGGTCGAGCGCGGCGACCGCCACCGCGCAGGTCGGCTCGGCATACAGGCCCCGGGCCGCGATGGCACGGACCGCGTCGTGGATCTGCTGCTCCGGCACAGCGACGGCCGCACCGCCGCAGCGACGCAGCGCCTCGACGGCCTCCGGCAACCGCACCGGGGTGGCGATGGAGGCCCCCTCAGCGATGGTCGCGACGCGCGGGCCGCGGCTGGCGGGGTCGATGCCGTTGAAAACGTCCGCGATTGTCGCCCAGTGTTCCGGCTGACCGACGAGCAGCCGCGGGAGGCGGTCGATCTGCCCGGCCCTGAGCAGCTCGGAGAAGGCGATGTCGCAGCCGATGATCTGACTGCCGGCACCGGCGACGAGGACCACGTTGTCCGGCGCGGTGAAGCCCAGTCCTTCCCAGATCTCGTAGGCGATCGTCTTGGTGCCCTGGACGAACATCGGGTGCCAGTTGTGGCTGGCGTACGGGATCTGCTCGGACTGCCGGACGGCCTCGGCTCCGACCTCGTCCCGGGTGCCTTCGACGAGCTCGATCTCGGCCCCGAAGGCCCGTGCCTGCAGGATCTTCGGAGCGCTCGTGGCCGCCGGGACGATGATCTTAGCGCGGATCCCGGCCGCCGCGGCGTAGGCGGCCACCGCGGCGCCGCCGTTGCCCGAGCTGTCCTCGAGCACGCGGTCCGCGCCCTGCGAGCGCAGGTGCGACACCATGATCGAGACGCCGCGGTCCTTGAAGCTGGATGTCGGGTTGAGCCACTCGAGCTTGACGTGGACCCGGTGCTCGCCCCAGCTGAGCGGGACCATCGGCGTGAGTCCCTCTCCGAGCGACACCCGGTGCCCAGGATCGACGGGGAGCACCGCCTGGTACCGCCACAGCGAGCGCTCCGTCTGCACGATCCGGTCCGGGGTGAGGCCGGGCAGCGGGGACAGGGCCAGAGGACCCTCGTCGTCACCCCGCCAGCGACGGTCGCTGAGCGGGTAGCTGCGCCCACTCCTGTCCACCAGCACGGGTGCAACCTCTGCCTGCATGACCCTTCCCCTTTCTCGAACACGGCGCGCCGGCTCGCGTCAGCGCAGGTCCGCACGCCACTTCCCATCGGTCTGCAGACCGGCCGGAGCCGGCGGCGTCATGGCGCTCAGGCCACCAGCTGTCGGCGTACGGGTTCCAGTACAGAGGCGGGTACACCAGCTGTGCAGAGGTTCGGGGACGCCGGGCGGTCGGGACGCCGCACGCCGGTGAGCCCGGCACCCTACGTCCACCGCTCACGATGAGTAATCGGTGGTCCAGGACGCCGCCCGATTCGCGGCAGAAGAGGATGCTTACCTGTTGAGTCGTCCCCCACCCTCCTGTTCCATCAGCCGCCGTTCGAACCAATAGTCCGAGGTGCTGTGGGGGTCGGGCAGAGTCCGAGCGGCATACCAGCGGTCGATCCGGGCGAGGGGCGTTCGCAACAATGCCCTCTCGCGGCGGGGAAGGTCTGCCATGAGTTCCGCTAGTAGCCACCGCGCGCCGATGGGATCGCAGTACGGACAGGAACAGACTGGCACCGGAAGACACAAGGGGTACCCAGGCTCGCGAGTGACGCGACTCCACGCCTCAAGGAGTTCGGCGCTACGACCAGGACACCAGCCCTGAGACTGTTCAGCGGTAGCAAGCCGACGTGTTGCCGCCTCCGACAGGCCCGGAATCCTCGCGGGCGGACGAGAGGTGGCGAGCGGGGGATCCACCAGCTTCCTGAGCTGGTTGGGACGCTTACGCGGCACGAGCCTTTCGGATCATGTTCATGTGGCCATCGTTCCGGCGTACGGGTTCCCGCGCAAGACATAGAAACCACTGTCACAGCAAGACTGCGGAACGTCGGCCACATCACCGACGGCTTGAGCATGCTGATCTCCACGCCATCCACTCATCGGCTCAGTTCAAGGCAACAACTTGCGCAGTAAACGGCCCAAGTACGTCGTCCGGGTTGGCGATATATGGCGATTCGGAACACGCTCGGCGGTATCCGGGAACATCTCCAAAGCGGTTATCGCTGCCATCGTCGGGTCTCGGTGCGGGACTCCGATATACCACCAACGACCCCAGCGCTCGAAGACGAACTCCCATCGATGTTCCGTGATGGAGCTGCGAAGTTCGACGACTGGTTCGGACAACTTCGCGCCGCAGGCATGCAGCGTCGAGTTCAGATGGGCCGCATAGTATGCGACGACGCGCGCCTCGTCGAGGCTCAGCGGCTCAGGCGGCGCGCCGGCGATTTGGCGTCTCCTGTAGGAGATCGCAGCGGCCTTGATCGCGTCCCAGGCCGCGTTTCCCAACACGCCTGACGCAAGAATGTTCGCAAGCCATTGGCCATAGGTAATAAGATCGACCGCAGATCCTCGAGCCTTGACACGCACCATGTCTTGCGGGCGATCCGGTGATGTTCTGGCTACAGATATCTCGGCAGCGATCTCGTCGTTGTACACAATAGGCGGGTCCGAGTGCAGCGTCTCGGACGCGTCGTGCCGCCTATCCCCGGCCGACGGTGCGCCAAGCAGATCCTGCACGAATCCTGCCATGAATGCTTCATAGGTTCGCGCATGTTCCATGCACCTATCGAGCTGAGCCTCGGTCGATTCGTTCAGCGGAGACAGCGGGCCAGCATGATCCATGGAAACAAATGCTATAGCTTGGTGGCAACCGCGAAACCTGGCGTCACCCGCTCAGTCCCGATTCCGCGCCTCGCGACTCCGCCTAATTGGGGGGAGTCATGCGAATCGCAGATTAGAGTGATATGTCGGCTTGCGTGGAATATCCTCTTCCGCCGCAGAGAACGCGCGCTGGTCCCGTCGCTGCCAGCGCCCAGGCCGGCACACACCGCAGTCATCCTTGATGACGCGGCGCCCTCGTCTACGGCAACGTCGGGGTGGAGCGGGAGGTTGGACGGCAAGGTCAGTGGCTGTCTCGCAACCTGTTTCCGCAGCCGGCCGGTAACGGTTCGGCCTGGTCGGCGGGCTGGAATTACGGTGGCTGACCAGATCACTGCGTCACGGGCAGGCACTCGGCGAGAAGGCCGACGACGTCGCGCCAGGCCCGCTGCGCGTGCCGTGGGTGGTAGCCGACGCCCGGGAGCACGGGCTGGTCGACCGGCGGGTGATGGAAGGCGTGCAAGGCGCCGCCGTAGACAACGAGGCGCCAGTCGACGCCCGCGGCCTGCATCTCGGCGGTGAACGCCTCCCGTTGCGCGGGCGGCATGATCGGGTCTTCCGACCCGACCCCGGCCCACACCGGGCAGCGGATGCGCGCCGCCTCGCCCGGTCGGCCCGTGGTCAGTGCGTTGACTGTCCCGATCGCGCGCAGGTCGACGCCGTCGCGCCCGAGTTCCAGCCCGATGGCGCCTCCGGTGCCGTAGCCGACGGCGGCGATCCGGTCGGGGTCGGTCCGCGGTTCGGCACGCAACACGTCGAGCGCCGCGTGGCCGATGCCCCGCATCCGGTCGGGGTCGGCGAGCAGCGGCAGGCAACGGGCCAGCATCTCGTCGGGGTCGCCCAGATAGCGCCCGCCGTGGATGTCGAAGGCCAGCGCTACGTATCCCAGTTCGGCGAGAGCATCGGCCCGGCGGCGCTCGACGCTGCCAAGCCCCGGGCCCTCCGGTCCGAGCAGCACCGCGGGCCGGCGGTCGACGCCGGCCGGGATCGCGAGGTGCCCGATCATCGTCAGGCCGTCGGCCGGGTACTCGACCGTGCGCCTGCTAATCGCCGTCATGAGACCGGACTGTAGTGATCGTCGAGCCCGGCCGGGCCGGTGTTCTCCCACCGGCAGAACAGCGCGGGTGTGCCTTGCAGATGCGGCGATGGCTCACCAGACCCGTCACCAACCCCGTTCCCGTCAGCGTGGTCCTTCCTCCTTCAGCGATGACGGGCCGGCTGTCAGGGGCCGTGCCCCGTTCGACGTGCCGGAAGAGGAGGTCGCCGTTTCCCGGCGGCACCGGGCATGGTCGGGCCCGTCGAAGCCCGGCAGCCCGGCGGCGAGGGCCGCTTTGCGGCAAGCGCGCTCCGGTACCGGACGCAGGTCGCGCCCCGGCCGTGATGGACGTCGTGGTCGGCGCGGGTGAGCAGCCGCTCGACGGCCGGGTCGTTGATCGCGCCGGTGTTCGCTTCGCCGGCGTACGGCGGGGTCACTTCGGTGGCCAGAGGGCCGTACTGCAGCGCTGCGGCGACCAGGCCGCGGGCGGCGCCCGATGAAGTACGCCAGCGTGCGACGGAACCGGCGGGCGTGCAGCCGCCCGGCCGGGTCGGCGGGGATCGGTGCCGTGCCGTCCCGCGGGGCGAAGGTTGATCGACCCGGGTGACAAGGGCGGTGACGTCTCGGCGATGTGGTGCCCGGTGCGCGCGTACGCCGCGGCGGTGCGCGCCGGTTGTGCTCGCCGTACCGCGGACCCGGCGATTCACACCTGATACCACGTCCAGTAATCCGGTTCGGACACGCAGGTGTCCATGAACAATCCGACGCCGTTGGTGCCGCCGCTCGGGGTGAAGCAGTTGGTGAACGCGGGCAGATAACGTGGTTGGATCGTGTAGTAGTCGCGGCCGCCGCTGCTCGTCATCAGATGCATGGCCCAATGGGTGGCCCAGTTGCCGTCACACGGCAGGTTGTAGATCGGCGAAAATCCCGCGGTGCCGTTGCTTCCCAGGCAGAGCCCCGTCTTCACGTTCCGCATCCGCCAGTAGCCCTCGATGGGCTCGAAGTAGAAGTACTGGTTGGTGGCCCGCACGCAACTCCAGATGTAGGCCTGTCCACCCGCCCCGCTGTTGCCGTCGGCACACCTACCCGCGTAGTAGTAGTTCTCGATCCGCCAACGCACGGCCGCCTGTGCCGCCTGCGGAGGCTGCACAAGAACAGCGATCGTCGCGATGACCGTCATTGCCGCCCACTTGCGCAGCTTCGACCATGAATTCATTCTTGTCACCCCGCTCAGCGGTCATCATCACTTCGCAAGGGAAAGTATCAGGGCACGATATCGGCCATCATGGATCTGTCGTTGATTCGCCTGTTGCGAGGTCGATTTTCTCGCCGGGCACCTGGCGCGGGAGAGGTCCGGTAGCGGCATCGGCGCGTCGTGAGCCGGGGTTCAGGCCCCCGCGATCCCGGGTCCGGCGCCGGCTCAGGCGGACGCCAGGGCGCGGCGGGCGTCCTCGTACTCGGCCCGGAGCCGGGCGATCAGCTCGGCGGCCGGGCGGACCGCGTCGATCACGCCGATGCCCTGCCCGGCGCCCCAGATGTCGCGCCACGCCTTGGTGTCCGTGGCGGCGCCGAAGTTCATCGCGGACGGGTCGGAGACCGGCAGATCGTCCGGGTCGAGCCCGGCGGCCTCGATGCTGCCGCGCAGGTAATTGCCGTGCACGCCGGTGAACAGGTTGCTGTAGACGATGTCCTTCGCGCTGCTCTCCACGATCATCCGCTGGTAGGCGGGGGCGACGGTGGCTTCGGCCGCGGCGAGGAAGGCGCTTCCCACGTACGCCAGATCGGCGCCCGCCGCCTGCGCCGCGAGGACGGCGCGGCCGTGCGCGATGGCCCCGGAGAGCACGAGCGGCCCGTCGAACCACGCGCGGATCTCCTGCAGCAGCGCGAACGGCGACTGCGTCCCGGCGTGCCCACCGGCCCCGGCGGCGACCGCGATGATCCCGTCGGCGCCCTTCTCGATCGCCTTGCGGGCGAACTCGTTGCTGATCACGTCGTGCAGGACGATCCCGCCGTACGAGTGCACGGCGTCGTTGATCTCCGGCCGCGCGCCGAGCGAGGTGATCACGATCGGCACCCGGTGCTCCATGATCACGGCCATGTCCTGCTCGAGGCGCTTGTTGGAGCGGTGCACGATCTGGTTGACCGCGAACGGGGCCGCGCCGGGGCAGGCCGCGGTCTCCGCCTCGATGCGCTCCAACCACTCGCCGAGCAGCCCGGCCGGGCGGGCGTTGAGCGCGGGGAACGAGCCGACGACGCCGGCCCGGCACTGGGCGATGACCAGGTCGGGTCCCGAGCACAGGAACATCGGGGACGCGATCACCGGGATCGACAGCGTGCCGTCGAGCAGAGCGGGCAGGGCCATGGCGGGTCCTTCCTCGTCGAAGTGCGCCGATGCTATGCCGACGCCGCTCCGATATGCAACTAGTTGCAGGGTCGGGCGTTTGCAAGTCGGCATCAGCTTCCTGAAGAGCCCCTAATGAATCGTTGACTGTCAATCAAACATTGGTTCCTAGCCTCATCTGCAGGCGCCCATCGGGACGCCGCAGACCAGGAGGAACCCATGAGCCCCGTACGTCATCACCGAGCCGCCGCCGTGCTCGCCGGCACCGCCCTCGCCGTCGTCACGACGGCGCCCGCCTTCGCCGCCGAGGCGACCGGAACCGTCCTGCACGCCGGCAGCCCGACCGCGGTCGCCGGCACGTACCTGGTCACCTTCAAGGACGGCGTGCAGGCCGACCAGGCCCGGGCCGGCCGGCTCGCCGCCCCCTACGGCGGCTCGGTCGCCAAGGTCTTCGGCCACGCGATCGAGGGCTACACCGCGCACCTGACCGCCCGGCAGGCCGCCCGGCTGGCCGCCGACCCCTCGGTGGCCAGCGTCGAGGCCGACCAGACGGTGACCGTCGCGGACACCCAGAACTCCGCGCCGTGGGGCCTGGACCGGATCGACCAGCGGGCGCTGCCGCTGAGCGGCACCTACACGTACGGGCCGAGCAGCGGCACGACCGTCTACGTGATCGACACCGGGATCCGCACCACCCACCAGGACTTCGGCGGGCGGGCCAGCTACGGCTACGACGCGGTGGACGGCGACAACGTGGCGCAGGACGGCAACGGGCACGGGACGTTCGTGGCGGCGGTCGCGGTGGGCAGCACGTACGGCGTCGCCAAGAACGCCAGTGTGGTCGGCGTCCGGGTGCTGAACAACAACGGTTCGGGCACCACGGCCGGGGTGATCGCCGGCATCGACTGGGTCACCGCGCACGCGGTGGCCGGGCGCTCGGTGGCGAACCTCAGCCTCGGCGGCGGCGCCAGCACCACCCTCGACGCGGCGGTCCGGCGGTCGATCGCGGCCGGCATCCCGTACGCCATCGCGGCCGGCAACTCCGGCGTCAACGCGAGCACCAACTCCCCGGCCCGGGTCACCGAGGCGCTCACCGTCGGCTCCACCGACCGCACCGACGCGCGGGCGTCCTGGTCGAACTACGGTTCCGTGCTCGACGTGTTCGCCCCGGGCGTGTCGATCACCTCGGCGTGGCGCACCGGCGACACCGCGACGTACACCGGCAGCGGCACCTCGTTCTCGTCGCCGCACGTCGCCGGGGCGGCCGCGCTCTACCTGAGCGCCCACCCGGGCGCCTCGGTGGCGACGGTGAACGCGGCCGTCGTCGGCACGGCCACCACGGGCGTGGTCACCGGCGCGGGCTCCGGATCGCCGAACCGCCTGCTCTACACCGGATCGCTGGCCGGCTGACCGGCGTACCGGCAGATCGGGCCCGGCGCCGGGGACATCCGGCGCCGGGCCGCGTGGTCCTACCGCTGCAGGCTGTCGTTGCGCTCGGCCAGGGCGCGCAGCAGCGGCGGCGTGTCCCGGGCGCCGAGCTCGGCCTCGATCAGCACCGGGGAGTCCGTCGTGGACCCCGCCACGTCGAGAGCGTGCCGCAGCTCGGCGGCGGTGCGGGCGAGGCGGTACTCCACCTTGTCACCGGTGAGCGCGGCGGCCAGATAGCTCCAGTCCCAGGCGGCGACGTCGTTGTACCCGGCGTCCGGGCTCTGCAGCGCGCGCTCGATGGTGTAGCCGCGGTTGTTGAGCAGCACGATGATCGGCGTCAGGCCGTGCGCGGTGATCGTGCTCAGTTCCTGCACGGTCATCTGGGCGGCGCCGTCGCCGATGAACAGGATCGGACGGCGGCCGGGGTCGGCGAGCCCCTGGCCGAGAACCGCCGGCAGGGCGTAGCCGATCGAGTTCCAGATCGGCTGGCCGAGCAGCACCGTATCGTCCGGCAGGCGCAGCGCCGCCGCGCCCCAGAATGACGTGCCGGTGTCGGCCAGCACCGCCATCCCCGGCGGCAGCCACTCCTGGACGGTGGCCCACAGCCCGTCCTGGGTCAGCGGGGCGTCCGGATCGGCCGGCGCGTAGTACGCCGGGCGCGGCGCCGCGGGCCGGTCGGCGAACCGGCGGCCGGCGCACAGCCGTTCCAGCACCCGGACCGCGCCGGCCAGCTCCGCCGCGCCGACGTGGACGACCTGCTCGTCCGGCGTACGGTGGGTGAAGAATCCGGACAGCACGTCGGTGGCGACGGTCCCCAGCTCGACGACCAGGTCGGCGTCGGCGACCAGGTCGCTGGCGCCCCGGTCCACCATGGTGCCCGCGTAGGTGCCACGGAACAGCGGCTCGGACTCGTCGATGCAGCCCTTCGCGGCCAGTGACGTGACCAGCGGGATGTTGGCCTGCCGGGCCGCTCGCCGGACCGGCTCGGCGAGGCCGTGGCGGGCCACCAGGTGCCCGACCACCAGCACCGGCCGCTCGGCGACGGCGAACAGCCCGGACAGCCGCGCCTGGAGTTCGGCGGCGGTCGGGGCCGCGACGGTCAGCGGCCGCGCCAGCGGGGCCGGGTCGACCGGCAGCGTGGCCAGGTCCTGCGGAATGCTGAGATAGGCCGGCTTACGGTACGTCATCGCGGCCAGCAGCACCGCGTCCACCTGCTCGGTGGCCCGCTCCGCGACGACCGTCTCCTGGTGCACGGTGACCTGCGCGTACGCCATCTCGAACCGGTCGAACACCCCGTCGGCCAGGGTGTGGTGCAGCCGCCGGCGGCCGACCACCGCCACGGTCGCCGGGCCGCCCACCACGTGCACCACCGGCACGTCCTCGGCGGCGCTCCCGGCGATCGCGTTGATGCAGCTCAGTTCGCCGACGCCGTACGTCGTGACGATCGCCGACAGGCCGCGCGCGCGGGCGTACGCGTCCGCGGCGTACCCGGCGCCCAGCTCGTTGGGCGAGCCCACCCAGCGTAGGCCCGGCACGGTCGCCAGGTGGTCGAGCAGGGTGAGGTTGAAGTCGCCGGGAACGCCGAACAGATGCGCGACGCCGGCCTGGGTGAGACGGCGGCCCAGGTACTCGGCGAGGGTGATCGTGGAACTCATGCCGTCACCCTCAGGTCGACGGTCAATCTGCGCAACTGATCACGTTGTGACTGGACAATCTGCTCGACGAAAGCGGACAGTACGTGAACGGATCGCGCATGATGATCATGCTCGACGGCATCGCGCCCGAGGCGCGGCGGGTCACGGCGCCAGGAAGTCCAGCAGCGCCTCGGCCACCGCGGCGGGCGCCTGCTCCGCCTGGTGGTGCCCGGAGTCGACGACGCGGTGGCGCAGCGGCCGGGCCAGCCAGGGCGCCCAGATCGCGGCCGGGTCACCCTGCAGGTCCAGGTCGTCGTGGGCGGATTCGAGCAGCAGCACCGGGCAGCGCACCTGCCGGCCGGCGGCCCGGTCCGCCGCGTCGTGGGACCGGTCGATGCCCAGCCCGGCGCGGTAGTCCTCGCACATGCCGTGCACCACGGCCGGGTTCCGCAGCGCCGCCCAGAGATCCGCGTGGTTGCCCGCGCCGAGCACGTCCGGGCCGGGAATCCGGTACCAGGCCTCCGGGGCGGCGTTGATCAGCGGCTCGGCCGGCTTCTCGGTCTGCCCCAGGAACCACCAGTGCCACCAGGCCCGCGCGAACGTGGCGTCGGTGCGCTCCAGGTGCTCCAGCACCGGCAGGCCGTCCATCACCACCAGGTGCGACACCGCGTCCGGGCGGTCCATCGCGGCGCGGAACGCGACCAGGGCGCCCCGGTCGTGGCCGACCACCGCGAACCGGTCGTGGCCCAGGTACGACATCAGCCGCACCACGTCGCGGGCCATGGCGCGCTTGGACGACTGGGCGTGGTCCGGCGCGTCCGGGGGCAGCGTCGAGCCGCCGTAGCCGCGCAGGTCGGGCGCCACCACGTGGTGCCGGGTGGCCAGCCGTGGCGCGACGGCGTGCCAGGTGGTGTGGGTGCGGGGGTGGCCGTGCAGCAGCACCACCGGTGTCCCCGCGCCGCCGTGGCGTACCCGCAGGGTCACCTCGCCGACGTCCACGTGCTCCAGGGTGAAGTCGTCGAACATCCTGCTCGCCTTACCCGGATCCGGCGACCGCGAACACCGCCGGGGCGCGGGACGCTCCCCGGCGCCGGCCGGAGGTGACCTGGAACTCAGGCGCTTGTCTTCGCCGGTGCTCGCCGCCTGCCGATAGAGGTTGCCGAGGACCGCCCACGAAAGGACCCGCAGGCTTCATGCGATTTCCGTCCCGGCCCACCCGCGCGGCGGGCCTACTCGTCGCCGTGACGGGCGGATGGATGCTGGCCGCCCTGCTCCTCGGCGTCCTGGGTGTCCTGGCGCCGGTGCCGCGGTGGGCGCTGTGGCCGGCGTCGTTCGCGGCGTCGGCCACCTCGGCGGCGGCCTGCCTGCTGGCCGCGGCCACCGGCCGGGGCGCGGGACGGACGTTCTGGCGGTGGCTGGCCGGCGCGGTCGCGCTGCTGTGCCTGGGCATCGCCGGCCAGGCGGTCGACACGCTGCGCCACCTCGGTCAGGTGGTGGCGATGAGCCCGCTCACCGGCCTGTTCTACTTCACCGCGGTGAGCGTGGCGGTGCTGGCCCTGCTGCGCCTGCCCGGGCACCGCCGCACCTGGCGCGCCACGGTCGCGATGTGGCTGGACATCGCCATCGTCGCGGCCGCCTCCGGCCTGGTGCTGCTGCAGTTCATGGCGACGCTGCCGCTGCCGGTCCCGGACGGGGTGGTGGCCACCGTGTTGCGGATCATCATGCTCGGTTCGGCGTGCGCCGCGGTCGTCGCGGTGGTCAAGGTGGGGATGAGCGGCACCGGGCCGGTGCACGGCCGGGCGCTGTGGATCCTCAGCCCGGTCGGTTTGCTCGGGCCGCTGTCGCTGCTGCTGGCACCGGCGTTCCAGCGGTACCCGCACCTGAACGCCGCGGTGGTCGTGATGCCGCCGCTGGCTCTCGCACTGGCGCTGGCGGCGCACGCGCAGACCCGGGCGAACCTGGCCGGCGCCGCCGGTCCGGTGCTCGCGGAGCAGCCGCGCGAGGCCGCCGGCCAGCGGGGCATCAGCCGGATCCCGTACGTCGCGGTCGCGGTGACCGCCACCATGCTGCTCGGCGTCACGGTGCGCACCGGCTACCTGCCGGCCGGGCTCGCCGCCGGCGCGGTGTGCCTGATCGTGCTGGTCCTCATCCGCCAGCACGCCGCGCTCAGCGACAACAGCCGGCTGGCCGACCGGCTCGCCGTCCAGGCCCGGCACGACGACCTGACCGGGCTGCCGAACCGCCGGCACTTCACCGACGCCCTGCACGGGCGGCGGGCCGCGACCACGGTCACGGTCTGCGACCTGGACGACTTCACCGCGCTCAACGACCGGCTCGGCGACGACACCGGCGACGCGATCCTGCGCCGGGCCGCCGAGCGGATCACCCTGGCCGTCGGCGGCGACGCGCTCGTCGCCCGGCTGCTCGGCGACGAGTTCGGCGTGCTGCTGGGCGCCGAGCACCCGCTGGCCGAGGGCGACCGGCTCGCGGAGGCGCTGCTGCAGGCCTTCCAGGCGCCGCTGCCGGTGGACGGGCACGACCTGCTGGTCACCGTCACGGTGGGGTCGGCGGCCGGGCGGGACGAGGTCGTACCGGATCTGCTGCGCCGCGCCGAGCTGGCCCTGCAGTCCGCCCAGCGGGTCGGCGCCAACCGCCACCAGCGGCACACCGCCGGCCTGGACGCCTCCGCCCAGCACCACGCGGACCTCGCCGCGGCGCTGCGCCGGGGCCTGGCCCGGGGCGAGTTCCGGCTGGTCTACCAGCCCATCGTGGAGCTGCCGCTGGGCGGTATGCACGCGGTCGAGGCGCTGGTCCGGTGGCATCCGGACGGCGGGGCGCCGGTCTCCCCGGCCGAGTTCATCCCGGTGGCCGAACAGACCGGCATGATCGTCGACCTGGGCGCCTGGATCCTGGACACCGCCTGCGCCGACGCCGCCGCCTGGCAGCGCCGGCATGGCACGGCGGCGCCGCGGATCAGCGTCAACGTCTCGGCCCGCCAGCTGCTCGACCCGGAGCTGCCCGGCCTGGTCGGCTCGGTCCTGCGCCGCCACGGGCTGGAGCCGGGCCGGGTGACGCTGGAGATCACCGAGACCGCGGTGTTCGCCGGCGGCCCGGCCCTGCACACCGTGCGCGCGCTGCGCGCCCTGGGCGTGGGCATCGCCCTGGACGACTTCGGCACCGGCCACTCCTCGCTCACCCTGCTGCGGACCTGCCCGGTCACCACGCTCAAGGTGGACAAGTCGTTCATCGACGAGCTCAACGGCAGCCCGGAGCAGGAGGCGATCGCGGTGTCGCTCAGCGGCATCGCGGCGACGCTCGGGCTGCGCGCGGTGGCCGAGGGCGTGGAGACCCGGGACCAGGCGGACCGCCTGCACGTGCTGGGCTACCGCTTCGCCCAGGGCTACCACTTCGCCCGCCCGCTGCCGGCCGGCGACATCGATGCCGCGCTCCTGTCCGCCGTAAGCTGAGCGGATGCGTGCGCTGATCGTCCGTGGCGGGTGGGACGGGCACGAGCCCGTCGCCTGCACCGAGCTGTTCCGGCCGTTCCTGCGGGAGCACGGGTTCACCGTGCGGGTCGCCGACTCCCTCGACGTCTACACCGGACCGGACGAGCCGGACCTGATCGTCCAGTGCTGGACCGGGGCCCGGTTCACCGAGGAGCAGGAGGCCGGCCTGGTCGAGCGGGTCCGCGCCGGCGCCGGGTTCGCCGGGTGGCACGGCGGGATCGTGGCCACCGGGTACGAGGCGCCGCGGTATCAGTACATGGTCGGTGGTCGGTTCGTCTGCCACCCGGGCGACTTCGTCGACTACACCGTCGACATCACCGGCGAGCACCCGGTCACCGCCGGGCTGGACAGTTTCGCGGTGCACACCGAACAGTACTTCTGCCACCTCGACCCGACCCTGGACGTGCTGGCCACCACCACGTTCACCGGCGCCCACGGCGCCCCGGAGACCGCCGGCGCGGTGATGCCGGTGGTCTGGACCCGCCGGTTCGGCGCCGGGCGGGTCTTCGTCTCCACGCTCGGGCACAGCGTCGCCGACCTGCGGGTGCCGCAGACCCGCACGATCACCGAGCGCGGGCTGCTGTGGGCCGCCGGGCTGGTTGCCGGACCCCGCTGAGCCCGGCGGGCGGGTCAGCGCCGCGGTCAGGCGCTCCAGGCGCTCCAGGCGGTGACCCGGATGCGCAGGAACGGCCCGGGCGGCGGCTGCACGCCGTACTGCGGGTACCGCGCGATCAGCGCCGGCTCCGGCACATCGGTGATCGTGGCGAGGCCGTCGGCGCGCACCCACCACAGCCGCGACCAGTCGCCGTCGTCGTAGTGGTCGGCCAGCACGCTGACCCGCGGGTCGTGCTCGATGTTGGCGAGCCGCCGCAGCCGCCGGTGCCGCTTCGGCTTGCCGTCGACCGCGGTGTGGATCACATCGCCGACCAGGGCGAACACGATCGGCACCAGGTGCGGCGCGCCGTCCGGGGTGACCGTGGCCAGGTGCGCCACCCGGGCCGTGGCGAAACGCTCGGCCGGGGTCGGACCGGGCCGGACCGGGCCGGTGGCCGGGGTCGGACCGGGCCCCACCGGAGCCCCGGGGCGCCTCGGCATCGCGCCGAACGTCATCCCGCCACCTTACGACGACGATCCCGCGGGCGCCCGGCGGTGGCGGCCGGGCGGCGCGCCGCGTACGGCGGCCATGCGCTTCGCTCCCCCGGCCGGTCCGATCGCCGGGGCGGCGCTGGTCGCCGGGTCGTAGCGTGGTCGGGGTGGAGTTGAGCGAGGAGCGGCGGCGCGGGATCGGTGTGGCGCTGAACGAGGCGGACTGGGTCGGGATCACCGTCGAGCCGGCCGGTCACCGGGTCACGGTCGCGTTCGACGTGCTCACGTCGCCCGCCCGGGAGGCCCGCACCGAGCTGGTGCTCGACGGTGTCGGCCGGGTCGCCGCGTCGCTGCGGCACGGCCGGTGGGACGACCCGGCGGCCCCGGTGCAGCCGTTCGGGCTCGGCGAGCTGCCCGGCGTGGTGCGCGGTTTCGGCGGCTGCCCGATCTACGGCTGGGAGTTCATCGACCCGCCGGAGCGTGACTGGCTGGAGTGGCGCGACCGGCTCAGCCTGGACGTCGCGTTCCGCCCGGCGCCGGGCCGGCATGTCCTGGAGCTGTTCCAGGAGGGGGACACCGAGCCACCGCGCCACCTGGACCTGCGGGTCTGGTTCGACGCTCTGCGGGTGACCCGGGGCGGCGCGGAGCTGCCGGTGCAGGAGTTCATCGACGGCGGGCGCCGCTGGTGGAACGCCCTGTGGGCGGGCGACCCGCGCACCGGCGGCACGGGCATCGCCCCGGTGCGATGACGGCGGTGGCGGGCCGCCGCGGCCGCCCGCCACCGGCCGGCTCACCCGAAGGTGGCGAACACGTGGGTGGTGCTGGAGGTGTAGGTCTCGCCCGGGCGCAGCACCGTGGACGGGAAGTGCGGCTGGTTCGGGCTGTCCGGGAAGTGCTGCGTCTCCAGGGCGAACGCGTCGCCCTGGCGGTACCGCCGGCCACCGGGGCCGCGCAGCCTGCCGTCCAGGAAGTTGCCGGAGTAGAACTGCAGGCCCGGCTCGGTGGTCTCGATGGTCAGCTGCCGGCCGGACCCCGGCTCCCGCACGACGGCCGCCTCGGACGCGCTCAGGACGTAGTTGTGGTCGTAGCCGAGCCCGGCGGCCAGTTGCGGATGGCCGTCGCGTACCCGCTCGCCGATCGCCCGGAACGTGCGGAAGTCGAACGGGGTGCCGGCCACCGGCTCCAGCGCCCCGGTGGGGATCAGATCGGCGTCGACCGGGGTGTAGCGCTCGGCGGCGATCCGCAGCAGGTGGCCGTCGATCGTGCCGCTGCCCTCGCCGGCCAGGTTCCAGTAGGCGTGATTGGTCAGGTTGACGACCGTGGGCCGGTCGGTGGTGGCCCGGTAGTCGATCCGCAGCCGGTTCCGGTCGTCCAGGGTGAACGTCACGGACGCCTCGACCGTGCCGGGGAAACCTTCCTCGCCGTCCGGTGAGGTACGGGTCATCCGTACGCCGTCACCGGCCGGCGCCGCCGACCAGACCCGCTTGTCGAAACCCCGCGCGCCGCCGTGCAGCGTCTTGCTCTTCTCGTTGCGGGTCAGCTCGTAGGTCTGCCCGTCCAGCGTGAACCGGCCCCCGGCGATACGGTTGGCGTACCGCCCGACGGTCGAGCCGAAGTACGGGTTGGCCGGGTCGGTGTAGCCGGCCATGTCGTCGAAGCCGAGCACCACGTTGGCCAGGCGACCGTCCCGGTCCGGCACCAGGACGGACTGGATCGTCGCGCCCCAGGTGAGGACGGAGACCGAGGACCCGCCCGCGTTGGTCAGCGTCCATTTCTCGATTTTCGTGCCGTCGGCCAGTTCGCCGAACGCCGTGCTGTCGATACTCGTCATGATCTCGTTCTACGCTGGGCCACGAACCGCCGACAACGGAGGGTCCCGTGATGCGTGCGCTGGTCCTCACCGGGCCGGGCGAGGCCGAGGTCCGGCGCGTGCCGGAGCCGCAGGCCGGTCCGGGCCAGGTGCTCGTCGACGTGGAGCGGGTCGGGGTGTGCGGCACCGACGTGGAGTTGTTCACCGGCGAGATGAGCTACCTGCACACCGGCGCGGCCTCCTATCCCCTGCGGCCCGGCCACGAGTGGGCCGGCACGGTGCTGGCCACCGGTCCGGGGGTGGACCGCGACTGGGTGGGGCGGCGGGTCACCGGGGACACGATGATCGGCTGCGGGGAGTGCGCGCGCTGCCGGGCCGGGCGGCACCACGTCTGCCCGCGGCGGCACGAGCTGGGCTGCCGCGACGGCCTGCCGGGCGCGCTGGCCGAGCGGCTGGCGTTCCCGGCGGCGTACCTGCACGCCCTGCCGGACGCCGTGGACGCCACACTCGGCGCGCTGGTCGAGCCGGGCGGGAACGCGCTGCGGGCGGTCCGGGCCGCCGCGGTGGCCCCGGGTGAGCGGCTGCTGGTCCTGGGCACCGGCACGATCGGCCTGCTGGCGGCGATGTTCGGCCGGGCCCTCGGCGCGCGGGTGCACCTGCTCGGCGAGCACGAACCCACGGCGGAACTGGCCGGCGGGCCGGTGTGGACCCGGCAGACCCTGCCCGACCTGGCGTGGGACGCGGTCGTCGACGCCACCAACGCGGCCGCGCTGCCCGGGCTCGCGGTGCGGCTGGTCGAGCCGGGACGCACGGTGGTCTACATCGGGCTGGCCGGCGCCCCCAGCCTGGTCGACACCCGGGAGATCGTGCTCAAGGACGTCACCGCCGTCGGCATCCTGGGCGCCTCGGCGGGGCTGGCCGGGGCGATCACGGCGTACGCGGAAGGCGACGCGGACCCGCGCCCGCTGGTGGCCGCGACCGTCTCGCTGGAACAGATCGTCGGGGTGCTGGCCGGCGAGCGCCCGCGGGACGCGGGGCCCGGCCCGAAATTCCACGTGGACCCGCGGCGGTGAGCGGCTACGGGCCGGGCGGCGCCCCACCGCGCAGGGGCGCCGGTAGCGGGGCGCGGTGCAACACGTCCATCCGGGCGACGGCCCGGGTGAGCACCACGTAGAGGTGGTGCGGGCCGCGCGGCCCGGCGGCGATCTCGGCCGGTTCCACCACCACGACGTGGTCGAACTCCAGGCCCTTGACCAGGGTGGCGGGCAGCACCGTGACCCGGCTGTCCGGGTCGTCGACGGCGCGCAGCGCCGCGCCGAGCGCGCCGGCCCGCTCGTCGGCGGCGATCACCGCGATCGAGCCGTCCGCGCTCAGCGCGGCCCGGACCCGCTCGGTGACCGCGGCGGCCAGGTCCGGCGCCCGGTGCACGCGCAGCGCGCCGTCGCGGCGCACCGACCGGGTGACCGGCACGGTGACGCGCAGCTCGGGCAGGAGCCGGTTCGCGTACGACAGCACCACCGCCGGCACCCGGAACCCGGCGGTCAACGCCGTGACCGGCGCGTCCGGCTTGCCCAGGTGGGCCAGCTGCGCCGCCCAGCCGGTGGCGGCCCAGGCGGTGGTGCCCTGGGCGAGGTCACCGAGCACGGTCAGCGACCCGTGCCGGCTGCGCCGGGCCACGGCGCGGCACTGCATCGGCGACAGGTCCTGCGCCTCGTCCACGACGATGTGCCCGAACCCGGCGGGGTGCTCGATCGCCCCGGCGATCTCGTCGAGCAGCACCAGGTCGGCCGGCGACCAGGACGCGCTCCGGAAGCTGCGGGGCGGCCGCGGCCAGCGCAGTGCCGCCTGTTCCGCCCCGGTCAGCACGCCCTCGGCGGCGGCGGCCAGCGTGTCCGGCTCCCCGAGCAGCCGGGCCAGGAGCTGCTCGGGACGCACCTTCGGCCAGCAGGCGTCCAGCACGGCCAGCACCGGGCCGGATCGGCCGGTGCGGTCCAGCCACCGGCGGTTCGGTGACTCGCCGTGCTGTTCCAGCCGGCGCTGCAGCAGCGCCACGATCCGGGCGCGGAACCGTTCCCGGCCCACGCCGTACGGCAGGTCGCCGGCCCGGGCCAGCGCGAGCTCCCGGGCCAGCTCGCCGGCCCCGGCCCGCAGCCGGTACGACCCGTCCGGCACGACGAGGTCCTCGGCCGGCTCGCGGATCAGGGCGCCCAGCGCGCGCCGGATCACCTCGGCCATCCGGGCATCGTGCTTGACCAGGGCGGCCGCCGGGGTGTCGATGGCCCGCGCCGGGCGGTCGCCGAGCACCTCGTCGAGGGTGCGCTGCCGCACGTCGCCCTCGCCCAGCGCGGGCAGCACCGCGGAGATGTACCGCAGGAACGCCGGGTTCGGCCCGACCACCAGCACCCCGGTGCGCCGCAGCTGCCGCCGGTACGCGTAGAGCAGGTACGCCGCGCGGTGCAGCCCGACCGCGGTCTTCCCGGTTCCCGGCCCGCCCTGCACGCACAGCGACTGATCGAGATCGGCCCGGACCAGCTCGTCCTGTTCCGGCTGGATGGTCGCGACGATGTCCCGCATCGGGCCCACCCGGGGCCGTTCGATCTCCTCGGCGAGCAGCCGGCTGGTGGCGCCCAGCGCCTCGCCCAGGTCCAGCCGCTCGTCCTCGAATCCGGTCAGCCGCGCCGGTGGCCGGTGGGTCCACCCGTACCGCCGCCGCACCGCGACCCCGTGCCGGTCGGCGGCGCCGGCCCGGTAGAACAGCGACGACACCGGCGCCCGCCAGTCGATCACCAGCGGTGGCCCCTGCTCCTCGGCGATCCGCCGCCGACCGATGTAGTACTGCTGGTCGCGGTGCTCGCCGGCCGCGCCGGTGCCGTCGAACCGCAGCCGCCCGAAGTAGGGCGCGCCGTCCGGCTCCCCGGCCAGCTCCTGGGCGTGGCTCTTCAGCATCCGTCCCAGTGTCTCCGCGGTGTACCGGTCGCCCGCGACCTGCTCACCGGTCGCCACCCGGATCCGGGCGTGGTCGCTCATCCAGGCCCGTGCGGCCCGCACCCGGGCCAGGTACGCCTGTTCGGCGGCCAGTTCCCGTGCGACATCGCTGACCGATGACATGTCCACCCCTCGTCGAGTACGTCGTGATCGCCCCGTAGAGCAACCTAGTGAAAAACGTTACTCGGTTACAATTTTGACCGGGTGGTACGGTCACGGGGTGAGTGGACGGGGCCTGCGCGAGCTGAAGAAGCAGCGCACGTTCGACGCGATCTCGACGATCGCGATCGGCATGTTCCTTGCGCACGGGTACGACCGGGTCTCGGTCAACGACATCGCCGCCGCCGCGGAGATCTCCAAACCGACCCTGTTCCGCTACTTCCCGTCCAAGGAGGATCTGGTCCTGCACCGGATCGCCGATCATGCCGGGGAGCCGGCCCGCGTCGTGGCCGGCCGGCCCGGCGGGCAGCCCGCGGTGGACGCCCTGCACCGGCACTTCCGGGACGGCCTGGCCCGCCGGGACCCGGTGACCGGTCTCAACGACGACCCGGACGTACTGGCCTACCATGACCTGGTCTTCGCCACGCCCAGCCTGGCCGCCCGGGTCCACGACTATCAGGCCCGCGACGAGGAGAGCCTGGCCGAGGCGCTCACCGCCGACGCGCCCGACCCGCTCACCGCCCGGCTGGCCGCCGCCCAGATCCTGGCCGTGCAGCGGGTCCTCGCGCGGGAGAACTGGCGCCGCCTGTCCGCCGGGGAATCCGCCGAGGCGCTGCACCCGGACGCGGCGGCGGCCGCCGACCGGGCGTTCCACCAGCTCCGCACCGGGCTGCGGCTTCGCTAGCACGCCATCGCGGGCCACCGCCGCCTTGCCGCGGCGAGGACACCACCCGGGCAGGACGCCGCAGCGAGCACCCACGGATCCGGCCGGTCGGGGGCGCCATCACGCGCCGATAGGCCACAACTGGAATGTATCGAGGCTCATCGATTGTCGGTTACGGTGTGGCCGGGCCGTCGGCCCGCCGTCATCCCCACCGGCCAGACAGGACGATCCCTCATGCGTCTCCTCCCCCGCACCCTGCTCACCGCGGCCAGCGTGCTCGCCGCAGGCCTGCTCTCCCCGGCCGCCGCGACCGCCGCGCCGCCGCCGGACCCCGACCCCGGCGTGGGCACCATGGTCGTCGGCGGCCAGCCGGCCACCGAGAACTACCCGTTCATGGTGTACACCTCCGGCTGCACCGGCTCGCTGATCAAGGCGAACTGGGTGGTCACCGCCAAGCACTGTCCGACCCCCACCTCGGTACGGGTCGGCAGCATCAACCGCAGCAGCGGCGGAACCGTCGTCCCGGTCCGGCGCGCGGTCAGTCACCCCCGCATCGACGTGAAGCTCTTCGAGCTGGCCTCGTCGGTCAGCTACGCCCCGGCGCCGATCCCGACGGCCTCCGGCGCGGTCGGCACCGCCACCCGCATCATCGGGTGGGGCCAGACCTGTGCGCCGCGCGGCTGCGGCTCCGCGCCGACCGTCGCGCACCAGCTCGACACGTCGATCGTGGCGGACAGCCGCTGCGCCGGCATCGACGCCGCGTACGAGATCTGCACCAACAACACCGGCGGCGTCGCCGGCGCCTGCTACGGCGACTCGGGCGGCCCGCAGGTGCGGTCGGTCAGCGGCCGCTGGGCACTGATCGGCGTGACCAGCCGGGCCGGCAACAGCAGCTCCACCTGCGCCACCGCGCCGTCCATCTACGGTGACCTGCCGTCCATCCGCGACTGGGTGAACACGCAGGTCGGCGGTCTGCCCGCCTGACAGCCGGCGTGGTGGCCCGGCACCCCCCGCGCCGGGCCACCACGCCGCGGGTCCGGCCGGTCACGTGCGCCGTCCACGGCGCCGGTGGCCGCCGGCCCGCGCCCACCACGCCGGTCACCGAGCCCGTCTGGCTGGCCGGGGCGAGCTGCGCGACCAGGGCGAACGTGGCAACCCGTGCTCCCGAGCGCGACCGGCGCCGGCTCACCGCGCGTCGCGGGAAGACCGCTCCGGGATGGCGAAGTGGCCGATGATCAGGCGGGCCGCCTCGGCCGGTGAGAGACGCGTATTGTCGACGCACAGGTAATCGTCGCGGCCGTCGAACGCGCCGTCGGAGGTGAGCCGGTACTGCTCGTCCATCTCCAGCAGGTTCCGCCGCGACCACTCCAGGTCCCGCTTGGACGGCTTGGCCAGCAGACGCGACGGCTCGGTGTTGCGTCGCAGCCGCTCCTCCTGCGTGGCCTGCAACTCGACGAACAGGATCCGGCCGCCACGCCGGCGGAACGGCTCGATGTAGCCACGCACCGCCTCGTGATCCTCCGGCCGGTCGAACGCCCACACGAAGGTGAGGATCATCCCGGGCAGGTCGCTGGCCGCGACCTCCTCGATGAGGTTGCGCCGGAACCCGTCGACCAGCCGCCCGAACGCCGGACTGCCGAACGTGAAGAACGGCAGCACCGGCTCGATCGCCATGTGGTTGTGGAACACCCGCAGCCCGGTCCGGGCCGCGATCTGCTCCCCCACGGTCATCTTCCCGACCGCCGGCGGCCCCACGATCACCAACAAGCTCCCGGTCACGCCGCGACACTAACGGCGCGCCGTCCCGGACGCGACGCAGTTCCGCGGTCACCGGCCACCGCCGCCACGCTCTCTTGCTAGGCTGCCGTCCGCTCGGAGGCGCATCCTCGGGACGCCGCACATGGCAGATTTCGGCAACACGCAGATCGACCAGTTGCTCGCGCAGATGCGGCAGACCCTGGACGGGCTGCGCGCCGGTCCGACGACTTCGCCGGTGACCGAGAGCCCGGAAACCGTGGGAGAGGCGGCCGCGGGGCAGGTGCGGGCGGTCATGCGCGACGGCCGGCTGGACTCGCTGCGGCTCGATCCGCGGATGCTGCGGCTGCCCGGCGAGGATCTCAGCGCACACATCGTGGTGGCGGTCAACGCCGCACTGGCCGCAACCCGGCAGCAGGGGTCCCCGAACAATCCGACCACGGTGGATCCCGACACGTTGGCCCGACAGCTGCGCGAGGTGCAGGACGCCTCGCTGCGGCAGATGACCGCCTTCGGCACGGCGATGAACGAGGCGCTGGCCCAGATCCGGCAGGCCGGAGAGAAGCGGTGAGCGCCGGCATCCAGGTCGACACTGACGGGCTACGGCGCGCGGGTCAGCAGCTGAGCCAGGCTGCGCAGCGCCTGGATGAAGAGTGGTTCCGATTCACCTCGCGGGTGCAGTCGTTGGGCGACATCTTCGGTGACGATGTCGTGGGCGGGCTGATCGGCGCCTCGTACCAGGCCGCGCACGACATCGCGGACAGCTGCTTCGTCTCGGTGGTGGAGGCTTTCGAAGGATTCGGGACCGGCCTGGAAGAGGCCGCCGACAACCATGCGGCGAACGAACAGGACATCGCCGACCGATTCGACCGGCTGATGCGGTAGGCGCATGGGTCTGGAGATTCCCGGGGAGCTCGCGGATCTGCTCAATGAGCTGGGCTACACGTGGCCCAAGTCGGACGAGACGCAGATGATGCGGCTGGGCCAGTGGTGGATCGAGTTCGCCGGCACGCTCGCCGAGGTCGGCGCGGACGCCGACGCCGCCGTACGCACCGCATCGGTCGGCAACCGGGGCGATGACATCGACGCCTTCCGGACCGCGTGGGGCGGGGACCGGGCCGGGCGGCAGGTGCTGGCTGACGGGGTCGCCGGGGCGCAGAGCATCGGCGCCTGCCTGATCGTGTGCGCCGGAGTGGTACTCACCCTCAAGATCAACGTCATCGTCCAGCTGACGATCCTCGCCGTGGAGATCCTGCAGGCGGTGCTGACCGCCCCGGAGACCTTCGGAGCGTCCCTGCTGGAGATCCCGGTCTTCAAGAAGTTGACCGACATGGCGATCAACTTCCTGATCAGCCAGGCCTTGGAGGTCGTCCTTGGCTAGCGCGGGCAACGCCGCGCGGCGGGAAAGCGCCGAGGTCGCCGAGGGCATCCTGGCCAGAGCGGCGCGGAGACTTCTCAAGAGGGCCGAGCAGGCCGGCCGGAAACGGGGCAGCGCAGCGACGAGGAGCGCGGCCCGGTCCGGGACCAAGGGCCGCATCAAGGACGCCGGCCTGCCGACCAGGGGCCGCATCCGGTACGTTCCGCCGAAAGGCTACAATCCTTCGATGCCACTCCCGAGGGGGCCTGGCGGCGGATACGTCGACCGTTTCGGGAACGAATGGGTCAAAGGGCCGAGCCGCACGTCCGGGCACGAGTTCGAGTGGGATGTGCAGCTCCGCGGCAAGGGCAGGACACAGCTCGGCAAGTGGACCCGGGACGGCTCACATGCCAATGTGTCGCTCGACGGTCACATAACGCACAAGTGATGGTGTCATGCAATTCTTCGAGAAGGTCCGCGTGCTCGACCAGGCGCGTTCCGATGAATACGTCGGCCAGGTCGGCATCGTCATCGGTATCGGCGAGGACGAGGGACACGGCGCGAGCTACTCGGTGTCCTTCCCGGAGTCCGACGACGTCGCGATGTTCTGGGAGTACGAGCTGTCCTCGACCGGGGTCATCGCCGACAGGTCGGAGGTCTACGGCGATGACGAGGTGGAGACCATCCGAGTCGTCGTCGATCCGGACGGATACGGCGATATCGCGCCCCGGCCGGCGGGTGACTGATCCCAGCAGCTCCGCACCGTGCGCGGCTCGCCGATCCGCGTCAGTGCCGCCTCGGGCGCGCGGCGTCGGCCCGGCGCCCGGATGGGCTGCGGCTCACCGGATTCCCGGCCGGCACGCGAGTCATCCATTGACGGCGGCGCGGATCACCTCGGCGGCGCGGGCCGCGATGTCGGCATCGTCGCCGGTCCAGAGCGTGTCCAGCCACGGGCCGGCGAAGAGGCCGACCAGCGTCGGGACGCCGTCCGCAACGGTGGCGTCGAGCCACTCGCTGATGCAGGTGTCGGCCGGGCCGTGCACGCGGTAGTAGCCGTGCTCCGGCCAGAACCGCCGGTCGAACCGCAGGATCACTTTCTCCACCCGCCCGGCGCCGAGGTGCGACAGTGCCGTCCGGTGTGACTCCGGCAGCGGCGGCTCGAATGTGACCACACCCGCGGCGAGCACCGGCACCGGTGCGGTCACGATCACCGCGTCCACCTGCATGGCGTCATCGCCGCTGGTCAGCAGGACACCGTCGGGCCCGACGCGGAGGTGACGGACCGGCCGGTTCAGCCGGATGTCGAGGCCTTCGGCGAGGTGGGTGGTGAGCAGGCGATAGCCACCGACGATCCAGCGGTCGCCCTGGCCGACGCCGGGTTCGACGCCGTGCCGGGCGCTGAGCCAGGACAGCGGCGCGCCGGAGTCCATGACGATCTCCGCGTCGATGAACCGGCGGATCTCATCCGGCGTCCACGGCGCCGGGTCGCGCAGCCAACGGTCGAGGACATCGGCGATGCTCGCGCCCGGTGCCGCCACGGCGAGCCGTTCGCGCAGGTCCTCCTCGAGACCGTGGGGAATCGGCTCGCCGCCGAGCACCAGCGGGTCGCGGAAGTCCGTGACGACCGTGGTCAGTCCGAGCCGCTCGGCGAGGCGGGCCAGCACGTTGTCGTCGTACTGCTGCAGCCAGTTGGCGCCCAGGTCGAAGGCCGCGCCGGCCACCTCGGCCGCGGCGGCGCGTCCGCCGATCCGGTCCCGGGCCTCCCAGATCCGCACGTCGACGCCCCGCTGGGTGAGCGCCCGCGCGGCGGCCAGGCCGGCCATCCCGGCGCCCACCACCTCGACCCGGCGATGCCCGAGGTCGGCGGCCCAGGCCGCGGCGGCGACACCCTGCTCGTACGCCCCGTGGGTCATGCCGGCGCGGGTCGGGTGGGTGGCCTCCCCCGCGATCCGCAGCCGATCGCCGACCGGGGTGCCCAGCGTGACCCGGTCCTGCGGGGTGCCGTGCCGGCCGATCAGGCTCCACGAGCCGCGCGCCCACGGGTCCTCGCCCCAGCGCGACACCGCCGAGCCGAGAAGGCGCCCCATGATCGACATGGCCGGCAGGGTAGCAGGCCCCGGTCCGGTCGCCCACCGCGTTTTCCGGCGCGGGCGGCGCTACCGAGCAGCTGTTCGCTGACGGCGGCGCGTCGACCACCGCCCCACCACGGCGACGACCAGCCACAGGCGTAGCCGGTGGCTTCGTGGCGGCGAAAGCCGCGCCACCACTACCCCGACGGGATGCGGGCTCAGCCGGTGGGGATGTCGGACAGGGTCCGGGCGACGATGTCGTAGCTGCGCGCGGCCACGAAGCTGCCGTGCACGGGCGGGCTCGCGGCGAGCACCTCGACGGCGGCCGGGCATGAGGCGGCCGGGAATCTGAGAGCCAGGCTCACGTGCGGCACCCAGTCCTCCGGCGGTGGCCACGGGTCCGGCAGCGTGGACCAGAGGCTGCGGTGCAGCGCGCGCAGCTCGGGCGTGGCGGTCACCTCGCGGACCAGGGCGCGGCCGAGCATCCGTACCGGGCCGAGGGTGGCCGGCAGGGGCAGCGGCACCGGGGCGAGGCCGGCCACCGAGGAGGCCTTGAGGACGGTCAGGTGCGGGCGGTTGCTCGGGTGCGGGTGGGTCGCCAGGCTGGGCAGTCCGGCGGCGTGCAGGCGGCGCCATTGGTCGCGTACGCGTTCGTCCGCCGTCCGGTTCAGGAGCAGTTCGACGGTGTGCACGTCAGAACGCGTACCGTACGTGCAGGTACGGGGTGCGCGCGGCGATCAGGTCGAGCAGCGCGGCGACGTAGCCGCCCTTGGCGCCGGTGCGGTAGCGGACGTTCCAGGAGCCGTTCTGTGAGCGCTTCGGCTGCTGCAACTGCGGGCGCCAGAGCAGTTCCTCCGCCTTCGGGTGCCAGCCCAGGTTCACCTCGTGCAGGTCCCGGTTGTGGGTCAGGAAGATGACCTCGGCCGCGAGCTGCGCCCGGGCGGCCGGGCCGATCCCGGCGTCGAGCGCCTCGAGCAGCGCCGCCCAGTCGTCGAGCCAGCCGTCCCGGACGACGACCGGGCTGAGGTTGACGTGCACCTCGTACCCGGCGGCGACGAAGTCGTCGATCGCCGCGATGCGCTGTTCGATCGGCGAGGTGCGGATGTCGAGGATCTTCGCGTCCCGGGCCGGCATCAGCGAGAACCGGATCCGGGTACGCCCCCGCGGGTCCCAGCCGAGCAGGTCGGTGTTGACGTGCTTGGTGGCGAACGACGCCTTGGCGTTGGGCAGACCGCGGAACAGCTCGACCAGGTCACGCACGTTGTCGCTGATCCGGGCGTCGACGCTGCAGTCGGAGTTCTCGCCGATGTCGTAGACCCAGGCGTGCGGGTCGCACTCGTTGGGGGCCGGTTTCGTTCCCTGCTGCCCGGCGTGCCGGGCGAGGTAGCCGGTGATCCGGTCGATGTTGGCGAACACCGTGATCGGGTTGCTGTACCCCTTGTGCCGTGGCACGTAGCAGTAGGCGCAGGCCATCGCGCAGCCGTTGGCGGTGGACGGCGCGATGAAGTCGGCCGAGCGCCCGTTCGGCCGCGCGGTGAGGGTCTTCTTCACGCCCAGCACCAGCGCTTCCCGCTTGATCCGCACCCACCGGCGGACGTTGGTCTCGTCGCCGTACAGTTCCGGGATCCGCTGGTGGCTCTGCACCTCGACCAGCTGCGCGTCCGGGAAACGCGCCAGCACCGCCGTGCCGCGCGGCAGCTCGGCGGCGGCGGGTTCGACGTAGATCCGACGGATGTCCAGCAGTTCTGGCGTCATGATTTGTCCAGAATATCCGCCGGCACGCGGCGCGCCCAGCCACACCGGCCGGGCGCGCTGTGTGCGCGGACACCCTAGGAGCGGTAGACGCCGAATTCGTAGAGCGAGTATCCGTACGTGGTGGCGCGGGCCGTGGCGGCGACCCGGACATGGCGCGCGGACCCGGAGACGGCGAGGTTGTCGAAGCCGCCGTCGCCGGACGTGGTCGCGTAGGCGGTGGTCCAGGTCGTCCCGTCGGTCGAGGTCTGGATGGCGTACGACGTGGCGTACGCCGCCTCCCACGCCAGCTGTACGTGGTCGAAGGACTGCACCGAGCCGAGATCCACCTGCAGCCACGCCGTGTCGACCCACTCGCTGGCCCACCGGGTGCCGTGGTCGCCGTCGACCGCGTACGACGGCAGCTGCGGCCCGTTCGTGCCGGTCGGCTGGTGGCTGGAGGCGGTGGCGGTCCGCCCGCGGGCCAGGTTCGTACCGGCCACCACCGGCGGGACCACCCGGAACGAGCGCTGCTCGATGCCGACGTTGCCGTGCCCGTCGTAGGCGTACACGTAGACCTTCCAGACCCCGAGGGTCTCCGGCGCCCGGACGGTGAACCGGCCGTTGCCGGTCTGGGTGAAGCTCAGGTGGCGCAGCCCGCGGTTGCCGGTGATGTGCTTGTCGCCGGCCATCAGGTTGTACCGGACGAGATCGTTCTGCGGATCGGAGGCGGTCACGTCCACCGTGAACGTGCCGCCCGCCGGCACCGCCGAGGCCGACCCGACGGTCATCGCGGTGATCTCCGGCGGCGTGTTCGGCGCCGGCTGCCCGGTGTACGCCTCGCGCAGCGCGTGATAGCCCAGCCGCCGCCACCCGCCGGTGGTGGTGTTCAGCCACACCCCGCCGAAGTCGTTCTCCAGCCCGTAGTGGAACTCGGTGGCCCCGAGCGCCACCCCGGGGTGCCCCGTGATCGCGTTCCAGCTGTACGTGTACCCGGCCCTCTTCTGCGGGTCGGTGGGCTCGGCCGGCACCCCGTTGGCGTCGTCCGGCACCTCCCACTCCCCGGCCGGGCCGCCCTCGGTGAGCAGGTACGGCTTGGTGTACCCGCCCGCGATCCAGTCCCGCTTCACGGTGTCGATCGCCCCGTACGAGTTGACCGCGAGCAGGTCCAGCGCGCTCGCGTACGGCTGGTAGTACGTCCACGCGTGCGTGTACGCGTCGGTCGAGGTCACCGGGTGGTTCGGGTCGGCGCCGTGGATGGCCTCGGCGATCTCGTTGACGAACCTGGCGTACGCCACCCGGCGCGCCTCGACGACGTCCGCGGACAGCCCGTAGTTCTGCATCTCCAGGATGACCTCGTTGCCGACGTCCCAGAGCAGCACGCCGGACCGGCCCTTCAGCTCGTTGACCTTGGCGACGATCTCGGACTTCACCGCGGTCTTGTACGCGGTGTCGTTCACGTAGTCGGCGCCGTGGTTGAGCCACAGCCCGACGACGACCTTGATCCCGAACCGGGCCGCGGTGTCGAGCAGCAGCGGCGTGTTCGCGTCCGGCCCCCAGATCCGGATCGTGTTGACGCCATGTTCTTCAGATCCCGCATGTATCCGTCCGCGGCGGCCTGCGGCGGCCCGTACGTGACGCCCCTGACCGGCCACGGCGTGCCGTTGACGGTCAGCTGCCAGTCGCCCTGCGTACCGGTGACCTTGACGACGCTGGGTCCGGCCGGCACCGGCGGGTCGGTCATCGCCGGCGCGGTCGCGCCGGTGGCCCGGGACACCGTCACCGAGTCGACGCTGAGCACGCCGCTGGACGTGGTGTCCGCGGCCGGGGTGGTCACCCCGGCGACCGCGTTCGGCAGCGAGCCGCCGATCGCCAGGTCCAGGCGCAGGTAGAAGCCGTGGTGCACGGCCGCCTGCCAGGCGGTCACGCCGACCTGCGACTCGCGCACCACCCAGGTCTGCCGGCCGTCGAGGTAGAAGCGGATCTCCTCGTCGGTCCTGGTGCGGTCGATGACCTGCGCGTACTCGTGGTAGCCGGTCTGGCAGCCGGCGCACGAGGCGAACCCGGACGAGCGCCCGGTGTACTCGGCGCACGGCCCGTCCGGCGCGGTGCCGCAGTGCAGCGTCTGGGCGAGCTGCCCGCGACCGTTGACGTCGGTCATGATGTCGGTCTCGCCGACCTGCGGCCAGTTGGTGAAGGTGCCCCGGTAGGCCGCGCCGGTCGCCCGGAAGCCGGGCCAGTAGCCGAGGCCGTTGGCGACGCCGGGCTGCTTGAGCACGGCGCTGAACCGCAGCATCTCGCCGGGCCGCGGGGTGAAGTCGGCGCGCTGCGTCTCGATCCGGCCGGAGGTCCACTTCCCGGCCCCGTCGCGGATCGCCTTGATGCTGAGCCGGCCGGCCCCGTCGAGGGCGACGTTGGCGGTCGAGTCGCTGGCGGTCTCCACCGAGCCGGTGCCCCAGTTCGCCGCGCCGCCCGGGTACTGCGTGCCGGTGCGCATCAGCCAGTTCGCGCCCGACGGGGAGGTGCCCGCGGCGCCGTCGAAGTTCTCCTGCCACACCGTGGTGAAGTCCTCGGTGTCCGGCGGCGGCGTGCCGGCGGTCAGCACCTGGAACTCCCACAACGAGTACCCGTAGCCGGAGCCCCGGGCCGTGCCGTACAGCCGCACGTAGCGGCCACTGCCGGTGACGTCGAGCGTCTCGGTGCCACCCGTCCCGTTCGCGGTGGTGTGGACGGTGGTCCAGGCGCTGCCGTCCGCCGAGGTCTCGATCCGGTACGCCGAACCGTACGCGCCCTCCCACCGCAGCACCACGCGGCAGATGGCCGTGGTGGCGCCCAGGTCGACGCGCAGCCACTGCGGGTCGGCGAACTGGCTGGACCAGCGCGTGCCGGCGTCGCCGTCGACGGCCCGGTCCGGGCTCACGTCCGCGCCCTCGGAGGAGGAGGCGGTGGCCGGCCGGCCGCGCGCGGCGTTGGTGGCGCAGTCACCGCCGGGCGTGCCCGCCCCGGTCGAGCCGTAGACCTTGAACTCGTAGAGCGAGTACCCGTAGCCGGAGCCCCGGGCCGTGCCGTACAGCCGGACATAGCGGCCACTGCCGGTGACGTCGAGCGTCTCGGTGCCACCCGTCCCGTTCGCGGTGGTGTGGACGGTGGTCCAGGCGCTGCCGTCCGCCGAGGTCTCGATCCGGTACGCCGAACCGTACGCCCGCTCCCACTGCAGGACGACCCGGGTGATCGTGGCGGTGGCGCCCAGGTCGACCCGGATCCACTGCGGGTCGGCGAACTGGCTGGACCAGCGGGTCCCGGCATCGCCGTCGAAGGCGTTGGCCGGGCCGGCGTCGGCGCCCTCGACGGAGGAGGCGAGCGCCGGCCGGCCCTGCGAGAGCAGGGTGTCGGCGGCACGGGCGGCGGTGGTCACGGCGGCGGTGGCGAGGCCGAGCAGCAGCGCGACGACCGCGGCGAGGACGGCCGGTCTGCGGCGACGGCGCAGGCCCGGTCCTGGTGACTGACTCATGATCACACCCCACGGGGGACGGTTTCTCGAACGGGGGCCTGTGCCGTCCGGCGCCGAGGTGCCGCCGACGGAAACAGGGAAAGCGCTCTCCAAGCGAGGCAGATTGTTTCGCTCATGTTGCCGCAGGTCAATACCAGGCATTGACATCGGCGGTTCCGGAACTGGAAACTCCGCCCGTGAACGCGAATTCCCGTCCGTTCGTCGCGGCGCTGCTGGCCGCCGGATTCCTGGCCGTGGCCGGGTGCGGCACGACCCGGGACACCCCGGGCCCGGTCGCCGCCGCGAGCACCGCGCCGCCGGCCTCGGCGACCGCCTTCGGCGGCACCGACCGCGCCTGGCTGGAGATCACCATCGCGATGGACGAGGAGCTGCTCCCGCTGCTCGACCTGGCCCCGGCCAACGCCGCCGATCCGGCCCTGCGCCGGGTCGCCGAGCAGGTCAGGGCGCTGACCGTGGCGGAGCTCGACACGCTGCGGCGGCTGCACGACGAGGCCGGGCTGCCGTCGGCGAACCCGCACAAGGGCATGCCGATGCCGGGCATGGTCACCCCGTCGCTGGTCGCCGAGGCGGCCACGCGGCGCGGCCCGGGCTTCGACCGGCTGCTCGCCACGAGCCTGCGGGAACACCTGCGACAGGGCCGCCAACTGGCCGGCAGCGAGCAGACGGCCGGCGTGGAAACGCGCACCAAAAAACTCGCCGCGAGCATTGTGGAAAACCGCACGGCGGCACTGGAGCGGCTGCCGGAGAATTTCTGAAATCGTACCGGGAAAGGTGTTGTCAAGCACCGCCCGAACCGTCGGCCGGGCGGCTCGTGAGGTGCCGCACCCGGCGTGGCGGGTGCGGCACACCGGTCACGGCAACTCGTAGTTCTCGTTGAGAGCCGCTCCCCGCTCGGGCTTGTACTGGTCGAAGCCGCGCGGGTTGCACTGCAGGCCGCCGTTGATGCAGTGCCGCACCAGGGCGGCGAGGACCGCCGGGTCCCAGGCGTTGTAGACGTCGTAGTGGAAGGAGTAGCCACGGCCGCTGGCGAAGCGGACCGTGGACAGGTTGCCGCTGACCGGCCAGGCCATCTTGAACTCGATCATCGGGACGGCCACCGGGTGGTCGGCCGGGCAGACCCCGACGATCGGGTACGCCATGTGGCTCCTGTGGTCCGGGGTGTCCAGGTGGATGCCGTCCCAGCAGCTCGGCGCCTGGAAGCGGACGTTCAGCTGGGAGCCGGCCACGCAGGTCGCCGGGATGTCCCAGTTGCGGACGCTGTCGCCGCACTCGAAGCCCTCGACCGCGCCCGGGTGGTTGCGGAACTCGTCGAGCGTCGAGGTGGGGCTGCCCACGACGTAGCGCAGGCCGGGCGGGAACGGGCGCACGCTGGTGTAGTCGATCACGCCGCTCTTGTAGTAGATGACCTGCGGCCCGACCGGCTGCACGGCGGTGTCGCCCTGCAACAGTGTCGGCATCCAGTACCCGGTCCGGTCGCCCGGCGTGACGCACGATGTGCCGCCGGCCTGCAGGGAGGCCAGGGTGGTGGCGGCGTTGGTGGTGCGGTTGCCCATGAACGTGTGCGAATGCGAGGCGCCCGGCAGGTTCGGGAACACGATCGGGTCGTCGTTGAGGTTGCTCCGGCTCACCGAGCAGTTCGCCTGGAACTCACGGTGGGTGACCGGCGGGTTCTGGGCGGGCGGGGTGGCCGTGGACGGGACGACGCCGGTGACCGGCGGGTTCGCGTAGACGTAGCCGGGCCCGCTGGTGGGCGGTGGCGTGGCCGACGACGTTCCGTAGACCTGGAACTCGTAGAGGGAGTAGCCGTAGCCGGTGCCGCGCTGGGTGCCGTACATCCGGACGTACCGGCCGGTGCCGTTGACCGCCAGGGTCTGCTTGCCGCCGGTCGCGGTGCTCGTGCTGTAAACGGTGGTCCAGGCGGTGCCGTCGAGCGAGGTCTGGATCTGGAAGGCCTTCGCGTACGCCGCCTCCCACTCCAGCCGGACCTGCGTGATCGTGGCGGTGGCGCCCAGATCGACGCGCAGCCACTGCGGATCGGCCCACTGGCTGCCCCAGCGGGTGTCGGAGCGGCCGTCGACCGCGGCGATGGCCGGTGACTCGCCGTTCTCCAGCGAGGAGGCGAGCGCCGGCCGGCCCTGGGACAGCAGGGCGTCGGCGGCGTGGGCGGGCTGGTTCACGGCGGTGAGCAGGGCGCCGGTCACGGCGATGGCGGCCAGTGGCGCGATCAGCCGGCGGAGATGTCTTCTGGGCACGGGGATTCTCCCAAGGTCGGAGGACGGTACGCTTGGAGAGCGCTTTCCAGTTTTCGAGATTGTTACGACGTGAGTCAATGGTTTCGCGTTCCGGAACGTCGTCGAACGCCCGGCCGGCGGTGCCGGCGGCGCTCCGGGCACACGTCACGGAAAGCGCTCTCCGGTCGTGCTATAACTGCGGGCATGCAGACGCACCGGCTACCCACGCTCGAAGACGTGGCCCGCGTGGCGGGCGTCTCGCGGGCCACCGTCTCCCGGGTCGTCAACGGCGTCCGCAACGTCGACCCGCAACTGCACGAGCAGGTCTGGACCGCCGTCGAGCAGATCGGCTACGTCCCCAACCGGATGGCCCGCTCGCTGGTCACCCGGCGCACCGGCACGGTGACCCTGATCGTCTCCGACTCCGAGACGCACGACGACGACCCGTTCATGAGCCGGTTCTTCGCCGACCCGTACTTCGGCCGGGTCGTCGGCGGGCTGATGAGCGTGCTGCGCCCGGCCGCGGTGCAGCTCGCCCTGCAGATGGTCGGCGCCGACGGGCACCGGCGCCTGATCGGCGACCTGCGCAACGGGCAGGCCGACGGCGCCGTGGTGCTCTCCCTGCCGGCCCGCGACCCGCTGCCCGGCCTGCTCGCCGACGCGCGCATCCCGGCCGTGCTGATCGGCCGGCCCGCCGAGCCGGTCCCGATCAGCTACGTCGACCTGGCCAACGAGACCGGCGCGGCGCTGGCCGCCGACCGGCTCGTCGAGCGCGGCTGCCGGCAGATCGCGATGATCTCCGGACCCGCCGACGTGCCGGCCAGCCAGGACCGGATCACCGGCTTCCGCCGCGCGATGGCCCGGCACGGACACGCCTGGGTGCCCACCACCAGCGGCAACTTCACCCGGGAGAGCGGCGAGCAGGCGATGCGCGCCCTGCTGGCCGAGCAGCCGCAACTCGACGGCGTCTTCGTGGCCAACGACCTGATGGCCCTCGGGGCGCTGCTGGTGCTGCGCGACGCCGGCCGCCGGGTGCCGGACGACGTCGCGGTCGTCGGCTTCGACGACAGCAGCGCGGCGCTCGCCGCCCGGCCCGCGCTCACCACGGTGCGGCACCCGCTGGAGGACATGGCCGCCGACGCCGCCCGACTGCTGCTGGCCCGCGTCGACGACCCGGCGGCCCGGGTCAGCTCGGTGATCTACGAGCCGGCGCTGGTGCCACGCCAATCCGCCTGAGGAAAGTCGGAGGAGGGCATCTGGGAGACCCGCGGCGGCCGGCAGGACTTCACGTACGGTCGGCTGATGTGCTGGGTAGCCCTGGACCGCGGCATCCGGCTCGCGACCGAGCGCGGCCGCCCCGCTCCCGTCGGCCGCTGGCAGCGAGAACGAGACGCCGTCTACCGCCAGATCATGGACCGGGGATGGAGCCCCGAGCGGCGCGCCTTCCGGCAGCACTACGCCACCGACGTGCTGGATTCGTCCCTGCTCCGGATGGCGGCCGTCGGTTTCATCACCCCGGCGGACCCGATGTGGACGTCCACCCTGAGCGCCATGGACGCGGAGCTGGTCACCGACAGCCTGGTCTACCGATACGACCCCGCGGCCTCCCCGGACGGCCTGCCGGGTACCGAGGGGACCTTCTCGCTGTGTTCGTTCGCGTACGTCAACGCGCTGGCTCGCGCCGGCCGGCTGGACAAGGCGCGAGTGACCTTCGAGAAAATGCTGACGTACGCCAACCACGTGGGCCTGTACTCCGAAGAGATCGGACTGACCGGCGAGCAACTGGGCAACTTCCCGCAAGCGTTCACTGACCTGGCTCTCATCGACGCCGCCATCAGCCTCGACCGCGAACTGGACCTGCACCCGCGGTCCACGACGCAGCGGCGGTCCCCGGCCCTGTCCTGACAGCCGTGCCGCACGCCCAGGCGGGCAGCCGGCACCGGAGCCTCAGCCGGCGTACGTGACGGCGATCAGCAGGACCGCGACGCCGATCCACCGCACCCTCGCCGACGGCTGGGCCCTCGCCGAGCTCCACACCCCGGAAGGAGCCCGCCGCCCAGCCCTACCGGCGTTCCCGCACGACGACCACCACCGACCCCACACCGCCATCGGCAACACCTCACCCATCACCCGGTTGAACACCCCGGCCGGACATCACAGCTGGCCCGAGGTCCGCGCCGCTGCGGACGGTGTGGGCGCGGGTGGCGGCGGGCAGTAGAACATCAGGTCCGGCAGACCGCTGGATCGCGCCGACGGTCTGAGGTTGATTTCAGGGAACGACAGCTCAGCAGCGATCTCGAGCTCCAGCCGATCATGATATTGCCTCAGCGCTTCGGTCCTCTCGCTGCCCGGGCTCCGGGCTCCGGGCTCCGGGCTCCGGGCTCCGGGCTCCGGGCTCCGGGCTCCGGCGGACAATAGGCGGACGACGGGTCGCTGCGCACTGTGACGCCGCCAATACTTCCGAAAGCCTATAGGATCGATATAGATTAGGGCCGGTCGTCGGAAAGGAGGTCAGCCGTGCAACGACTCATCCTGTTCGTCCTCGTGGGCGTCGGGGCACAACTGGTCGACGGCGGCCTGGGCATGGCCTACGGCGTCACCTCCACGACTCTACTGCTGGCCATCGGCACCAACCCGGCCGCCGCCTCGGCCACCGTCCACCTCGCCGAGATCGGCACCACGCTCGCCGCCGGCCTGGCGCACTGGAAATTCGGCAACGTCGACTGGCGGGTCGTCTGGCGGGTCGGCATCCCCGGTGCGATCGGGGCCTTCGCCGGCGCCACCTTCCTCTCCCGGATCTCGACGGCCGCGGCCGCTCCGGTGATGGCCGTCCTCCTGCTGGTGCTCGGCGTCTACCTGCTGGTCCGATTCACCGCCTTCGGGCTGCCCAGCGGGCGGCTCGGGCTCCCGCTGCGGGCGAAGTTCCTCGCCCCGCTGGGCTTCTTCGGCGGCTTCGTGGACGCGACCGGCGGCGGTGGCTGGGGCCCGGTCGGCACCCCGGCGATCCTCGCCAGCGGCCGCCTGGAGCCGCGCAAGGTGGTCGGCTCGATCAACACCAGCGAGTTCCTGATCGCCATCGCCGCCAGCGTGGGCTTCCTGGTCGGGCTCGGCTCGGCGAACATCGATCTGCTTCAGGTCGCGCTGCTGCTGATCGGCGGGATGCTGGCGGCCCCGGTCGCGGCCTGGACGGTGCGGCACGTGCCGCCGCGGGTGGCCGGGACCACGGTGGGTGGCCTGATCATCCTGACCAACACCCGGACGCTGCTGCGCAGCGACTGGATCGAGGCCTCCGCCCCGGTCCGGAACGGCTGCTATCTCGCCATCGCCGCGATCTGGATCGCCGCGTCCGGCTACGCCCTGTACCAGTACCGCCTGCACCGCGACGAGGACCGCCTCGTCCTGGCCGAGGCCGCCGCACGGGCCGCCTGACCCCTCCGTTCAACCCACCAGCGCACGCCCGACGGTAAGGAAACCCCCCATGACCATCTCGCAGACCCCCGCGCCGTTCGTCACCAACCAGGACCTCGACCCGATCCGGCTGCGCCAGGCCTTCGGCGTCTTCCCCAGCGGGGTGGTGGCCGTCGCGGCGTCCGTCGACGGGCGTTACGTCGGGCTCGCGGCCAGCTCGTTCACGTCGGTGAGCCTGGACCCGCCGCTGGTGTCGTTCTCCATCGCCAACACCTCGAAGACCTGGCCGGACCTGCGGCGCGCGGACCACCTCGGGGTCACCGTCCTCGCCGCGCACCACGGGGCGGTCTGCCGGCAGCTCGCCGGCGCGGTCGAGCACCGTTTCGACGGGGTGCCGGCCTCGGTCTCCCGCAACGGCGCGGTGACCATCGACGACGGCCTGGCCCGATTCGACTGCACGATCTACCGCGAGGTGGAGGCCGGCGACCACACCATCGTGCTGCTGCGGCTGCACGCGGTGGACCACCCGGTGGACCCGACCGGCCTGGTGTCGCCGCTGGTGTTCCACCGCTCCGTGTTCGGCCGCATCTCGGCCGAGTGAGCCGCCGGGCCGGCCACATCTCGGCCGAGTGAGCCGCCGGGCCGGCTCCGGCGAGCGCGGAGCGGCCCGGGGCGCGGGGGTCTTCAGATCCCGGCGCTCTCGGCGCCGGACAGCCGGTACGCCGCAGCAGCCGCCAGCGGCATCTCCGCGACCGGCGCACCGGCCGGGGCCAGCGTGGTTTCCGCGCCGGCCCGCCAGGGCACCAGTGGACGGGACCGGAACAGCGGGCGCAGATCCATCGGCACCAGGTGCGCCAGCTCGGCCGGCGGCACGCCACGCCCGGTGACGTTCAGCTCGGCCAGCACCACCCGGGACAGGAACGCCGCGTCGGCGCCGTCGGCGTAGAGGCGCTCCGCGACCCGGCCGAGGAAGCGGCGGCAGTCCAGGATCTCGACGATGCGGCCGGTCTGCGGCTCGGGCAGTCGCTGCCGCAGCTCCTCCGGCAGCAGCATGGTGAGCCGGCGGTAGGCCGGCGCCGGCAGCAGCTCGCTGAGCACGCCGAGCACCGTGGCGGTGACGCGGCGGCTCTCGTTGCGCCCGTGCAGGCGCCCGTTCTTCTGAATGCGGGCCAGCAGATCGTCCTGGTCCATCGGTGCGCCTCCTTGCACCCCGGCACGGAGTTCCCGTGCCCCGGGGGCCGCCGCAGTACCCCGGCGGCCCGCCTCCAAACCGGAGTGTTGGGTACTTCACGATCCAGGGGGCCGGTCGGCCGCCGTCCGTGACGCGGCGATACCGATGCGGGCGGTACGGAGACGACCGTGGGCGTGGTGGCCGGACTCCCCCACCGCCGCAAGACCGGCATGTGATGCGGCATCGGGGCCGGTTTGCCCCCGATGACCGGGGGAAATGGCCGGAGGTGACACCAGATTCCGCACCCGCGAACCGCTGGCACGCGATGAGCGTCGCCCTGGTCGCGGGCTTCATGACCCTGCTCGACGTCAGCATCGTCAACGTGGCGCTGCCGTCGATCCGCGCCGATCTGCGGCTGGGCTCGGGTGAGCTGCAGTGGGTGCTGTCCGGTTACGCCCTCACGTTCGGGTTGCTGTTGGTCCCGTCCGGCCGGTACGGCGACGCCCGGGGCCGCCGCACCGCCTTCATCGCCGGTCTGGCGCTGTTCACCGTCTCCAGCGCGGCCGCCGGCCTGGCCACCGGCGCACTGTGGCTGATCGTCGCCCGGCTGGTGCAGGGCGCCGCGGCCGGCATGGTCAGCCCGCAGGTCTCCGGGCTGATCCAGCAGCTGTTCCAGCCCGCCGAGCGGGGCCGCCCGTTCGGGCTGCTCGGCGCCACCATCGGGGTGTCCACCGCGGTCGGCCCGCTGCTCGGCGGGCTGCTGATCCAGGTGTTCGGCGCCGAGCAGGGCTGGCGCTGGATCTTCTACATCAACGTGCCGATCGGTCTGGTGGCGCTCGTGCTCGGCGCCCGGTGGATCCCGGCCCGGCCGCCCGAGCAGCGCGAGCGGGAGAGCCTCGACCCGGTCGGCGTGGCGCTGCTGGGCGCCGGCGTGCTGCTGTTGCTCCTGCCGCTGGTGCAGGAGCGCGAGTGGACCGGTCCCGGCAAGTGGCTGCTGGCGCTGGCCGGGGTGGCGGTGCTGGCCGGGTTCTGGCGGTGGGAGCGCCGGTTCAGCCGCCGGGCCACCTCGCTGATCGAGCTGTCGCTGTTCACGGTCCGGTCGTACGCGCTGGGCACGCTGGTCGGCGTGCTGTACTTCGCCGGGTTCACGTCCATCTTCTTCACGTACACGCTCTTCCTGCAGAACGGGCTGCACTACTCGGCGCTGCAGGCCGGACTGGCGATCACGCCGTTCGCGCTGGGATCCGCGGTCACCGCGGCGGCCGGCGGGCGCCGGGTCGAGCGGACCGGCCGTACGCTGGTGGTCGCCGGTCTCGCGGTGGTCGCCGCCGGGCTGGCCGGCACGGTGGTGGCGCTGCACCTGTTCAGCGGTTCCGCGGCCGGCTGGGCCACCGTGGCGCCGCTGCTGGTCGCCGGGCTGGGCAGCGGACTGGTGATCAGTCCGAACCAGACGCTCACGCTGTCCGAGGTGCCGGTGCGCCGGGCCGGCAGCGCGGCCGCGACCCTGCAGACCGGCCAGCGCATCGGGGCGGCGGTCGGCATCGCGGGGGTCGGCGCGGTCTTCTTCAACCGTCTCGCCCACCACGGCGGCGACTGGGGGCTGGCATTCCGTACGTCACTGTCGATGACCATCGCCTTTGTCGTGGCCGCGCTGCTCGCCGCGACCGCCGACGTGCTCGCGGGCCGGCGTGCCGACCACTCGGAGCCCGCTCCGGTCGGCCGCTGACGCCGCCGGGGTCGGGGCCGCCGTCCGCTCAGCTGCCGGCCGCAGGGTTGCCCCGGCGTGGCACCCACAGGTCCCGGGCGTTGAGCGGTTCGCCACGCACCCGCCGGATCACCACGACGGTCACCACCACGGCCACGACGGCGGCCACGACCCATCAACGAGGACCTGCTCGCCGACTGGTTACCGCTCGACGAGCAGCGGCGCCGCGAGGCCGTGCTCCGGCACACCCTCACGGCGGCCGCCCGCACCCGGTCCGGACTGCGGCCGCACGCGCGGGCGCTGCGCGAGTCGATGTCCGCGGTCGTACACCGGGTGCTGACCGAGGCCCGCGCCGCCGGCGGTCTCGCCGCCGGGCTGGACATCGACCTGGAGACCGCCCGCCTCTACGCCCTGCTCGACGGTCTCAGCCTGCGGGCGGTCGCCGGCGAACCCGACTCGCCGCGCGCGGTGCTGCGCCACCACCTCGACACCCTGCCCTGACCGCCTGCGTGCGCGGCCGCCGCCGCGCGCCGCGGCGACGCCGCGCGGGTTCGGCACGGGGCTCGGCCGCCGGCCTACGGGCGGGGCCACCAGGGCGTACCGGAGAGGGTTGGCCGCGCGGTCCGGCGGCGACGGACGCGCGTCAGCGGACGACGATGCCCAGGGTCTGCGCCAGCGCGGGCGCGGCCTCGGCGAGCTGATCGTGGTCGATCACCGCGCCGCGCAGGGCGTCCCAGCCGTCGGCGACGTCCAGACCGCGGCAGCCGCGGAAGTCGAGCTTCTTCACGGTGACCCGGCCGAACCGGGCGCGCCGGATCGCCGAGCCCGGGAAGGTCACGCCGGTCAGGGTGGCCGAGCCGAAGTCGACCTCGGTCAGATCGCAGTCGCGGAATTCGACGTCCTGCAGGCGGGTGGCGCGCAGGTTCAGGCTGTCGATCTTGCAACCCTGCAGGACCACCCGGCGCCAGGTGCCGCCGTGGGCCTGCACTCCGGCCAGCACGCTGTCCAGGATGGTGACGTCGAGCAGGTCGGCCTCGACCCATCCGGCGCCGATCCACCGGGTACGCGCCATCCACACGTCGCTGAACCGGGCGCGGCCCAGGTCGCCCCCGGTGAACGTGGTGCCGGTGAAGACACTCTCGTCGAAGCGGGTGTTGCCCGCCCGCACGTCGTCGAACTCGGCGCCGTCCAGGTGGGCGCCGGTGTAGTCCTCGTCACGCTCCAGCTCGCCGGTGAACGGCCGCAGGTGCCGCGCGTAGGGCAGGGCGGCCAGGTCCTGGTGCACCTTCATGGCGTGGACGGTACCCGGCGGCCGCCCCGCGGGTCCGCACCGGTTCGGCGCCCCACCGGCGCGCCCGCCGGCCACGCGTCGCTGCGGCGCCTGTCGCGGGCGGCCGGGCCGTGATGGGATAGGCCGCATGAGCGCGCAGACGCCGGTGGTGCAGATGCTGTGGGAGGCACACGACCCGCACCAGGCGCTCAGCGCGAGGTTCGGCTTCCCCGACGCGCCGGCTGCCGGCCGCTGGATCGCCGACACGCTGGACGAGCACTGGGGCGTTCGCGTCGACTCCTGCGAGCGGATCGTGATGAGCGGAGGCAACGCGCTGGCGTGGCTCGGCACACCGTCCGGCCGGCTGCTCGCCAAGTGGTCCGTGGTGTCCGAGCGTTTCCCGCGCCTGGCGGCGGTGGCGCGGCTCACCAGCTGGCTGGAGGGCCGCGGGCAGCCGGTCTCGGCGCCGGTTCCCGCACGGGACGGCCGCCTCCAGGCCGAGGTCGGCGGTGTCTCGATCGGCCTGCAGCGGGTGATCTGCGGCGATCTCCTCGACATCGCCGACCCCGGTCAGGTGCGGGCGGCCGGAGCGGTGCTGGCCCGGTTGCAGGACGCGCTGGCGGCCTACCCGGACGCCGATCGGTTTCCCACGCCCCCCGGCGCGTCCGCGCCTCTGGCGCAGCGGGTCACCGGCTGGCTGGACGCCTGCGCCGAGCATCTGCCGGCGGCGGCTCGCGACGCGCTGCGCGGGCTGGTCGCCGGCGCGCCCCCGGACCGGCTGCCGCGGCAGCTGGTCCACTTCGACTACCGGTCGGCCAACATCCTGTGTGCCGGCGGCGAGGTCACCGCGGTCATCGACCTCGAGGAGGCCCGGCCCGAGCACCGGCTCGTCGAGCTGGCCCGCGCGGCGATCCTGCTCGGCACCCGGTACCACGACTGGGGGCCGGTGCCGGCCGAGGTCCGCGCGCAGTTCCTCGCCGGCTACCGGGCCGTGCGCCCGCTGGCCCCGGCCGAGGCGGACTGGCTGGACATCCTGCTGCTCTGGCAGGCCATGGCGATGGTGCCACCCGGCGACGACCCGACCGGGTGGGGGGCGTCCGCGCTGAGCCTGCTGCCATGACCGGTGGCGGAACCGGTGAGCCGGCCGTCAGCCGGTGACGTCGGCCAGCTGGTGACCCCGTCGTGCCGCAGCCAACGGCATGTCCCGGCGGTGTTCCGACTGCCGGTCCGCTGTGACGGTCCTCGCGGAATAGAGCGCCACCCGGGTCGAACGAGTCAGGATGGCCAGGTTCCGCCAAGATCGTGAGGAAACCGCGTTGACCGTCGAAAAGCTGTTCACCCCCGTGACGTTCGGCTCCCTGCAGCTGAAGAACCGCCTGGTGATGGCGCCGCTGACCCGTATCCGCGCCGACGAGCACGGCGTGCCCGGCGACCTGCTCGTCGAGCACTACCGGCAGCGCGCGTCGATGGGCATGATCATCACTGAGGGCACCTGGCCGGTGCGCGAGGGACGCACCTGGATCGGTCAGCCCGGCATCGAGACCGCCGAGCAGGTGGCCGGCTGGCGCCGGGTGGCCGACGCGGTGCACGCCGCCGGCGGCACGATCGTCATGCAGATCATGCACGGCGGCCGGATCTCGCACCCGGCGATCAGCGGCACCGGCCGTACCGTCGCGCCCAGCGCGCTGGCCGCGCCCGGGGAGATCCGCATCCCGGACGGCAAGGCCGAACTGCCGGTGCCGCACGCGCTGACCGCCGACGAGATCGCCGGGGTCGTCGCGGCGTTCGTCGCCGCCGCCCGCAACGCGATCGAGGCCGGCCTGGACGGCGTGGAGGTGCACGGCGCCAACGGCTACCTGATCCACGAGTTCCTGTCGCCGGCCTCGAACATCCGCACCGACGGGTACGGCGGGTCACCGGCGAATCGGGCCCGCCTGGCGATCGAGGTGGTCACCGCGGTCGCCGCGGCGATCGGCGCGGACCGTACCGGCATCCGGCTCTCCCCGGAGCACAACATCCAGGGCGCCCTGGAGACCGACCCGGACGACGTGCTCGCCACCTACCTGGCCCTGGCCGAGGGCATCGCGCCGGTCGGGCCGGCCTTCGTCGACATCCTGCACGCCGACCCGGCCGGCAAGCTGGTGCAGGGCATCCGGCAGACGGTGGGCGCGCCGGTCGTGGTGAACACCGGTTTCGCCTCGGTGACCACCCGCGACGAGGCGGTCCGGCTGGTCGGCGACGACCTCGCGGACGCCACCGCGGTCGGCCGGGCCGCGATCGCCAACCCGGACCTCGTCGAGCGCTGGACGCACGGGCACGAGGAGAACACCCCCGACCCGGACACCTTCTACACCGGCGGCGCCCGCGGCTACACCGACTACCCCACGCGCTAAGTAGCCTGATGACGAGCCGAGTATCAGGAGGATCCATGCAGTCGCGAACCGACCTCATCGAGGACTTGATGAGCCGTTTCCCGCACGTCCCGAGGGAAGCGGTGATCAAGGAGGACCTGCTGCGCGGCGGCCTGGCGTTCGACGACGCGGCGCTGACCGACAACGAGAACGGCGACGTGAAGCCGAAGTCGTACTTCATCTTCTCGTTCGACCACCGGACCCTGCCTGAGCTCGGCGAGGCGGCGCTGCGCCGGCCGCCGGAGGAGATCGTGCTCACCGGCGGGCCGTACGGCCTGCGCCGCACCGTGGTGTCGGTGCGCACGAACCCGGAGTCGCCGTACCGGGTGAAGCCGGACGCCGACGGCCGGCTGATGCTGTGGCTGGACGGCCGGGAGATCGCCGAGGTGGGGCTGCCGCCGATGCCGGACTATTACCGGCACACGCTGGCCAACGGCAAGCAGGTGATGGAGGTCGCCCCGACCATCCAGTGGGGGTACCTCGTCTACCTGACCGTGTTCCGGGTCTGCCAGTACTTCGGCGCCAAGGAGGAGTGCCAGTACTGCGACATCAACCACAACTGGCGCCAGCACAAGGCGGCCGGCCGGCCCTACACCGGGGTCAAGCCGGTCGACGAGGTGCTGGAGGCGCTGGCGATCATCGACCGGCACGACACCCTGCAGACCTCGCAGGCGTACACCCTGACCGGTGGCAGCGTCACCTCCAAGGTGGACGGGCTGGCCGAGGCGGACTTCTACGGGCGGTACGCGCAGGCGATCGAGGAGCGCTTCCCCGGCCGGTGGATCGGCAAGGTGGTCGCCCAGGCGCTGCCCCGCGCGGACGTGCAGCGTTTCCACGACTACGGCATCCGGATCTACCACCCGAACTACGAGGTGTGGGACAAGCGGCTGTTCGAGCTGTACTGCCCGGGCAAGGAGCGCTACGTGGGCCGCGAGGAGTGGCACCGGCGCATCCTGGAGTCCGCCGAGGTCTTCGGCCCGCGCAACGTGATCCCGAACTTCGTGGCCGGCGTCGAGATGGCCGCCCCGTTCGGGTTCACCACGGTCGACGAGGCGATCGAGTCGACCACCGAGGGGCTGCAGTTCTTCATGTCCCGCGGGATCACCCCGCGCTTCACCACCTGGTGTCCGGAGCCGACCACGCCGCTGGGCCGGACGAACCCGCAGGGCGCGCCGCTGGAGTACCACATCCGGCTGCTGGAGGCGTACCGGGCCACGATGGAGGCCAACGGCCTGACCAGCCCACCGGGGTACGGTCCGGCCGGGGCGGGCCGGGCGGTCTTCTCGGTCAGCTCCTTCATGGACAGCCTCCCTGCGGAGGACTGACCCGCGGGCCCGGTGGCGATCTCGCCGCCGGGCCCGCTAGTTTTTCCGGTACGCCGGATGACCGGTCACGCCGTGACCACCGCCGCCCGGCGCCGACGATCCCTGCACCGCCCCGGCCGGGGCTGCGCACCGCGTCGCCGGGGTGTCCCGCCGTGGCATCGGCGCCACGCGGTCCCGGCCGGTCCCGGTCGTACCGTGAGCAGCGGTACGACCGGCGCTCCCACTCTGCAACCTGTTTGCCCTCAGTCAAGGCCTGCAACCCGGGTGATACCCGCCGATCGAGACGGGCACCCCCGAAAAGCAACCTCACAAAGGGTTACGATGCAGACCTCGCGCTTCCGTTTCCGTGCCGCCCTCCTCGCCTCCTCGCTGCTGCTGGGCCTGGCCCTGCCGACCTCGGCGGCACACGCCGACACCGTCCCGGTGCCGACGCTCGCCGACCGGATGGCCGCCGTGACGACGGCCAAGTCCCTCAACTACTACCCGTCCAACGCCGGGTGGTCGGCGATGTGGACCGGCTTCGACCCGATCGCGATCGACGCCGACCTGGCCAAGGCCGCCGCGCTGGGCACCACCAACGTCCGGGTGATCGTCTTCCCGAACACGTTCGGCTACCCGACCCCGAAGGTGGAGTACACCGAGCGGCTGCGCAAGTTCATCAGCATCGCCGACTCGCACGGTATGACCGTCAAGCTGACCCTGTTCGACTGGTGGGACGCCTACAGCGACGTGGCGCGCAGCATCAGCTGGGCCAACGCGATCATCGACCCGTACAAGAACGACCCGCGGGTGCTCTCGGTGGAACTGAAGAACGAGTTCCAGCCGGACAACACCGCCGCGGTCGAGTGGGTCCGCCAGGTCATCCCGGCGATCCGGGCCGCCGCCCCGAACATGCCGCTGACCCTCTCGGTCGACGGCGGCACCGGCGCCGCCGGCATGGCGAAGATCAAGGCGTCGCTGACCGGCGCCCCGCTGGACTACTACGACTTCCACTTCTACGGCAGCTCGGAGCGCTCGCTCGCCGAGATCCGCAAGGCGCAGGCCGCGGTCGCCCCGGACCCGATCGTGATCGGCGAGACCGGTCTCAGCAGCACCGCCACCAGCGAGGGTGAGCAGGCCGCCTACCTGGCCCGGGTGTTCCGCGCCGCGGTCGAGGCCGGTGTCGGCTCGGTGGCGCCGTGGACGCTCAACGACTTCTCCGAGGGTGCGATCCCGAGCAACTCCATCGTCTCGACGATCCCCGCGCAGTACACCTACGGCCTCTACCGCGCCGACGGCAGCGCCAAGCTCGCCGCGACCGTGGTCCGCACCGCCTGGACCACCGGTACGACGCCGAACTCCATCCTGAACCTGGGCTTCGAGGCGCCGGCGAACGAGCTGACGTGGAAGCGGAACCTGCCGGAGGCCGGCGCGGCGGTGATCACCACCGAGACGGCCCGGACCGGCTCGTACTCCGCCAGGTTCACCGGCACCACCCGCACCACCGCCGGCCTGCCGTCGCTGCGCACCTCGCCCATCACGCCGGTGCAGCCGAACTACCGGTGGCGGGCCGAGGCGTACGCCCGCGGCGTGAACGCGACCGGCATCACCGAGATCTCGCTGAGCTGGTTCGACGCCAACGGCAAGTGGATCAGCGAGACCAAGTCGAGCCGGCTGCCGGCCGGCACCACCACCTGGACGAAGCTGTACGTGGAGACCACCGCCCCGGCCGGCGCCGCCGCCGTGCAGCTGCACCTGAAGTGTGCCGACAACTCCGGCACCGTCTACTTCGACGACGTCGCCATCTCCTGAAAACCCGCGCGCCTGTTCCGGAAGTCGGCTCGGTTGACTTCCGGGACAGGCGTTTCTACGTTCGCCGGATGGACGCCAAGACCGCCGAGCTGCGGCACGCGCACGACGTGCTCGCCGACTTCTACGTGGAGCATCTGGCCGGGCAGCTCGACGACGACCCGCTCGACCGCGCGATGCTCGACCTGTTCAGCGAGCACGTGCGCACCGTGGGCACGGACGTGGCGGACGTCGGCTGCGGGACCGGCCGGCTGCTGCCGTACCTCAAGGGATGCGGCCTCGCGCCGCGCGGGGTCGATCTGTCGCCGGGCATGGTGCGGGTGGCGCGCCGGGACCACCCGGAGTTCGCCGTCGAGGTCGCCGACCTGCGCGAGCTGCCGTTCCGCGACGGCGAGCTGGCCGGGGTGGTCTGCTGGTTCTCGCTGATCTTCCTGGCCCCGCACGACCGGGCGGGCGCCTTCGCCGAGCTGGCCCGGGTCGTCGAGCCGGGCGGCTTCCTGGTCACCGCGTTCAAGAACGCCGACGGCGCGCTGCGCCGCGGCGGGCGCCGCACGAATCTCGGCGTCGAGTTCGACACCTACTGGCTGTCGGCCGGCGAGATGCAGGAACGCCTCACCGCCGCCGGGTTCACGACGGTGTTCCTGGGCCACCGGCCGTTCGAGCCGGCGCCCGTGGGTTACCTGCTCGTCCAGAAGACCCGGTAGATCACGCCGGCCAGGTCGTCGCTGACGTAGATGGCCTGGTCCGGGCCGGGCACGGCCATCACCGGGCGGCCCCAGCGCCGGCCGTGCCCGTCCTGGAACCCGGACAGCAGGGTCTGCTGAGGGCCGAGCTTCCCGGCACGCCACCCGAAGAACGACACCTCGGGCGCCCGGGGCGGGTTGCGGTTCCACGAGCCGTGGATCCCGACCAGGGCGCCCACGCCGTACGGGGCCGGCAGCCCGGGGCCGGTCGTGAAGCTCAGGCCCAGCGGCGCGGAGTGCGCACCCATCGCCTGCTCGACCGGGGCCAGCCGCGAGCAGTCCAGCTTGTCGCCGTCCGGGTTCAGCTGCACGTCGCGGTCGAACGACAGGTCGGTGTCCGGATTGCAGTACGGCCAGCCCAGGTCCCGCCCCGGCGTCAGCCTGGCCAGCGGCTCGACCGGGTGGTCGTTGACGTACTTCTGGACGACCCGGCCCCGGTCGCCGTCGCCGTCGCCGTCGATGTCGCGGTCCTCGGGGTACGCGATGTTGTCCCGGCCGTTGACCGCGGTCCAGAGCGAGCCGTCCGGCGCGATCGCCAGCCCGGTCCCGTTGCGCACGCCGCGCGCGAACGTGGTGGGCCGGCCGCCACCGGCGGGCGCCTTGAGGATCGCGGCCCGCTCCGGGCTGGAGTCGCGGTCCCGCGCCGACACGTTGCCGGTGGACCCGACCGAGACGTAGACGGCGCCGTCCCGGCCGACCGCGACGCTCTTCAGCGCGTGCGCGTAGGCGCCGTGCAGATCGCGGCTCTTCGCATCGGGCAGGCCGCCGATCACCAGGCGCCGCCCGGAGACCGCGCCGTCACGATACGTGAACGCGTTGACCTGATCGCTCTCGGCCACGTAGAGGGTGTCCCCGGCGAAGGCCAGCCCGTGCGGCTGGTTCAGCCCGCTGACCAGGATGCGCTGCCCGGCCGGGCGGTCCGCGCCGGCCGGCGTCAGCGCGACGACGTCGCCGGACCTGGGACGCGAGACCAGCAGGCGCCGGTCCGGGGTCCAGGCCAGCAGCCGCGCCCCGGGCACCCGCGCCCAGAGACTCACCGACCAGCCGGCCGGGACCAGCATCCGCTGGCCGTCACCGAAACGCACGGGCGTGCTGACCCGCGGCGGCGCGGTGGCCGCCCCGGTAGCCGGCGCGGTGACCGGCGGTGCCGCCGAGGTGGGCGGCTCCGGCGGCTGCCCGTCCGCCACCGAACAGGCGGCCAGGGTGAGCGACAGACATCCGGCGACCAGCGTACGAGCAATGCTCCTCACGAGGCGTTTCTACCCGCTCACCGAGCCGGTCACCAGTCGAGCCGCCGGATCGGCCGGCGCCTGGGCCGTGCCGTTCCGGCGTGGGCGGCCCGGCGGGGCCGCGTGCCGCAGGGGCCCGGACCCGTGACGAGCTGGTCGAGGCCGCGCGCCGCGGTGGCCTCGGTGCGCCCGATCAGCGCGGGCCGGCCGCGACGAGCTGGTCGAGGCCGCGCGCCGCGGTGGCCTCGGTGCGCCCGATCAGCGCGGGCCGGCCGCGACGAGCTGGTCCAGGCCGCGCGCCGCGGTGGCCTCGGCGGGTTCCGCGTCGCCGCTGAGCGCGGCCATCTCGTCGGCGTCCAGCAGGTAGCGGTACGGGCAGAGGGACGGCCCCGGCGCGCTGCAGGCGCCGCACGGACGGCCGGGATCCACCACGCAACGCTCGTTGATCTCCATCTCCGCCTCTCCCCTCTCTGCCCTGCAAGCGTCGCCCACCGGCCGACCGGCCCCCAGGGCACAAGGTCCCGCCGGGCCCCGGCCCCCCGGCAGCCCGATTCCGGTTCCGGAGCGGCTCGTGGCCGATACACGATGGAATACGTACTTCATCTTTTTTGCAAGTCCGGTCATTTCCCCGGATTCCAGAGGCGGAAGTCCCGTCCCGGCTCGATGTCCGGCCCGCCGTTCGGTGACCCCGGTCCGGCGACGCCGATCACGGCGCGCGACCGGCCCGGCAGCCGGTGCGACGAAATCGGTCCCGGCCCCTCACCGATCCCACATGCCTGCGCAGCCCCGGTCACAAGCCGCCATCGGTCCGGCATACCGGCGCGGCGAGATCAATCCTGGCCCCGCCACCGAGCCGGCATGCCTGCGCAGCCCCGGTCACGACCCGCCATCGGTCCGGCATGCCCGTGCGGCGAAATCGATCATGGCCCGCCACGGTCCGGCGTGCCGGCGCGGCACAGCCGGTCGCCTATAGTCGGCCGGGCGCGCACCAGGAGGAAGCGACAATGACCATCTACGGCCGTGGCGGTGTCGACGTCCGGGACCGCCGCCGTCTGCACCCCGGCGTTCTCGCTCTCGCCGCGACGGCCGGGGTCAGCACCCTGGCCGCGGTCGCCTACTTCGCGCTGCGCTCACCGGCGGAGACCCCCGCCGCCACGCCCGCCACGGCGGCGCCGGTGACGCCTTCCGCCCCGGCCGCCACCCCCGCGTCCTCGCCGGCCCCGGCCACGCTGAGCAGCGGGTCGTGGATGATCTCCCCGGCCGACGACAAGGACAGCTACCTGACCGCCGACGGAGAGTACGCCGCGATGTCGGACGTCGCGACGGCACTCACCGTGGTCGGCGGCCTGGCCGACGACTCCTGTTTCAGCTTCCGCAACGAGGACGGCGAGTACCTGCGCCACTACGACTACCGCCTGCGTGTCGACCCGCCGGAGGACGAGGACCTGTTCCGCCAGGACGCCACCTTCTGCCCGGACGGCGACCGGTCCGCGGCGGCGTTCCGCCTGCGCTCCAAGAACTACCCGGACCACTTCGTGCACCGGCGCGACACCGAGCTCTACATCGACGAGCCGACCGGCGACGCCGACTTCGTCGCGGAGACCTCCTTCACCGTACGGGCTTCCTGACCCTCTGCCGCACCGGCGAACCCTCGACGGCCGGTCCGCCGCGCCGGTCGCCGAGCGGCCGCGCCGGTCGCCGGTCCGGCCGCGCGCGAACGGAGCCGCCACCGAGCCGAGCGGCCGGGAGGACGCACCGCCACAAGGGCGGGCCGCCGCGGGACCGGGGCCACCGAGTGGCCACGACGGCGCCGCACAGCCAGCCGCCCAGCGACAACGACGACACCCCCGCCGCCGGCCGCCGGGTGACAACGACGACACCGCGCCGCCGGCCGCCGGCCGGCCACGACGGCGCCGCGTGCCCGACCGCCGGGCCCGAAATCCATAGATAATGGCGAAAGCCTTTAACGGGTTGGCAATTTTTTCTTTTCCAGCTCGAAATGGATAACCATTCCGTAACCTGCCGGAAACGAGTTCCGGATCACCCCCATGACCGCCCGTGATTAAGCGCACACGCCCCTTCATGCGCAGGTCAACAGCAGTTTCGAGGCCCTCGCAAGCGAACCCGCCTTGACGCGCCGAGCACCTGACCACCACTGTGGATTCAGCGCTCCTGGGAGCGCTTCCACTTCGCATCCGCATATCACTCCAGGGAGTTCCCTGCTAGCTCGCTTAACCGGTTCACCTGAAACCGGAGCACCGTCTTCCCGACTCCGGAGAAAATCCGGTCACGGCGGCTGCCGCCGGCGCCGGCCGGCGGAGTCGTCAGCACCACGGCCAGGGCCGGGCCGAGCCTGCGCCAGCGACCGTACCGAGACCCGGGCCCTATCGACGCGGAAAGGCCAACCATGAGTTCGAGTGTCGTCCAGAGACCGTTGACCGGCCTCCCAGACTACGCAGGAGACGGGATCTACCTGCATGTTCGCGGGGAACGCTACATCGACTGCGCATCCGGGACGTTCAACGTCTCGCTGGGTTACAACGCCCCGGGCATCATCGCCGCGCTGCACGAGCAGCTGGACCGCGTCGCTCACCTGTCCTCCGAGTTCACCCGGGACAAGTCGGCCGAGATCTTCGAGCTGATGCGCGACGAACTGCCGCCGCACATCGGGGCGTTCTGGCTGCGTGACGTCACCGGTTCCGGCGCCAACGAGGCGGCAATAAGAATTGCCCAGAAGGCGACCGGCAGATCGGACATATTCTCGCTCTTCCTGTCGCATCACGGACAGACGGTGGGCACCACCGGAATCTCCGGCAACGCTTTCCGTCAACGCAGCTTCACACTTCCGTTCGCCAATTCCGTCAAAATTCCGGCGCCCGACTGCGGAAACTGCTTCTACGGTCAGGTCGCCGACCGGTGCGGCATGCTGTGCGCCCGCCGGCTCGAGGACTTCGTGGAATACGCCTCGAGCGGTCAGGTGGCGGCCGTGGTCGTCGAGCCGGTGATGGGCAACGGCGGGAACATCGTCCCGCCACCCGACTACTACCGGGTGCTGCGCGAGACGTGCGACAAGCTCGGCGTTCTGATCATCGCCGACGAGGTGCAGACCGGCTTCGGGCGTACCGGATCGTTCTTCGCCTCCACCGGCTACGCCGCGGCCCTGCGCCCGGACATCATCACCTTCGCCAAGGGCGCCGGAGGCGTCGGGATCCCGGTCGCCGGCGTGCTGATGCGGCCGGAGCTCGACGTGCTGGAATCCTGGGAGCACTCCAGCACCTCCGGCGCGAACCCGCTCGCGCTGGTCGCCCTGGAGGAGACGATCCGCTACATCAAGGACCACCGCGTCCTGGACAACGTGGCCGCCGTCGCCGGGCCGCTGCACCGTGGCCTGCTCGCCCTCGCCGCCGCCTTCCCCAGCATGTCCGGGGTCCGCGGGGTCGGCCTGATGCAGGCGTTCGACCTGCCCACCAGTGTGGACGTCGAGCAGTTCATCGCGCTCGGCCGGCAGCACGGCCTCATCCTGCGCGGCAGCCGGTACGGCTTCGGCCGCACCGTGAAGGTGCGCCCGCCGCTGATCATCACCCGCGAGCAGGTCGACGAGCTGCTCACCCGCCTGCACGACACCCTGCGGTCCTACGAGAAGGAGGCCACCCGGCCGTGAAAGCCCTCACATACCACAGCGCCTGGGACGTCGAGCTGCGCGACGTGCCGGACCTGCACGTCGCCGGGGACGACGACGTGGTCGTCGACGTGCGGTACTGCGGCATCTGCGGCACCGACCTGGGCATCGTCTCCGGCTCCTACCCGGTCGCGGTCAGCGGCGTCACCCTCGGTCACGAGGCGAGCGGCATCGTCGCGGAGGTCGGCTCCGCCGTCACCAGCGTCGCGGTCGGCGACCGGGTGGTGATCAACCCGACCCCGTACTGCGGCCGCTGCCGGATGTGCCAGACGCAGCGGATCAACCACTGCGTCAACAAGCACGGCACCGAGAGCGGGGTCAGCTACGACGGCGCGTACGCCGGCCGCTACCGGACCACCTCGGCGTTCGTGCACCGGGTGCCGGACCGGGTGTCGTTGCAGGCGGCGGCGCTGACCGAGCCGCTCAGCTGCGTGGTGGCCGGGGCGCGCAAGCTGCAACCGCCGTCGCTGAGCGCGCACACGTACGTCTTCGGCGCGGGTCCGCTCGGGCTGCTCTACACCTGGGTGCTCTCGCTCAAGGGCCTGACCCCGGTGCTGATCGAGCACTCGCCGGCCCGCCTGGAGTTCGCCCGGGACCGGCTGCCCGACGGCTCCGCCGCCTACCAGTCGCTGGAGGAGGCGCGCAGCAAGTACTTCAACGATCCGCAGGCACCGCTGGACGTCGTCGTGGACACCACCTCGACGCTGCTGGAGGAGCTGTTCCCGCAGATGGCGTGCGGGGGAACGTACATGTCGATCGGGTTGAAGGAGAAACTCGCCTCGATCGACACCATGCTGCTGGCCGACCGGAGCCTGTCCGTCATCGGCTCGATCGACTCGCTGCACGGCTCGTTCGTCGAAGCGTTTCACCTGATCACCAGCGGCCGGATCCCGGCGGAACGGCTGGTCAGCCACGTCGTGCCGCTGGCCGAGTACCGGCGCGGGTTCGCGGCGCTGGGCTGCGACATCGACGGTCGCCGGATGCGCCCGGCGGACCAGGCCAGCTGCAAGGTCCTGATCGCGCCGGGCGGCGTCGATGAGTGAGCGCCGGATCAGCGTCGTCGTCCCGTACCGGCAGCGCGCCGACAACCTGCGGCTGGCGCTGTCCGCCCTGGCCGAGCAGACCCTGGCCGCGGACGGGTTCGAGGTGGTCGTCGGCGCCATGGAGTACAGCGACGAGTACCTCGACGTGTGCCGCGAGTTCACCGACCGCCTCCCCATCGTCTCGGTGCTGTCCGCCCGGCCGTGGCAGGTCGGGCAGGCCCGCAACCTCGCCCTGCGCCAGGCCACCGGGGACGTGGTGGTGCTCATGGACGTCGACATGGCGCTGCCGCCGCGGTGCCTGGAGGACCTCTGGGAACGGCACTTCGCGTACGGCCAGAACGTCTGCGTGGTCGGCCAGATGATCGACTACGACAACAACACCGGGGACGTCACCGCGGTCGACGTGCTGCCGTACGAGCACTACCGCAAGGTGCTGGCCGACCTGGAGGCCACCGGCCCCGGCGACCAGGACCCGCGGCTGTCGGCCCGGCACGTCATCCCGTGGTCGTTCGCGTGGACCGCGCTGATCGCCCTGCCCCGCTCCCTGATCGTCGACAACGGGCTCTGGTTCGACCTGGGCTTCCACGGCTACGGCGTGGAGGACCTGGAGTGGGCGTACCGGGTCGGGCGCACCGGCACCCCGATCGTCATGGGCCGGGAGTTCTTCGGCGTGCACCTGCCGCACGTGCGCAGCGTCGCGGCGAACAAACGGACCGAGGCCCCCAACTACCGGTACTTCCTGGCCAAGTGGCCCGGCCCGGACGTGGAGCTGGCCTGCGCCTTCGGCGACTTCGAGGCCAACGAGCGGTACACCGGGTTCCGCCGGGCGCTGGCCGAGGTCACCGGCCGGCCCGGAGGCACGCTCACCGTCGTCCGGGGCGTGGTCGACGGGCGCAGCGAGCTGGTGGCCGGGGTCGTCCCCGGGACGACCGGCGTGCTGCCGGCCGGCGCGACCGACGTGCAGGTGCTCCCGCTGGCCGGGCTGGCGCTGCCGTACCCGGACGGTGGCGTCGACCGCTGCCGGGTGCTCGACCCGGTGCACGCGCTGCCGGAGCCGTACCGGGAGAGGATCCTCGCCGAGGTGCGGCGGGTCGGCGGGTCCGGTGCCTGACACGGCCGATCCCGCGCTGCTGCGGCGACTGCTCACGGTGGCGGTCGAGGCCGCGCACGCCGGCGGCGCGGTGCTGCGTGGCGCCGGCCCGGCGGTCGCGGCCAGGCACAAGTCCTCGCCCACCGACCCGGTGACCGCGGTGGACCTGGCCAGCGAGACCGCGATCGCCGAGGTGCTCGGCGCCGCCCGCCCGGACGACGGGTTGCTCGGTGAGGAGGGCGCCGCCCGGGCCGGCCGCACCGGTCTGCGCTGGGTGGTCGACCCGGTGGACGGCACCACGAACCTGCTCTACCACTCCCCGCACGTGACGGTGAGCGTGGCCTGCGAGCGGCTCGCCGGGGACGGGACGCGCTGGCAGCCGCTGGTCGGCGTCGTGCACGACCCGTCCCGCTCGGAGACCTTCACCGCGACGTACGGCGGCGGGGCCCGGCTCAACGGGACGCCGATCCGGGCCAACGACCCGGTGCCGCTGGACCGCGCGCTGGTGGCGACCGGCTTCGCGTACGGCGCCACGTCGCGCTCCCGCCAGGCGGCGACCGTGCGGGCGCTGCTGAGCCGCGTGCGTGACCTGCGCAGCCACGGCAGCGCCGCCCTGGAACTGTGCTGGCTCGCGGCCGGCCGCTGCGACGCCTACTACGAGGACGAGCTGGCGCGCTGGGACTGGGCCGCCGGAGCGCTGATCGCCGCGGAGGCGGGCGCCACGGTCTCCGCCCTGGGCACCGGTGTGCTCGCCGCCGGTCCCGCGCTGCACCCCGCCCTCGCCGAAGTCGTCGAGCGGCCCTGACTCCCCCGCCGCCTTCGGGCGGCCCCTCTCCGACAGCGAAGGATCACCATGTCGCCCTATCGCGTTCAGCAGGTCACCGACCGTGACCCGCCCTACCTGCCGCTGCTGTTCCACACGTTCATGGTTCTCGCGCCGGTCTTCGTGATCTGGCGTACCGCGGTGGTCAACTGGGGCGTCTGGTACGGCCCCCTGGCCTGGCTCGCCGAGATGTTCGCCGTCGGCACGACCGCCCTGTTCGTGCTGTCGCTGCGCCGGCGCACCCGGCCGCTGCCCCGGACCGTGCAGCCGCCCCTGACCCGCACGGTCGACATCCTCGTGCCGACGGTCGACGAGCCGCTTCCGGTCCTCGAACCGACCGTGCTGGGCGCGTTGCGGGTCCGCGGCGTCCGCGACGTCATCGTGCTCGACGACGGCGTCCGCGAGGAGGTCCGCGGCATGGCGGCCCGTCTCGGCGCGCGCTACCTGCCCCGGGCCAGCAGCGCGGGGGCCAAGGCCGGCAACCTCAACCACGGTCTGCTCGCGACCGACGCCGAGTTCGTGGTCACCCTCGACGCCGACCACGTGCCGCTGCCCGAGTTCATCGAACGCACCCTGGGCTACTTCGACGACCCGGACGTCGCCGTCGTGCAGTCACCGCAGTCGTTCTACAACACCGAGTCGTTCACCTTCCGGCGCCGCCGCGGCGTCGACGGTGGATGGCACGAGCAGGAGATGTTCTACGGCGGCGTGCAGCCCACCAAGAACAGCACCAACAGCGCCATCTACACCGGCACGTCGGCGATGCTGCGGCGCAGCGCGCTCGACTCGGTCGGCGGCTTCGCGCCGGACACCTCCACCGAGGACATCCACACCTCGCTGCGGCTGCACGCGCGCGGCTGGAAGTCGGTCTACCTGGAGTCGCCGCTCGCGTACGGGCTCGAGGTGGAGAACCTGCGCCAGTACTACGGCACCCGCCGCCGGTGGGCGATCGGCAGCCTGCACCTGCTGTTCCGCCACCCGGACTCGCCGCTGCGCGTCCGCGGGCTGACCTGGCACCAGCGGCTCAACTACCTGAGCGCGATGGTCGCCCACCTGCAGGGCCTCAACCGGCTGCTGTACCTGCTGATCCCGGTGGCCGCCCTGACCACCGGCGTCGCCCCGGTGCACGGCCCGTACGCCGTCTACGGCTTCGCCTTCCTGGCGTTCACGATCTTCTCGATCTGGATCGTCGTGCGGTTCGGCCGCGGCCACTACCACATGCTGCACAGCGAGGCCTTCGCGGTCGCCGACACCCTGCCGATGATCGCCGCCCTGCCCGCCGCGTTCCTGGGCGAACGCGAGTTCGGGGTGACCCAGAAACGCACCGAACGCACCACGGACCGCCGGCTCAAGTGGGCGTACCGGATCTTCGCCCTGGCCGAGCTGTTCGCGCTCGGCTTCGCGGTGACCCGTCTGGTGCGCGGCGAGCACGTGGTCATCGCCGCCTGGTCGGCGGCGTTCCTGGCGCTGAGCTCGGCGTACGTCCTGGTCTTCCTGGCCGGCATGGAGCGGTACGAGCGCAGCCCGGTGGTCCCGTGGTACCGCCACCTCGGCCCGGAGGACCTCTATCACCGCATCGTCGGCCGGCCGGCCGAGGTGGAGCCCGACCGGGTCGCGGCGCGGTGACGACCCTCGGCGCGGTCCTGCTCCCGCAGCTGCCTCCGGAACGGATGCGCGACGTGGCGCAGGCCGCCGACGAGGCCGGCCTGCCGGAGCTGTGGCTGTGGGAGGACTGTTTCCTGACCAGCGGTGTGGCCGCCGCCTCGGCCGCGCTCGCCTGGACCCGGCAGGTACGCGTCGGCGTGGGTCTGCTGCCCGCGCCGCTGCGCAACGTGGCGCTGACCGCGATGGAGGTCGCCACGCTGCACCGGCTCTTCCCGGGCCGGGTGCACATCGGTGTGGGGCACGGCGTGCAGGACTGGATGGCCCAGGTCGGCGCGCGTGCCGAGTCGCCGATGACGCTGCTGCGCGAGTACGTCACCGCCCTGCGCGCCCTGCTCGCCGGCGAACGGGTCACCGTGCACGGCCGGTACGTGCGCCTCGACCGCGTCGCGCTGGACTGGCCGCCGGCCGCGCCGGCGCCGGTGCACGTCGGGGCGGTCGGGCCGCGCACCCTGCACCTGGCCGGCGAGGTCGCCGACGGCGCGATCCTCACCGGCGGCACCACCCCGGCGCAGGTCAGCGCGGCCCGCGACCGGGTGCTGCGGGGCCGGGAGGCGGCCGGCCGCGCCGATCCGCCCCGGATCACCGTCTACCTGCACGCGGCCACCGGTCCGGATGCCGCCGCCCGGATGGCCGCCGAACAGGCCCGCTGGGGGTACCCCGGCGGCGACGACGACCGGACGGTCACCGGCGACGCGGCCGAGATCGCCGCACAGGTGCGGCGGTGGGCGCGGGCCGGGGCGGACAGCGTGGTGCTGCAACCCACCCCGGACGACCCGGACCCCGAGGGGTTCGTCCGGTTCGTCGCCCAGGATGTGCGGGCGCTGCTGGACTGAGCCGCCCGGTACGCGGCCCGCCCCGTAGCGGACGCCCACCGGCCACCTCCCGCCGTGGACGCGCGGCCCGGGCTCGCCGCTCCGCGCGGCGCCCACCGGCCACGGCGACCGGCTCGGCGGCCGGGGCGTCGGCGGGTGCGCCGCGGCGCCGGTGAGCACCGATCGGTCAACGACCGGTCTGGAGACCGGGCAACGACCCGGGACAGGGTGTCCTCGTCGGACCACGAGGAGGACACCGCCGGGGACCGGCCGGCGGGCGGCCGGCGGGCGCCGCCCCGGCGACGAGCGATACCACACGATCACCGCGCGCCGGCCCGTACTGGAACGGGCCTCCGCCGCCGTTGCCGAGCGCACGCCCGGCGTGACCGTACGCCGTGGGGCGGAGGTGGCCGCGCTGCTGCGCGGCCCGGACCGGATCCCGGGCCGGCCGCAGGTGGCCGGCGTGCGCTCCCGCGACGGCGAGGAACTGCGGGCGTCACCTGCCCGGCGACAACGGCACCTGGTCGTTCGTCATGGTCATCTCCAGCCGGGACCGCGCCCTGCGCGGCCTGCGCGAGGAGCAGGCGTGGCAGCGGGCGGCGAAGCTGTTCCCGGCGGTGGCCGAGCCGGAGGAGGCGCTCGCGGCGCCCGGGCTGGTGGAGACGGTGCTGGCGCTGGGTGGCGGGATCCCGTGGGCCGAGGCCGGCCCGACCCGCGCCGCGTTGCTGGCCGCCCTCGACTAGGCCGGGTGCGGCCGGCGCGGACCCTGACGGCCGGGCCGGCGGCGGGAAGCACCCGCCGCGGACCGGCCGTCACGGGTGTCACACCAGGCGGCGGATCTCGCCGTACGCCCGGTAGAAGCCGCCCCGCGCCGCCTCGCGCACCCCGGTCACCACGAAGCGGCTGCCCGGTTCGCGGATGCCCTTCGGGAACTGCACCTGCCAGTCACCGCGGTAGCCCGGGGACAGCACCCGGACCCGCACCCGGCCGCCGACGTCGACACATTCGACCAGCACGCCGTCGGTGGCGTCGTGGACCACCTCGACCACCGTGGACGGGGTGACCTCCGGCATCCGCGGCGGCGCCTTCACGTCCACCGGCTGCGGCACGGTGCCGCCGATCGCCGAGCGGATCGCCGCCTCGCTGGCGTCGATGCAGGCCAGTGACCCGTCCGTGGTCACGATGTAGAGGCGCTCGTCGTGGTACTGCATCGAGTACGCCGAGCCGCAGCCGGTGGACAGTTTCCACAGCCGGGTGCCGGCGGCGTCGAAGCAGTAGATCGACGACGCGCTGTCGCCGGCGAAGACGTAGCGCCCGTCCGCGGCGGTGGCGCACGAGAACACCGGGCCGTCGCACCGGTACGCCTGCCGCAGCGACCCGTCTTTACCCAGCTCGACGACCTCCCGCCCGGACGTTCCGGCGTAGAGCGTGTCGCGCTCCTGCCAGCCGAACAGCACCGGCCGGGTCTTCATGTGCCACAGCTCCCGCCCGGTGCGCCAGTCGAAGCTGGACACTCCGGCGGCGTTGCCGTGATGCACGGCGGTGGCGTCGCAGCGGACCATCCACGCCGACCCGCCCCGGCCCGGCCGCTGCCAGAGGAACTCGTCCTCGTGGTCGATCGCCGAGATCCCGCCCTTGGCGTCGGACACCCCGAGCACGCCGTCGTGGATGTCCAGCCAGTAGATGTCGATCTCCGGGGCGATCCGGTACGCCAGGCGGGGCACCTTGCCGGACAGGTCGTAGACGTTGCCGTCGTCGCAGCCGGCGTAGATCCAGCCGTCGTCGGCGACGATGCACTTCACCCCGTCGGGCAGCCGGACCTGCTGGAGCACGGTGGCGTCGTGGCCCAGGGTGGTGATCAGCCCGTTCTCGTTGCCGACCATGCAGACGTCGTCGTCGACGAAGATGCCGAACGCCGGGGAGCCGGACCGGTAGCGCCAGAGCATCGGCGCGCGCGTCGCCGTGGACCGGGTGCTGACGATCTGCCGCCGGGACACCGACCGTTTCTGCCGGCCACCGGGGACCGCCGGGGCGTACCCCTTGCGGACCTTCTCCCCGATCTTCTTCGACGCCTCCGCCCGGGCCTTCTCCCCGGTGGCGAACGACGACTGCTTCACCTGCCCGCGGTCGCCAATCCGGCCGTACCGGATGGTCAGCTCGGTGCCGTCGACCGTCACCTCGTAGAACTTGTGCGCACTCCCGCTGTCTTCGGAGAGTTCGAGGTAGGTCGTGTCGGCAGGCATCACAGCCACCTTTCGTCAGGCGTTCGGGTCCAGCAGTGCCGAAACCGTAGCGGCGGGGTACGACAAAAGCTCCCCTGTGGACGACGGCACCGTCCGTTCAACCGGGCCGACTACCCTGCCGGGTTCCAGCCCTTCGCCGACGGAGCCGTTCGTACCCACCATGCCCGCACAGCCACGCCACCTGCTCAGCCGCCTCGCCGTCGCCACCACGCTGCTCGTCACCACGGGCTGCGCGGCGGCGGAGCCACCGTCCGCCGTCCCGGCCACCGCGTCATCGTCCGCGGTGGCGCCCCCGCGCGCCGCCACGTCACCGCCCGGCACCGTGCCACCGGGCGCCGCCGGCTCGCCCGGCCGGCTGCCCGAGTCCGCCCGGGCCCGGCCCAACATCGTCTTCGTGCTGGCCGACGACCTGTCCGACGACCTGCTGCCGTACATGCCGAACGTGCTCGCCCTGCGCCGCGACGGCACCTCGTTCGCGAACTACACGGTCACCGACTCGCTGTGCTGCCCGTCCCGGGCGTCCATCCTCACCGGGCGGTACCCGCACAACACCGGCATCGTGAAGAACAACGGCTCGGACGGCGGGTTCCGGCTCTTCCACAGCCGCGGCCAGGAACGCTCGACGTTCGCCACCGATCTGAAGGCGGCCGGGTACCGGACGGCCTTCTACGGCAAGTACATGAACGAGTACTTCCCCCGCGGCACCTTCGGCGGCCGCCGGCCGTACGTGCCGCCGGGCTGGGACGACTGGGCCGCCGGCGGCGACGCGTACGGCGGCTTCGACTACGAGCTGAACGAGAACGGGACGGTGCGCCGGTACGGCTCCCGGCCGCAGGACTACCTCACCGATGTGCTGTCCGGCAAGGCACAGGACTTCATCACCGCCTCGGCGGCGGCGGGCAAGCCGTTCCTGGTGGAGGTGTCGACGTACACCCCGCATCTGCCGTACACCCCGGCGCCGCGCGACGCGCAGTCGTTCGCCGGGCTGACCGCGCCGCGCAGCTCCGCGTACGACGCGGTGCCGGTCGACGCGCCGCCGTGGCTGGCCGGGCACCCGCCACTGCCCGCCTGGCTGCACCGGCACATCGACGACAGTTTCCGCAAGCGGGTGCAGTCGGTGCAGGCCATCGACCTGATGGTGGGCCGGCTGCGGGAGACGCTGGCCCGCGTGGGCGCCGCCCGCGACACCTTGGTGATCTTCAGTTCGGACAACGGCTACCACATGGGTGAACACCGGCTGAACCCCGGGAAGATGACCGCGTACGAGAGCGACATCCGGGTGCCGCTGATCGTGGCCGGCCCCGGGGTGCGCGCCGGCGCGGTCGTCGACGCGCCGGTGGAGAACATCGACCTGCGCCCCACCTTCGCCGACCTGGCCGGGCTCCGGGCGTCCGCGGTGGTCGACGGGCGCAGCGTCGAGCCGCTGCTGGGCGGGGTGGTCCCGGCCGGCTGGCGGACCGCCGCGCTGATCGAGCACAGCGATCCGGCGACCGATCCGTTGGACCCGGACTACAACCGCGACTCCGAGAACGTCCCGCCGTCGTACGACGCGCTGCGGACCCCGGCGTTCACGTACGTGGAATACGTCGACGGCAGCCGGGAGTACTACGACCACCGCTCCGATCCCGACCAGATGCTCAATCTGGCGCCCGGGCTCGATCCGGAGCGCCGGACCGAGCTGCACGAGGCCCTGCACGCGCTGAACACGTGCACGGGCGCCGCCTCCTGTCACGCCGCCGGCCGCACGCTCGACTGACCCCGGCCGCGGCGACGGGGACAGGGCCGGCGGCGCTCGCGGCGCGGTCAGCCGGTGCGGGCCAGCAGTTCACGGATCCGGTGCAGCGCCCGCTGGAAGTACCGATGCTCCGGCGGGCGCGTGAGGAAGTCGGCGAGGGCGTACAGGTCGAGCGCCGCGCTGAGCTCCCGCCAGTCCGGCGGCAGACCGCCGCCCGCGTCCCGGAAGCCGCCGACGAACGCCTCGGCGAAGCCGGGCGGGCGCGGGTCGCGCAGCATGTTGCCGACGTCCACCAGCGGCGGACCGCTGAACGCGAACTCCCAGTCCAGCACGGCCGTCACCCGCCAGCGGCCGTGGTCGGCGTCGACCAGCAGGTTCTTCGGGTTGTAGTCGCTGTGCACCAGCAGCCGGCAGCCGTGCACCGCGACCAGCAGCGCGGTGGCCCGGGCGGCGTGCTCGCGCAGGGCGCGCTGCTCACCGGCGGTGAGGTGACCGGCCGCGTCGCCCTGCGCGAGGCACCGCTGCACGAAGTCGTCCAGCCCGGCGGCCGGTTCGACACCGGGCGGCCCCGGGGTGAGGCTCGCGTCGGCGAAGAACCCGGGCGCCTCGAACGACACCGTCCCGATCCGGGCCAGCGTCAGCCCGACCGCCCGTCCGCACTGCTCCGCCACACCCGCGTCCGCCGAGGCCAGCACGTCGCTCAGCGGCCGGCCGGGCCGGAATCGGGACAGCAGCGCCGGTTCCCCGGCGAGCCGGCCGGTCTCGTCCGCCGCGACCACCTCGGGCACCGGGACCACCCCGGCGAGGCGACGTGCCAGCGCCGCCTCGACCGCGCACGCGTTGCGGCCGCGGTAGCGCCGCAGCACGTAGGTGTTCCCGTCGTCCGTCGAGATCGCCACGTTGTGGTTGCTGAAGCCGCCGGTCAGCTCGCGCACCCCGGTCACCCGGCGCCCGGGCAGCGCCTCGGTCCGTACCCAGTCCCAGATCATGACCACCTCAGCCGCCGGCATCGACCCGGTCGACAGTAGAGCAGCCGGCCGGCTTGCGCTGCGCGATCGGCCGCCGGAACGCCACTACGGGCTGCGGCGCGCCCCGCGGGCGTCCCCCGCGTCGGTGAACCGGCCCTCGCGGCGTGGTGCGGCCGGTCGGCGGGCCGCGTGCCACCACGGCTCAGCGGTCGCCCAGGCGGCGGCCGAAGCCCAGGAAGCGCCGCCGGGGCACCGGGTCGAAGTCGCCCGGCGCCTCGGCGTAGCGCTGCTCGAACGCGGCGGGGACCATCACGCCCTGCGGGTCCATGTCGCGGAACGCGTCGTTGAGGCGCTGTTCGTGGTACTCGGACCCGGTGGCCGCCGGCAGCTCCCGGAAGAGCCGGGCGAGACCGCCGAGGCCGAAGTACTCGCAGGCCGCCGCGGCGGCCTCGAAGTCGGCCGGGCTGCAGCCGGCGCAGGCGAGGCCGGCGCCCCCGGTCATCATCGCGCCGTGGACCAGCAGCAGCGCGCCGAGGTGGCGGTCGCCGACGCCGCCGCCCCGGTTCGCGCAGCCCCGCCTCCACACCACGTCGACGTCCCGCATCCCTCGATGATCCCGGCCCGGGAATCCGGTTGACCCGGATTCGCCCCGATCGGTAGACCGTCGGCATGGCGCTCATCACCGTGCGGCAGTTGACCAAGGAGTATGTGCGGACCAGGCCGGTTAGGGGCCGGTTCGGCACGTTGCGCACCCTGTTCACCCGGGAGAAGGAACGCACCCTGGCCGTCGATCACATCGACTTCACCGTCGACGAGGGTGAGGTGGTCGGCTGTCTGGGTCCCAACGGCGCCGGCAAGTCGACCACCATCAAGTTGCTCACCGGCGTGCTGTGGCCGACCGGCGGGACGGTGGAGGTGGCCGGGCCGGACGGGCCGGCGGTGCCGTGGCGCGACCGGAAGCGGATCGCCCGGCGGATCGGCGTGGTGTTCGGCCAGCGCAGCCAGCTGTGGTGGGATCTGCCACTGATCGAATCGTTCAAGCTGGTCGCCGCGCTGTACGACGTCCCGGGCCCGCGCTACGCCGGCAACCTGGCCCGGCTGCGCCGCTTGCTGGAACTCGACCCGTTCCTGCACACCCCGGTCCGGCAGCTGAGCCTGGGCCAGCGGATGCGCGGCGACCTGGCGGCCGCGCTGCTCCACGATCCGCCGGTGCTCTACCTCGACGAGCCCACCGTGGGCCTGGACGTGCTGGCCAAGGAGACCGTCCGCGGCTTCGTCGACGAGGCCAACCGCAGCGGGCGCACCACCGTCCTGCTGACCACGCACGACCTGGCCGACGTGGAGCGGCTGTGCCGGCGGATCCTGCTGATCGACCACGGCCGGGTGCTCTACGACGGGCCGGTCGACGGCCTGGTGCGGCGGTACGCGCCGCACCGGGACGTGCTGGTCCGGCTGGACGGCGCCGAGCCGGCCGGGGACCGGCTGACCCTGGACGGGTTCGTCGGCGAACGCGAGCACGACGGCCGGTGGCGGTTCCGGGTGGGCCGCGACGAGCCGGTGCACCGGCTGCTGGCCGCGGCCGGCGACGGGCGGCGGATCCGGGACCTGTCGGTGGTCGAGTCGAACCTGGAGAGCGTGGTGCGGGAGTTGTACCGGGATCGGCGGGAGGGGTGAGGCCCGCGCTGCGCGCCTACCGCGCGTACCTGCGGGCGGCGGTCGCCATGCGGTTGCAGTACCGGGCCACGCTCCTCGCCTCGGCCGGCGTCACCCTGCTGTGGATCCTCCTGGTGACCCGGGTGTGGGCGGCCGCCTACCAGGACCGGGAGACGGTCGCCGGGCTCAGCCTGCGCAGCACGGTGGTGTACCTGACGCTGGCGAGCCTGCAGGCCGTCGTGCTCAACTCGCCGCTGCCGTGGATCGTGGCGGGCCGGGTCCGCAGCGGGGAGGTCGTCTTCGACGTCAGCCGCCCGCTCGGCTACCCGGGGCAGATGCTCGCCCTGCAGGCCGGTCAGTCGCTGACCCAGACCACGGTGATGGTGCTGGTCACGCCGCTGGCCGGGCTGCTCGGCGGGCTGTCCGCGCCGGCCGGCCTCGCCGCCGGGCTGCTCTACCCGGTGGCCCTGCTGCTCGGCTGGACGCTCAACGCGCTGCTGTCGCTGCTGGTGGCGCTGGCCGCGTTCTGGACGGTGGAGAACCTGGGGATCTCGGTGCTGTACCGCTTCGTCGCGGCGTTCCTGGCCGGCGCCAGCGTGCCGCTGTCGTTCTTCCCCGGACCGTTGCGGGTGCTCGCCGAGGCGTTGCCGTTCCGGTTCGTGGTGCACGAGCCGGCCGCGATCTACATCGGTCAGATTCACGGTACGGCGGTGCTGCGCGGCTTCGCCCTCGCGCTGGCCTGGATCGTGCTGCTGGCCGGGCTGGCCGCCGTGGTCTGGCGCCGGGCGTACCGGCGGATCGTGGTGCACGGTGGCTGAGCTGCGCCGGCAGATCCGGCTCTACCTGCTGATGCGGGGCGCGGCCCTGCGCGGCGCGGCACAGTACCGCGGGAACATCGCGGTGATGGTGCTGGCCGGCGCGGTCTACCAGGGCAGCGGCTTCGCGTTCGTCGGGGTGCTGCTGCACACGTTCGGCACGGTGGCCGGGTGGCGCCTCGGCGAGGTCGCCTTCCTGTACGGGATGCGCCTGCTCGCGCACGCGCTGTGGCTGGTCACCCTGGACGGGGTGGGCCAGGCCGACGCCGCGATCCGGGAGGGCCACCTGGACCGGATGCTGCTGCGCCCGGCGAACACCCTGGGCCAGCTGGCCAACCACACCCGCTCGCTGCTGCCGTTCGGCGACCTGTCGGTGGCGCTGGTGGTCTTCGGCGTCGCGCTGACCGTGGCGGACGTCGACCTCTCGCCGGGCTCGGTGGCGTTCCTGCTGCTGGCGGTGGTCGGCGGCGCGCTGATCGAGGGCTCCGCGGCGGTGCTGGTCGCGGGTTTCTCGGTACGCGTGCCGGACACCTGGGCGCTGCGGACGGTGCTGTTCGACGCGTTCGACACGCTGGGGTCGTACCCGCTGAGCATCTTCGGCAGCGGGGTGCAGCGGGTGCTGACGTACGTCTGGCCGATCGCGTTCGTGGCCTTCCTGCCGGCCAGTGTGGTGCTGGGCAGAACCGGTCAGCTCGCGGTTCCGGCAACGCTCGGGTACGCGACCCCGGCGGTCGGGGTGGTGCTGTTCACGCTCGCCTACCGGTTCTGGCGCCGCCAGCTGCGCGGGTATCAGGGCGTCGGTCACTGACCCCGGATGCGCCGCAGCAGGACGGGTCCGGCCGGCTCGGCGAGGGACAGCACCACGCGTACCGCGGATCCGGTCGGGTCCTCGACGGTGCGCCCGTCGGCCGCCACCCGGATCGACAGCCGCGGGGCGTCGGCCGGGGTCACCTCACCGGCCGCGACGGCGGCGGCCAGCGGGTCGTGCAGCGGGATCTCCCGCGCGCCCAGCCGCGACTCGTACGCGTCGAAGTAGGCCGGGAGCATGTCGGCGAGGACGGTGTGCAGCGGGGTGCCGCCGGCACGCAGCGCGTCGCTGTCGGCCACCGTCCAGCGGTGCTCCACGGTCACGTCCAGCGGGACCAGGGTCACCGGCCACGGCGCGGACAGGACCGTGGCCGCGGCGGCCGGGTCGTGGCGGATGTTGGCCTCGGCGCGCGAGGTGCGGTTGCCGGCGGTCCGGACCGCGCCGCCCATCACGGTGACCGAGGCGACCAGCTCGGGCAGCCGCGGCTCGGCCGCCAGGGCGGCGGCCAGGTTGCCGCACGGACCGGTCACGATCACGTGCAACTCGCCCGGGTGCCGCCGGGCCAGGCCGAGCAGCAGGTCCACCGCCGTGCCGGGCGCGGGGCGGCCGCCGGCCGGCAGCCGCACCCCGCCCACGCCTCCGCCGCCGTGCACCGACACCGGGTACGGCTGCTCGCCCTCACCGACCGCGACCGGGATGTCGTCGCGGCCGGCGAGGGCGAGCAGCCCCAGCGTGTTGGCGGCGGCCTGCGGCGCGGTGGTGTTGCCGTTGACCGTGCCGATCCCGGCGAGCGTGACGCCCGGGTGGGCCAGCAGGTAGGCGATGGCGAGCGCGTCGTCGATGCCGGTGTCGCAGTCCAGGTAGCTGAGCATGCCTGTAGTTCTACAGATGTTGCACGCCGGGGGTGGTCCCCGCGGGCCGATGAACCCGCAGGTCAGCGTGAACCGGTTAAGACCGAGGCGAAACACGCCGGAAATCAATGATTGACAGACATGGATGACCGGCCTAGTTTCGGGGCCGAGGAAAGCGCTTACCTGCAGGGTGGGGCCGCCCACCCGACATCTCCACAGCGCCAGACCGGCCGTTCGTGCCGGTTCTCGATGCCGCTCCCCCAGCGGCTCCCCGCTCCACAACGGAGGGAATCCCCATGTCTCCATCGCGTCGTACCGTCCTCGCCGCGACCGCCGCCGGTGTCCTGGCCGTCGGCGGCACACTCGCCGCCACCGGCGTCAGCGCGTCCGCCGCCGAGTCCAGCCCGGTCGGGTTCGCCAGCCTCAACGGCGGCACCAGCGGCGGCTCGTCGAGCACCGTGGTCACCGTGACCACGGCGTCCGCGCTCAAGTCGGCGCTGAGCTCGAGCACCTCACAGACCGTACGGGTCTCCGGCCTGATCTCGATCTCGGGCATGTACACCGTCGCCTCGAACAAGACGGTCATCGGCGTCGGCTCGGGCTCCGGGATCACCGGCGGCGGCCTCAACCTCTCCGGCGTACGGAACGTGATCATCCGCAACCTGGTGTTCCGCAACGCCGGCGACGACTCGATCAACGTGCAGTCCGGCACCACCAACGTCTGGATCGACCACAACGACCTGGCCGACGGGTACGACGGCCTGATCGACATCAAGCGCGGCTCGGACTTCATCACGGTGTCCTGGAACCACCTGCACGACCACGACAAGTCGATGCTGCTCGGGCACAGCGACGACAACGGCTCCCAGGACATCGGGCACCTGCGCGTCACCTACGTGCACAACTGGTTCGACGGGACGAACCAGCGGCACCCGCGGGTCCGGTTCGCCAACCCGGTCCACGTGCTGAACAACTACTACAGCAACGTCGGCTCGTACGGCGTGGCGTCCACCGAGAACGCCGGCGTGCTCGTCGAGCGCAACTACTTCGAGAACGTCGCCCACCCGACGGTCACCCAGACCGGCGACTCGGCCGAGGGCAACCTCCGGGTGCTGAACAACTACCTGGTCAACTCGGGGGCCGAGGAGGTCCGCAACGGCGCCGGCGTCGCGGCCATCCCCTACTCCTACACCCCTGAGGCCAACAACAAGGTCAAGGCCACCGTCACGGCCGGCGCCGGCACCGGCAGGATCTGACACCCGCGCCGACGGCGCCCGCCCCGATCCCCAGGCGGGCGCCGTCCCCTTTTCACCGGAAGGACACCTCGATGCCGGGCTCCCCGCTTCCCCGCCGCATGATGGCCACCACCGCCGCGTCCGTCATGTGCGCCACCGTCCTGACCGGCACCGCGCAGGCCGCCACGGCGCTCACCGTCGCGGCCGACGGCTCCGGCGACCACACCACGATCCAGGCCGCGGTCGCCGCCGCCACCAGCGGCACGGTGATCACCATCAAGGCCGGCACCTACCAGGGCCAGGTGCAGATCCCCGCCAGCAAGTCGGGCATCACCCTGCAGGGCGCGACCGGCGTCTCCGCCGACGTGGTGATCACCGGCAGCACACCGGCGTCGACCGCCGGCACGGCCGGCAGCGCCACCGTGCACAATCTGGCCCCGAACAGCACCATCAAGGGCCTTACCATGCAGAACACGTACGGCAAGGGCAGCCAGGCGCTCGCGCTGTACGCCGCCGGCGACCGGCAGGTCTACCGCAACGTGCAGATGAAGGGCTACCAGGACACGTTCCTGTCGTGGGGCGGCACCGGCGCGAAGCAGATCCGCCAGTACGTCTACAAGAGCTACATCTCCGGCGCCGTCGACTTCATCTACGGCAACGGCGCGCTCGTCATCGACAGCACCACGATCGAGTCGCTGGACACCGGCAGCACCTCCAACAACGGCTACATCACCGCGGCCGCCACCGACGACAGCAACCCGTACGGCATCCTGATCACCCGATCGGTGCTGAAGAGCTCGGCCGCCGCCCGGACCGTGGCCCTGGGCCGCTGCTGGCATGCCGGCGGCGCGGCCGACGCCATCGGTCAGGTGCTGGTCCGCGACTCGACGCTCGGCGGGCACATCCGGCAGGCCGGCGCCTGGCAGGACATGAGCGGCTTCTCCTGGAGGACGTGCCGCTTCAGCGAGTACGCCAACACCGGCGCGGGCGCCACCACCGGCACCGCCGACCGCCCGCAGATGACCGCGTCCACGGCCGCGAACCACACCGCCCAGAGATATCTGGCCGGCGCGGACGGCTGGAACCCGGTCCCGTAGCGCGCCCCCGCGGCGAAACCCGGCCGCGGCGCCGCCGTCCTGCGGCGATACGGCGCTGAGCTTCGGCGGACCGGCCACGGCTCGGCGGACCGGCCACGGCTCGGCGGACCGGCCACGGCTCGACGGACCGGCCACGGCTCGGCGGACCCGCCACGGCTCGACGGACCCGCCACGGCTCGACGGACCCGCCACGGCTCGACGGAGCCCGCAAGCGCGCGCCGAGCGGAAGCCGGCCGCGCCCGCGGGCGGGTCCCGGCGCCACCGGCGGTCAGGCCACCCGCGCCACTTGTCGGCGCGGTCGAGTCCCTGCCCCGCAGGAACCAGGCCAGGGCGGCGGCCAGCAGCATCAGGGCGACCACGCCGAGGGCGAACCACAGGCGGGGGTTCGGGACCATCGCGGCACCCGGACATGCTGCCCGCGAACGGGATGCCACGACATTGCCCGTACGGATGATCAATCGACACGGGTCGAAGAATGTGAGGGCCCTTCGCGCGCCGGGCAGGCGTGTGGAACACCGCCCGTGCGATCACGCGTTCCCCTTGACCGGCCGGTCACCACTCCCGCCAGGTGTCGGTGAGCTCGGACCGGTGCAGCCCACGCCGCGACGTCAGGGCCGCCACGTCCACGCCCGCCCCGGTCAGCACCGCGTCGATGTACTCGGCCAGCTCCTCCCGCTCACCGGTCTCGATGTGACCCCCGTCCACCTCGTTCAGCGCGGTCACGACCCGCTCGACGGCCGCCCACAGCTCCCCGTCGCCGGGCGTCGGCAACCCGGCGATCTCCCGCTCGTAGGCGTCCAGGACGGCATCGACCGCGTCGGTGAAGCCGGCGGGCCACAGCAGGGCCGCGGTGGCCTCGTCGTGCTTCACCGTGCCGGCCGCAACCGCCGCCGCCTGCTCGGTCACCTTACGCCGCCACCGGGTACTGGGTCGTTCGCTCATGACGGTCAACCTAGACGGACCCTACGACAAGAAAGTTCGACCCGCGGCCCGGCGACGGCGAGACGGTGGCCGTCCGGGATCGCCCGGGCGACGCGCCGCAGGGGGATCGTCGGGGCGGCGGTCGCGGCAGGCCACCCGGGAACGGGTGGGCCCGGCCGGACCCGGGCCCACCCGCGGGCGCTCAGCGGCCGTACGCCACCAGGCGGCCGGACGCCGGCACGAGCAGCACGCCCTGCCCGGCCGCCAGGCCGGTCAGCGGGGACGAGACGTTGTGCTCGTCGGGCGGCGTGATCTCGGCGCCGGTGTCGGCGGACCACACCGCCCGGCCGGTGGCCGGGTCGACGGCGTACACCCTGCCGCTCTGCGAGCCGACGTAGACGTAGCCGTTGACGACGATCGGCGCGGTGCGCAGCTGGCTGCCGTCACCGGTGAAGGTCCAGAGCGGCTGGTCCGGGGTGGCGGCGTCCGCGGCGTGCAGCTCGCCGCCGGTCACGAAGAAGCCGGTCCGGCCGGAGAACGCCGGCGCGGGCATGCCCGACGACCCGAAGCGCGTGCGCACCTGACCGGTGCCGAGGGCCAGCACCGGCAGCGTCTGGTCGAACGACTCACGCACCCACAGGCCGCCGGCCGCGACGACCGGGGTCTTGCCGCCGCCGCCCGAGCATCCGGTGGAGTGCACCCAGCGGGTCGCGCCGGTCGCCGGGTCGAACCGGTACGACTGCTCGCACGCGTACGACACGTAGACGCCGGTGGCGGTCACCGCCGGTGAGCTGTGGTCGCCGTTCGCGACCGGGGCGGTCCACACGAGCGAGCCGGTCGCGGCGTCCACCGCGTACACCGTCCCGCCGGAGCCGGCCCCGCCGGTGTAGACCAGGCCGGCGTGGTACGTCGGCGCGGAGCTGAACGCGTACTGCCCGGGCAGATCGGTCTGCCACAGCTGGCGGCCGGTCCGGATGGCGAACGCGGTCAGCCGGCCGTCGCCGTTGATCGTGTAGACCCGGCCGCCGCCCAGGGTCAGCGCCGACCAGTAGTACGTGCCGCCGAGTTCCACCGGAGGCCACACATCCTTGCCGGTGCGGGTGTCCACCGCGTACAGCGAGGTGCCGTAGTCGTCGCCGGTGCGAACCGTCACGAACGCCTTGTTGTCGGCGATGACCGGGTACGACACCGCCTGCCCCAGGTCGCGGCGCCACTTCTCGTCGAGCGGGGGCGCGGCCACCCCGGCTGCCGAGTGCCCGTCGTGCCGGGCGTTGATCTGGTAGGCCACCGCGACGCCGGTGGCGTCGGCCGCCTCCGCGGGGGTCGCGACGACGGTGAGGGCGAGCGTGGTGACGGCAGCGGCGGCGAGCACCGCACGTATCGGTGAGCGTCTGGCCATGACGGATCCCTTCCCCGTGTGACACCCGCTCCGGCATTGCGGGATGTCGATGCCTTTCCGACTGTAGGACGGGGGTACGACAATCCGCTGATCCGTCATCGGCGAGCACGCGCGGCGCGACTCCGCGCGGGCGGGCCGGGGCCGGCGCGAGACCGCCGGCGCCCGGCGCGACTCAGCGCGAGACCGCGCGGGCCAGCCGGCGGACGGCCTCGTCCATCAGGTCGGGTGGCGCCGCGGCCCACGTCAGGCGCAGGTGGGGAGCGGGCGGCTCGGCCGCGAACCACGGGCGGCCCGGGAAGACGACGACGCCCTCGGCGGCGGCCGCGCTCGCCACGTCGGCGTCGTCGGCGCCGTCCGGAAGGCGGACCCACAGGTGCAGGCCGCCGCGCGGGGCCACCGGCGGCAGCAGCGCGGGCAGATGGCGGCGCAGGGCGGACAGGAGCGCCTCACGGCGGTCGCGCAGGGCGAGCCGCAGCGTACGCAGATGGCGGCCCCAGGCCGGTCCGGTGACGAACTCCAGCGCGGCCTGCTGCAGCGGCCCGGCCACGAAGAAGTCGTCGAGCAGGCGGGCGGAGCGCAGCCGCGCCCCGGCCGGGCCGCGCGCGCCGATCGCGGCGATGCGCAGGCCGGGGGCCGCCGACTTGGTCAGCGAGCGCAGGTAGATCACGTGCCCGTCCGGGTCGTCGGCGGCCAGCGGGGGCGGGGCCGTGCCGTCGATGACCAGGTCCCGGGCGTAGTCGTCCTCGATCAGGAAGGCGCCGTTGTCGCGTACCGCGGCCAGCACCGCGGCCCGGCGCCGGTCCGCCAGGGTCGCGCCGGTCGGATTGGCGTAGAGCGGCTGGCAGTAGAAGATCCGGGCGCCGGTGCGGGCGAAGGCCGCGGCGAGCTGGTCCGGAAGGACCCCGTCGGCGTCGGCGGGGACCGGCGCCACCCGCAGCCCGCCGGCCCGGGCCGCGGCCAGCGCTCCCAGGTAGGTCGGCGACTCGACCAGCACGGTGTCGCCGGGCGCGGCGAGCGCGCGCAGCGCCGACGACAGGGCGGCCTGGCCGCCCGGGCAGATCACCATGTCCCGGCCGCGCAGCCCGGCGCCGCCGGCGCCGTCCCGGGCCTGCCGGGCGAACCAGTCGCGCAGGTCCTCGCGGCCCTCGGCGGGGCCGCGCTGCCAGGCGGCGGGCTGCCGGGCGATCCGGGACAGCGCGACGCCCAGCGCCGCGGCCGGCTGCAGGTCCGCGTCGAGGTAGCCGCCGGACAGCGGGATCGCGCCGGTCGGCGGTAACGCCAGTAACGCCGTCATCTCGCTCTCGCCGGATCGGCGCGGCCCGAGCGCGACGGTCTGCCAGGACAGGTCCGGCGCGGGCGCCGGCTTCGCCCGCGCCGCCACGAACGTCCCGCGCCCCGGACGCGCTTCCACCAGGCCCTGCGCGACCAGGACCCGGATCGCCCCGCTGACCGTGACCGGCGAGGCGTGGTGCCGCCCGGTCAGCTCGCGCACCGACGGCAGCCGCGTTCCGGGTGCCGAGGCGGCCACCAGGCGGCGCAGATCTTGGATAACGCGCTGTGCTGCGTTACCGTCATTCATGAGAGAGCAGAGTAGCGCTACCGACCGCAGCACGGTAACAGCCGGTCTTGTCCTGGGGGCGCTGGGCGTCCTGGCGTTCAGCATGTCGCTGCCGGCCACCCGGGTCGCCGTGCGTGAGCTCGACCCGTGGTTCGTGGCGTTCGGGCGGGCGGCCGGCGCGGCGGTGCTCGCCGCCGCGTACCTGCGCGCCGTCCGGGCGCCCCGGCCCACGCGGGCCCAGTGGCGGCGGCTCTCGGTGGTCGCGCTCGGCGTGGTCGCCGGTTTCCCGCTGTTCACCTCGCTGGCACTGACCAGCCAGACCGCGGCCCACGGCGCGGTGGTGATCACCCTGCTGCCGGCCATGACCGCGATCGTCGCGGCGGCGCGCGCCCACGAGCGACCGCCCCTGGCGTTCTGGCTGGCCGGCGGCGGCGGGCTGGCCGCCGTGCTGGTCTTCCTGGGCACCACCGGGGCGGTGCACGGCTCGCTCGGCTCCGGCGACCTCCACCTGCTGGCCGCGGTGGCGCTGTGCGCCGCGGGCTACGCCGAGGGCGGGGCGCTGGCCCGGAATCTGGGCGGGGCCCGGACGATCTGCTGGGCGCTGCTGCTGGCGCTGCCGGCCACGCTGCCGATCACCCTGGTCGCGCTGGCCGGTCGTGCGCCGCACGCCGGCGTCCACGGCTGGGCGGCCTTCGGCTACCTGACCGCGGTGTCCATGTTCCTCGGCTTCTTCGCCTGGTACGCCGGTCTGGCGCGCGGCGGCATCGCGCACGTCGGGCAGATCCAGCTGGCCCAGCCGGTGCTGACCCTGCTCTGGTCGGGGCTGTTGCTGGGCGAGCCGGTGCCGGCCGCCTCGATCGGGGCGGCCGTGGTCGTGCTCGGCTGCGTGGTGCTGACCCAGCGCACCCGGGCCGCCGGTCACGTGCGACGGGTCAGCCTCCACCACAGCGACGGCGTGCCGGTTCCGGCGTCGGCGCGCAGCGGCACCCGTACGCCGGAAGCCTGAACCTCGCCGACCGCCTGCCCGGCACGGACCTGCGCGCCCAGCCCCGTCGTGGTCGTCGTGACCGGGACCGCGAGGCCCGGCCACCCGACCACCCGCAGCGGGCTGGCCGGGGTGACCGTGACCGACGAGCCCCACGCCGTCCGCACCGTGCCGACCGGCGCCGCGGCCAGCAGCGGGTACTCCCGCACCGTCGCGCGCACCGCGGCGAGCAGCTTGCGGACCACCCGGTTGACCGCCGCGAGCTGCCCGGACGTGTCGGTGCCGGGCTGGTTGAAGACCGCGCCGACGATCACCAGCTTGCGGCCGCCGACCGCGAGCCGGGCGGCGAAGAGCAGGTTGCCGCCGGCCTCGTCGGTCGAGCCGGTCTTGATCCCGAAGACCCCGTCGACACCGAGCAGGGCGTTGTGGTTGTGCACCCGCCCGGCCACCGGCAGCTGCGCCTCGGGCATCGCCACAATGTCCGCCAACACCTCGGACTTGAGCACCTCCTGGGCCAGTTTCACCTGGTCGGCAGCGGTGCTGACGGTGGTGGGCAGGAAACCGCTCGGGTCGGTGTAGTCGGTGCCGGTCATCCCGAGCTCGTCCGCGGCGGCGTTCATCCGCTCGACGAAGGCGTCGACGTCGCCGGCGGTCCAGACGGCCAGTTGGTGCGCGATGTTGTTCGCCGACGGCACCAGGAGCGCCTCCAGCGCGTCGCGCTCGGTGAGCCGCTCCCCCTCGACCACCTGGACCAGCGCCTGCCCGCTGGGGATGCGGGAGCGGTAGTCGGCCACGTCGGCGGCGGTGACCGTGAGGGTGGGGCCCTCCTCGTCGCCGTCGAGGGGATGGCTCTTCAGCACCACGTAGGCGGTCATCACCTTGGCGACGCTGCCGATCGGCCGGGCCGTCCCGCCGCCCGAGCCGCCGAGACGGCCCAGCCCCTGGATCATCAGCTCGGCGGAGCCCTCCGCCGGCCACGGGATCCGCGGGGCGGCGCCGGGAATCCGGACGGTGGTGGCGAGCCCGGTGCTCAGGGTGGCGGCCGGGAGGTCCCGGACGAGTTGCGCCGTCGTCCCCGCGCCGAGCAGCCCGACCACGAGGACGGCCAGCAGGAGCGCGGGCAGGCCGCGCTTGCGCGCCGGGGGTTCGCCCGTTCCCGGTACGGGATTTCGCCCACGGTACGTCGAGCCACCGCCGACCGCCGCGGCCGCGGGCACCGTGGCGCGGCCCGGGGTCGCAGCCGAGCCCGGTACCACGGCGCGACCCGGAGCCGGCGCAACCGCAGCGCGCCCGGGAACCGGCGGCGGGGCCGAGCCCGGCACGGCGGCGCGACCCGGAGCCGGCGCAACCGCAGCGCGCCCGGGAACCGGCGGCGGGACCACGGCGCGGGCCGGCGGACCGGCGGGCGCGCCGCCGTCCGGGGGCGGGACCGGAACCCGGGCCGAGCCGGCTGCCGGGCGGCCGCGGCCCTCCGGCGGCACCGGAGTGCCCCGGCCGGCCCGGTCGTTCGGCTCCGCCGCCTGCGTCATCAGCCCGCTCCCTCCACCGGCCCGGTTCGCCCGGGCGGTGGACCAAGTATCACCGGAGCGCGCGAGTCCGCCGCCGGACTCATCCTCCGGGGCGGTAGCCGCAGGCGGCGGCACGGTCCTGCGCCGTCGCCGGCTTCCCGGGTGCCGCGCCGCACGCTGCGCCGATGCCGTCGGACACCCGGTCCCCCGGATCTCGCGGCTCACCCGGGGGCACGGGGCCCCGCGGCTCGCGGGAAAGCCGGCGGCGCGCGCCGGCAAACCTATAAAACCTGTGGGTTTTATGGTTTGCTTGACGGGCCGTCGACCTGCGGGAGAGTGAGATGTCGAGCCTCGTCGAAGCCGTTGCGCCCACCCACCGGGAAGCCGCGACCCGGCAGACCGTGGCCATCATCGGCGGGGGCGCCAGCGGGGCGCTGCTGGCCCGGGCGCTGATCCGCCGTACGGATCACGAAGTCGTCCTGGTCGCGCCGGACCGCGCGCCCGGCCGCGGCGTCGCCTACGGCGCGGCCGAGCCCTGGCACGTGCTCAACGCCCGGGCCGGCGCGATGACCGCCGACTTCGACGACCCACTGGACGTGGTCCGCTGGTCGGCCGCCCGGGGCCGGCCCGTGCAGCCGGGCGACTTCCTGCCCCGGGCGGTCTACGGCGACTATCTCGCCGAGCGCTTCGCCGAGACCGTGGCCGAATCCGGCGGCCGGCTGCGGCACCACCTCACCACCGCGACCGCGCTGCGGTCCGGGCCCGATGGCCACGTCGTGCTCACCGGCGCCGGCCCGGTCCGCGCCGACCAGGTGGTCCTCGCCGTCGGCAACCCGCTGCCCGGCCGCCTGCCCGGGGTGAGCGAGGCGGCGTACGCCAGCCCGCGCTTCCACCCCGACCCCTGGGCCGAGCGCCGGGACCTGCCCGCCGACGAGCCGGTGCTGCTGCTCGGCACCGGGCTGACCGCGGTGGACGTCGCGCTGAGCCTGTCCGCGGCCGGCCACCGCGGACAGGTCGAGGCGCTGTCCCGCCGCGGTCTGCTGCCGCTGGCCCACCCGGAGACCCCGCCCGCCCCGGTCCGCCTCGACCTGCCCGACCGGCTCACCCTGCGGCAGCTGCTGCGCCGGGTGCGGGCCGAGATCGCCGGTGGGGCCGACTGGGTCGCCGTGGTGGACGAGCTGCGTCACCACGCCGACCGGCTCTGGCACGAGTTCGGCGACACCGACCGGCAACGCTTCCTGCGGCACGTGGTGCGGTACTGGGACGTGCACCGGCACCGGATGGCCCCGCCGGTCGCCGCCCGCATCGCCGAGCTGCGCGAGCGGGGCGCGCTGCGGTTCACCGCCGGCCGGCTGCGCGCGGTCCGGCCCGGCCCGCGCGGCGGCCTGCTCGTCGAGGTCGAGGGGGCGTCGGCCCGCCGGTTCGGCGCGGTGATCTGCTGTACCGGGCCGGGCACCCTGCCCGGCGCCGCCAACCCGTTGCTCGCCGGGCTGTTCCGTGACGGCGCCGCCCGCCCCGCGCCGTACGGCCTGGGTGTCGACACCGACCCGGACGGCCGTGTCGTCGATGCGCGCGGGCACATCCGGCCCGGACTGTGGCTGGCCGGCCCGTTGCGCCGCGGCCGCTCCTGGGAGGCGACCGCGGTCCCGGAGATCCGCGCGCAGATCAACCGGCTGGTCTCCGCGCTGCAGGTCCGCACCGGCGGGTAGCCGCGCCGGGGCTCAGTCGACGTCGTTGGCCAGCATCTCGTACCCGATCAGCGGCAGCGTCTCGGCGTCGGCCGGGGCGCGCGGCGGCTCGGTCCGGCCGTACTGCGAGATGGTGATGACGACGGGCGGCTCGGGATCGGCCGGTTCCGGCGGCTGCGAGGCCAGCTGGTCGGGCATCTCCACGGTCAGCTCGGCGAGCCGTCCCCGCTCGTCGAGAACCGCCCGGTAGGACATCGCCTTCGCGCGCGGGCCGTAGAGGTACGTCGGGTCGCTGAACAGCAGGTCGAGATCGGGGTCGACCCGGGTCGCGTCCAGTGTTCCGGTGATCGTGTCACCGGAGCGCCGCGCGGTGGTCACCGCCTTGATCAGGGCTTCGGCGTCCGGGCCGTCGGCTCGGCCGGGCCCGGGCAGTGTCGGCATGGAGTCCAGCCCGCTCTGCTCCTCGATCGCGGCGGCCGCCGCCAGGCGTTTCTCGTCGACCCGGACCCAGTGCTTGCCGTCCAGCAGGGCGTAGACCCGGTTGATGTCACGCAGCTGGCCGGGGGCCGCCGCCTTCCTGCGGTACTTCATGTACAGGTCGCGCTCCTCGAGGTTGCCGTGGATGAGGTACCGCAGGTACGTCGCGTCGCCGACCCGCATCATCGCGGCCTGGCCCAGCTCCAGCAGTGCGCCGTCCGGCAGGTGGACGGCGCCGTGCGTGATGTCGGCGGTCAGGTACGCGCCGGTCCGGGTGAAGGTGTAGTCGCCGGCCCGCAACGCGTCCACGGATCTCACCAGCGCCTCCCTCGCGTCGGCCGGGCTCGCGCCGGTTGCCGGACCGGCGTCACCGGGCGAGGTGCCGGGACGCGCGCAGCCGGTGACGCCCAGCGCGGCGGTGAGAGCGACAGCGATGATTCGTGGCAGCTTCGGGAGGGTCACGGGGCCAACATAGAGGCCCCGGACAAGTGCCCGGCGCGACCACCCGGCGATCCGCCCGTGACCGGCGGGGGGCGCTTCAGAGCGGGCGCAGGCCGGCGAGCGTGGTGGTGACCACCAGCCGCAGCTCACCGACGTGCAGCAGGCGCGCCACGGCCAGGTAGCCGAACGCCCCGGCGGCGGCCGCGGCCACGGTCGCGGCCGGGGTCCCGGAGAGGGCGAGGACCGCGGCGGCGCCGCCGCCACCGGCCGCCGCCGCGGCGAGGACCCGCAGGTGGGTACGCAGCAACCGCCGCCCGTCGATCCACCCGAACCGCCGCCGCAGCAGCACGACCGTCGCGGCCAGCCCGCACGTGTACGCGATCGTGTAGGACACCGGCACCCCGACCACGATGGACCCGGCCGGCAGCACGGACCCGGACACCGCGCACCCGGCGATCCCGATCCCGGTCACCCCGGCCGTGATCAGCGCCGGTGTCCGGGTGTCCTGCAGCGCGTAGAAGCCCCGCTGCAGGATCGCGTACGCGCTGAACGGCACCAGCGCCGGCCCGAACACCGCCAGCACCGTCCCGAGCAGCCGCACCGTCGCGGGCGCGCTGTTGCCGTGGTCGAACAGCAGCGTGGCGACCGGCCGCCCGAACAGCACCAGGGCGACCGCGATCGGCGCCATCACGGCCACCGCGACCCGTACCGCGAGCGACAGGTCCCGCACGATCCGGTCGTGGTCGCGCCGGGCCGCGCTGCGGCTCAGCCGCGGCAGCATGGTGGTCATCACCGACAGCGCGATCACCGCGAACGGCACCTGGAAGACCGCGAGCGCGTTCTGGTACGCGGTGACCCCGCCCGCCCCGCTCATCGACGCCACCCGGGTCGCCGCGGCCAGCAGCGCCTGCGCGCCCAGCACCGACAGCAGCACCCACCCGGCCAGCCCGCCGATCCGCCGGATCGCGATGCCCCGCGGGTCCAGGCGCAGCCGGATCGGGAACCCGGACCGCGCCAGCGCCCACACCACCAGCGCCGTCTGGGCCAGGACACCGGCACTCGTCCCGGCCGCGAGCAGCGGAAAGCTCGGGTTCAGCACGTAGAGCAGGCCGACCGCGATCACCACCAGGCTGTTGGCCAGCGGCGCCCACGCCGGGGCCGCGAAGCTCCCGCGGATGTTGAGCACGGCGCCGGCGGTCGCGCTCACCCCGTAGAACAGGATCTGCGGCAGGAAGTACCGGCTGAAGGCGACGGCCAGGTCGCGCTGGGCCGGGCTGAAGCCGGGCGCGTAGAGGTCCACCAGCCACGGGGCGACGGCCAGGGCGAGCAGCGTGACCGCGCTCAGCGCGTAGACCATCAGGGACAGCAGCCGCTGCGTGTAGAGCACTCCGTGATCCGGATCGGTCAGCGCCGCGCGGGCCAGCAGCGGCACCACGACGCTGGCCATCGCGCCGCCGATGAGCAGCTCGTAGACCGCGTTGGGCAGGGTGTTCGCCACGTTGTAGGCGTCCAGCAGCCGGGTGCCGAGCCCGAGCGCCGCGGTCAGCACCAGCACCCGCACGAACCCGGCCACCCGGGACGCCAGGGTCGCGACGGCCATCGCCTGGGTCTTCATCACCCTTTCCTACCCCAGCCGCGCCAGCCACCGGCGTTCCCGGCCCGGCCTCCCGCGCGGCCGGCGGACCTGGCGGGCAGCGGGGCGGGCGGAACCTCCGATGTCCGCGAACCCTCGGCGGGTGGGCGGACAGGAGGGCGGCACGAGTTTCGCCGCGCAGGCGATCGCCGGCGCCGGCGCTGGCACGGGCCCGGCGGGTTCATGTTCGCGATCACCCGGCCCGGGCCGGCCGGCCCGGGCGGGCCTGACGCCACGGACCCCGCCAGGGCACGAGGCCGGCGGAACATGACGATGCGGTATCGAACGGACGACAGCCCTTCACGCGACTAGATGTCGCATGACTATAGTCGGGCGTATGTCACGACACCTCATGGGAGCCGGGGAAATCGCCAAACGGCTCGGGCTCAGCCGGCAGCGCGTCCAGCAACTCGCCGAGCGCGACGACTGGCCGGAACCGTTCGACGAGCTGGCCATGGGCCGGGTCTGGCTGATCTCCGACATCGAGGCCTGGATCCAGCGGCAGCGCATCGAACAGCGGTCCGGTGAGCCGCCGCCGGAGACGTGACCGCGGGCCGCACAGCTTCACGCGGGCGGCCGCACCTCGCGCAGCGGTCGCTGTCCCCGCGGATCGCGGCGCCGGAGCGGCGGATCGGGGTGCGGCTGTTCGACCGGGGCTCCCGCGCGACCCGGCGGGCGCGGCGCTGCCGCCCGGGGCCCGGGCACGTCGCGTGCGTGCACGCCGGCCCGGCCGCTCGGCGTCAGTCGACCGGAGGGAGCCGGCGCCGGCCCGCGACGCCGAGGTCCGGCCGGTGGTACCAGCCTAGTTCGGCTTCGCCCTCCAGCCAGCACAGCAGCACCGGCACGCCGTTCAGGTCGGCGGGGAAGTCGACCAGCAGCGGCGCGACTCCCTTGAGCTCCGCTCCCGACTCCTGCACGACCGTCATCAGCTCGTTGAGCCGCGCCTCCGCCGCCTTCCGCTCCGGCAGACCGCCCAGCCTCGTCGGCTCGCCACCCGGAACCAGCGCCGCGGACAGCTCCACCATGTCGGCCCGAACCTCAATGATCTCCTCGAGGACGGGCCGCAGCCGGTCCAGCTCCGCGCGCGCTTCCTCCAGCGTGAACAGCCCCATGCCCGACAGTTAACCACTCTGTTGATCGTGACCGGTGACGCTCCGGACGCCGGATCATGGTGTCGCTGTCTGACGATCAACACCGACCCCGTACGGGTGGTAGGCCTCCGGAGGAAACGTGGCGGGTCACCCACGCGAACGCGGCCGCCAGCACCTCGCTCGCCTGCGCCCGATCCGTCAGGACCGCGACAACGGGCATCGACAAGGCACGGACGCGGCTACGCACCCATCGCCGCAGCGTCACCACCTCACCGAACAGGGGGTGAGGCCGGGTCGGAGCCGGAACGCTGGGGTGGTTCTCCGGCGCGTGCACGGATCTGGTAGCCGAGAAGAGCGCACTCGATCATGCTGGCGCGACCTTCGTAGACCGATGCGGTTCCGATGGGCCAGTGGCCTACAGTCGCTGCCATGGACGGCGCGGTACGGCTACACGGGGAAACCCGTCAGATCCTGAAAGATGCCGGGTGGCACGTGAATCGCGCCGTCGACACGGAGCGATGGGAAGCGGAACTCGTCGCCGACGGGTTCGCGCCCCTGCATCCCGTGGCCATGCGATTTCTCGCCGAGTTCGGCGGTCTCACAGTTCCTGACGGCGGTGCTGGAGTCACTCGCGCTCGCGAGTCGTTCACGCTGACGCCTACCGACTGCCGCGGCGAAGCGGACAGTTTTGTCGAATGGGGCGAGGACATCGGCCGCAGTATCGCCCCGATCGGCGTACTGGCGGGCGGAACCTGCGCCTGGGCCAACCTCGGAATAGACGAGCAGGGCGAGGTGTACGTCGTCAGTAGCGCGCTGGCCACCTTCGGCCGAATGCCGCGAGCTCTGGACCGGCTTGTTCTCGGCCATATGCCCCGCGACCTCAACTGACCCACCCCACCGGTCAGCGCCGGCTCAGGTGCCACCCTCCCCCCGGCCTTCACGGGCCGCATGACGGGCTGCGGCCGCCCGAGCCCACACTCTCATGTACCGCCGATCGGGCCTCTCGCCCGGCGGCGCACCGCCCACCCGCGATGGCCGACCGGCCTGCGGACTGCCGTCCGGCCAGGGCGGGCAGGACCGGCTCCGCTGAAGGCGCTCACCCCCTGATCACGCGGGAAGAACCTTGCCACCGCCGCCGAGTGCGGCACCGCGCCGGCGACGACGGCGCCCGGCGAGGGGTCGATGTGCGGTTGCGGCAAGCCGCGAAATCCGATGAAAGGCGTCCGACCCCGGGTGTAGCGGTAAGACTTACCGGCATGAGCCTGAACGTCGGGGTCGAGATGATGAGGCTTTTCGGCGAGCTGCGGCACGCGTCGACCGGCAAATGGGTCCGCGCCAGGCTCGGCGGCCGGCTCGCCGTCGACAGCCGTGCCGCACTGCTGCTGTGGGAACCGCGCCGCATCGTGCCCACCTACGCCGTGCCGGACAGGGATGTCCGAGCCGAACTCGTACCCGTCGAGCCGGCTGCGGACAGCGACGTACCGGTGCTGCACCCCGGCATCCCGTTCGCCGTGCACTCCACGCCCGGGCAGCCGTACGACGTGCGCGTCGGGGACGACGTCCGCGAGCGTGCCGCCTTTCGCCCGGACGACACGGACCTCGCCGGTCACGTCGCGTTCGACTTCGACGCGTTCTCCTGGACGGAGGAGGACGAGCCCCTGTTCGCGCACCCGCGCGACCCGTTCTCCCGCGTCGACGCGCGGCGCAGCAGCCGGCACGTGCGCGTCGAGCGGGACGGCGTGCTGCTCGCCGAATCGCACACCCCGACACTCGTGTTCGAGACGAAGCTCACCCCGCGCTTCTACCTGCCGCGCGAGGACCTCAAGGCGGAGGTTCTGCCCAGTGACACGGTGACGGCCTGCCCGTACAAGGGCCGCGCCACGTACCTGTCGTTCACGGTGGGGGAAGATCTGGCCTGGACCTACCCCGACCCGCTGCCCGAGGCCTCGCCGCTCGCCGGCCTGGTCGCGTTCTTCGACGAGGTTGTCGACGTCACCGTCGACGGCGTGCCCTGGGGTCGGCCCGATGCGCCGCTCGCCAGGTCATGAAGGGCGAGGTCGGCGTCTCCTGAGAGGCGCGGGAAAGGAGGCGGAGCCGGTTTCACCGACGTCTCAAGATCGAGTGCCCTTTCCTGCAGCGGGCCGGGCGCCACGCATGGTCACGATTGTGTCATCGGCCGACGCGCGCTCGTGCCGACGAGAGTGCGTTTGATCTGACCTGACCAGAATTGGTCGCGACCGGGTCAGCCGAGCCCTATTTCGGTTCGCCCCGGGGCGAGGGCTGCGTCCTCAGCGGCAGCTCTAGCCGCCGCGCACCGTCTGGAGGATCCGCGGCCGCTGCGCGACCTCCCGGTGCTGCGTCCGCCGCGGCTGACACCATGAGCGAAGGGAGCCTGCCCGTGGCCACCGCCGAGGTGACAGACCAGCGAGCCCTCCTGGCCGCTGCCCACGACGACGCCTCCTCCGCGCTGCGCCTCATCCGCGACCTCGTGGCCGTGCCCAGCCGCGGCGGCATCGACCCCTACGGCCCCGTCGTCGACGTGGTGACCGGCTGGCTGCGCGCCCGACACCTCGACCCGTACGTCCTGCACGCCGAGGACGGCACCGAAGCCGCGGTCGTCTGCGAGATCACCGGCGGCCACCCCGGCCCCCGCCTCGTCCTTGACGCGTGCCTGGACACCGCCCCGTTCGGCGACGAAAACGCCTGGTCGCATCCGCCGGCCACCCCGGTGGAACGCGACGGCTGGCTCTACGGCCGTGGCGCCGCGGATTCCAAGGCCGCCGTTGCGATCTTCTGCCACCTGGCGGTCCGCCTGGCCGCCCAGCGCCACGCCATACACGGCCGGCTCGTGCTGCTGTTCGATCTCGACGAGCACACCGGCGGCTTCGCCGGCGCGAAACGCTACTTCGAGGGACCGGACGCGCCTACCGACGTGATCGGCGTGATGATCGGCTATCCCGGCATCGACAAACTCGTCGTCGGAGGCCGCGGCGTCCACCGGGCGCGTCTGCACGTACACGGCGTCGGGTCGCACTCCGGCGGCAGCCGCCGAACCCCCAACGCCATCGAGAAGGCGGCACACCTCGTATGGGCGCTCGCCGGTCAGTCCCTCGGCGGCCCCGACGATCGGTTCCCGATGGGGCCGCGAGCCACAGTGACCGCCGTCAACGGGGGGCAGGGCTACTCCACCACCCCCGACCTGTGCACCGTCAACATCGACATACGCACCACCACCAAGTTCGGCGACCGAGATGCTCACCTGCTGCTCCACCAGCTCGCCGCCCACGTCGACAGCGAATGGCCGGACACCGGACCCACCGTCATCGAGACCGTGACCCGCTGGCCGCCCTACGCGCTCACCGACGACCATCCGCTGCCCTCGGTACTGATGACGGGCGCAGCCCAGCTCGGCCTCACCGTGCAACCGAAGGTGGCCGGGCCATCGAACATCGGCAACTACCTGGCCGGTCACAACGTGCCGGCAACGGCCGGCCTCGGAGTCAACTACGACGGACTGCACGGCACCGACGAACGCATCGAGATCGCCTCGATCCCCCTGGTACAGGCCATCTACCACACCGCCGTACTGACCTTGTTGGGCGTGAGGTAGCCCAGCACCGGCGCATCGGACCACTCCGCAAGCTGATCACCGGCGACACCGGCGAGCTCCGCGCCCGCGTCGCCGCGATCCTGCTGCTTCTCTACGCCCGACCGCTCGGCCGCATCCTGCGCCTGACCATCGACGACATCGACACCACCGGCTCCGAACGTCCTGCTCCGGCTGCGCGACCCGCCAACGCCGGTCCCCGAACCCGTCACCGGCCCACTGCTGGCGCTACGTGACGCGGTCGCACATGATTGTGTGCGGACACAGGCCGCACGTATGTCACCCACCTGATCGAGGCCGGCTGGGACGCCTCGACCGGAGACCATAAATCCCGCGGGAGGCGATGTTCACGCCACCCGGGCATAGCCCGGTCGGATATCTGATGAGGAGTCGGAATGATCTCAGCCGCGGAGCGATGCCCGAAACACCATATTACCGTGAACGGGCTGCAGATGGCATACGTCGAAGAAGGCGCCGGGAACCCGATCGTGTTCCTCCACGGTAACCCGTCCTCGTCCTATCAGTGGCGGAACGTGATCCCACATCTGACCGGGCTGGGAAAGTGCATCGCACCCGATTTGATCGGGATGGGCGCTTCGGACAAGCTCCCCAACAGTGGTCCCGGCTCATACCGGTTCATCGAGCACAGGGAGTATCTCGACGCGTTCCTGGACGCCCTCGGCCTGCACGACAAAGTCACCCTGGTACTGCACGATTGGGGGTCGACGCTGGGCTTTGACTGGGCCTGCCGGCACCCCGATCAGATCCGTGGGATCGCCTATATGGAAGCGTTTGTCGCACCCATCAGTTCATGGGACGACTGGCCGGAGCAAGCCATCGCCACCTTCCAAGCGCTCCGTTCCGATGCCGGGGAAAAGATGGTGTTGCAGGACAATTTCTTCATCGAGCGAGTCCTGCCGACCGAAACGCTCCGCCGGCTGACAGAGGCCGAAATGGCCGTGTACCGGCGCCCCTACCTTGAGCCCGGCGAATCGCGCCGACCCACCCTGACCTGGGCCCGCGAGATCCCGATCGGAGGCGAACCAGCCGACGTGCACAACATCATCACCCGATACGCGACCTGGCTCGCCACCGCAGACATCCCGAAACTCTTCATCGAAGCCAACCCTGGCGCCATGTTCCCCAGCCACCGCGACATCGCCAAAAGCTGGCCCGACCAAACCCACCTGACCGTCCCCGGCGGGCACTTCCTCATCGAAGACGACCCCGTCACCATCGGCACCACCATCGCGACCTGGCTCAACCAGATGCCCTGACGGCTACCACCAGGTCACCGCCGCCCGCCTCGCCGCCGACGCAGGCCTGGACACCGCCGGCGCCGCGGCCGCCGAGCACGACGTCGACGTGCGGACCCGCGTGCGGAACAGAGCCGTCAGGTCGCTCAGTGAAGGTACAGACGTGGGTGGATCACTCGGAGACGTAATAGCGTCCGAACCCATAGCGTCCGACGCGGTGGCCTGCTGCGCAGGGCGATTCCGCGATCGCACCTGCCGGCGCGGAAAGGCGGACAGGCCGGCGAACTGTGTGAGGCGTCGCAGGAGCTGGTCGGTCGGCGGGCGTGATGAACTGATTGCTGAGAGGACGTCTCATCCTGCGCGGGAGCGGAGCCGAACGACTTCCCGACAACGCCGTCACCGTAAGCCTTCCCGACAACGCCGTCACCGTAAGCCCGGCAACCAGCGCCGGCCATCGAACCCGCGCGGCCGGCACGAGCCGGGCAAACCCGTGACGGGCTGTCCGGAGCTTCCCGCAACGCTCCGGACAGCGCGTCACCGACCGGCTCAGGGGCCGACCAGAGCCGCGACCGCCTCAGCGGCGCCGGGGAAGGCGGCCAGCAACACCGTCGCCGCCCCGCCGTGTTGTGCCACCGGAACGTCCGGGAGCACCGCCCACTCCCCCGGGCATCCCAGCATGTCGGCCACCGCGTCGGCGCCGGCCGGATGCCGGGCCAGGAACGCGGCGACCGGCACGGCCTCCAGCGGGAGGCCGGCGGCCTGCGCCGAGGAGCCGGCCCCGGTCCGGGCGGGGAGGCCGGCGGGCGCGGTCTTGCGGGCCAGCCACGGTGGGGTCCATGAATCGATCGCGGCGAGCGCGCCGGGGAAGGTGCGCCCGGCCTCCCGGGTGAGGACCGGCACCAGCTCCGCCGCCTGCTGCTTCAGCGTGGTGATCAGGTGGGGCAGCCAGGGCAGCAGCACCGGGTCCGGCAGCCGCCCGAACGCCTTCGACAGCGTCTCCACGACGAACGGGGCCAGCCTCGGCACCGGGTCGAGGGCCTGCACGAAGCCGCTGACGTACTGCGGGAACGCCGGCACGACGAGCGGATTGCCGAGCAGCCCGTCGACCCGCTCGCGGAGTTGCGCCAGCGGCAGGTCGCCGAGCTGGTTGCGGGCCGCCCAGAGCAGGGCGATCTTGGCGGGGGCCTCCGGGTGGGACTGCCGGACGGCGATCTCCAGCTGGGTACGGTCGCAGCCGAGTGACAGCGCCAGGCTTTCCATGCTGAACAGGAAACCCAGCATCGCCCCGACCTGCCGCGCCCCGGTGTCCTCGTCGACGAAGGCGGTCGGCAGCAGGGTGCAGTAGTGCGCGTACCCCTCGGTGACGAACCGCTCGCACCAGGACGGCAGCACCGGCGTGGTGGCGCGGTGGTGCGCGAGCAGTCGCCGGATCCGCCGCAGGACGGCCGGCGCGTCGTCGACGGTGCGTTCGGCGGCGAGCAGTTCGACGGCGCGCAGGCCGAGCTCGTCGGTGAGCCGGGGGCTCTGCAGGAACAGCATGGAGTGCTCGACCGCCTTGAGCGCGGTCGCGGCGGTGGCTTTGGGATCCCACGCGTCCCGGCGCAGCCGCTGCTCCAGGACCTGCTCGACGGTGACGCCCTCGTAGCCGAGCTCGATGATGGTGCGCTGGTGGCGGCCCAGATCGAGGTCCCAGCTCTCCTGGATGGGTTTCTCGCCGAGCCGGCGGCTGCCCATGATGGGCCGGACCGCCTGGTCGGGCAGCAGGTAGCGCAGCATCCAGAGCAGCTGTGAGCACCCGACCAGCTCGGGCCGGGCGGCCAGGTCGAGCAGGGCGCGCTGGATGCTGCGCTGCTCCAGGTTCAGCCCGAGCGGGGCGAGCCGGTCGTAGACGTCGCGGGCCAGGGGTGGCAGGGCGGCGTAGCCGACCTGGCCGATCCGGTCGCCGCCGAGCAGGATCTCGCAGAGGCGCCGCACGTCCCGGCGGCCGGGCACGGCGTCCTTCTCGATGCAGGTGACCGCGGCGTCCTGGAAGTCGTACGGTGTCGGCCGCGCCCGCCCGCGCATCCCGGCGAGCAGCAGGGACGTCTCGAAGACCGCGATCGCGTCGGCGGTGCTGGCGAGGTACCCGTTGCGGCGGGCGAGCCGCACGATGTCGACGCACCAGCCGCGGAGTTCCTCCTCGTCGAGCCCGTCGAGGGCGGGCGGACCGGCGAGGTAGCCGCTGAGGTGGTCGGTGACCGGGCCGCTCGTGCCGGACGGGGCCGGCAGCGCCTTGCCCGCCCGCTGTCTGCCGCCCTTCTGCCCGTCCAGCCGGAACGGGGTGAGCCGGAACCGGCCGAGCTGTTTCTGCCAGGTGGCGGCGGCGATCGACACCGAGCCGGGCGCCAGGGCGAACTGCGCCTCGATCGCCGAGTGGCTGGACGGGATCAGGCCGTACAGCCAGGTGGTGGCGGTGCGCGGGGTGATGTCGAAGTCGGGCGTGGCCGGGTCGGAGCCGGCTTCCGTGACCCGGCTGGCCGCGTGGAAGGCGCCGCAGATGTACAGGCAGTCGGCCGGGTCGGTGCCGGTGGCGACCAGATGCCGGCGGATCCGGGTCCACATGTACCGTTCCCGGTCCTCGTCGCGGGCGTACCGTCTGTCGTGCGGGGCCAGCCGCCGGAACAGGCTGCCGATCAACACCATGACCTGGCGGTACGTCTCGTGGTCGGCGCCGGCCAGGGGCTGCTCGACGTACTGGTCCCACCACTCCGACCAGTGCCGGACCCGGCCGTGGCGCAGCAGGTGCTCCTCCAGTTCGGCGAAGCGCGGCCGCAGGTCGCCGATCTCCACACCCACCGCGTCACCGTGCAGGTCGTCCTCCGGCTCCTCCGTCGCGGCCGGGGACGCGTCGGGTTGCCACTGGAAGACGTGGTCGGTGGACCGGTCGACCAGGACCAGCTCGACCCCGGGGGTGTCCAGGGCGTACGAGATCGCCTGGTACTCCGCGGACGCCTCGGTGATCGGCGCGATCACCGAGAGCGGCGCGGCCTCCTTCGGGAACCCGTCCAGCTCGGAGGCGAAGGCCTGCAGCGCCACCGGCAGCCGGCAGTTGCGCAGCTCGGTCAGCAGCGGCTGGAGGTCCTCGCAGAGTTCCAGGTAGACGACCTTGGGTTGTTTCTCCCGCAGCCGGCGCAGCATGGCCAGCGCGGAGGCCGGCGAGTGGTGGCAGACCGGGAAGATCTCCAGCGGCTCACGCAGCGCGTGGTCCACGTCGTCGACCATGCCGGCGAGGATCTCCGGCAGCGCGGCCGGACCCCCGGCCAGCGCCTCGGCCGCGCCGAGCAGCTGCGTGCGCAGCGCGTCGAAGGGCGGTGTCACGACAGGGTCGCAATCGCCTGGCGGCCACCGGCCAGGAACCCGTCCCACTCGCCGCTCTGCTCCCTGCTGCGCGGCTCGATCACCCCGTGCCAGTACTTGTTGAGGATGGCCAGGTCCTCCGGGCTGCGCCGGGCCAGCGAGCCGACCAGCGACCCGGCCAGGGTCTCGGCGGTCAGCGTGCTCGCGCCGAAGAAGTTGCTGTGCAGGATGGCGTCCTCCAGGACGCCGATCTGCTCGGCGGTCGACAGCGCCGACTCCAGCCGCTCGTCGTCGCTGGTCGCCGACGCGGAGGCGGCACGCAGGTCGGCGAAGCTCTGCAGCAGCACGTCGAGCAGGGTGGGCGGCACCTCCAGCTCGATGTGGTGCCGGCGCAGCAGCTCCTCGGTGCGGAACCGGACGATCTCCGCCTCGCTCTTGCGGTTGGTCACCACCGGGATGCGCACGAAGTTGAACCGCCGCTTGAGCGCCGAGGACAGGTCGTTGACGCCGCGGTCGCGGCTGTTGGCGGTGGCGATGATGCTGAAGCCCGGCTTGGCGAAGACGATGTTGTCGTCGTCCAGCTCCGGGATCGACACGTACTTCTCGGACAGGATCGAGATCAGCGCGTCCTGCACGTCGCTGGTGGCCCGGGTGAGCTCCTCGAAGCGGCCGATCACGCCGCCCTCCATCGCCGTCATGATCGGCGACGGGATCATCGAGGCGCGCGACTGCCCCTTGGCGATCACCATCGAGACGTTCCACGAGTACTTGATGTGGTCCTCGGTGGTGCCGGCGGTGCCCTGCACGACCAGCGTGGAGTTGCGGCTGATCGCGGCGGAGAGCAGCTCGGCCAGCCAGCTCTTGCCGGTGCCGGGGTCGCCGATCAGCAGCAGGCCGCGGTCGGAGGCGAGGGTGACGATGGCCCGCTCGACGAAGCTGCGGTCGCCGAACCACTTCTGCGGGATCTCCCGGTCCAGGCCGTCGGCGCGCTCCGAGCCCAGGATGAACAGCCGCACCATCTTCGGGCTCAGCCGCCAGGAGAACGGCTTCGGGCCGTCGTCGACCGACTCCAGCCAGTCCAGCTCCTCGGCGTACTTGACCTCGGCGGGGGCGCGCAGCATGTCACTCATTGCGGGAAGTCTCCTTGGATGGGTATCAGACGAGGAAGTTCTTGAGCTCGGTGACGAGCTTCTTGATGTGTCCGGACAGGACCGGCGTGCCCTGGTCCTTGAAGCGCTGGCGGAACCACGGGTTGACGCTCTGGTGGCCGCCGCTGCTGACCGAGCCGACCGGGATGAATCTGGCGCCGGAGCGGTGGATGGCCTGCATACCGGTGAAGACCGCCTGCTCCTGCCACTCGTAGAAGTCCGAGATCCAGACGACCACGGTGTTCCGCGGGTCGGTGATCTTGGGGCGGGCCAGGTCGAGCGCGACCGTGCCGTCGGTGCCGCCGCCGAGGTGGGTGTGCAACAGCACCTCGAACGGGTCGTGCACCCAGGGGGTGAGGTCCAGGGCGCGGGTGTCGTAGGCGATCAGGTGCACGTCGACCTTGGGCAGGCCGGCGAAGATCGAGGCGAGGATGGTGCAGTTGACCATCGCGTCGACCATCGACCCGGACTGGTCCACCACCACGATCAGCCGGGCCGGCTCGATCCGTTTCGCGGTCTGCCGGTAGTACAGCCGGTCGACGTAGAGCCGTTCGTCCTCCGGGCTCCAGTTCGGCAGGTTCTTCCAGATCGTGCGGTCCAGGTCGAGGTTCCGGAAGATCCGTTTCGGCGGCACGGAGCGGTCGATGGTGCCGGCGCTGGCCTGGGCGACCTGGGTACGCAGCACCTCGGCCACCTCGTCGACGAACCGGCGGATCAGCGCCTTGGCGTTGGCCAGGGCGACGCCGTCGAGGTTGTCCTTGTCGCGCAGCAGCTGCTCGATCAGCGACATGCTCGGCGTGAGCTGCCGTGCCAGGCGGTTGTCGGCGAGCACCTCCCGCAGCCGCATCCGGCTGACCAGGTCGCCCTCGATCCCGGCCAGCACGCCGCCGAGGCCGGAGGAGTCGTTGCCGGCGCCCCGGCCGCGCAGCTGTCCGGGCTGGCAGCCCGTCGAGCGCTCGAACCAGCCGGCGTCGCCCTGCCACCGCTGCAGCTGCTCGGCGGTCACACTGCCGGAGCCGGTGGCGAACACGTTGAGCAGCAGCTTGGAGACCAGCGCGGCGCGCCGGACGGCCCCCTCCCGGTCGTCGTCGGCGGCGGACCCGCCGGTCATCAGGCCGTCGAACTCGGCCTCCAGCTGCGGGAACCGCTGCACCACGGTGTCCACCGAGACGGCCGGATCCAGCAGTGCGGCGGGCAGTCCCAGGTCGCCGACGATCGCCATGCTGCCGGACTCCAGCGCGGCCTGCTCCTCCGGGTCGAAGAGCCGGGCCAGCAGGCGCCAGTAGAGGACCTGCCGCCGCGTCTCGGCGGCGGCCACGTCGGGAGAGTCGCTCATTTGCGCAGCAACCTTCCCGCGCGCTCGCGCAGCACGTCGACCGCCGTGCCCGCGGCCGCCTCGGCCTTGGCCGCCTTGGCGTCGGTGGGGCCGAGCGCCCAGTCCCCAGCGTGCACGGTGACCGGCTTGCGCTTCACCACCGCCTGCACCGCGAGCGGTTGCAGCAGCCAGCGGCCGTCCCACCGCAGCAGCCCCAGGCACGCCGTGGAGGCGGCGACCAGCTGCGGGGTCAGCGGACCGGCCGCCGGCAGCCGGTCCAGATCCAGCGGCAGCGTCACGCCGCCGCCCAGGTCGAAGCCCTGCCCGGCATGGGTGTAGCCCTCCAGCAGGACCGGCTCGGCCAGCACGCCGGGGTGCCGGTCCAGCGGCGCGACCGGGGACGCGGACGCCGCGCCGAGGCGCACCCGGGCCGTGGTGAACGGGTCGGCGGGCCCGCCGGCGGCGGCCCGCGACTCGTCCCAGATCAGGTCGCCGGCGGGGGTGAGCGCCATGCCGGACACCTCCACGGTGCGGTGCTCGGCCAGCACGCCACGAAAGATCGGGAAGGCGGACAGCATCCGCCACGCGGCCGGGCCGCTGATGGTGTCCACCTTGGCCGCGGCCACGCTGGCGCGCACCAGGCGGACCGCGCCGCCGGGCGTCTCCAGCAGCGCGTGCGCCTGCGCCCGGAAGGCGGTCGGATGCTCGTGCAGGTCCACGCCGAGGATCACCAGCCGGCCGTCGACCGGGGTGCTCGCCGCACCGGGCCGGCCGTCCTGGGACAGCAGCAGGGCACGCGACCACAGATCGGCCCAGCGGCGCACCGGCACCCGCGGCAGGGTGGCCACCGGCGCGGCGGCCCGCAGCTCGGCGGCGAACCCGTCGAGCAGCACCGCGAGCCGGCGACCGGCCGGCTGGGCGAGCAGCGCCTGCACCGCCTGCGCGGCGCCGCCGGCCAGGTCGTGATCGACCCCGCGCCAGCCGGCGATGGCCAGCTCGCGCAGCCAGGACCGGCTCCCCGCAAGCAGTTGACCGGAATCGGTCACGAGGGGCGGCGCCGTCCACGGGTCACGGGTCCGGCCGAGCGCGGCGTCGAGGCCGGCCTGCAGCGCGTCGTGCGCGGCGCCGAGCAGTGCGAGGCGGGCCCCGGCCAGGGCGGCCAGGTGCTCGTCGGTGACCGTGCCGGCGACGATCTTGCCGATCGCGTCGGCGACCCGGCCGGCCAGCGGCGACCCGGCGAAGGCGTGGCCGAGGCCGTCGAGGGCGGCGGCACGCTCCTCGTCGATCCGGGCCAGGCCGGCCACGAGCGCGTCGTCCAGGCCGTCGACCAGGGCGAGCGCCTCGGCGAGCCCGTCCGGCGGGGTGCGCAGGGTGTCGGCGAGCATCAGCGCACCGCCCCGGCCGCCGGGAACCAGTGCAACTCGGGCAACGGGTCGGTGCTCGGCTCGACCTCGAGGTAGGCCAGGTGGCGCAGGAAACCGCTGAACACCTCGGCGGCCCGGTTCGGCGCGGTGGTGGGGTGCAGGCCGGCCCAGAGGTCGTCACCGTCCTGCGCCGGCTCGGCCTTCAGGTACCGCGCGACGCGGACCGGACCGTACTGCGCGACGGCGGCGTCGGCCAGCGCGCGCAGGTGGTTGCAGGCCGACGACCCGCCGGCGAGCCCGCCGCACGGCCGGTTGTTGTTGGTGTGGCAGCTCAACCCGTGGTCACCCGCTGTGATTGAGGAGACGTAGACACGCTCGATGTCGGAGCCGCTGGAGACGACTCCCTGCAGACGGCCGTCGGCCAGCTCGACGAACGGCACCTTGGCCAGTTTCCGTGTCCCCACCGGTGTGATGACGGGCGCTGAGCTACGCCGCTCGTAGGCGGCGCCGTCGCTTGTCACAACCAGTCCTCCCTCAGCTCTCAAGTGGAGGTAGTTGTATCCCAGCGGTACGACAAAAAATAGTTTCAGCAGCTCACAGGCCGGAAATCGCGACACCGGCGGCGGCCGGCAGCCCGGGGTCGGCGTGCCGGCCGGCGGCCGCCACGATCCGGTCCGGGCGGATCAGCAGCGCCCGCGGCGTGCCCGGGTCGGTCAGCGTGAACCCGTCGCCCAGGCGCGGCTCCAGGTCGGCCGGGCAGAGCCGGCCGCCGCCGCGCCCGACCAGCGGCCCTCGGCCGAGGGCGGGCCAGGCCACCGTCGTCGCGCGTCGCTCCACACCGGGCAGTTTGGTCACTGTCCGTAACATCGCGCGACGCAGCGGCGCGGAACGCCGGCTGCCGCCGGTCATCACCCAGCCGATCAGCATCGCCATCCGGATCATGGTTTTCGCGTACGGCCGGCGCTCGCTCTCGTACGTCGCCAGCAGCCGTTCGTCCGCCCGCCCGTCCAGCACCATCGCCAGTTTCCAGGTCAGGTTGGCCGCGTCCCGGATCCCGGCGCACATGCCCTGCCCGATGAACGGCGGGGTCAGGTGGGCCGCGTCGCCGAGCAGGAACACCCGCCGGTCCTGCCACCGCTCGGCGACCGCCCCGCGGAACGTGTACTCCGCCTGCCGCTGGATGCTCAGCGCACCGGGGTCCGTCCCGCCCAGCCACGGCCGGATCCGCGGCAGCACCTCCGGCGCCGGCCCGGCGTCCAGCCGGAACTCCCATCGGTACCGCCCGGGCGTGACCATCATGAAGGTGGCCGCCCGCCGCGGGTCGCACACCTGCTGCACCCCGTCGTACGCCGGCAGCGGCACCGCCGACACCGCGTCCACCACCAGCCACCGCTGCTGGAAGCCGAGATCCTCCCAGAGCGCGCCGATCGACGAGCGGACCACGCTGTTGGCGCCGTCGCAGCCGAGCACCGCGTCCGCCCACACCTCGCCCTCGGCACCGGAGTCAGCTGATCGATACCGGACACACACCGGCCCGGACGGCGGCTGCTCCACGTCGTACACGGAAATCCCGCCGCGGATGGCGGCGGCCGGCAGCCGGGCCAGCCGGGCCCGCAGCAGCCGTTCCAGGTCGGGTTGGTGGAACATGTTGGCCTGTGGGAACCCGTGCGGGCCGACCGGATCGCGGGTGAACTCGGCGAGCACCCGCAGTCCCGGGTCGACCAGCTGCATGCCGGGCGCCGGCCGGGAGATCCGGGCCAGCTCGCCGGCCAGTCCGAGACCCGCGAAGATGCGGAACACCTCGTCGTCGAAGTGCACCGCGCGAGGCAGTGGGTACGGCTGCGCGAACCGGTCCAGGACCACGCAGCCGATGCCCCGCCGGGCCAGCATGAGCGCGGCGGTGAGCCCGGTCGGCCCGGCCCCGACGATGACCACCGGCACGTGTTCCATGAGCACAGCTTGCCGAGCGCCGCCGTGGACCGCCAGCCGGGGCCCCGAGGTCCGGCGTCACTCCTGCGGGGGTGACGGGACGCGGTCCAGCTCGATCCCGAAGTGCACCCGGTACGCGCTGAGCACCTGCTCGTCCGAGGCGAGCGCGGTCTCGGCGCGCGCCGAGCCGGACGTGCGGATGAGGGTGCGTCCGCTCACCGTCACCCGGTCGTCGCCGTCGAGGCGGGTGCAGACCGGGTTGCGCCGGAAGTGCGATCCCGGCCAGGTCTGCTGCCACCAGCAGGTCGGCGCGAAGTCGGACAGCTGCCGGGGCGTGCGCTCGATCCGGTACTGCGGCTCGCCGTCGCGCAGCACGTCCAGGTCGCCGCCGTCCGCGTCGGCCAGCCGGAACCGGCCACCGGGGTCCGGCTGCTCGCCCCGGTCGGCCAGCCGCAGCGGGTAGGAGCTGTGCCGACCGAAGCCGACGTCCACCAGCCACGTGCCGTCCCGGCCGGCCGACACCAGCAGCGCGAGGTGGTCGAACGGCGGGCCCAGCCGGTGCTCGCCGTACACCCGCGCGCCGACCCGGGTCACGGCGTAACCGAGTTCCTCCAGCAGGACCGCGAACAGGCCGTTAAGCTCGTAACAGAACCCACCCCGGCGGCGCCGCACCACCTTGTCGAAAAGATCGTCCGGGTCGAGGGAGATCCGCTCGCCGAGATGGATGGCGAGGTTCTCGAACGGCACGGCGGTCTGGTGGGCGCGATGCAGCGCACGCAGCGTGGCGGCGTCCGCGGCGGCCGGCCGAGGGACGCCGATCCGGTCGAGGTAAGCAGTGACGTTCACCGCCACAGCCTCCTACCTCGACCCCGCTTCACGTCAAGTGCGCCGGCCGGATCGGGCGGCGGCCACCGGGCCAGCGCATGGGCCCGGGTGGCGGGCGCGACGAACCGCGGGCCGGGCAGCCGGGGTGGGGCCCGGTGCCCGACCATTTGCGAAATCTTTTAAACAAAATTTATGGACATGAATGGAGTCAGCCGGTGCCCAGCCTCTAGTGTGAACCGACAGTTGTCCGTTTTTATGCAGAGGAGCGTCTATTGTCAACCCCCCGCTTCGCCAACGTCATCTGGCCGCTGTTCCGCATCGCCGTCGGCCTGCTGTTCGCCTGCCACGGTCTCGCCGGCCTGTTCGGCGTGCTCGGCGGCAACCGCGGCACCGGCGAATCGATCGCGGTCGGCACCTGGCCGAACTGGTACGCCGCCCTGATCCAGCTCAGCTGCGGCGCACTCGTGCTGCTCGGCCTGTTCACCCGCCCGGCCGCGATCCTGGCCTCCGGGTCGATGGCCTACGCCTACTTCGTCGTGCACCAGCCCGAAGGGCTGACGCCGATCGAGAACGGCGGGGTCCCCTCGGCCCTGTACGCCTGGTCGTTCCTGGTCATCGCGTCCCTCGGGGCCGGTCCCTGGTCGATCGACGCGCTGATCCGCAACCGGCGCGCCGATCCCGCCGTGACCACCGGCGAGAGGACGAAGCAGCCGGTGCCCGACCGGGCCTGAGAGGCTCCCGGTCCCCGCGCCCCCCGTGGCGCGGGGACCGGGATCACCGGAGGCTGAACGCGACCAGCTGCGTGACCCGCTCGACCGTGCGAATCGGCTCGGTCACGCGCGCGTGAGCCAGAAGGTCAGGCCGATCGACTCGTCGGTGACCGGGCTGGCATCGGCCCAGTCCGGGCCGCCTTCGGCGACATCGGTGGCCAGCACCTCGTCGGCGACCAGCTCACCGTGCTCGGCCAGGGCCAGAGCCAACTCCGGGGAGGCGGCGCCGTACCGCAACCGGATCCGGTCGGAGACCGCCAGGCCGCTGGACTTGCGCGCCTCCTGGATCTGCCGGACCGCCTCCCGGGCCAGCCCGGCGCGGCGCAGCTCCGGCGTCAGCCGCAGGTCCAGTGCCAGCGTCGCGCCGGCGTCCGAGGCGACCGCCCAGCCCGCGCGCGGTGTCTCGGTGATCACCACCTCCTCCGGGACGAGGACGACCTCCTGGTCGCCGACGGTCACCGAGGCGGCTCCGGCGGTGCGCAACCGGTTCTTGAGATCGGCCGCGTCGGCCGCCTGGATCGCCGCCGCCACCTGCTGGACCGCCTTGCCGAACCGCTTGCCCAGAGCGCGGAAGTTGGCCTTGGCCGTGGTGTCCACCAACGAGCCGGCCAGCGGCTGCACCTCGTGCACGTTGAGCTCCGCCGCGATCTCCGCCATCAGCTCAGCGGGCAGGTCCCCGGCGCCGGAGACCAGGGCCCGCGACAGCGGCTGGCGGATCTTGAGACCGGACTCGGCGCGCGCGGCGCGACCCAGCTCGACCAGCCGCCGCGCCTTCGCCATCCGCTCCGACAGCACGGGATCGACCAGGGCCGGGTCCGGCTGCGGGAACGCGGCCAGATGCACCGACGGCGGCGCCTGCGTCTCGACCGCGACGACGAGGTCCCGCCAGACCCGCTCGGTGACGAACGGCGTGATCGGCGCCATCAGCAACGTCACCGTCCGTAGTGCCTCGTGCAGCGTGGCGAGCGCGGCCGGGTCACCGCGCCAGAACCGGCGGCGGCTGCGACGGACGTACCAGTTGGAAAGATCGTCGATGAAGGCGGCGATCAGCTTGCCGGTCTCGTGCGGGTCGAACGCGGCCAGGGCCGCGTCCACCCGGGCGACCAGCTGCTGCAGCTCCGAAAGAACCCAGCGGTCCAGCGCGGTCCGCTCGGCCGGCGCCGGGTCCGCCCCGGTCGGCGTCCACTTCGCGGTACGACCGTAGAGCGCCTGGAACGCGACGGTGTTCCAGTACGTCAGCAGCACCTTGCGCACGACCTCCTGCAATGCCGCGTGACCGACCCGCCGGGCCGACCACGGCGAGCCGACGGCCGCCATGTACCAGCGCACCGCGTCGGCGCCGTGCCGGTCCATCAGCGGGACCGGCTCAAGGATGTTGCCGAGGTGCTTGGACATCTTGCGGCCGTCCTCGGCCAGGATGTGGCCCAGGCAGACCACGTTCTGGTACGGCGCCCGGTCGAACACCAGCGTGCCGACCGCCATCAGGGTGTAGAACCAGCCGCGCGTCTGATCGATCGCCTCGGCGATGAACTGGGCGGGGAAGCGGCGGTCGAACAGCTCACGATTGCGGGCCGGATAGCCGAACTGGGCGAACGGCATGGAGCCCGAGTCGTACCAGGCGTCGATCACCTCCGGGACCCGGGTGGCCGTCCGCGCGCACCGCGGGCACGCGAACTCGACCGCGTCGATGAACGGCCGGTGCGGGTCCAGCCCGGACAGGTCCCGCCCGGCCAGCCGGCCCAGCTCCGCGCGGGAGCCGACGCAGGTCAGATGCCCCTCGGGACAGCGCCAGATCGGCAGCGGCGTCCCCCAGTACCGGTTGCGCGACAGCGCCCAGTCGACGTTGTTGGTCAGCCAGTCGCCGAACCGGCCGTGCTTGACGTTCGCCGGCTGCCAGTTCGTCCGCTCGTTCTCCCGTAGCAGCGCGTCGCGCACCGCGGTGGTCCGCACGTACCACGACGGCTGCGCGTAGTAGATCAGCGCGGTGTGGCAGCGCCAGCAGTGCGGATATTTGTGCTCGTACGGCTCGTGCCGCAACAGCAGGCCGGTGGCGCGCAGCCGCTGCACCAGCGGCTCGTTGGCGTCGCGGAAGAACAGCCCGCCGACCAGATCCACCCCCGGCTCGAACGTGCCGTCGGGACGCACCGGGTTGACCATCGGCAGCCCGTAGGCCCGACAGCTGGCCAGGTCGTCGGCGCCGAACGCGGGCGCCTGGTGCACCAGGCCGGTGCCGCTGTCGGTGGTGACGTAGTCGGCCAGGATCACGATGTGCGCGTCCGGCACCTCGACCAGGTCGAACGGCGGCCGGTACGTCCACCGCTCCAGCTGGCGGCCGGTCCACGACTCCCCGGTCGGCGTCCAGCCCGGCGGGATCAGCGACTCGGCCACGATCAGCCGCTCGACGCCGTCGGTCACCACCACGTACGTCACCGACGGGTGCACCGCGACGGCCGTGTTCGATACCAGGGTCCACGGGGTGGTGGTCCACACCAGCAGCGACGTGGTCCCGGCCAGCGGGCCGGAGGTGAGCGGGAAGCGGACGTAGACCGACGGGTCCACATCGATCTCGTAACCCTGGTCGAGCTCGTGGTCGGAGAGGGTGGTCTGGTCGCGCGGACACCACGGGGCCACCCGGAAGTCCTCGACCAGCAGGCCCCTGTCGAAGATCTGTCGCAGCGACCACCACACCGAGTCGATGTACTCCGGGTCCATGGTCCGGTACGCGTCGCCGAGATCCACCCAGTAACCCATGCGCTCGGTCAGCGCGGCGAACGCGTCGGTGTGCCGGGTCACCGACTCGCGGCAGCGCGCGTTGAACTCGGCGACGCCGTACGCCTCGATGTCCTGCTTGCCGGTGAACCCCAGCTCCTTCTCCACGGCCAGCTCGACCGGCAGCCCGTGGCAGTCCCACCCGGCCTTGCGGGCCACGTGGTAGCCCTTCATCGTCCGGTAGCGCGGGAAGACGTCCTTGAAGACGCGCGCCTCGATATGGTGCGCGCCGGGCATCCCGTTCGCGGTCGGCGGCCCCTCGTAGAACACCCACTCCGGGCGGCCCGCGGACTGCCGCAGGCTGCGCCCGAAGATGTCGTGCTCACGCCAGAAGCGCAGCACCTCCTGGTCGAGGGCGGGAAAATCGACCTGGGCCGGAACCGCGCGGTACATGTCGCGACACTCTACTGAGTCTTGCCCAGCGACATGTGGGCGACCTTGCCGCCGGCCAGCTCGAACAGCAGGGTCCAGCCGTCGTCGCCGGGCACCGCGACGCGGTAGTCGTTGCGGACCGTCTGCGCCCCGGTACGCCGTCTGCACCTCGCCCAGGGTGGAGCCGCGCCTCGGTCATGCCGACGGTCAGCTTGCCGTACCGGTCCAGGCCGAAGTGGTCGGCGTCCGAACGGTCGCCGGGGCCGCGCGGCCGCCGGGATCAGGAGCGCGGGGCGGGGCCGATGCCGCAGGCGGTGATGCCGTGCGCCCGCAGCGTGCGGTGGCTACGCTGCACCGCCCGGCTGCCGCCCACCGCGATCGGGTAACCGCCCACCCGGCCGGCGTGGAGCATCAGCGTCACCGCCCGCGCCAGCGCCACTCCGGGCAGCGCCGACCACACCGCGGTCACCGCGGAGTCCAGCGACTGGGCGCGGTCGGCGCCCAGGTACACCGCGGCGGCCGGGGGCCGGGTGTCGAGCCGGTGCGGCGCCGGCGGGGGCGGGTCGGTGGCCTGCACGACCGGCCACAGCGACTCGACCAGGCCGGGCAGGTCGGCGTCGCGGCGGAAGTCACGGCCGGCGGGGCGCGGCGGGGTCACCGGCGGCTCGTCGCAGGCGAACGGCTCGGCGCACGCCGGGCAGCGGCCGAGCAGGTGGTTGGCCTGCCGGGCCAGCTCGCCGCGCCGCTCGGCGGTGTGCACCAGGTTGGCGAAGGGGCCGTTGGCGTACCGCGACCGGATGGCGCGTTTGACCCGCCGGGCCGCCTCGAACGCGTCCGGCCCGCGCAGCAGCAGCACCTCCGAGACACCGCCACACAGGTAGCGGTCGAGGAAGGCGCGCATCAGCGCGTGGCCACCATCGGTGTACTCCGACCAGAGCAGGCGCACGTCGGACGGGGTCAACGCGACCGGATGACGGCACACGACGGCCAACCCCTCGGCGGCGGCCGCGGCTTCCACGGCCGGGCGCCGGCCCGTACTCAGGCAGTCGGGTTTGAGGAGAACGAACGCCCGTTCCACACCCGCCCTCCTCGCGCCGCCGGGTCCGCAATCCTACCGTCGGCGGACCGGCGAACCGGCCCGGCGCGGGCCACCCGATGCCCGGGGCGGGCCCGGCGGCCGGGGGTAAATAGCTGGCCGCCGATCGCGGGCGGCTGGAAAGATCCGCCTGATGCGGACGAATCTGACACGCGGCACGCCGGTCAGCGCGATCGCCGGCGCCGAGGTGGCCGACACCGTGCTGACGCCGCCGGACTGGAGCGGCGCCGAGCGGCTGCCGCTGGTCCCGGTACTGCACGGCGCCGATTCCCCGGCCGACGCCCCGGTCATGATGCGGCCGCTGATCGACGGCGCGGACCTGCCGCGCACGCTGGCCGCCCGGGACTCCACCCCCACCGTCGGCGGCTCCTGCCCGGGCGTCGGGCAGCGGCTGGTCGCCGAGCTCGCCGACGAGCTGGCCGGGGCCGCCCCCCGGGATCCGTCCGCCACCCGCCGCTACGGCGTGCTCCCGTGACGGTCCGCACGGCGACCGCGCGTTCGCTGATCGCCGCCCAGTTCCCGCGCTGGCGTGCGCTGCCGGTACGGCGGGTCGCCGGTCAGGGCACGGTCAACGCCGTGTTCCGCCTCGGCGACCGGCTCTGCGCCCGGTTCCCGCTGCAGGACGAGGACGTGGTGGCCGAGGCGGCGGCGGCCCGCGAGCTGTGCGGGGCGACCCGCTTCGCCACGCCGGAGCCGGTGGCGATCGGCGAGCCGGGCCCCGGTTTCGAGCGGCGCTGGGCCGTGCAGACCTGGCTGGAGGGCACCGTGACCACGCCGGACAGTCACGCGTCGGCGGAGGTGTTCGCGCGGGACCTGGCCGAGCTCGTGCACGGCGTACGCGCCCTGGACACCCGGGGGCGCACGTTCGCCGGGCGCGGCCGCGGCGGCGACCTGCGCGGGCAGGACGAGTGGATGGCGACCTGCCTGCGCCGCAGCGAGGGCCTGCTGGACGTGCCACCCCTGCGGCGGCTGTGGGCCGGCCTGCGTGAGCTGCCCCGCGAGGCCCCGGACGTGATGTGCCACCGGGACCTGATTCCCGGCAACCTGCTGGCCACCGGCGACCGCCTGACCGGCGTGCTGGACGTGGGCGGCCTGGGCCCGTGCGACCCGGCCCTGGACCTGGTGTGCGCGTGGCACCTGCTGGGGCCGGCCGCCCGCCGGGTGCTGCGCGCCGAGCTGGGCTGCGACGACCTGACCTGGGAACGCGGCCGGGCCTGGGCGTTCGTGCAGTCGATGGGCCTGGTCTGGTACTACGAGCGGCGCAACCCGGCGATGGCCCGGCTGGGCCGCAGCACCCTGGCCCGGATCAGCTCACCCGGACGCTGACCGTGATGCGCGCGTCCGGGGCCGGTGCGGCATCCTCGTCACCCGGACGCTGACCGTGATGCGCGCGTCCGGGGCCGGTGCGGCATCCTCGTCACCGGGCGGCACGTCGCCGGCGCACGCCGCCGGGGCCCGATCGTGCGATCCCGGTCACCCGGCGCGCCGCCGGGCCCGGCGGGCCGCGAGCTCGTCGCCCGCCGCCGGTTCCTCGGGCAGTTCCCCGGCCGGCTGCGGCGCGGCCGGCTCCGCGGGCAGATGCGACAGCGAACCCTGGATCTCCTTGAACGCCCCGCCGATCGCGATGCCGAACACCCCCTGCCCGCCCTGCAGCAGGTCGACGACCTCCTCCGGGGAACGGCACTCGTACACCGTCGTGCCGTCCGAGATCAGCGTGATCCCGGCCAGGTCCTCCACCCCGTGCGAACGCAGCGTGTCGATCGCGCGGCGGATGTTCTGCAGCGACACCCCGGCGTCCAGCAGGCGCTTGACGACCTTGAGGACCACCAGGTCACGGAACGAGTAGAGGCGCGACGTGCCGGAGCCGGAAGCGTCCCGGACACTCGGGACCACCAGCGTGGTGCGCGCCCAGTAGTCGAGCTGGCGGTAGCTGATCCCGACCGCCTGGCAAGCCGTCACTCCGCGATAGCCGACCGAGCCGTCCTCGCCGACGAGTGGGCCCTCAAGAGGCTGCTCGTGCACGCGACTACCTCCCCGCTGCCCATCATCTCTCGACCTGGGCGGTGCCGGTTCACCTGGACGTCACGAGCGTATATCTCAGTCCCGGGGGAAACATGGAGGTAACGGCACGACACGCCGCGTTAGGACGAGCGACACGCCGACACGCCGTTACTCTCAGCGGTTTTCCGGCGTTTCCAGCACCGTCGGGCAGCGACGGCGGCACGGCCGCTCAGCCGGCGAAGTCCTCCGGGCGGACCTGGTCCAGGAACTCCCGGAACTTCTCGACCTCGTCCTCCTGCTCGTCCGGGATGACGATGCCGGCCTCGGTCAGCACCTGCTCGGCGCACCGGATCGGCGCGCCGACCCGCAACGCCAGCGCGATCGAGTCACTGGGCCGCGCCGACACCCGCACATCGTCGCCGATCAGCAGGTCGGCGTAGAAGACGTTGTCCTTCAGCTCGGTGATCTCGACCGCCTTCAGCGGCGCCTGCAGCGCCGCCAGGATGTCCCGCAGCAGATCATGCGTCAACGGCCGGGCCGGCTTCACGCCCTGCTGCTCGTAGGCGATCGCGGTCGCCTCCACCGCACCGATCCAGATCGGCAGGTACCGGTCGCCGTCGACTTCCCGCAGCAACACGATCGGCTGGTTGCTGGGCAGCTCCACACGGACCCCGACCACGCTCAGCTCGCGCACCGCCCGCCTCCGTGTTCGTTGATGTCGCCGTCCCCCGGACGGCCGCCCCTTACCCTGCACGGTACACGCACGCGGACCTCCTCCGCCCCGCGCGGGATACCCCGCACGGACCGGGTCGAACCCGGATCAGCGACCCAGTTCACCGCGCAGCCCGGTGCGTACCAGCGCCGCGTGCAGCCGCTGCGACAGTGCCTGCAGCTCACGAGCGGTCTCGGCGGCCCGGGCCCGCGCCGCCGGATCCTGCTGACGCGCCAGCGGCGCCAGCAGCTGGGTGAACAGGCCGACCTCACGATCGGCCGCGTTGCGGAACGCCCGCAGGTGACGCACCTCCAGGCCGTACCGGGTCAGGCCGACCACCGCCTCCACGATGATCACCGCGTCGGTGTCGTACCAGCCCGGCGGGCGGGCCACGACCAGGCCGATCTGCTCCAGCTCGGCCAGCATCGCCTCGTCGACCCCGGTCCGCTGCACCAGGTCGTCCTTCGGGATCCTGGTGTCGGCCGGATCGGCGGCCCGCTGCGTGCCGACCGCCACCAGCGTCGGTCGCTGCGGAACCACCGGTTCCTGCTCCATCCGGTCCAGCTGCTCGCGGATGACCCGGAGCGGGAGGTACTGATCACGCTGCGCGGTCAGCACGAACCGCAGCCGGGCCACGTCGTTCCACGAGTACTTGCGGTACCCGGAGGCGGTGCGTTGCGGGTCGACCAGACCCTCCGCCTCCAGGAACCGCAACTTCGAGATCGTGGTGTCGGGGAACTCGGTGCGCAGATGGGCCAGCACCTCCCCGATGCTCATCAGCGCACCATCGCGCCCGGCCTGGGGACGCGAGGCCCCCGGGTCGCGTGCGGCCGCCCCCGACGGGTTCACGCCCGGCCGCCCTCGCCCTCCGGCCGCGGGCCGGCGATGAACACCAGACGGAACTTGCCGATCTGGACCTCGTCGCCGTTGCTCAGCGTCGCCGCCTCGACCCGCTCCCGGTTCACGTACGTGCCGTTGAGCGAGCCCACGTCGCGCACGGTGAACACGCCCCCGTCACGGTGGAACTCGGCGTGGCGGCGGGAAACCGTCACGTCGTCGAGGAAGATGTCACTGTCCGGGTGCCGCCCGCTGGTCGTCACGTCGTGGTCCAGCAGGAACCGGGCGCCCGCGTTCGGGCCACGGCGGACCACCAGCAGCGCCATCCCGGGCGGCAGCGAGCCGGACATGCGGCTCGGCACCACGTCGGTCTCGGGACCCTCGAGCACCTCGTCAAGGGCGCCAAGGTTCAGCGTGGACGTGACGTCGAGCGGGGGGAACTCGTCGTCTGGGCGCGTCATCGGACCACCTCACGGATCAGTTGGTCGTCGCCTCGACCGGCAAGGTCGTGATGTTGCGACCTCGCCGAGGCCATTACGGCCCGACGCACGACTAGTGGTTTTGGGTAGGACGGTTTCAAAGGCATAACACTTGTGCTTGCGTTCCGCGAGCCTAGTCAGCGCCAATATCGCAGAGCAACCGGACGCGCGGACGTGCTTCGAGATCCGGGTCGATGCCCCGGCTTCTCAGTTGCTCTCGGTCAGCGCCTGATACGCCGCGGCGTCCAGCAGAGCGTCGAGCGCCGCCGGGTCGGCCGGAGCGATCTCGACCAGCCAGCCCGCCGCGTACGGCTCGGCGTTGATCAGCTCCGGCTCGTCGCCGAGCGTGTCGTTGCGCGAGACCACGGTGCCGGCGATCGGCGCGTAGATCTCCGAGACGCTCTTGGTCGACTCGATCTCACCGAGCGAGTCGCCGGCCTGCACGGCCGTGCCCTCCTCGGGCAGCTGCACGAAGACGATGTCACCGAGCGCATCCTGCGCGAAGTGGGTGATCCCCACCCGCACGGGGCCGCTGCCGTCACCGGCGACCCACTCGTGCTCCGCGGTGTACCGCAGATCCTCAGGAATCAACACTTCCTCCGTAGTCACGAAACCGGACGTGCATACTGCAGGGCAGTCGCCTTACGCACCGCGGTCACCTCGACCGTGGAGCGCGAGTCCATGGTCACGCTACCGCCGTCGCTCTTCACCGACGCCACCACCCCGCCCGGGATCTGCAGCGCCGTTCTCATCGTCTCCGGAGAGCCGATCACGAGCAGCCGGAACGGCCCGGTCAGCCGGTCACCGTCGGCGATGATGCCACCACCGGCCGCGTCGACGAAATACGTCGACGCGACGATCCGCACCGAGGTTCCGTCCGCGCCGCTGACCTGCATCACCTCGCCGCCGGAGCCGCGCAGCTCCTGCACCGTGTTGAGCACATCGGACGCCTTGACGCCGTCCAGCACGATCTCCAGCCCCGGACCGCGACCGGCGATCGTCCCGGCCAGCAGACCGAGCTCCTGGCTGCGCTTGTTGGCCTCCTCCAGAGCCGCCTCACGGCCCGCCACACCCGAGGTGAGCTGCTGTTTGCTGCGCTCCAGGGTCTCGATGTCGCTGGCGAGCCGGCTGTCGCGGGCCTCCAGGTCGCTCAGGATCTGGACCAGGTCCTCCTGGCGGGCGGTGGACAGGCCGCTGTCGACATCGTTGCTGCGCAACTGCACCACCAGGGTGAACCCGAACAGCGCCAGCAGCACCCAGATCAGCGTTCCGGCCGGGGCCGGGCGCTTGCTGCCGGGCCGCGCCGCCCCGGCGGGGGCCGTTTCCGGCTCCTGCCGGGCGTCGGCGGCGGCATCGCCGGGCGCGGGACCGGCCGGAGCACCCGGCCGCCCGGCAGCGGCGGCGCCTGCGACAACCGCCTCCGCCGTCACGGATCCGCCGGGGGCGCCGGAGCTCGACGCCGTCTCGGCGCTCGGAGCGGCGGGGACATTCGCCGCCCCCGGGGCATCCCCGGCGCGATCAAGATCACGTTCTGCGTCGGCCGGCTCGGGCGTGTCGGACATCGACGGATCGGGTGACGTGGCCGATGTCTCGCCCGCTCCCGGCTCACCCTCCCGGGTGACCTCCGCGTCGGCGTCGCCGGTCGTCCGCGACCCCGGCGCGGCGAGATGCGGGCGGTCCGCCGCCGACTCCCGCGCGGGCGCGTCCGGAACGGCGTACCCCGCCGGCTCCGCGGCGCTCTCGCGCCCGGGCGTCACCCGCGCCGTCTCCTCCTCACCGGGCACGGCATACGCCGGCTCCCCGGCCGCACGCGACCGCTCCCGGCCCGGCGGCACGACGTACGCCGTCTCCTCCTCATCGGGCGGCACGACGTACCTCGTCTCGCGGTCCGCGGACGGCGCGCCGTAGGCCGCGCCCGCCTCCGCGGGAGGCTTCCGCCCCGCCGTGGGCAGGCCGAAGCCCGGCGGCGTCTGGTCGCGGCCGTTGTCCTCACGGTCGGTCATCGAGTCCCCACCTTGTCTCACCCGGCGTCCGGGACCCGGGCCGTCACGCCCGGAAGAGGTGCCGGCGGATCGCCGCGACGTTACCGAAGATCCGCACGCCGAGCACGACCACGACCCCGGTGGACAGCTGCCCGCCCACCCCCAACTGGTCGCCCACATACACGATCAGGCCGGAGACCAGCACGTTCGAGATGAACGAGACCACGAACTGCTTGTCGTCGAAAATGCCGTCCAGCTTCGCGCGCAACCCGCCGAACACCGCGTCCAGCGCCGCCACCACCGCGATCGGCAGGTACGGCACCAGCTCCGGCGGCACGGTGGGGTGGAACACGATGCCCAGCAGGACACCCGCGAGCAGGGCGAGTACGGCGATCATCGGCCGCCTTCCGACGGTGAGCCGGCCGACGACGGCGAGCCCGAGGGCGCACCGGAGCCGGCCACTGACGAGGCGCCCGACAGCGCGGGCGCGGGGGTGCTCGGCGACGCGGAACGCAACTTCAGCTGCGGCGCCGCGTCCAGGGTGACGTTGCCGACCTTGGATGTCTCGAACGACATGCCGTAGCGGGTCGACAACGTTGCGAAAAACTTTCCGGCGTATCCGTTGCGGAAGTCGTCCGCCAGATCGTCCGGGCCGATCGCCACCACCTGGTACGGCATGGTGACCGGCCGGGTATCGACCAGGATCGCCTCCCCGGCCTGCCGGATCGTCGACGTGGCCGTCAGCCGCTGCCCGTTGATCGCGATCGCCTCGGCCCCGGCCGACCACAGCGCGTTCGCCGCCAACTGCAGGTCGGTGTCCTTCACCTGCCCGTCGGTACGCCGCTGGCCGGTCACCGCGTCCACCGACGTCGGCCCGTCCGCCAGCACGATCTTCGCGCCCGAGCCGCGCACCGGGGCCAGCCCGGTCGCCGCCTCCAGGTCGCCGATCCGGGCCACGGCCGCCCCACCCAGCTCCCGCCTGCGCAGCTCGGCCACCTGGTCGGCGAGCAGATCGGCCCGGGCCTGCAGCGTCTCGGTGTGCTCCCGGCGGCTCTCCACCTGCCCGATCAGCGTGTCGCGCGCCTTGGTCCGCCCCGGCTCGTCGGCCACCGTCTGCTGGTACCCGACCACCAGCAGGAACCCGATCGCGCTCAGGGTCACCACGGCGATGGCGTTGGTGGCCCGCTTGCGGGCGCCGGTGCGGCGGTACCCCTCGGCGCGGCGGGCGGCCGCATCGGCGTACCCGGGATCCAGGGGGTTCTGGAACAGCGCGGTGAGGAAGTCCGGCGCGTACGTCCGCTTCCCGGACCCGCCGTCCGGATCCGGCGAGGAAGCCGCCGGGCTGGTCACGGCGCGACCGCCCGGGGTGCGCCCGGCCCGTCCCGGTCGGCGCGCAACAGCTGCGCGATCTGCGCGAGGTAGAGCACGCCGGCCGCCCAGTACAGGCCGAGCGCCCACCAGGCCAGCGCCCAGCCGACCGGCGCGGCCCACCAGTCGATCGACGGCACCGCCTTGGCCAGCAGGATCACCGGGAACGCCGCGAGCAGCACGAACGTGCCGGTCTTGCCGACGTAGTGCACCGGGGGCGGGCCGTACCCGTGCCGGCGCAGGACCAGCAGCGCCACCCCGACGACCGCCTCGCGCAGCAGCAACGCGCCGGTCAGCCACCACGGCACGACCTCGCGGACGGTGAACCCGACCAGGGTGGCCAGGATGTACAGCCGGTCGGCGAACGGGTCGAGCAGCTCGCCCAGCCGGGACACCGAGTTCATCCGGCGGGCGACGTAACCGTCCACCCAGTCGGTGGTGCCGCCCACCGCCAGCACGATCACCGCCGCGACGTCCTGTTCCGGGCCGAGCAGCAGGTAGAGGAAGAGCGGGACGCCGAGCAGCCGGATGAAGCTGATCACGTTCGGAATCGTGAAGATCCGGTTGGAGGTCTCGATGGACGGCGCAGGGTGCTGCGACATCGCCACGACTTCCTCTCCCCCTCGCCGGCGCATGTGGCCGGGCCTGGTCACCCGGTCAGCCGGCGGCGCCGGTCGCTCGCCGAGCCACTATAACCACCTGCCTACCCATCCCCGACGCGTAGTCACGGGCACCACACTGTCCAGCACGTCCTAGGAGGCTAGGCACCTGCCTATCGCCCGTTTGGGGCGTGCCCGGCCGCGGCGGGAGAGGGCACGACGGTCCGGCGACCGCACGTGCCGGGGCGCGAGACGGCACGACGGTCCGACCACCCCGCGTGCCCGGGCGCGAGACGGCACGACGGTCCGACCACCCCGCGTGCCCGGGCGCGAGACGGCACGACGGTCCGACCACCCCGCGTGCCCGGGCGCGAGACGGCACGACGGTCCGACCACCCCGCGTGCCCGGGCGCGAGACGGCACGACGGTCCGACCACCCCGCGTGCCCGGGCGCGAGACGGCACGACGGTCCGACCACCCCGCGTGCCCGGGCGCGAGACGGCACGACGGTCCGACCACCCCGCGTGCCCGGGCGCGAGACGGCACGACGGTCCGACCACCCCGCGTGCCCGGGCGCGAGACGGCACGACGGTCCGACCACCCCGCTCAGCCGCGTCCGGCGCCGGTCCACGGCCGCCCGCGGCGGCCGTGGACCCAGGCGGCGTACCAACGGGCCCACCGCCTGGGCCGATTCGCCGGCGCGGGCCCGCGCGTCGACGCGGGCACGGGCGCGCGCGTCGACGCGGGAACGGGCGCGGGCCCGCGCGTCGACGCCGCCGCGGGCCCGGCGCGGGTGGCTCAGCGCCGCCCGCGCCGGGCTCGCACGTAGTCGTCGATCACGTACCGGCCCAGCTCCGCGGCGTTCGGGCTGAACACCCGGCCACCGTTGCGCCGGGCCACCCCGGCCACGAACCGCTGCAGGCCCGGATCGTCGCCGAGCATGAACACGTTGAGCGTCGCGCCGTACCGGGTCAGCAGATCGACCTCGTGCACGGTCGCCTCGACCGTCTCCGGCAGCGGCGGCCACCAGAACAGCGCCTCCCCGCCCTCCTCCAGGTGCGCGGTCGGCTCGCCGTCGGTGACCACCAGCACCACCGGCTCGGAGCCCGGGTGCCGTCGCAGGTGCCGGCCGGCGAGTTTCAGGGCGTGCTGCAGGTTGGTGCCCTTCTCCAGGGTGGGCTCGATGCCGGCCAGCTCGCCCTGCGACAGCGACATCGCGTACTTGCCGAAGCCGATGATCTGCAGCGCGTCCTGCGGGTATTTCGTGGCGACCAGGTGCGACAGGGCCAGGGCGGTCTGCTTCATCGGCCCCCAGCGGCCGTCGGCGTACATCGAGTAGGAGAGGTCGACGCAGAGCGCGACCACCGCCGAGGCCCGGCGCTCGGTCTCGGCGACCTCGAAGTCGTCGGGTTCCAGGCGTACCGGAAGGGCGCCGGCGCCGCGGGAGGCGGCCCGGCGCCGGACCGCGTTGCCGACCGTGCGGACCACGTCGAGCGGCTGGTCGTCACCGAACTCCCAGCGCCGTGACGAGCCGATCAGGTCGCCGGCCGCGCCCGCGTCCCGCATGTCGTGCTCCCCGCGCTTGCCGGAGACCTCGTGGAAGATCTTCGACAGGGCGGTCTGGCCGAGCCGGCGCAGCGCCTTCGGCGACAGGGTCAGCCCGTCGCCGTCGCGCTGCACCCAGCCCTGCCGGCGCAGCTCCCGCTCCAGCTCGCGCAGCCGGCGCAGGTCGTCGGCGGCGGACCGGCCGAGCTGGCGCGCCACCGCCTCCACGTCGACGTCGTCCAGGGTGGCGCCGGGATGCTCCTGGCCGAGCTGGTCGATCAGCTCGTCCAGGTCGGCGATCTCGCCCAGCGCGGCGGCCGCGTCGCCGTACCCCAGGTCGCCCGGACCGCGCATCCGCTCGCCACGACTCCAGTTGAGGCCGGGACGCAGCGCCCGCAGATTGTCGGTCAGCTCGGCCAGCTGAGCGCGCAGCGGCCCGTCGCCGAGCGCCTGGTCCATCAGCTGCTGCAGTTCCTCGCGCTGCTGCGGGCTCAGCGAGCGCATCAGCCGCTCGGCCGCGGCGGCCTGCCGGGCCAGTGAGTCGATCAGCTCGTCGATGTCGCGCGGATCGTCCGGGAAGAACCGGCCGTGCTCGGCCATGAACTCGCGGAACGCGTCGGTGGTGTCCTCGCCCCGGGCGTGCCTGGCGAGCAGGTCGTTGAGGGCGCCGACCATCGCGGAGACGTCGGCGAGGTCGCCGTCGCGCAGCGCCTGGCGCATCCCGGCGAACCGCTGCTCGACGACCTCCTGCCGCAGCCCGTCCAGGATCTGCTGGTAGATCGACCGGGCCTCGGCGGATGCCCAGTCGTACGCCGACAGCTCGGACACCGCCTGCGCCGTCGAGCGGGGCAGATTGTCCAGGACGGCCTCGTTGAACCGGGCCCCCTCGTCGTCGCGGGCCCGCAGCTCGTCGCGCTCGGCGGCCAGCGCCTGGTCGAGCATCTGCCGGGCCCGGGTCACCGCGCCGTCGAGGTTGCCCCGCCGCAGCGCCTCCCGGCGCAGCCGGCGCGCCCGGTCCCGCAGCTCGTCCAGGCCCCGGCCGGAGCGCGGCCCGCGCCGGATCAGGTCACGCAGCGCGTCGCGCAGGCTGTCGCCCCGCATCACCCGCTCGCCCATCTCGTCGACGGCGGCGCGCACGTCGTACGGCGGGGCGAGCGGGTCGGGCCCGTCGCGCCACGCGCCGTAGCGGAAGACATGGCGGCTCATCGGTCAGCTTCCGTAAAGGGTGCGGCCGTCGTCGGTCAGCTCCTTGGCCAGCCGGCGGGTCAGGTGCAGCCCCTCCAGCACGAACTCGACGCCGGACGCGGCCTGCCCGGGGCTCGGCGCGTCGCCCAGCCCGAGCCGGTCCAGCACCTTGGCCAGGCCCGGCACCGTGCCGATCTGGGTGAGCAGCTCCTCGGCGCTGACCAGGTCGCCGGTCTCGATGATGGCCCCGTCGGCGACCAGGTCGGTGAAACCGGACAGGTCGAGACCGGCCAGCCGGGCGCGGAAGGTCTCCGCGGTGGCGACCCGCAGCAGGTGCGCCAGGATCTCGGTCTCCCGGCCCTCCTCCCCGCTCTCGAACTCGACCTTGCCGCGCAGGGTGGAGGTCACCGAGACGGTGTCGCAGACCCGGGCCACCGCCTCCCGCTCGCCGCGCAGCCCGCAGCGGCGCAGCGCGGACGCCGCGACGGTCTCGGCGGCGGCGATCGCGAATCGGGCCGAGACCCCGGAGCGGGCGTCCACCGACGAGGACTCGCGGACCGCCCGGGTGTACCGGGCCAGCACGTCGATCAGGTGTTCCGGGACGGCCGCGACCAGCTCGGCCTCCTGGCGGATCAGCGCGGTCTCCAGCTCCAGGTCGACCGGGTAGTGGGTGCGGATCTCGGCGCCGAAACGGTCCTTGAGCGGGGTGATGATCCGGCCCCGGTTGGTGTAGTCCTCCGGGTTCGCCGAGGCGACCAGCAGCAGGTCGAGCGGCAGGCGCAGCTGGTAGCCGCGGACCTGGATGTCGCGTTCCTCGAGCACGTTGAGCAGCGACACCTGGATGCGCTCGGCCAGGTCGGGCAGCTCGTTGACGGCGAAGATGCCCCGGTTGGTACGCGGCACCAGACCGAAGTGGATGGTCTCCGGGTCGCCCAGGGCGCGGCCCTCGGCCACCCTGATCGGGTCGACGTCGCCGATCAGGTCGCCGACGCTGGTGTCCGGGGTGGCCAGCTTCTCGCCGTACCGCTGCGAGCGGTGCAGCCAGGAGATCGGCAGCAGGTCGCCGGTCTCGGCGGCCAGCCGCCGGCCGGCCGGCGTGAGCGGGTGGTACGGGTGCTCGTGCAGCTCGGAGCCGGTGATGTACGGCGTCCACTCGTCCAGCAGCCCGGCCAGGGCGCGGATCAGGCGGGTCTTGCCCTGGCCACGCTCGCCGAGCAGGACCATGTCGTGGCCGGCGAGCAGGGCCCGCTCGACCTCGGGGAGCACGGTGTCCTCGTAACCGACGATGCCGGGGAAGCGTGGCTCGCCGGTGCGCAGTTTGTGCAGCAGGTTCTCGCGCAGCTCCTGCTTGACGGTGCGGAACTGGTGCCCGCTGGCACGCAGCTCGCCCAGGGTGCGCGGAAGGTCGGCGGGAGGTTCGAAGGTGATCGCGGTAGGGCCCTCTGTCACCGCAGGAACGCTACTCCGCACATGTGACAACCGGCGACTGTGACCGGGAACGCGGCCAGCGCCGCGGGATTGGCTCTGGGCCGCGGCGCCGGCCGCGCGGCACGCTTCCCCACATGATCGAGAAGTACGCGGCATTCACCGGAAGCCCGGACGGCGGGAACCCGGCCGGCGTGGTGCTGGACGCCTCCGGCCTGGACGAGTCCCGGATGCTCCGGATCGCGGCCGAGCTGGGCTACTCCGAGACGGCGTTCGTCACCGAGCGGGCCGGCGACCGGTACCGCGTGCGGTATTTCAGCCCGCTCGCCGAGGTGCCGTTCTGCGGGCACGCGACGGTGGCGACGGCGGTCGCGCTGGGCCCGGGCGAGCACCTGTTCGTGACCAACGCGGGCGAGGTCCCGGTGACCGTGGACAGCACCGGCGTCGCCACGCTGACCAGCGTCGTGCCCAGCGTGGCCGCGCTCGCCGACGCCGATCTCGCCACGCTGCTCGGCACGCTGCGCTGGTCGCCCGCCGACCTGGACCCGGCACTGCCGCCGCGGGTGGCGTACGCCGGCGCGCACCACCCGATCGTCGCGGTGACCAGCCGCGCGCGCCTGGCCCGCCTGGACTACGACGTGCCGGCGCTGAAGGAGCTGATGACCGCGCGCGGATGGACCACGGTGCAGCTGGTGTACCGGGACGGCCCGACGGTCTTCGACGTGCGCGACCCGTTCCCGGTCGGTGGGGTCTACGAGGACCCGGCCACCGGCGCGGCGGCCGCGGCCCTCGGCGGGTACCTGCGGGAGCTCGGAATCGTCGGCGACGACGCCACGCTCCTGCTGCGACAGGGCGACGACCTGGGCCGGCCCAGCCGGATCACGGTGCGCCTGGTCCCCGGCGAGCCCGGGGTCCGGGTCAGCGGCACGGCGGTGCCGATCCCGGCCTGACCGGCCGGCGGGCCGGCGCGCGTGCCGCCCCTGGTGCCGGGGACGCCGCACGTGCCTAGCGCGTGCCCCGCCTGCTTGCGGGCGTTCCCCGCCTGCTTGCGGGCGTGCCCCGCCTGCTTGCGGGCGTTCCCGCCTGCCGAGGGCGGTGCCGCGCCTCATCCCGGTGGAGTGAGGTTGCCCGGTTGCCGCCGCGGGATGCCGGGCGAGAAGAACAGCGCGACGAGGGCGAGCACGGCGAGCACGCCGAGCGCGGACCGCAGCCCGTCCAGCCGCGCCTCCCGGTTCTCCTCGGTGATGGCGTCCGCCGCCGCGCCGGTCACGCCGGCCGCGGTGAGCGCCTCGCTCAGCCGCGCGTCCGGGATGAACGGCACGCCGCCGGCCAGCTGGACCTGGGCCTGCTCGGAGAGCTTCGCCGGCACCGCGGGGTTGTCCCGCACCCCGGCCAGGAACGACGAGCTGAGGGCGGCGATCAGGACGGTGCCGGCGAGGGCGGTCCCGATCGAGGCGCCGAGGAAGGTGACGGTGTTCTGCAGCCCGCCCACCTCGGCGCTGCGCTCGTCCGGCACCGCGGACACGGTGACGCTGCCCAGCTGCGAGGCCAGCGCCCCGATGCCCAGGCCGGCCAGCAGCATCGGCCAGGTGACCACCTCCGGCCCGACACCGGCCTCCAGGGCCATGGCGAACAGCGTGATCCCGGCCAGCAGCGCCGCGAACCCCAGGCGGACGACCCGGCGGGGCGACACCTGGGGGAAGAGCCGCGGAACGCCGACCGCGGCCACCAGCAGGGCGATGGAGAGCGGGAGGATGCGCAGCCCGGTGTCGACGGCGGACAGCCCGAGCGAGATGGAGAGGAACAGCGGGACCACGAAGAACAGCCCGGCCTGCAGCAGGTACTGGAAGAAGAACGAGGTCAGCCCACCGCGCAGCCGCTTGTTGCCGAGCATCGCCGGGTCGAGCAGCACCGCCGCGCCGGCGGCCTGCCGGTGTCGTTCCCAGTGCAGGAAGCCGAGCAGCACGAGACCACCGGCGATCAGCATCCAGAGCACCGGGGACAGGCCGAGCCAGTCCGGCGCGCCCGGCCTGGGGTGGGCGAATCCCCAGGTGCCCACCCGGATGGTGCCGAACACCACGAGCCCGAGCCCGAGGGCGGACAGCACGGTGCCGACGAGGTCGAGGCGGGCGGCGCGATCGCCCGGCGCGTCCGTCATCCGGCGGGCCGAGGCGACGATCCCGAGCACCAGGATCACCTCTCCGGCGAAGACCCACCGCCAGGACGCGTACGTGGTGAGCAGGCCACCGATCAGCGGCCCGACCGCGACGGCCATCGCGCCCGAGGCCGCCACCAGGCCGTAGGCGCGCGGCCGCCCGGCCGGACCGAAGTTCGACGCGACCAGGGCGACGATCGCCGGCATGATCAGTGCGGCGCCGATCCCCTCCAGGGCGGACCAGCCGATCAGCAGCACGCCCAGGTTCGGGGCGAGCGCGGTGGTCAGCGATCCGGCGCCGTAGATCGCGCAGCCCAGCGCGAAGGCGCGTTTGCGGCCCACGATGTCGCCGATCTTCCCACCGGTGATCATCAAGGCCGCCATCACCAGCGTGTAGAGCGTGATCGCGGTCTGCATCCCGGTGACGGTGGTGTCCAGGTCGTCGGCCACCGTCGAGATCGACACGTTCATCACGGAGCTGTCGAGCGCCATCAGGAACTGCCCGGACGCCAGCGTGGCCAGCACGCCGGCGGGCCGGGCCCCGGACGGGTGCTGCCGCTGATCGGCCGCTGAGGTCGTGCTGGTCGGCATCCCGCCAGGATGGGCCGGCCGTACCGGACGTTCGTCATCCGACGGGGATGAGCGGGGCCGCGCTAGCCCGCGGCCGGCGCCATCCCGGCCTCGTACCGCTTCCAGGTGCCCTTGCCCTGATGTTTCGAGGCGTACATCGCCATGTCGGCGTCGTGCAGCAGCGACCGTACGTCGTCACGCTCCTCGGCGCAGGCGATGCCGATGCTGGCGTTCGCCCGCAGCGGCGTCTCACCCACCGTGACCGGCTCGGCCAGCGCCCGCAGGATCCGCTTGGCGGTCTGCTCCGCGTCGTGCACCGTGCAGTCGCGCAGCAGCACCGCGAACTCGTCGCCGCCGAGGCGGGCCACCAGGTCGCCGGAGCGCACCGACTGGCGCAGCTTCTCCGCCACCCCGGCCAGCAGCAGGTCGCCGGCCGCGTGACCGTGCGTGTCGTTGACCGCCTTGAACCCGTCCAGGTCGACCAGCAGCAGCGCGACGGTGCCCGGCCGCGAGGCGGTGAGGGCGGTGGTGGTCTCCTCGCGGAAGTACGCGCGGTTCGCCAGGCCGGTCAGCTCGTCGTGGAGTGCCTGGTGCCGCAGCCGCCGCTCGTGCTCGCGCAGTTCGGTCAGGGTGGTGTCGAGCTGGTCGATCAGCCGGGTGTTGTCGTGGAAGGCGGCCAGCTGCCGGGCCACCACCAGCGCCACGATGATCCCGAAGCCGCCGACCACACCCCACAGCCGGGTGTCGATGCCCTGCGGCATCATCATCAGCATCGTCACGAAGACGACCACGATCGACCCGTACGGCAGCAGGCTGTACGGCCGGCGCCGGCGCGAGCCGAACGCGGTCTCGTCGAAGCGGGCGAGCATCTCCTGGTTGCGCGGGCCCAGCGCGATCAGCAGCGACGGCAGCAGCCGGACCAGGTAGACGTGCGCCGGCAGGTGGTCGGTGGCGCCGGGCGGGGCGACGAACAGGCCGACCGCGTTCACCACCGCGGCCACGATCATCGGGACGGCGGCCACCCGGTGCATCGGCGCGTTCCCGCTCAAGATCAGCTTCACCGCGGCGAACGCCGAGGTCAGCACGACCGCGCCGGCGGCCAGCGCGCCGACCAGGCTGCCCGCGGAGTCCTGGGAGGCCGAGCCGGCCGCGAAACACCAGGCGACCACCACGCCGCCGACCATGACGGTGGCCGAGTCCAGCCAGAACGCCAGCGCCTCACGGCCGGTCCGGCCCGGCAGCGGGTGGATCAGCATGGCCACGATGATCAGGCCGAGGCCGGCCGCGAAACACGTGGACTGCACGTCGCCGCCGGCGGTGGACCACTGGCCGTGCCGGGTGAAGGCGAGAACACACTGCACCGTGTCGCCGACGACGAACAGCGAGGCGCCGATCGCCTGCAGGCGCCAGTAGCGGCGGATCGCTCCGCCGGCGATCTGGAAGACCCGCCACGACGAGTACGCCAGCAGCACGTCGAGCGGCGGCTGGAACAGCCAGAACACCCGGACCTGGCTGTTGGCGTGGCCGGCCAGGGCGAGCAGCAGCACCATGCCGAACGCGGTCCAGGCAGCCGCGGCCAGCGCGACCGGGTCACGGTGGAGAGCGGATCGACGTACCGCATCCGGTCCCGGCCCGCGCCTCTGGCTCCTCACGGAGAGATCATCGGCCGGTGGCCGCCGGTCATGAAGCTTTCCGGCGGCGTACTGCATAGGATGGCCGCCTGATGAGCGCCACACTGATCGCCCGGGACCTCGCCGCTGGGCACGGCGACCGCACCCTGTTCACCGGACTGGACCTGGTGGTCGCGCCCGGCGACGTGATCGGCCTGGTCGGGCCGAACGGCGCGGGCAAGACCACGCTGTTGCGTACGCTGGCCGGGCTGCTGCCCGCGGAGAGCGGAACGGTCTCGCTCAATCCGCCCACCGCCAACCTCGGGTATCTCCCGCAGGAGCGGGAGCGGCGCGCCGGGGAGACCGTGCGCGACTTCCTGGCCCGGCGCACCGGGGTCGCGGCCGCGCAGACGGCGATGGACGCCGCCGCCGAACAGCTCGCGGCGGGCGCCGACGGCGCCGACGACCGGTACGCCACGGCCCTCGAACGCTGGCTCGACCTGGGCGGCGCCGACCTGGACGACCGCGCCGCCCAGCTGGCCGGCGAGCTGGGTCTCGCGGTCGCCCTGGACCACCCGATGACCGCGCTCTCCGGCGGCCAGGCGGCCCGCGCCCAGATGGCGTCGCTGCTGCTCAGCCGCTACGACGTGTACCTGCTGGACGAGCCGACCAACGACCTCGACCTGGACGGCCTGGCCCGCCTGGAGCGGTTCGTCGAGGGCCTGCGCGCCGGGGTGGTGGTGGTCAGCCACGACCGGGAGTTCCTCACCCGCACGGTCACCGAGGTCCTCGAACTGGACCTGCACCAGCAGCAGATCCACCTGTACGGCGGGGGCTACGCCGCCTATCTCGACGAGCGTGAACGCGCCCGGGCACACGCCCGCGAGCAGTACGAGGAGTACGCCGACCGCAAGGAGGAGCTCCTCGAACGCGCGCGGACGCAGCGCGCCTGGATGGACAAGGGCGTGCGCAACGCCCGCCGCAAGGCCCCGGACAACGACAAGATCGGCAGGAACTTCCGCGGCGAGACCAGCGAGAAGCAGGCCGCCAAGGCCCGGCAGACGGAAAAGATGATCGAGCGGCTGGAGGTGGTCGAGGAGCCGCGCAAGGAGTGGGAGCTGCGGATGGAGATCGCCGCCGCGCCCCGGGCCGGCGCGGTGGTGGCCACCCTGCGCGACGCCTGCGTGCGCCGCGGGTCGTTCACCCTGGGCCCGGTCACCCTGCAGATCGACTGGGCGGACCGGGTGGCGATCACCGGGGCCAACGGCGCCGGGAAGTCGACACTGCTGGCGGCGCTGCTGGGCCGGCTGCCGCTGGACTCCGGCTCGGCGTTCCTCGGCCCCGGGGTGGTGGTCGGCGAGGTGGACCAGGCGCGCGGCGTCTTCCTCGGCGAACAGCCGCTGGCCCGCGCCTTCGGGGCGGCCGTGCCCGCCCTCTCCGACGCCGACGTGCGGACCCTGCTGGCCAAGTACGGCCTGCGCGCCACGCACGTGCTCCGCCCGGCCGCCACCCTGTCCCCCGGCGAGCGCACCCGGGCGGCGCTGGCCCTGCTGCAGGCGCGCGGGGTGAACCTGCTGGTCCTCGACGAGCCCACCAACCATCTGGACCTGCCCGCGATCGAGCAGCTGGAGTCGGCGCTGGCCGGTTACCCGGGGACGCTGCTGCTGGTCACCCACGACCGGCGGATGCTGTCGGCGGTCGCCACCAACCGCCACCTCGAGGTCGCCGACGGCAGGGTCACCGGCTGAGCGCCCCGGGGCGGCGCGGTCAGGCCGCCGGGGCCGGGTAGCCGGGGCTCAGCGGGCTCTCGTTGCCGGAGCGGTCCAGCGCGCTCAGGCAGTAGGTGGCGTTCGCGGCCGGTTTCGGGTCGGCGATCTCGGCGCCGGCGCGGCCGGTGGCGACCAGCGTGGCCGGGCCGCCGGTGGTGCGGTAGAGCGCCCAGTTCGTCGCGTCCGGAGTGTCGGCGTCGAACACCAGCCGGCCGTCGCGTCCGCGCGCCGCGGTGAGCCGCGGGGCCGCCGGGCCCCGCGCCGTGAGCCGGGCCGAGCGGGGCGGCAGGGCCGGTGACGCGTAGTGCGCCCGGCGGTAGCGGGTGACCGCGCCGAGCTTGTCGTCGCGGACCTGCGCGGCACTGAAGTGGATCTCGCCCTGGACGCCGTACCGGTCGTTCAGGGCCATCTGCCGGTCGAGCTGCGCCGGATCGCTCCAGTCGCCCTTCTCACCCACCCGGTAGTCGGCCATGCCGATGTAGAGCTGCACGTCGGTGCCCTTGACGGTCTGCGCCCACCACGGCAGGACCTTCGCGTAGTCGGCCTTGCCGAAGCCGATCGTCCAGTACAACTGCGGCACGATGTAGTCCAGCCAGCCCTCCCGGACCCACCTGCGGGTGTCCGCGTAGATCGCGCTGTAGCTCTCCAGGCCGCTGGTCGCCGAGCCGCCGGCGTCCGACGACCGGTTGCGCCAGATGCCGAACGGGCTGATCCCGAACCGCACCCACGGCTTGAGCTGCCGGAGCCGTTCCTGCATCTCGCGGATCAGGGTGTTCACGTTCTCCCGACGCCAGTCGGCCTTCGAGCGCCCGGCGCCGTACCTGGCGAACGAGGCGGAGTCGGGGAAGTCCTGACCCTCCTCCGGGTACGGATAGAAGAAGTCGTCGAAGTGCACGCCGTCGACGTCGTACTTACGTACCGCCTCCAGCATCGCGTCCTCGACGAAGCGGCGCGCCTCCGGGATGCCCGGGTCGAAGTAGAAGCGGCCCTTGCTGCCGGTCGGGTAGGCGATCCGCCACTGCGGGTGCCGGCGCAGCGGATGGTTCGGGGCCAGCTTGGCGGCGTCGGTGCCGGTACCGCTGGGCGCCGGCTGGGTTCCCCGGTACGGGTTGAACCACGCGTGGAACTCCAGCCCGCGCGCGTGCGCCTCGGCGACCATGAACGCCATCGGGTCCCAGCCGGGCGACCTCCCGTCGAAGCGGCCGGTGAGCCAGTTCGACCACGGCGCGTAGTCGGACGGCCAGAAGGCGTCCCCGCTGGGGCGCACGTGCACGAAGATCGCGTTGTGGTGCTGCGCGACGGCGACGTCCAGCCACCGCCGGTACTCCGCCTCGACCTGGGCCTGGCCGAGCCCGGGCCGGCTCGGGAAGTCGAGGTTGTACACCGTGGTCAGCCACATGCCGCGCAGTTCCCGCGCGGCCCGCGCGGGCTGCCCGGCGCACTGTCCCACGGCGCCGGCCGCGACGACCGGGTGTCGCGCCGCGGGCGGCGCGCCGGCGGCCGTCTCCTGGTAGAACGCGGCCCGGACCAGCCCGGCGCCGATCGCCAGGGCGGCGATCAGCACCGCGGCCAGCAGCAGGCCCAGACGCAGGCGCTGAGCCGACGTCACAGCACCGACCGGTAGACGTCCAGGGTGTCCTCGGCGATCCGCGCCCAGCTGAAGTGCTCCACCGCGCGGCGGCGGCCGGCCTTGCCCATCCGCTCGGCGAGCTGCGGGTCGCCGAGCACGCGGGTGAGGGTGGCGGCCAGGTCGGCGACGAACTTCTCCGGGTGCACCGGCGTGCCGGTGCCGTCGTCGACCTGCTCGATGCCGACCAGCAGCCCGGTCTCGCCGTCCGCGACCACCTCGGGGATGCCGCCGGTGGCGGTGGCCACCACCGCGGTCTCGCAGGCCATCGCCTCCAGGTTGACGATGCCCATCGGCTCGTAGACCGACGGGCAGACGAACACCGTGGCGTGCGTGAGGATCTGGATGACGTCCTGCTTGGGCAGCATCTCCTCGACCCAGATCACGCCGGCCGGGTCGCGGGCGTCGCGCAGGCCCTGTGCGAGCTCGGCGACCTCGGCGGCGATCTCCGGGGTGTCCGGGGCGCCCGCCAGCAGGATGATCTGCGTGTCGGCGGGCAGGTCGTGGCAGGCCCGCATCAGGTACGGCAGGCCCTTCTGCCGGGTGATCCGGCCGACGAACACGACGCTCGGGCGGTTGCGGTCGATGCCCAGCCGGTCCACCACGTCGGTGCCGTGGTCCGGTTTGTACAGGTCGGTGTCGATGCCGTTGTAGACCACGTGGATCCGGTCCGGGTTCACCTCCGGGTACGCCTTGAGCACGTCGCGCCGCATCCCGCCGGAGACCGCGATGATCGCGTCGGCGTTCTGCACCGCGGTCCGCTCGCAGTACGACGACAGCGCGTACCCGCCGCCGAGCTGCTCGGCCTTCCACGGCCGCAGCGGCTCCAGGCTGTGCGTGGTCATCACGTGCGGCACGCCGTGCAGCAGTTTCGCGGTGTGCCCGGCGAAGTTCGCATACCACGTGTGGCTGTGCACCACGTCGGCGCCGGCACACCCGGACGCCATCGCCAGGTTCACCCCCATGGTGCGCAGCGCGGCGTTCGCGCCGGCCAGCTCGGCCGGCTCCGGGTACGCCGTGACGCCGTGCTCGGCACGCGGCGCGCCGAAGCAGTGCACCCGCACCTCGGCGAGCCGCCGCAGATCCCGGCTCAGGTATTCCAGGTGCACGCCGGCGCCCCCGTACACCTCCGGCGGGTACTCACGGGTCAGCAGGTCCACACGGAGAGCGGAAGCATCGGCCACGTCCCGCAGGATAGCCCAACGCGATCGGCGGCCACGCCGTCCGGCACCGCGCGGCGGGGCGCCCCGGCGACCGGTCCGGCCGACCCGGGCCCGATGATCGAATCCCGAGAGCGGCGCCACGGCGGCGTGAGCAAAGTTCGTCACGCTTTGGGTGGCGAACCGAGGGCCGGCATATTAGCGTCCTTGCCATGGCTGTCAAGGTGCTTGCGATCGTTCTGGCCGGTGGAGAAGGCAAGCGCCTGATGCCCCTGACCGCGGACCGGGCCAAGCCCGGCGTCCCGTTCGGGGGCATCTACCGCATGATCGATTTCGTCCTGTCCAACCTCGCCAACGCGGGGTATCTCAAGATCGTCGTGCTGACCCAGTACAAGTCACACTCACTGGACCGGCACATCTCCAAAACGTGGCGGATGTCCACGCTGCTCGGCAACTACGTCACCCCGGTGCCGGCCCAGCAGCGGCTCGGCCCGCGCTGGTTCGCCGGCTCGGCCGACGCCATCTACCAGAGTCTCAACCTGATCAACGACGAGTCCCCGGACTACGTCATCGTCTTCGGCGCCGACCACATCTACCGGATGGACCCGAAGCAGATGGTCAACGACCACATCGCCTCGGGAGCCTCGGTCACCGTGGCCGGCATCCGCCAGCCGCTGTCGCTCGCCGACCAGTTCGGTGTCATCGACGTCGGCCCGGACGGCAAGAAGATCAAGGCGTTCCGGGAGAAGCCGAAGGACGCGACCGGCCTGGCCGACTCCCCCGACGAGGTCTACGCCTCGATGGGCAACTACGTCTTCACCACCCGGGCGCTCTGCGAGGCGGTCAACGCCGACGCACAGAACCCGGACAGCAAGCACGACATGGGCGGCAACATCATCCCGATGCTGGTCGAGCGCGGCGAGGCGAACGTCTACGACTTCCGCGACAACGACGTGCCGGGCGCCACCGACCGCGACCGCGGCTACTGGCGCGACGTGGGGACGCTGGACTCGTTCTACGAGGCCCACATGGACCTGATCGCCACCCTGCCGGTCTTCAACCTGTACAACCACGAGTGGCCGATCTTCACCAACTACGGCTCCTGGCCGCCCGCGAAGTTCGTCCACGGCTACGACGACCGCCAGGGCCGCGCCATCGACTCGATGATCTCCCCGGGCGTGGTGGTCTCCGGCGCCCTGGTGGAACGCTCGGTCATCTCGCCGAACGTCCGGGTCAACTCGTGGGCCCACGTCGACGGCGCGGTCCTGATGGAGGGCGTCTCGGTGGGCCGGCGCGCGGTCGTGCGCAACGCCATCATCGACAAGAACGTCATCATCCCGGAGGGCGCCCAGATCGGCGTCGACCTGGACCGCGACCGCAAGCTCTACACGGTCAGCGACAACGGCGTGGTGGTCATCGGCAAGGGCCAGCGGATCGAGATGTAGGCGGCCCCGCCCGGGTCCGCTCCCCACAACCCTTCCCGGTACGACCTGCCGGGTCCCACCCCACCCACGCGCTCCGGGCGGTCCCGCGCCAGGCAGGTCCGCACGCCGGACCGCCCGGCGCGGCCCGGCGCCGACGGCGCGCCGTCACGGGCCTCGACCCACCGTCAGCACCGGCCGGGACGGGCGGCCGGCGCTGACGGCGGTCACCCCACCCCCGCGCGGCACGCGGGGCGGCGCGGGCGTGCGGGGTGCGGCTGGGCGGGGAGATCCGTCGTACCGGGAAAGGCTCGGCGAATCGATGGTGTTGACCCTCCACCTGGTCGACGGTGCAGCATCTCCCCCGGAACTCGATCCTTGGGAGGAGCCACATGGTGCACACCGACGAGCTACGGACGATTCTGCGCGACGCCTGGGGGCGCGACACCTGCGATCCGCACGATCTGGCGGACTGGACGCCGGGCAATCCCGCGCGCGGGCAGTGCGGCGTGACCGCGCTGGTGGTCCACGAGCTGCTGGGTGGCAGCCTGGTGCTGGGCGAGGTGATGGTGGCCGGGACCAGGGTCGGCCATCACTACTGGAACCGGCTGCCGGACGGGCGCGAGGTCGACTTCACGGCGGACCAGTTCCGGCCGGAGGAGACCGTGACCGGCGGCGTGCTCCAGCAGCCGCCGGCGGGTGGACCGCGCCGGTGCCGCGAGCAGTGGGAACTGCTGCGCGGCCGGGTGCTCGCCGCGGTTCAGGGGCGACCGCGTAGCGTGACGGACGGGGGGACGCCGAACCGGGCGCGGTAGGCGCCGGCGAACCGGCCCATGTGGGTGAAACCCCAGCGGTAGGCCACCTCGCTGACGCTGACCTGACCGGGTTCGGAGCGGGACAGTTCGGCGTGTACCCCGTCCAGGCGCAGCCGGCGCAGGTAGACCATCGGGGACATGCCGACGTGCTGGCGGAAGGCGTCCTGCAGGACCCGGGCGCCGACGCCGGCGACGGCCGCCAGCTCGGTGGTGGTGTACGGCCGGCCCGGCTCGGCGTGCATCACGTCGAGCGCCCGTTTCACCGTCCGCGGCCGGTACGGGCCCTGCAGTCCGGCCGGCTCCTCGCCGTACGGATGCTGGACGCTCAGCGCCAGCCCGCTGACCACCATGTCCCGCCAGCGCGCCGCCATCCGGGGCTGGCTGGCCAGGCCGTCGGCTCCGCGCAGCTCGGCCAGCAGCAGCCGGACCAGCGCCATCCAGGTCCGGCCCGGCCCGTCGACCAGGTCGAAGCTGGCGCCCAGCGGCAGCGGGGACACCACCCGCTGGTCCAGCGCGGCGTCCAGCTCGCGTTCCAGGGCGCCGCGCTCCACCTTGACGCTGAGCAGCCGGCAGCTGCCCGGCCAGTCCAGTTCGATGTCGCCGGTCGGCCGGTAGACCACCGCCCGGGTCGGGTCGGCCAGCACCACGGTGCCGCGGTGCCGGGACCGCAGCATCCCGGTCAGCGGCGCCAGCACGTGGTACGACGTCTCCAGCGCGCCGCAGGACACCCGGATGTCGGTGCCGTACCCGACCTCGCCGAGCGTGATCGGCCCGAGCTCGACCACGTCGGCGCTGAAGTCGAACCGGCCGGGGTCACCGACCGGCTCGATCCGCAGTGCCGCGTAGTAGAGCCTGCGGCAGAACGCGCGGGCCTCCGCCACGTCGGTGGTGCGCAGTTCGACGTGGACCGGGACGTCGCCGCCTGCCATGCGCTCCACACTAAACCGAGACCAGGGTCCTCCCGGGCACGGCGTGCTCCGGCCAGGTGAACTCGGCGACCGCGCCGCCGCCGACGTGCACCTCGGCCAGCGGCTCCGCACCGTCGGCCCAGATCGCGTAACGGCCCTGCGCCAGGCCGTCGATGACGACGCAGTAGGTGACCCCGCCGCGCACGTACCGGGCCCGGACCGCGGCGTGCTGCCGCCGCTCGGGCCGGCCCGCGGGGCTCACCTCGATCTCGTACCCGTGGAACCGGGCCGTGGTGTGGATGATCAGGGCGCCGATCCGGCCGCCGATGTTCAGCATCACGGTGCCCTGCCCGGACGGGGCGAGCGTGTGGTGGTGATGGTGGCTCATGCCGGCACCGAGAATCCGTCGAAGGGAGTACCCAGGTAGGGGAAGCGTTTGAGCAGCCCGGAGCTGACGTCCTTGATGCTCAGGCCTTGTTCGACCAGGCCCGCCGCGGCGTCCGGCTCGAACTTCTCGTCCACCAGCGGCACGGTGGCGCCGGCGATGGCGCGCAGCGAGATGGAGACCACGTCGTCGGCGATGCGCCGGCCGTTCGGGAAACCGGCCAGGTCGCCGCCGACCACGCCGAACGCGTTCGGCTTGGCGGCCGGCGGGATCGCGGTGTTGAGTCGCAGCATGTCGGCCTGCACCTCGCCGGTGTTGTTCTGGAAGCCGTCGATGATCCCGCCCGGGATGCCGGTGAGCAGGATGGCAAGCAGGTCGGCCCGGTCCTTGCCGGCCTTGTTCAGGGCCGCCAGGTTGTCGAACAGCCCCGGGTAGAGCACCGGCAGCAGCGACGCCAGCTCGGGGGTGGCGACGAACTCGGCGAACTTCTTGTCCTCGCTCGGCGGCAGGCTGTTCCACCGGTCCTTCTGCGCCATCGGGACGATGACCTCGTTGAACAGCGGGTTCCCCAGCCGCGACACCTGGACCTGCGGGCCGACGTACACGTCGGCGGCCGCGCTGTCGCCGCCGCGCAGCTGCACCTGGCGGCGGCTGGCCGAGGTCCACACCCCGATCACCGCGCCCGAGTCGGCGGCCTTGACCCGCTTCTTGCCGTCCCGGCGGACCATGTGCAGCGGGATCTGCAGCGCGAGGCTGTGCACGTTGGTCCGGTCGGTGGCGTTGACCGCCTTGCCGGCGTAGTTGAACAGCTTCTGGCCGACCAGGTGTTTGTCCTGGAACGGGCGCAGCGTGCCGAGGTCGAAGATGGCGCCCAGGTCCACGAAGAACGCGTCGGCGCGCTGACCGGCGAAAACCTTCTCGCCGGTCGGCAGCTTGTGCACGGCGTCCTTGGCGAGAGCCTCGTAGTCCGGGATGGAGATCTTCCCGACGTTGCACGGCGGGCAGGGCAGCTTCTTGGCCAGCACGGTGCTCTTGCCGTGCCGGTCGACCTTGGTGACCGAGAAGAACTGCCGCCGGTTCCAGTTCTCGCTGTCCAGCGATTCGATCTGGCCGGTGTTGTACAGGAAGGTCTTGTCGTTGCGCAGCTCGGTGACGAACCGGAACTGGTAGGTGATGTCCGGGCGGGCGTCACCGTTCGCGTCGATGTGGATCTCGTAGAGCACGTCGTCGCCGAACTCGAAGAAGTTCGGGCCGCTGGCCGGGATCTGCAACGGCACGTAGTTGGCGATGATGGTGACCGTGTCCGGATCGTCGGGGCTGACGAACGCGTAGAGGTCGGAGCTGTCGGCTACCGGGTCCTTGCTGATTTCCGGCGCTTCGCGGTGAGAAGACATTGTCGCGTGATCCTCCGGGTCAGCGGCCGGCGGCCTTGAGCAGCTGGGCGGCCAGCTTCTTGTCGGTGACCGTCTTCCGGGACTCGCCGGAGAAGACGTCGAGCGTGCCCTTGCTGGCGTCGCGCACCGAGATGACCAGCGGCGAGCCGTCGGAGGACGAGGTGGTCTCGTTCTCGCCGGCGAGGCTGAGCCCGGCAACGGAGGCGGCCGAGACCCCGACGCCGGCGGCGGAGAGCGCCAGCATCCGCCGGCGATTGAACCGCGGGAACGCCTGGGCACGGTAGCGACTACGACTCATGCTGGGCCTTTCGTCTGTTGGGGGCCGGACGGGCGGTGCATTGTCGACGCCGTTGATTACGTGACGGGTGATCGAGGGGTTCAAACCTTTTTTCGGCCCCCTCTGCCGCTACATCGATAACGGTGAGCGCCGGTCCGGCGCGGGCGCAGCGGCCGGCCGGAGCGCAGCGGCCGATCCGGGCGCAGCATCCGGCCCGGGCTCAGCCGCCGACCCGAGCTCAGCTTCCGGCGCGCCGGCGGCGGTGGCGGAGGCGGCCGGCGAGGCCGATCGCGGCGGCCAGCGCGGCGCCGCCGAGCGCGCCGGCGATCAGCCAGTGGCCCACCGCGGGGCTGCCGCCGTCCGGGCCGGTGGCCGCGACCGGGACCGGGCCGGCGTCGCGTGGCGGCGCGGTGGCCGCGGCGGCCCCGGCGGCGCCCGGGGAGGTGCGCCGCACCGCCGACGTGCGCACCGGTACGGCCGTCCCGGTCGCCGCCGTCCCGGTCGCCGCCGTCGGGGCCGGCGCGGCGGACGGCGCCCGGCTCACCACGGGAGCGGCCGGGAAGACCAGATCGGAGCACGAGTAGTAGGTGTCCGGGGTGCTCGAGGTCTCCCAGACCACGTACAGCATCTGCCGCCCGGTCCGCGGCGGCAGGGTGACCCGCATCCGGTACGCCCCACCGGTCAGCGGCGGGTCGGTGAACGACGCGAGCGGCTTGCTGCCCAGGTCGGCCCAGGTCAGCCGCTTCGACGCGTCGTACCCGGGACGGGTCAGGTAGATCCGGAACTCGCCGGCGTGCGGGATCGTCCCGCGGTACGCGATGGCCAGCCTCTGCCCGGACCGGACCGCGGTCGAGGGGAAGTCGTCCCGGGGCAGGTCGAGGCCCCGGTACGCGTCCAGGCCCCCGCTGCAGAGCTTCCCGTCCGGGACGGCCGCGCGGTCGTCGCCGCCGACGCCGGCGATCCGCAGGTTGTCGTACGCCCCGAGGAACCCGTTCGTGGCCGCCTTCGCCGCCTCGCACGCGGCCGTGCCGGTTCTCGTCCCGTTCCCGGCGCACGCGGCGGACCGGCTGATCGGCGTGGTCGGCGCGCCGTGCGCGAACACGGGCGCGGCCGGTACGGCGAGCGTGGCGGCCGCGGTCAGCGAAGCGGCGGCGCTCAGGCGGCGGACGGGCACGGGATCCCCCAGGCGGGTGACAGCGGCCGGGGCGTTCCCGGTCACCCGGGAATACGGAGATCCGGCACCGCTCGTTCAGCCCCCGGCGGGCTGTGATTGCATGACCGGATCCGGCAACACCACACGGGAGGATCCATGAACAAGCCCGACGTCGGGCCCATCCCCGACGAAGCCCCCAGCGACCTGCTGATCGAGGACATCGTCGAGGGCACCGGCCCGGAGGCCAAGCCCGGCGAGTACGTCAGCGTCCACTACGTGGGCGTGGCCCAGTCGACGGGCAAGGAGTTCGACGCCTCCTACAACCGGGGCCAGCCGCTCGGCTTCCGGGTCGGCGGCCAGCAGGTCATCGCCGGCTGGGACCAGGGCGTGGCCGGGATGAAGGTGGGCGGTCGCCGCAAGCTGACGATCCCGCCGCACCTGGGGTACGGCGCGGCCGGCGCCGGCGGTGTGATCAAGCCGAACGAGACCCTGATCTTCGTGGTCGACCTCGTCGAGGTGCACTGACCCGTCGCCCCGGCGGGGCCACCGGCCGGTGGCCCCGCCGGGGCGGCCCGGGTCAGGCCGGTTTTCCGGGCTCGGGCGCTTCCCCGGCCCCGTCGAGCAGGCCGGACAACCCGGCCGTGGCCTCCGCCTCGATCCGGGCGGCCAGCGCCTGCTCCTCGGCCAGCCGGGCCTCCTCGGCCAGCACCTCGGCGGCCACCTCGGCGACGTGCGCCGCCCGACGTACCTCGACCGCGTCGACCAGGGCGTCCGCGTACCGCTGGCGGGCCCGCGCCACCTCCTCGTCGACCTGCTCCAGCGCCGCCTCGTCCGGCCGGGTGTGCGTCCAGATCCGGTTCAGCTGCTCCACCGAGAGCGCGCCCCGCCGGTACGCCTCCAGCGCCGCCCGCTCCACCAGTCGCCGACTCTCGTCGGCCGGCCCGGTCCACGCGTCCCACTTCGCCTGCTGGTAGCGCTGCTCGGCCTGGTCACGCATCCCGGCCACCGCGGTGGCCCGCTCCCGGGCCGCGTCGGCCGCCGCCATCGCGCGCTGCGCCGCGGCGCGCACCTCGTCCGCGTCGGCCGCCAGCTCGTCCACCGGCTCCGGCGGCACCGGCCCGGCGACTCGCGGCGCCCGGTCCGGCTCGCCGTCGCGGGCCCGTTGCCGGCCGGCCACGACCGCCATCCCGCCGAGCGCGAGCACGGCGAGCAGGAGCAGTGCCACCAGGATCTGCGCCGCCTCGATCCCCGTTCCCCTCACGCCCCTCGACGCTAGCGGGAAAGTGGATCATCCGCACATCGAGGGCTACCGGCGTGATCCGCGCCGGCCGCGGGCCCGGGACAGCGGGATCACGTTGCGCGGCGGATCGGCGGGGCGCTCCACCGCCGGGGCCGGGGACGCCGGCTCGGCGGCCGGCTGCCAGGGCTCGTCGATCGGGATCACTTGGCTCCCGTCAGGGCCGCGCAGCCGCCGGTCTCGTCCGGCAGCAGCGGCCGGAAGGTGATGCTCCACCGCTTGCCCGCGGAGGTCCACGGGGTGCGCTGGTTGGCCTTCTCCGCGGCCGCCCACACCTGCCGCGTCTCGGCGCCGGTGACCGCGACGCAGTGCAGGCCGGTGGTGGCCACCAGTTCCGGGCCGGGCAGCACGGGGCCGGGCCAGGCCTGCTCCGACGGCTTCAGCCCGTCGTCGCCGTCGACGTACTCCCGGGCCAGGACGGCCATGCTCTGCGGCCGGTACCGCTGCGGCCCCGGGGAGCCGGCCTCCCCGGTCAGCGCGGTGAGCTCCTCGACGTACGCCCGGAGCTTCTTGCGGGCCGCCTGGTCGGCGGCGGTCAGCTGCGGGTCCTCCGGCAGCGCGTGGTCGAGGGCCGACACCCGTACGGTCTGCGTCCGGCCGCCGGAGGTGACGGTGATCACGGTGTCCGGGATGTCGGCGACGCCGGGCGTGCCGAAGTCGGCGCCGGAACGCACCCCGGCGGCGACCGCGTCGTCCGCCCACTGCCGCGCCCGCTCCGGGGTGAGCTGGAGCTGCTGCAGGTTGGGCAGCGCCGGGCCGGGCGCGATCGCCGGGACCGGGCCGTTGCTGATCACCCGGCCGTCGGCGTAGACGGAGACCTGCGGGAGCCGCCCGTACTGGAACTGCGGCGGCACGAAACCGCCCTCCTGCGCGACCCGGACCAGCACGGTGGGGTCGCCGGCGGGGGCCGGGGCGCTCTCGGCGCGCGGGTCGGCGGTCGAACCGGACGAGCCGGCCTCGCCGGCTGTGCCGGGCCGGGCACAGCCGGCCATCAGGATCAGGGGGACGGCGGCGGCGGTCAGAAGGCCGCGGGTTCGGGTCATGTCCGGTACGACGAGACGCGCGGCCCGCCGGTTCCGCGCCGGGCGCAGATTCCCGCCGAAAGAATCAGATCTTGCCTACGGCGCCACCCGGGCCCGCCGGCCGAGCACCTCGACGACGTCCCCGGGATGCAGCTGGCGGCCGCGCCGGGTGTCCACCTCGCCGTTGACGGTGACGTCGCCCGCGGCGATCAGGACCTTGCCCTCGCCCCCGGTCTCGATGAGGTCGGCCAGCTTGAGGAACTGGCCCAGCCGGATCATGTCACCGTCGATCGGCACGTCGCGCATCCGGACATCATCCGGCACCGCCGCGGGCGGCCCGCAGCCAGGGCGGGTGCGGCGGGCGCAACCGGCCGGAAAAGTTTCCCCCGGCCGGTTGAACCATCGGGGCCGGTGATCCGAACTATCTGCCGTGAGGTATTTGGGAACAGCGCTGACGGTGGCGGCGACCGCCGGGATCCTCGGGGTGGCCGGTCCGGCGTTCGCCGACGTGACGGTCACCCCGGCCAGCGCGCCGCAGGGCAGCGGCCAGAACCTGGCGTACCACGTCACCAACGACGGCGCCCGGCCGATCACCCAGGTGACCCTCCAGATTCCCGAGGACACCCCGATCGCCGAGGTCTATCCGCTGTCCACGGACAACTGGGCCCCGCGGATCGAGTGGCGGCAACTGAGCACGCCGCTGAAGACCATCCACAACGGCACCCCGGTCACCCAGGTGCCGAAGTCGATCACCTGGATCGCGGTGGGCGGGAAGTCCATCGCGCCGGGCGGCTCGGCGGACCTGGGCGTGGCGGTCGGCCCGCTGCCCACCCTCAGCTCGGTCACTTTCACCCTCCTCGGCCGGTACGCCGACGGCGGCAGCACCCCGGCGATGCGGGCGGGCATGACGCTCACCCCGGACCCGGGTGGCACGGCGGCGGCCGGCCACCACGGCGCCGCGGACCCCGGGGCCGTCGCGGAGGACCAGCTCTTCGAGCAGGTCGTCGCCGAGGCGCGGGCCGACGAGCGGGGGCCCTCGGTGCTCGGCCTGGCCGGCTGGGTGGTGGCCGCGCTGGCCCTGCTCGGCGCCGGCTGGCTGGCGCTGCGCAACCGGCACCGGGCCGGCGACGACCCGGACGAGCCGTCCCCGGGCGGCGCCGAGGAGGACACCGAGGAGAAGGAGACGGTCGCAGCCGGTCGCTGGAGCTATCGCGGCTGACCGGAAGACTCCCCGCAGGCAGGGTCCTGCAGCGGGAAACCTCACGCGGGTGGCGTGAGGCAGTCGTGGGCACGCGCGTGGGGCGCGGACCGCGACAGGCGGGTGGGGCCCCGGGCAAGGCCCGTGATCCGCGCGCCGGGCGGGTGGGGAGCTCCCCACCCGCCCGGCTGTATTCATGGCCTCGCCCATTCATGGCCTCGCTCCGCTTCATGGCCTCGCTCCGCGAGGCGGGCGTTGCGCCCCGGTGAGTCGATGGCGGGCCGGAAACGAGCACGCTGCGCCTGTCGTCTGCGGCCCTCTCGACGGGCCCGATGCGTGGTGGTTGCGGTCACGGCCACGGCGGGTTGCGGCCGTGGGCACGGCGCGGGCGGCGGTGGCCGGATTCAGACCGGGACTACGCGTTCGGTGCGGAGGGCTTCGATGATCTCGCGCTCGACCCGGTCGGCTTCGTCGTGCGGGACCTGGCAGGTCCCCGCCGCGATGTGGCCGCCGCCGCCGTAGCGCAGCATCACCTCGCCGATGTCCACCGGCGAGGTGCGGTCCAGGATCGACTTGCCGCAGGCGAACACCGTGTTCAGCTTCTGCCGGCCCCAGATGATGTGCACCGAGACCCGGGCCTCCGGGAACAGCGCGTACACCATGAACCGGTTGCCCGCCTCGATCACCTCCTCGTCGCGCAGGTCGACGACGATCACGTCGCCGTCCAGGCGGCTGACCCGGTGCAGCTGCTCGACGAAGCGGGCCGAGCAGTCGTGGAACAGGGCGGCCCGCTCGGCCACGTCCGGCAGGGCGAGGATCTCGTGTACGTCGGAGTGCTCGATGCAGGCGTCGATCAGCTGCATCATCAGCTGGTAGTTGGAGATCCGGAAGTTGCGGAACCGGCCGAGTCCGGTCCGGCTGTCCATCAGGAAGTTCAGCAGCGTCCAGCCGGTCGGGCTGAGGATGTCGGTGAGGGTGTAGTCGGCCGAGTCGGCCTGGTCGACCGCCTGCATCAGGTCGTCGGAGACCTTGGGGAAGCGGTCCTTGCCGCCGAAGTGGTCGTAGATCACCCGGGCCGCCGACGGGGCGTCCGCGTCGATGACGTGGTTGCTCCGGTCCCCCTCGTTGCGCAGCGTCTCCGAGTGGTGGTGGTCGAAGACCAGGTGCGCCCGGCCGTCGTACGGCAGGTTGGTGAGGATGTCCCGGTCGGTGACGTCGACGGCGCCGTCCTGCACGTCCTTGGGATGCACGAACATGATGTCGTCGATGAGGTCGAGGTGCCGCAGCAGCACGGCGCAGACCAGGCCGTCGAAGTCGCTGCGGGTCACGAGCCGGTACTTCACGGGGTCCCCCTCGGTTGCCAGACCGTTGCGCCCATTTTGCCACTTTTATCGGTTAGGTCCTCCCCGCATCCAGGGAAGCGGAGCACGCCATGTCGTGAAGCCGGTCACGAAAAGTCACGCCTGCGCCGTGGCGACCGACACGTGTGCTCGCCGGCACACATCGCGATGAACCATGGACCTCGGCCGCTGCGTAAGGTCAGACGGACGGTAACGACCCGGTCGGAGGACACGGAGAAATGGACCAACCTCAGCTCATCCAGGAGCGCAGCGCGCCGCCGGCCACTCTGGTGATCTTCGGCGCCTCCGGTGACCTCACCCGCCGCAAACTGCTGCCGGCGGTCGAGAGCCTGGCCCGCCACAACCGCCTGCCCGACGAGTTCGCGCTGGTCGGTGTCGCCCGGACGCCGATGTCCGACGAGCAGTTCGCGGAGAGCGCCCTGGGCGGACGCAGTCTGTCGCAGAAGCGCCAGCTGGCCGGCGGCATCCGCTACGTCTCCGGCGGCTACGACGACCCGGAGACGTACAAGCGTCTCGCCGAGACGCTCGACGAGCTGGACGCGCAGCGCGGCACGTCCGGGAACCGGCTGTTCTACCTGTCGACCCCGGCCGGCGCGTTCGAGCCGGTGATCTGCGGCCTGGCCGGCGCCGGGCTCAACCAGGCGCGCGAGGGCTCGTTCGCCCGGCTGGTGATCGAGAAGCCGTACGGCCGGGACCTGGCCACCGCCCGCGAGCTCGACGCCGTGGTGCACGCCGCGTTCGACGAGCCGAACGTCTTCCGCATCGACCACTACCTGGGCAAGGACACCGTCCAGAACGTGCTGGCGCTGCGCTTCGCCAACTCGATCTTCCAGCCGATCTGGGACCGCTCCTGGGTCGACCACGTGCAGATCACGGTGGCCGAGACCCTCGGGGTCGGCACCCGGGGCGGCTTCTACGAGTCGGCCGGCGCGATGCGCGACATCGTGCAGAACCACGTGCTGCAGGTGCTCGCGCTGGCGCTGATGGAGCCGCCGGCCTCGTTCGAGGGCGAAGGCCTGCGCAGCGAGAAGGTGAAGCTGCTGCAGGCGATCCGGCTGCCCACCGACCGGGACATCGCCGACGCGGCGGTGCGCGGGCAGTACACCCGGGGCGGCACTCGGGAGGAGCTGATGGCCGGTTACCGCGAGGAGGTGGGCGTCGACCCGCTGTCGCGGACCGAGACGTACGCCGCGCTGCGGCTCAACGTGGACAACTGGCGCTGGGCCGGCGTGCCGTTCTACGTGCGTACCGGCAAGCGCCTGCCGGCCCGGGTGACCGAGGTCGCCCTGCAGTTCCAGCGCCCGCCGCACCTGCCGATCCCGACCAACCAGCTCACCGAGCTGGACGCGGACGCGCTGATCCTGCGGATCCAGCCGAACGAGGGCATCTCGCTGCGCTTCGGCGCCAAGGTGCCGGGCCACACCTTCCGGGTGCGCACCGCCAGCATGGAGTTCTCCTACGACCAGACGTTCGTCGAGGAGTCCCCGGAGGCGTACGAGCGCCTGCTGCTGGATGCGCTGATCGGCGACGCGTCGCTGTTCATCCGCAGCGACGAGGTGGAGCAGTGCTGGCGGATCGTCGACCCGATCATCGAGCACTGGGCCAGGGACCAGTCGCCGATCCCGACGTACGAGGCCGCCTCCTGGGGGCCGACCGACGCGGACCGGCTGATCGGGCGCAACGGCCGCAAGTGGCGCAACTCGAAGTGAGACGCGCCGTGCCGGCGTGAATCCTGCGGCGGTGGGCGGGCTCGCATAGGGTGGTCAGCAACGTCGATCCCCATCGAGTCCGCCCCCGAGTCGAAAGAAACACGGATATGCAGGTATCGGTCGCGCACCATCCACCCAACACGGCCGTCCTCGTCCTGCGCGGTTCCCTCGACATCGACACCGCGCCCGCCCTCAAGGCCAATCTCGGTCGCCTGGTCGAACGGCCCGCCCCGCGCGTCGTGGTGGACGTCGCCGGCCTGGACTTCTGCGACTCCATGGGCGTCGGGGTGCTGGTCACCGCGCACGGCCGGGCCATGGAGCGAGGCGGCTGGGTCCGGCTCGCCGCGCCGTCCGGCTTCCTCCGGCGGCTGTTCGACACGCTCGGGCTCACCGACTACCTGCCGATGTTCCCGGACGTGGCGGCCGCCCTCAAGGACGAGTGACCGTCACCGCGCCGGCGGAGGAGACCGCGTCCAGGGCGGCCACCGCCGCGCCGCGGGCACCGGCCATGTCCAGGTCCGCGACGATCGCGAAGGTGGCCGCCTCGACCTGCTCGTCGCGCAGCTGGGTGCTCTCCCGCACGGTGTTGAGGAACCACTGCCGGAAGTGCGGGGCGGCCTCGACCACGCCGCCGCCGAGGAAGTACGCCGACGGATCGGTGAAGTTGGCCGCGATGGTGAACAGCTTGCCGATCGCCCGGGCCTGCTGGGTGAAGACCGCGATGGCCAGCGGGTCCTCCTTCTCCCCGTAACCGCGCAGCAGCTTGGCCGCCCGGTCGATCGGCTCGGCGGCCAGCGGGTGGTCCGGGAACCGGGTCAGCCAGTACGGCAGCAGGTTGTTGCGGATCCCGGTGAGCGAGGCGATCGCCTCCACGTCGCCCTCGAACCCGCAGTTGCACCGGGGCACCGGCTGGTCCGCCTCGATCACGCCGTGCAGCGGGATCTGCACGTGACCGAGCTCGCCGGCCATCCCGGCGGCGCCGCGGATCACCTTGCCGTTCTCGACCACTCCCCCGCCGAGCCCGGTGCCGACGATCGCGGCCACCGACGAGTGCTCCAGGGCGGCCGTGCCGAAGTGCCGGTGGTGGGCGTAGAGGGCGGCGGCGTTCGCGTCGTTGTTGTAGATCACCGGCAGGCCGAGCCGGGCCTCCAGGGCGCCGCGGATGTCGAACCCGCGCCAGGACACCTGGTTGAAGTTGGTCGACCCCTTGGACGAGATCACCCCGTGCGCGCTGGCCGGGCCGGGGGTGTCCAGGCCGACCGCGCGGACCAGCGACAGCGGCGTGCTGGTCAGCTCCAGGATGCCGGTGAAAGCCTCGGCGAGCGCCTCGACCGCCGACTCCGGGCCGTCCAGGACGCGGCTCGGATTCTCCACCAGGTGGCTGACCAGAAACTGCCCGGTCGCGTCGAGCACGGTGGCGTTGTTGCAGGTCCCGCCGTTGTCGAGACCGACGACCGCCCAGGAGGAGGGGGTCCGTACCGTTTCTGCCTGATCCACGGGTGTGAGCCTACGTCGGTCGTGGTGTCCGGTCACGGGTGCACCCGGATTGCGGACGCGTTAGTCACGGTTGCGGCCGCGACGCGGTCTGCCCGGCGGGCCGAACGGAAGAGCATGACGCCGACCCGCCGTACCCTGCTGACCGGAGCCGCGGCCGTGACCGCCGGGCTGATCATCGACGTGCCGGCCGCCGCGGCGGCGAAGCCCGCCGCTCTGGACCCGGCCGCGCTGCTCGGCGACGACCCGATCGCGCACCTGCTGCGCCGGGCCACCTTCGGCGCCACCGAGCAGTCGCTGGCCGAGGCGCGCCGGCTCGGTGTGGCCGGTTGGCTCGACCGGCAGCTGGACCCGCAGCGCATCGACGACAGCGCCTGCGACAAGCTGCTGCGGCGTCTCCCGCTGGCGCACGCCACCCCGGCGGCCGTGCGCGCCGCCCTGCCGAAGCACTCCTACGACGGTTTCCGGCAGCTCGGTCAGGCGGTGCTCGCCCGCGCGGCGTGGAGCCGGCGGCAGCTGTTCGAGGCGGTCGCCGGGTTCTGGGGCAACCACCTGCACATCGCCGCGCCGGCCAGCGGGATGTGGGACACCCGCGGCGACTACGACGCCCAGGTGATCCGCAAGCACACGTTCGGCCGGTTCGCCGACATGCTCAAGGCCTCGGCCCGGCACCCGGCCATGCTGACCTACCTGGACCAGCGGTCGTCGAGCAAGGCGCACCCGAACGAGAACTACGCCCGCGAGCTGATGGAGCTGCACACCGTCGGGCTGATCTTCGACGAGAGCGACGTCCGGGACGCCGCCCGTCTGCTCACCGGGATGACGGTGAGCCGGGCCGGCAACTACGCGTACGACGCGTCGCAGCACGCCACCGGCGCCGTCGACATCGCCGGCTTCCGGCACGCGAACGCGAAGGCCGACGGCGAGGCGGCCGCGCTGGCCCTGCTCGACCACCTGGCGAAGCACCCGGCCACCGCCGAGCGGGTGGCCCACAAGCTGTGTGTCCGGTTCGTCACCGACGAGCCGCCGGCCGCCCTGGTCGCCCGGCTGGCGAAGGTGTACCTGGCCAACGACACCGCGATCGTGCCGGTGCTGCGCGCGCTGTTCACCTCCGCGGAGTTCGCCGACTCGATCGGCCGCAAGACCCGCACCCCGTTCGAGGACATGGTGGCCACCATCCGGGCGCTCGGCCTGGAACCGGACGCCGACGGGGTGAAGAGCCTGGGCGCGCTGCACGACATGCTGGTCTCGGCCGGCAACGCGCCGTTCCGGTGGGCGCCGCCGAACGGGTTCCCGGACGTCGCGTCGGTCTGGGCGTCGCCCTCGGCCTTCCTGATGCGCTGCAACCTGCATCTGAACCTGGCCGCCGGCTGGTACCCCAAGCAGCTGACCCGGCCCGCGAACCTGCTGAAGTCCCTGGTCCCGGTGCTGCCGGCGACCTACGGCGGATTGATCGACGCGCTCGCCACCCGGCTGATCGGGACGACGTTGCCGGCTTCGCACACCGCGGCCGTGCTCAGTGTCGCCGGAAAGGTGCCGACCAGTCCCCTGAGCGGCTCCGACCGGTCGCTCGCCGGGCACGCTCCGTACCTGATCGCGCTCGTCCTCGACGCCCCGTCCTTCCAGCTGAGGTGATCATGAAGAACGTTCTGTGCTGTGAGCCCACCCGACGGACCGTCCTGGGCGGCGCGCTCGCCGGGCTGGCCGGGGCGGCGCTGAGCACCCGGATGGCGTTCGCCGCCGAGCGGTACACCGGGGACACCCTGGTCGTGATCTCGCTGCGCGGGGGGTTCGACGGGCTGTCGGCGATCGTTCCGATCGGTGATCCGGCGTACTACGCGGCGCGGCCGGCCATCGGCGTGCCGAAGAGCCGGGTGATCGCCGGCAACGGCGCGTTCGGGCTGCACCCGGCGCTCGCACCGGTCCTGCCGCTCTGGCAGGGCGGCCGGATGGCGGCGGTGCACGCGGTCGGACAGCCGAATCCGACCCGCTCGCACTTCGCCGCGATGGAGGCGATGGAGAACGCCGCGCCGGGCACCTCGATCCGCAGCGGCTGGCTGGACCGGATGCTCGGGCTGACCGGCGCGACCGCGCCGCTGGCCGGGGTGTCGCTGGGGCACGCCATGCCGGCCCGGATCCTGCTCGGCGGCGCCGACGACGTGTCGATGCCGGCGATCGACGACTTCACCCTGGCCGGGGACGGCAAGCGGCCGATGGCCGCGGCGCTGCGCGCGATGTACGCCGACGCGCCGGCGGCGCTGGCCGCGCCGGCCGGGTCGGCGGACCGCGCGCTGTCCGCGACGGCCGCGGTGAAGGCCGCCGGGTACGCCCCGGCGAACGGCGCCACCTACCCGGACACCGAGCTGGGAGCGGCGCTGCGCGACGTGGCCCGGCTGATCAAGGCGAAGGCCGGCCTGGTGACCGCGGCGGTGGACAGCGGCGACTGGGACATGCACGAGGGGCTGGGCACCGCGGTCAAGGGCCAGCGGATGTACGACAACCTGGCGGACCTGGCCGCGGCCCTGGCCGCGTTCACCACCGACCTCGGCGACACCGCCATGAAGAACGTCACCGTGCTGACCATCAGCGAGTTCGGCCGCCGGGTGCGGGAGAACGGCTCGCGGGGCGCCGACCACGGGCACGGCAACGCGATGTTGCTGCTCGGCGGCGGCATCCGGGGCGGGAAGGTGTACGCGAACTGGCCGGGCCTGTCGCCCGGCGCGCTGGTCGACGGCGATCTGGCGGCGACCACCGACTACCGCTCGGTGATCGGCGAGGTGCTGCAGAAGCGCTGCGGCTTCGGCGCCCTGGACGGGGTCTTCCCGGGTGTGAAGCCGTCGGCGTTCGGCCTGGCCGCCGCCCGCTGACCCCGCACACCGCAACGGCCGGTGCTCCCTGCGGGGAGTACCGGCCGTTGCGGTTCGGGGGTGTCAGCGGGCGCCCGCGGTGCGGCGCTTCGACCAGATGTCGAAAGCCACCGCGGCCAGCAGGACCGCGCCCTTGACCAGCATGACGGTCTCGGATGCCGCACCGATGAGGATCATGCCGTTGTTGATCACGCCCATGATCAGGCCACCGGTGATGGCGCCGACCACCTTGCCGACACCACCCTGGACCGCGGCGCCACCGATGAAGGCGGCCGCGATGGCGTCCAGCTCGAAGCTGTTGCCGGCGGTCGGGTTGGCCTGGTTGAGCCGGCCGGCGAAGATGATGCCGGCCAGGGCGGAGAGCACGCCCATGTTGACGAACAGCCAGAACAGCACCGACTTGACCTTGACGCCGGAGAGCGTCGCGGCCTGGAGGTTGCCGCCGATCGCGTAGATCTGACGGCCGAAGACCGCCCGATTGGTGACCAGGGTGTAGCCGACCACCAGGACGGCGAGCAGGATCAGCACCCACGGCAGGTTGCGGTACCGGGCCAGCTGCACGATCACGAACATCACCAGCACGGCCGGGACGACCGCCTTGAGCACGAACATCCACATCGGGTCGACCGCCTGCCGGTAGGCGATCCGGGCGGCCCGGGAGCGCCACTGGACGACCACGATGCCGAGGACGACCAGCAGGCCGACGATGATGCTGAACAGGTCGGCGCCGCCGAGCGGGCCGAGGCCGACGTTGCCCAGGAAGCCGTCGGTGAAGCCGTTGGCCAGGTTCCGCACCGGGTCCGGGAACGGGCCGAGGCCCTGGTTGCCCAGGATCTTGTAGGTGATCGCGCGGAACAGCAGCATGCCGGCGAGCGTGACGATGAAGGCGGGGATGCCGAAGTAGGCCACCCAGAAGCCCTGCCAGGCGCCGATCAGCGCGCCGAAGATCAGCGTGGCCACCACGGCGACCGGCCACGGCACGTCGTGCTGGACCATCATCACCGCGGCGAACGCGCCGGTCGCGCCCACCACCGAGCCGACCGACAGGTCGATGTGCCCGGCGATGATGATCAGGATCATGCCGATCGCGAGGATCAGCACGTACGAGTTCTGCACGATGATGTTGCTGATGTTCTGCGGGGCGAGCAGGTCACCGTCGGTCAGGATGGTGAAGAGCACGATGATCGCCGCGAAGGCGATGTAGATGCCGCTCTGCTTCAGGTTCAGATTGAGCTTGGAGCGGCTCTTGCCGGGTGCCTGAGCCGGCTGCTTGCCGACCGCGAGGTCCGCGTTGGTGGGTGCGACCGTCACGGCGCGACCTCCTGTTCTTCCTTCGTCATGAGAGTCATCAGGGACTCCTGGGTCGCCTCGGCACGCGGCACCTCGCCGGTGATCCGGCCGGCCGAGAGGGTGTAGATGCGGTCGCAGATCCCGAGCAGCTCGGGAAGCTCGGAGGAGATGACCAGGATGGCCTTACCCTCGTCGGCGAGCCGGTTGATGATCGTGTAGATCTCGTACTTCGCGCCCACGTCGATACCACGGGTGGGCTCGTCGAGAATGAGCACGTCCGGGTCCGTGAAGATCCACTTGGACAGCACGACCTTCTGCTGGTTACCGCCGGACAGCTTGCCGACGACCGCCTCGACAGTCGGGGACTTGATGTTCATGCTGGCCCGGAACTCGTCGGCGACCTTGTACTCTTCGTTGCCGTCGACCCAGCCGCCCCTGGCCAGCTTGGTCAGCCCGGCCGCGGAGATGTTGCGCTTGATGTCCTCGATCAGGTTGAGGCCGTAGCGCTTGCGGTCCTCGGTCGCGTACGCGATGCCGTGCTTGATCGCTTCCTGGACGCTCCGGACCTGGATCTCCTTGCCGTCCTTGATCAGGCGGCCGGAGATGTTCACGCCGTACGAGCGGCCGAAGACGCTCATCGCCAGCTCGGTACGGCCGGCGCCCATCAGGCCGGCCAGGCCGACGATCTCGCCCCGGCGCAGGCTGAGGTTCGCCTTGCGCACCAGCGCACGGTCGGGCTGGGTCGGGCTGTGCACCGTCCAGTCCTCGATCCGCAGCACCTCGTCGCCGATCTTGGGCTCGTGCTCCGGGTACCGGTGTTCGAGGTCACGACCCACCATGCCGGCGATGATCTTGTCCTCGGACAGGTTCGCCGTCTCCTCGGTCCAGATGGTCTGGCCGTCGCGCAGGATGGTGACGCGGTCGGAGATGCTCATCACCTCGTTGAGCTTGTGCGAGATGATGACGCAGGTGATGCCCTCGTCGCGCAGGCCACGCAGCAGGTTGAGCAGGTGCGCCGAGTCGTCGTCGTTGAGGGCCGCGGTGGGCTCGTCGAGGATCAGCAGCTTGACGTTCTTGGTGAGCGCCTTGGCGATCTCGACCAGCTGCTGCTTGCCGACGCCGAGATCGACGACCGGGGTCACGGCGCTCTCCGACAGGCCGACCCGGCGCAGCAGCTCGTCCGCGGCGGCGTTCGTCTTGTTCCAGTCGATCCAGCCGCGCTTGGCCTGCTCGTTGCCGAGGAAGATGTTCTCGGCGATCGAGAGGTTGGCGGCGAGCGCGAGCTCCTGGTGGATGATGACGATGCCCTTGTGCTCGCTGTCGCGAATGCCGGCGAACCGGCTGACCTCGCCGTCGTACTCGATCTCGCCGTCGTAGGTGCCGTGCGGGTACACGCCGGACAGCACCTTCATCAGGGTCGACTTACCGGCCCCGTTCTCGCCGCAGATGGAGAGGATCTCGCCCCTGCGGACTTCCAGGTTGACATCCTGCAACGCCTTGACGCCCGGGAACGTCTTGGTGATGTTCTTCATCCGCAGGATCGTGTCGGTCATTGGAGGTCTCCTTCGGCCGCCAAGGGAGCCGAACCCCGCCCGCTGGGGTCGGGCGGGGTTCGGCGCCAGCTCACTTGATGTCGGCCTCGGTGTAGTAACCGGAGTCGATGAGCTCCTTCTTGTAGTTGCTCTTGTCGACGATGACCGACTGCAGCAGCTGGGCCGGGACGACCTTCTTGCCGTTGTCGTAGTCGGTGGTGTTGTTCGTCTGCGGGGTCTGGCCCTTCAGGATGGCGTCGGCCATCTCGACGGTGATCTTGGCCAGCTGGCGGGTGTCCTTGTAGATGGTGGAGTACTGCTCACCCGCGGCGATCGACTTGACCGACGCCTTCTCGGCGTCCTGGCCGGTGACGATCGGGTACGGCTGGGACGCGGTGCCGTAGCCGCCGCTGCGCAGCGCGGAGAGGATACCGATCGAGATGCCGTCGTACGGCGAGAGGACGCCGTCCACCTTCGCGCCGCCCTTGTAGGTGGCGGTCAGGATGCCCTCCATGCGCTTCTGCGCGGTGGCCGGGTCCCAGCGCAGGGTGGCGACCGTCTTGAAGTCGGTCTGGTTGCTCTTGACGACCAGCGTCCCGTCCTTGATGTACGGGTCGAGGATGCTCTTGGCGCCGTTGAAGAAGAAGGTCGCGTTGTTGTCGTCCGGCGAGCCGGCGAACAGCTCGATGTTGAACGGGCCCTTCTTGTCACCCTTGCTGCCGTCGGCCTTGAGCACGCCCAGCCCGGTCAGCAGCGAGGTGGCCTGCTGCACGCCGACCTTGAAGTTGTCGAACGTGGTGTAGTAGTCGACGTTCGCGCTGCCGCGGATCAGGCGGTCGTACGCGATGACCGGGATGTTGTTCGCCTTGGCGCTGTCGAGCTGGCTGGACAGCGCGGTGCCGTCGATCGACGCGACGATCAGCAGCTTGGCGCCCTTGGTGATCTGGGTGTCGATCTGCTGGGTCTGGGTCGGGATGCTGTCCTCGGCGTACTGCAGGTCGACCTTGTAGCCGAGCGCCTCCAGCTGCTTCTTGACGTTGTCACCGTCGGCGACCCAGCGCTCCGAGGAACGGGTCGGCATGGTCACACCGACCAGCGCACCGGCGTTGTCGCCGCTGGCCGCCTCCTTGTCGGCGGTCTTCTCGCTGGAGCCGCAGGCGGCCATGGTGGTGACCAGGGCGGCGGCCGAGATCGTGGCCGCGAACCGGGTGTATTTCACGGGGGGTTCTCCTCTTTGAGCGCGGTGTTACAGAGGGCGGGCCAGGCGGTGGTACGCCTGGTTCCACCGCACCCGGTCGGCGAAGTCGTCGGTCGTGGTGCGGTCATCGATGAGCAGCAGCTCGGTCTGGACCATCGTGGCGAAGTCCCGCAGGACCTCGGGGCCGACGGCCTGGGTGAGAACGGTGTGGTGCGGTCCTCCGGCGGTGAGCCAGCACTCGGCCGAGGTCGACAGCGACGGTGCGGGCTTCCACACGGCACGGGCAACTGGCAAGTTCGGCAGCGGCTCGTCCGGCTGAACAACTTCGACGGTATTGGCGACCAGGCGGAACCGGTCGCCGAGGTCGGCCAGGCCGATCACCACACCCGGACCGGACGTGGCGTCGAAAACCAGGCGGACCGGGTCCTCGCGGCCGCCGATGCCGAGCGGGTGGATCTCGACGCGCGGCCGGGCGGACGCGATGCTCGGGCAGACCTCGAGCATGTGCGCTCCGAGGATCTTCGGCTCGCCCGGGCCGAAGTGGTACGTGTAGTCCTCCATGAACGAGGTGCCGCGGCCGGTGCCGGCGCCCATCGCCTTCACGGTGGCCAGCAGCGCGGAGGTCTTCCAGTCGCCCTCGCCGCCGAAGCCGTACCCGTCGGCCATCAGCCGCTGCACGGCCAGACCGGGCAGCTGGCGCAGCCCGCCCAGGTCCTCGAAGTTGGTGGTGAAGGCGCCGAATCCGCCCTCGGTGAGGAACTGCCGCAGGCCGGCCTCGATCCGCGCGCCGTAGCGCAGCGACTCGTGCCGCTCGCCGCCGACGGCCAGCTCCGGGGCCAGCTCGTAGAGTTCGGCGTACTCGCCGACCAGGTCGTCGACCGCCTTCTCGTCGACCGCGTCGACCACGGCGACCAGGTCGTTCACCCCGTACGTGTTGACCGAGACGCCGAACCGCAACTCGGCCTCGACCTTGTCGCCCTCGGTGACCGCGACGTCGCGCATGTTGTCGCCGAAGCGGGCCAGCCGCAGGGTGCGCAGGCGCTGCAGGCCGGTCGCGGCCTTCGCCCAGCCGTCGATCCGGGCGACCACCGCGGGGTCGGAGACGTGCCCGGCCACCGTCTTGCGCGGCACGCCCAGGCGCGCCTGGATGAACCCGAACTCGCGGTCGCCGTGCGCGGCCTGGTTGAGGTTCATGAAGTCCATGTCGATGGACTCCCAGGGCAGCGAGATGTTGTGCTGGGTGTGCAGGTGCAGCAGCGGCTTGCGCAGCGCGTCCAGGCCGGAGATCCACATCTTCGCCGGTGAGAACGTGTGCATCCAGGCGATCACGCCGATCACGTTCGGGTCGGCGTTCGCGTCCAGCATCACCTGCTTGATCGCGCCCGAGTCGGTGAGCACCGGGCGGCTGACCAGCTCCGCGCCCAGGCCCGCGGCGAGGGTGCGCTGAATCTCGGCGGACTGGTCGGCGACCTGCTGGAGCGTCTCCGGTCCGTACAGGTGCTGACTGCCGGTGAGAAACCAGATCTGCGGTTTCATCGGTTTTCCTTAGGTGTCGATGGTGCTGCTGTTACCGGGTCTCGGTCACGCGACGCGGGATGGCACGCGGCTCGCGCGTCACCCTCCGCCTCTCCCCGGCCAGAGTGATCGTGCAGCACCGAGCACTCCGCGAGAGGCTCGTCCTGAATCTTGGCTGCGCCGGATTCCAGCTGGTGAACGCCCCTGGGACACCGGTTCGTGGCCGGTGCTCCGAGCCGGGCGCCGGGGTATTTCGAGGATCTCCTCGCCGTGGCCGGCATGACAGGCCGAAGTGCCCGTGCCGACGGGGTCCTCCTGCTCCGGGTCCCCGTGACCGCGCGGCGGAACCCCTGCGAAGGAGGCCGGCACACCGTATGGTGGCACCCACGCCTCCTCACGGAGGGTGACCGCCTCGGTCGTCCGGTCGTGCCGTGCGTCGCCCGCCGACGGCACGACGACCGGAGCGCTCAGGGCCCCGTCGCCGAGGCCGGCGGCGCGGGTGGCGCTCGGCTCAACGGACATCGGAAATACCTCCACGAGGGGGGCCGGCGACGTGGCGACGACCACACTCCGGCGGGAGAAGCCCAGTGTTATCGCTAACAATTCTCGTGTCAACGGCTCTTCGCAACAACGAGGTAACGGCCGCTTAACCCGCCCCGGCAGGCCCTCAGGCGGGCGGCGCCACGCTCTCGCGCACCACCAGTTCCGCCGGCACGACGACCGTCTCCACCGCGCCTGGATCGTCCTTCATCTGGCCCAGCAGCAGGGTCAGGGCGGCCCGCGCGACGTCGCCGAAGGCCTGCCGCACGGTGGTCAGCGGCGGGATGAAGTAGGCCGCCTCCGGCACGTCGTCGAAGCCGACCACGCTGACGTCGTGCGGCACCCGCCGGCCCCGCTCGTGCAGCGCCCGCAGCACCCCCATGGCCAGGTGGTCGTTGGCCGCGAAGACCGCGGTGACCTCGGGCATCCGGGCCAGCATCTGGCCGGCGCGGTACCCCTCGGCGGCCGACCAGTCGGCGCTCAGCAGCGGCGGCACCTCGCGGCCGGCCTCCCGCAGCGTCTGCCGCCAGCCCTGGATCCGGCCGGCCGAGTCGAACCAGTCGGTCGGCCCGGAGACGTGCCAGACCGTCTCGTGCCCGGCCGCCAGCAGGTGCTGCACCGCCGCCCGCGCGCCGGCCACCTGATCCACCGTGACCAGGGAGCGCCCGGCCGCCGGGTCGCCGTCGATGAACACCACCGGCACGTCCGCCGGGATCTCCGCGAGCGCCTCGGTGGCCGAGGCCACCTGGGCGATCACCACCAGGCCGGCGACCCGCTGGTCCAGGTGGCGGTCCACCACGGCGGCGATCGAGTCGCGGTCCAGCTCGCGTACGCTGCCGACGCTGACCGCGAACCCGGCGTCCGCGGCCGCCTGCTCGAACTCGGTCAGCATGGATGCCGGGCCGTAGAGCATGCTGTTGCGCGCCACCACGCCGATCAGCTGGGAGCGGCCGGTCACCAGGGCGCGGGCCGCCCGGTTCGGGCGGTAGCCGAGCTCGGCGATCGCGGCCCGGACCCGCAGCCGGGTCTGCTCCTTGACGTTCGGATGATCGTTGAGGACCCGTGAGACGGTCTGGTGGGAGACCCCGGCCAGTCGTGCCACGTCGGTCATCGCCGGGGAACGGGATCCCTTGGTCTCCACTTGCGCACCTCGCCAGGTCCGGATCTGATGGAGCGTAGCGGCGAGCCGCGCGTCTCCCGGTATGGGAAATGTTATCGATAACAATGCCCGTGCCGCGAGCCCCGCGCGACCGTTGCCTGCAGCCCCGTACTCTCGGCAACAATGGACGCGACACCCACGATCGGCAGCCCCGCCGTGCTCGGCTCGACGGACGACGAAGGCTTCACATCGCTGCGCCGGCCCGCACGCCCGCGCGCCGAACGATACGAGATCGGACGCTCACTGCGCGAGCGGTCCCCCCGCTCGGACATGGCGCACTGGCGCCCGCCCGCCGACCGGCCCGATCCGGTGCGTCATGTGGTCGCCTCGCACGAGGGCCGGCTGCCCTGGCTGGTGCCGCTCCGGATCGGTCGCATGACGGCCAGCCCGTACGCGTTCCTGCGCGGCACCGCCGGCCTGATGGCCGACGACTTCGCCGCCCTGCCGCACACCGGCATCACCCCGGTGATCTGCGGCGACGCCCACCTCGGCAACTTCGGCTTCTACGCCTCCCCGGAGCGCGAGCTGGTCTTCGACCTCAACGACTTCGACGAGGCGCACCCCGGCCCCTGGGAGTGGGACCTGCGCCGGCTGGCGGTCAGCGTGCACGTGGCCGGCCGGGTCAACGGCTTCCGGGAGAGCGCCTGCGCCGACGCGGTCCAGCACTGCGTCGCCGAGTACCGCGAGCAGATCTCGCAGCTGTCCAGCCGGCCGCTGCTGGCCCGCTCGTTCGACCAGCTCGACGTGGACGCGATGCGCTCCGCGGCCAGCCGGGGCAGCTTCCGCGACGAGATCGAGCGGGCCGCCCGCCGGGCCCGCCGCCGCACCAGTGACCGGGCGCTGCCCCGCTTCACCGAACGCCGCGACGGCACCCGGCGGCTGATCGAGGAGCCACCGGTGATCACCCGCCCGCCGGAACGCGACCGGGAGCTGCTCGGCGAAGCCCTCGACGGGTACCTCAACACCCTCAAGCCGCACTGGGCCCGGATCCTCGGCGGCTACCGGATCGTCGACGTCGCGCACAAGGTGGTCGGCGTGGGGTCGGTGGGATTGCGGGCCTACGTCGCGCTGTGCGAGGGCAGCGACCCGGACGACGTGGTGTTCCTGCAGCTCAAGCAGGCCCGGCGGTCGGTGGTGGCGAGACACCAGCACGGCGCGCCGCCGTGGCACCGGCACCAGGGCCAGCGCGTGGTGGAGTACCAGCAGGCGTTGCAGACCGTCAGCGACCCGCTGCTCGGGTGGACGACCATGGGCGAGCACCAGTTCTACGTACGCCAGTTCCGGGACATGAAGGGCGCGATCGTCGTCGAGGACATCAACGCCGGGGCGCTCGCCGACTACGCCGGCATCTGTGGGTACCTGCTGGCCAAGTCGCACGCCCGGACCAGCGGGGCATCGGTGATCGCCGGGTACGTCGGCGGCAGCGACAAGCTGGACGAGTCGCTCGCCCGGTTCGCCCGCGCCTACGCCGACCAGGTGGAGAGCGACCACGCCGCGCTGGTGGCGGCGGTCCGCCGCGGGGAGCTGGCGGCGGAGAGCGGATGAACGTTCCGGCCACGGATCCCGTGACCGGGCGTGTCGCCATCGCGGACGCCATCGCCGTCACCGGGGTCTTCACCGTCCGCGTCCCCGTCATCGTCCGCGTCCCCGTCATCGTCCGCGTCCCTGTCATCGTCCGCGTCCCCGTCATCGCCATCGCCACTGTCATCGCCATCGGAGGAGCCGCGTGAGCGGAGTCATTTCCCTGGAGTCCGCTCCACTGCGGGAGTTCTGGATCGAGCGGCACCTGTGCACGCTGACCACGCTGCGGGCGGACGGCTCACCGCACGTGGTCGCGGTCGGCGCCACCCTCGACCCGGTCACCGGGATCGCCCGGATCATCGCATCCGGCGGATCGGCCAAGGTGCGGCACGTGCGGCGGGGCCAGCAGCAGGTCGCCATCTGCCAGGTGGACGGACGCCGCTGGAGCACCGTCGAGGGGCTAGCGGTGGTCCGCGACGATCCGGAGGCGGTCGCCGACGCGGAACGCCGGTACGCCGCGCGCTACCGGACGCCGCGCCCCAACCCGCAGCGGGTGGTGATCGAGGTGGCGGTCACCCGGGTGCTCGGCTCGGCCTCCCTGCTGCCCTCCACCGTCACCACCTGACGCCGGGCCGGTGGCCGCCGCGACGCGCTCCACCCGGCGGCCCCGCGGACCGGGACACCGCCAGGACCCCTCAACCCAGCGGCCCCCTCGCGGACCGGGACACCGCCGCGACGCGCTCAACCCAGCGGCGCCGCGGACCGGGACACCGCCAGGACCCGCTCAACCCAGCGGCCCCCTCGCGGACCGAGACACCGCCAGGACCCACTCAGCCCAGCGGCCCCCTCGCGGACCGGGACACCGCCGGTGAGGTCGCGATGGGCGCCGCCGGCTCCGGATCGCCGGGCCGCGCCCCGCGGCGGCGCAGGGCGACGACGGCCAGCCCGGCCAGCAGCGCCGTCACCAGGATCGCGCCGGGGAGCTTGACGGTACGGGTCAGCCCGGCGCCGTCCGGCAGGACCGAGAAGGCGGCGGCGACGGTCACGGCCATCACCGCTCTCGTAGCGACCGTGGTGGCCGCGAGCAGGACCAGCGGCCACAGCGCATACCACGGCAGCACCACCGGGGCCAGCGCCACCGTGGCGCCCAGGGCCAGCGCCGCCGAGTGCAGCGCGGCCCGCCCCGGGTCGGCGCGCTCGCGCAGCGCGCGGAACCACAGCATGGTCAGCACCACGGCGAGCACGACCAGGGCGACCGCCCGGACCGCCGGCACCGCGTCGAACGCCGGGTCGAACGGCCGCCCCAGATAGGTGAGCGTCATCCCGAGCGCGGTCGGCAGCGACGAGAACTGGATCAGGATCTCGCTCTCCCGCAGGCCGGTGATCCACCCGTACCCGAGCCCGCCGGCGGCCGTGATCCCGGCGAACGTCGCCGCCGCCGCGCCGCCCACCCCCGCCGCCGCGACCACCACGCCGCGGAGCCCGGCCCACCGCCCCGGCACCCCGGCGGCTCCGGCCACCGGGCCCGCGGACCGGGCGGCGACCCCGGACACCAGCCTCCCGGACCGGGCGGCGACCCCGGCCACCAGGCTCCCGGACCGGGCGGCGACCCCGGACACCAGCCTCCCGGACCGGGCGGCGACCCCGGGCACCAGCCTCCCGGACCGGGCCGCGGCGCAGATCAGGGCGGCGAACGGGATGACGACCACCGCGGTGGCCTTGATCGCCACGGCGCATCCCAGCAGCACCCCGGCGCCGAGCACCGCCACCGGGCGGCCCGGGAAGCGAACCGCCAGCGCCAGGCCACCGACCAGGAAGCCGAGCATCAGCGCGTCGTTGTGCGGGCCACCCAGCAGATGGGCGCCGACCAGCGGCCCGGCCAGCGCCACCCAGAGCGCCCGGCCCGGGGGCACGCCGCAGCGCCGGGCCAGGACCGGCAGCCCGGCCGCCGTCGCGATCGTCCCGGCCAGCGCCAGCACCCGGAACAGCAGCGGAACGGCCAGCTCCCCGGTGACGTGCGGATCGGGCGGCAGCGCTCCGGCCACGGCGACCACCCCGGCCGCGGCCAGGACGAACAGCGGGCCGTACGGCGTCAGCGTGTCCCGCCAGATCGGCGCGACCGCATCGACCCAGGTGCAGGGCAGCGTCTGCGCGGTGTGCTCGTACGGGCTCAGCCCGCGCAGCCACAGCTCCCCCTGGCAGGCGTACGAATGCACGTCCCGGCTGCCGAACGGCGGCAGCAGCAGGAACGGCGCCGCCCACAGCACGATCGTGCCGACCACCCAGCGCGGCGCGAGCGGCCGGTCCCGGCCGGTCCACCAGGCGTACGCCTGCAGGGCGGTGCCCACCACCCAGCCGGACACCACCGCCGGACCGTGCCCGCCGAGCAGGCCGGCCACCGCCAGCAGGACCGAGCCGCCGAAGCCGGTCCACCGCAGAGTCCGCGAGCTCACCACCGTCGCATGGTCGCCGCGCGGGATGAGCGCCAGGCCAGGGCCGGGCGAACGGCAGGCGGCCATCCGGTTCGATGTATGTTCACCGTATCCGTTCCGATCGAGTCCGCTTGAGTCCGCCGGCTCGGCGGTTGCCCTGGCATTCTGGGTCACCCCGGCAAGCGGCACGCCGCCGCACGTGCGGCCTCGACCCGCAGGCACGGCCCGCATTGCATAGAGTCGGCACATGACGCTGCCTGCCGCCGAGAGCGTGCTGCTGCCCGGGCACGACGTGCCGCTGGGTCGCTACGCCACGGTCCGCCGTCTGCTGCCGCACCGGGAGCGCCGGATGGTCGGCGCCTGGTGTTTCGTCGACCATTTCGGGCCCGACGACGTGCGCGGCCGGCCCGGCATGCAGGTCCCGCCACACCCGCACACCGGGTTGCAGACGGTGACCTGGCTGGTCGACGGCGTCATCGAGCACCGCGACAGCCTGGGCAGTGACCAGGTGATCCGGCCCGGGCAGCTGAACCTGATGACCTCGGGGCACGGCATCGCGCACTCCGAGTACACCCCGGCGGAGCATCCGGACGGGATGCACGGGCTGCAGTTGTGGGTGGCGCTGCCGGACGGCGCACGCCGCGGCCCGGCCGCCTTCGAACACCTGGACGGGCTGCCGTCGTACACCGAGGGGCCGGTCACGGTCACCGTCGCGGTGGGGTCGCTCGGGACGCTGCGCTCCCCCGCGACGGTGCACTCGCCGCTGGTCGGGGCGGAGCTGGCGTACGCCGGGGCGGCGCGCCAGACGCTCGAACTGGACCCGGCGTTCGAGTACGGCGTGCTGGTGATGTCCGGGTCGGCGGTCGTCGACGAGTCGCCGCTGACCCCCGGCTCGCTGCTCTACCTGGACACCGGGCGGACCACGCTGGACATCGCGGTGTTGTCGCCGGCCCGGCTGTTCCTGATCGGTGGCGAGCCGTTCGACGAGCCGCTGGTGATGTGGTGGAACTTCGTCTGCCGGTCACACGAGGAGATCGTGCAGGCGCGGGCCGACTGGGCGGCCGGGCGGCGCTTCGGCACGGTCCGGGGCTGCGCTGCCGGCGCCGGAGCTTCCGACGGTACGGCTCAAGGCGCGCGACCGCCACGGGTGCACGTACTGAGCGACGTACCGGATCGGGGCCCCGCGTCCTCCAGCGGACCCTGCGCCCGCGGACGGCGGCCCCGCTTGGTCTGCGAGCGGCCGAGCCGGAGTCGCCGGGCCGGGGGACGCGCGGGTCGTCGCCCGGGTGTTCACGACCGGTCCGCGGGGCGTCGGGCACCGGCCCGGCCCGGCGATCGACGAGCTCGCCGTGCACCCGCTGCGCGGTGCGCCCGGCGGGGACGCGACGGCGGCGGGGACCGCGAGGGCGGCCAGGACCGCGACGGCGGCCAGGACCGCGACGGCGGCCAGGACCGCGACGGCGGCCAGGACCGCGAGGGCGGCGCGGACCGCGACGGCGGCGGGGACGCGGCGTATCGTCGGAGCGGGATCGCCCAGCATCGGAGGCTCTCGCTTGCGGACGTGGTCGGCCGGGACGGCGGCGCACTGGTGTTATCTGCGCGCGGTGGCGGAGGCGTTCGAGGCCGCGGGGATGCCGGTGGCCGACTGGCGGGCCGATCCGGGGCCGCCGCGCGACGGCTGGATCCCGTTCGACCGCAGCCGGGCGTCCATCGTGGTGTGGGACCACGACCAGGCCGGGCTGGGCTGGTCGGAGATCGCCGGGTGGTATCTGTTGCTGATCAACTCACCGGGGCGGCGGGTGACGATCCCCCTGCCGGTGCCCCTGGTGGCCGCGCCCCCGACCGTGATCGCGGCGGTCGCCGTCCGGGTCGGCCCAGCGCCCTCGGCCATCCGCTCCCCCGGCTCCAGCGGGCACCGCGATCTTCCCGATGCCGACGCCGGGCCCGGCACGCCCGAGTTGGAGCGCGCGCTGTCCCGTTACGGGTGACGGCGCCGGGGCGGGCGTGCCCCGGGTCCCCGGGCGCACCGGGATCAAGACCAGGCGACCGGCGCCGCCGGGGGGCCCTTCGGGGTACGCAGAGGGGCAAGGACGGCGGCGGGATCGCTCCCGCCGCCGCCTCTGGTCCCGGCCTGTTGCGCCTGATCCGCCAATCGCCCGGGGAGTCGGGGGGCGGTCTCCCGGGGCGGGTCGTCCACGGGCGCGGGGGTGCGGCCGTCAGAACGGGGGGGGCGACGGCCGCTCGGCCGGGAAGCCGGCGAGCCGCTGTGGACTTCGTCGGCCGCAGCGGGCGGCTCCGTCCTGCGTGGACCGGGCCGCACCACAACCGTGCCAGCTTCAACGTTCAAGATCCGCGGAATGTGGCGGTGTCCTTGGACACGTTCGGTCACCTGATCGGGGTCACCCGGGAGTTCCTGACTTTCCTGAAAAGGAGCTTAAGAAGTGCTTAAGTCGATCGGGCCCCCGTCACCCGGACACAATCACGTTCGTTGATTGCCGCGCGTGCGCGAACGTCACCGTGCGCGCTCCCGGGCACCCCGCATAGTCACTGTTCACAACATTGAACCGGGCGGCCCCGCCGGACGTATTCGAGGTCGACCGAGTACTCCCGGCGGGCTGCGGCGCCGGGTCGGTCACCGGCCGCGGCGCCCTCGCGAGTCCGGACCGGGGGACCCGCAGCGCGGTGGCGCACCATGCAGATCCGTGATTAACCTTCCACATCCACCACGTGGCGGGCGGTTGATCCGGGTGCGCGAGGGGCGGGCACCGGGGGCGCGGAGGTGGTCCAGGTGAGGACGGTGGCACATATGCGGCGACGGGGCGGTGGGACATTCCCGGGCCGTAGCGAGGCCGCGGCATGAGCTTCGAGGACGACGAGTACTGGGACGACGAGTACAACGAGTACTCGCTGATGCCCAAATACGCGGTGGTCCAGCAGCGCCACTACGAGAAGCGGACCGCCCCCGACCCGGTCATCCCCACCCGGCGACCGGATGCGGACGGTGACGAGCCGGCCGCCCACCGTACGCACCGTAGCCGGAAGCCGGCGGACCCCTTCGACGCGCACCGTCCGAGCTGGCTGGACGATCCGGACTTCGTACCGATCGACACCTCCGTCGACAACCTGTCCGGCAACTACTTCGACGACATCGACTTCAACCGTCCCGAACTGGGCGTGGACTTCGACAAGCCGGACTTCCCGATCGTGGATCCGGCGGCCCTGCAGAATCCCGAGCGCAAGCGCCGCGGGCAGGGTGACGACTACGGGCGCGCCGGGCGGCCGGCGGACCGGTACGGGACGCATCGCGAGGACGGTCGCGGGCGCCGGCGCGACGACGGCCGCCGCGAGCCGGCCGACCACGACGGCCGCCGCGAGCCGGCCGACCACGACGGCCGCCGCGAGCCGGCCGACCACGGCGACGAGCGCGGGCGGCCCCGGGACGGCCGGCGCGGCCCGGACGAGCGGTGGGGCGGCGCACGGCCACGGCCCGCGGGCGAGCGCTGGGACGACGACCGGCGCGGCGCGCGGCGCGACGACCACTGGGACGGCGGGCGGCGCGACGACCACTGGGACGGCGCGGAGCCGCGTCGGCGGGGCCCGCAGGTCCGCCGGGACGAGGACGTACGGGATCTTCCGCCACGTGACGGCCGGGCGGCGACCGGGCGCGGCGCCACCGGCGAGCGGCGCGGCGCCGCGGAGGTTCCGCAGCCGGAGGAGCGCGACCCGCGACGTGGCACCGGACCGCAGGAGCGGGACGGCCGGGCGACGGTCCGGCGCGGACCCGGCGCCGAGCGCGGACGGGACCTCGTCGCGGACTGGGACGACGAGGACTTCGGACCGATCCGGCCCCCGGGCGGTCGCCGCCCGCGCCGGGACGAGCAGGACCCGCGGAGCGGTGCGGCGCGGCGCGGCGACCGGCCCGCGATGTCCGGGCGGGCCCAGGTGTCCGACCCCGACGACCGGTACGACGGCCCCGACGACCGGTACGACGGCCACAGCCGGCCGAGGGACGCCGACCCGGTTCGGAACGGCGGCAGGTACGAGGGCGGCGAGGCGGCGCGCGGGCGGGTAGCGGCCGACGCGCGGCTCCGCGACGACGAGCCGGTCCGGGACGGCACCCACGACCGCGACGAACGCCCTGGCCGCGACGGCACCCACGACCGCGTCCAACGCCCTGGCCGCGACGGCACCCACGACCGCGACCACTTCGGGCCGGGGCGCGACGACTCGGGCTGGGACGACGCCCTCGACGACGAGCCCGTCGACCTGCGGGCCCGCGACTGGGACGACGCCCCGGCGGGCCGGAACCGGGACGACGCGCGCGCCTCCGAAGGCGGGCCGGGCGGCGGGTCCGTCCGACGTGACGAGCGTTCCCGGGGCGTCCGCCCGGAATGGGCGGGCGACGACGTGGCGGACGGCGAGCGCTCCGGCGGCGGCCGTGGCGAGCCGATGGTGCTCGACGGTGAGTACTACGAGACACCCCGCGGGCCGGTGTCCCCGGCCGGCCCACGGCAGGCCGCGCAGCACGGCGACGACGGCAGGCCGCGGGTGGTGCGGCGGGCGGACCCGCCCGTACCCCCGAAGGTCGTCAGCCGGGTCACTCCGCCGCCCGCGCCGCGCGTCATCAAGAGCGACCCACCCGTCACGCCGCGGGTCGTGGGAACCGCGCAGCCGACTCCCCCGGCGCGGGTGATCGGCCCGGCCGCGCCGCAGGTCCCGGCTCCGCCGGCCACCGCCTCGACTGCGCCGGCCGACGCCGGCGCCCGCCCGCCGGCCCCCGCCGTTCCCCACCTGCCAGCCGCCGGCCCGCCGACCGGCGCCGCTGCCAACCCGGCCGGCGGTGCCGCTCCCAATCCGGCGACCGGCGCGGGTGCCATCCCGCCGGGCGGGGCCGGTGCCATCCCGCCGGGCGGGGCCGGTGACAACCGGCCGGGCCGCGCCAGTGAGAATCCGGCGCTCGGCACCGGTGACAACCGGCCGGGCCGCGCCGGTGAGAATCCAGCGGCCGGTGCTGCCTCGGATTCGCCGGATTCGTCCGCTCTGCGGTCGTCGCGGGGCGAGGTCGGGCCGCAGGGTTCGGCGTCGGCGGAGCTTTCCGACAATTCCGGTACGCCGGTCGTCTTCCGGAACGAGTCGAACGCCGAACCGACCGTGCCCCTCGCCGCTCCCGGCCTCGATCCCGGCGCTCACGCCGGCACCGCGCCCGGCGGCCAGACCGGTGACTCGCCGTATCCCGGCGCGCCCGTGGACCAGCGGTCCAGCGTCCGAGGACAGCACCAGATCGCCGGGCCGGAACGACGGTCGGCGCTCGATTCCGCAGACGTCCCCCTCGATGGCCAGTCGACCGGCTCCGGGCCGGTCGCGGAACAGGGTCCGAGCGGGGACGCCGGGATTCCCGCGGGAAGCGGCGGCTATGCACGGCCGGGCGTTCCGCAGCAGCGCGCCGGACGTACACCGCGGACGGCACACGTCTTCCTCGCCGACGGTGACGGACCGTGGGCGATCGTTCCGGACGAGGTGCCGCCCGCGGCCGGCCGGCCGGGCGGCCCCGTGTGGGGTTCGATGCCCGGCGGCCGGCCGACGGTGCCCATCCCCGGCCCGGACCACGCGCCCGCCGGGATGCCGCCTGCCGAGACGCCGCACGGCGGAATGCCCGCCGGCACGATGCCCGCCGCCATCGGACAGCCGGCCGTGCCGACGGCCGGCGCCGGCGTACCCGGCCCTGACCAGCCGACCATGCCGACCCCCGACACCGGCGCACCTCGCCCCGGCCAACCGACCCCCGACACCGGCGCACCTCGCCCCGGCCGGCCGATCATGCCGGTCGCCGACACCGGTGTGCCCGGTCCGGACCGGCGCGTCATGCCGGCTGCCGGCACCGGTGTGCCCGGCCGGGTGATGGCGCCGGGCGCGGGCCAGCCCTCGACCGAGGTGGAGCGGTCGGTGCCTGCGCCTGCGGGCGCGGGCGCGCCGGTTCCGATGACATCCGGCACCCAGGCCGCACCTGGCGTCGACCTGACCGTCGCGGGGCCTGGTGGCCGGGCCGGGCACGTCCCGACCACGCCGCCCGCGGATCCGGCCACGCCCGGCGCGGGCCAGCCGACCGCCCCGGCCGCACCCGCCTCGGGGCGTCCGGTCGCACCACCGCCCGGCTTCGTGCCGCCCCACCACGGGCCGTCGGTCACACCGCCCGCTCCCGGTCCGGGACGACCCGCCGATCCAGCCGTCGCCGTCCCGCGGGAGCCCGGGACCCCGCTCCCGGGGCGGCCTGTCGGGCCGCCACCCGGCCTCGTGGCATCCCAGCCGGGGCAACCGGTGGCGCCGGCGCCCGGGCCTGCCACACCCCGCCCCGGTCGACCCGTCGCTCCACCGCCCGGCTTCGTGGCACCCGATGCGGGGCCCGTTTCCGGCCCGGCCGTGCCCCGCTTGGGACAGCCGGTCACGCCGCACTTCGGACAGCCGACCGCGTCCGCACCGGGCGCAGCCACCGGCCAGCCCATCGTCACCGCGCCCGGCGCCACGGCAGCAGCCAGCGGCCAAGCCGACACCACCGCGCCCGGCGCCACCGCGGCAGTCAGCGGCCCACCCGACACCACCGCGCCCGGCGCCACCGCGGCCGATGCCGCCCAGCCGGTCTCCCCGGCTGCCCAGTGGGCACCCGATCAGCCGGGTCACCGGCCGCACGTTCCGTGGCAGGCTGCTCCGCAGCCGGTCTCGCCCGCGGAGCGGTCGGCACCCACCGAGCAGGGGCAGCCGATCCACTACCGGACACCGCCGGGACCGTGGGCTGCTGGACAGGCACCGGGCATCGAGCATCCGGCAGCTGCCGCCGAACCGTGGGCCACCGACAGCGCCGCCCCCGGCCAGACGCCCAGCGACGCCGCGCACCCGGTGGGACCGTGGGCTGCCGGACGACCGGGCGTCGGGCAGCCGACCTCTCCCGCCGGTTCCTGGGCCGCCGCTCGGCCCGGTCCGGACCAGATGCCCACTGCCTCGGAGCCACCGGCGGCCGCCGCCGCACCGTGGGCCGCCGATCGACCCGTTCCCGCTCAGGCGCCCGGTGGCACCGCGCCGGCCGTGTCGGCTGCGGAGCAGGCGGCGGCCACCCGGCATGGGTACGCGGGACAGGCGGACACCGCCGCAGGGCCGTGGGCGGCCGGGCCGCACGCCACGGCTCGGAGCGGTGCCCCAGGGCAGCCGGTGTCCGGGGCCCCGCGGGGCGGATATCCATCCGGGGACGGGCCGACGGGCGAGCTTCCGCAGATCGTGTCACCGGATGACGGTTGGGGCCCGCGAGCCGGGCAACGGCCGGTGTCCCCGGCACCGGGCAGGGCATGGCTGCCGGCGCCTCGGCCGGTACCGGAGTCGACCGTCACCGGCGGCCGGCCGCCGGTGGGTGATCCATCCGCCGGGTTCGGCGGCGACCACCGTGCCCCGGCCGGCGCTGTCCCGGTGCCGCGTACCCCCATCGATGTTTCCGCGCAGTGGGCGGCCAGCGGATCCGGGCGGCAGGCGGAGGGCCCAGCGTACCCGCCGACCGGCGGCGGAGATCCGCACCAGGCGCCGACCGGCGATGGCGCGCAGCCGGCGACAGCCGGCCCGGAGCCACGGCCCGCGCCGGCTGACGGCGACCCGCAACCGGGGGCTGTCGCTGGCGGTTCCGCGGGGCCGTCCACCGGCAGCTCGAGCGCGCGGCCCGCGACGGCAGGCGACGGCACTGCGACGCAGGCGCCCGCCGGCACGTCCGTGTGGCCCGCTACCGCAGGCGGCCAGCAGACGCCTGCTCCGGGGACCGGGCAGCGCGGCGGTTCCGGCGGGCCTGCCGCGCCGGCGCCGACCCGCCGTGGCTCGGCAACGGACGGAGACACGGCGGCAACCGGCATCCACTCGGCGACGGCCGGGCAGCCGGCGGCACCCGGCGACCGCACGGCGACGAGCGGAGACACCGCGGCAACCGGCACCCGCACGGCGACGAGCGGAGACACCGCGGCACCCGGCACCCGCACGGCGACGGATGCGGAAGCAGCGATGGCCAGCGGCGGCCCGGTGACGGGCGAGGAGCCGGCGCCGTACATGGATCCGGACGGCACCTGGCACAACCTCAAGCCGATCGCCCGGCTGACGGTGTCCGGACCGGATCAGGAGCCGCGGCGGTACACCGACACCGCGTTCGGCAGCGGCTGGTTCGTGGCCAAAACGCCGGCGACGCCCTCGGCCACGGCAGCGGGCGGTGCGGATGCCGGCGAGAGCGGCGGCAAGGGGGCGGCCGGTGCGGCGCCCCGGGACGGGTCGGCGCGTGCGGACGCGGTGGGCAGCGGGGCGTCGCGCGGCAACGGACAGGCCGTGGACGCGACGGCGGGCGACGTGGCGCGCGGCGGCGACGGACGTACCGGGAAGGGCGCGGCATCGGCGGATGGCGACCGGGCGGCGGAGTTCGCGCACGCGGACGCCCACCGAGCCGCCGGGTCTCCGCGAGCCGACGCCGGCCAGGCCCCAGCGTCTCCGCGAACCGAACCCGGCCAGGGCGCGGGAATTCCGCGGACCGACGGCCAGCAGACCGCGGAGAATCCGCAGACGGACGGCGGCCGGGACGCCGGGGTTCCGCGGGCGGACGGCGACCGGGACGCCGGGGTTCCGCGGGCGGACGGCGACCGGGACGCCGGGGTTCCGCGGGCGGACGGCGACCGGGCTGCGGACCCTCCGCGGCAGGCGAACGATCTCGGCAAACACCTGCCGCTGTCCGCGGCCGATCTGGACGCCATCCGCTGGCGGTTGGACGGCGGCACCCTCCGGGAGGTCGTCGACGACCGTGACGCCCTGCGTGAACTGGGCGAACGCCTCGACGGGCCGCTCACCGACGAGGCCGACAACATCGTCAAGGCGGGGTTGCTGAGCGTACGGGCGGAGGTCTACCGCCTGCTCGGCGAGCTGGGCATGGCCGCCGCGGCGAGCCGGCTCGCCCTGGCGCACGCCGAGTCGGCGCAGGACGAGCAATCGATGGTGATCGCCCAGGCGGAGCTGGCGCACGTGCTTCGGCTGCGCGGCGACTGGAGGGAGGCGGACCGGCTGTTCCAGCGGGCGGTCGACTCCGAGGTGCCGGCGGCGGTGCTCAGCGTGGTGCACGAGAACGCCGGGCGCAGCGCGTTCGACCAGGGCCGGCACATGGAGGCGCTGGATCATTTCGCGCGGGCGATCCGGCTGGGCGCCGCGGACGACACCGATCTGGTGGAGCGGATCGGTGTGTGCCTGGAGGCGGTCTACATTCACGTGCTGCGCGACGGGTGGGGGCCCTATCCGCGGCGGGCGGAGGAGATCCGGACGCCGCTGGGCGGCCGCGGCGCGGCGGACCCGAGCGGGCCGCCAGCCGGCGAGACACAGCCAGCCACGGAAAGCCAGACCGCCGAAGGCCAGGCCGCTGAACGACAAGCCGCGGAAAGGCAGACCGCCGAACGACAGGCCGCTGAACGACAGACCGCTGAACGACAAGCCGCGGAAAGGCAGACCGCCGAACGACAAGCCGCCGCGTCCGACGCGCTCGACGAGCGGACCGCCGAGCAGCCGATCATCGGCGAGAGGTAGGCGCCCCGCCACGGCAGCACGCCGGCGTGCTGCCGTGGCGGGGCTCCGTCGCCGCGGTGCGTGGACGTGCGGCGGCCGTCACCGCGGTACGTGGACGTGCGACGGCCGTCACCGCGGTACGTGGACGTGCGACGGCCGTCACCGCGGTACGTGGACGTGCGACGGCCGTCACCGGTACGGCGCGAACCCGTGCGGAGCCGTTCACACCGGCACGCTCTCGCGCTGCGGCGCGGACCGGCGCCCCAGCGTGACGCCGACGCTGGCGAGGGTGACCAGCAGCAGCGCGGCCACCTCGACCGGGCCGAGCCGCTGGCCGAGCACGAGCAGGCCGGCCAGCGCGGCGGCGGCCGGTTCCAGGCTCATCAGGATGCCGAAGACCCGGGTGGGGATGCGGCGCAGGGCGTTGAGCTCCAGGCCGTACGAGATGACCGAGGAGAGCAGGGCGACCGCGACGCCGCCGAGCAGCAGGTGCGGGTGGTCGGCGACGGCGTGCGCCCCGGCCAGCCCGAACGGCGCGACAAGCGCGGCGCCGACCGCGAGCGAGACGGCCAGCCCGCCGGTGCCCGGGATCAGCGCGCCGACCCGGGCGCTGAACACGATGTAGCCGGCCCAGCACAGCCCGGCGAGCAGCGCCAGACTCAGGCCGCCGAGCGGGGCGGAGCCGCCCGAGTGCAGGCCGAGCAGGAGCACCCCGGCGCCGGCCAGCAGCGCCCAGCACAGGTCGACCAGGCGGCGGGTCTGCACCAGGGCGAGCAGCAGCGGGCCGAGGAATTCGACGGTGACCGCGGTGCCCAGCGGGACGGTCCGGATGGCCAGGTAGAAGATCAGGTTCATGCCGGCCATGAACACGCCGAGCAGGGCGGCGGCGCGCCACGCGGCGGCCGACCAGGCGCGCAGGTCGGGCCGGGTGAGCAGGCCGAGGATGAGCGCGGCCAGGGCCAGGCGCAGGAAGGTGACGCCGGCCGCGCCGAGGTCGTCGAAGAGCGTCCGGGCGATCGCGCTGCCGAGTTGCACCGAGGCGATCGCGGCCAGGACCAGCAGGGGGGCGGGCACGCGTCTCATGGGGCAGAGAGTGCCTCATCCGGTTCGCAGCGCCATCACCGGATCCAGGCGGCCGGCCCGCTGGGCGGGGAATCGCAGCGCCACCACCCGATCCAGCGGCCGGCTAGCTGGGCGGGGACGACGCCGAAGACGATGCCGACCGCCGCGGACACCCCGAAGGCCGGGGTCATCGCTTGTCAGGTGAGCGCGGCCGGGACCGCGCTGAGCCCGTCGACCAGCAGCGCCGCGGTCGGCGCCGGGCAGTCCCCCGGAGGTGGTCAGCAGCACCGGGGCGCACCGACGAACGGGCCGCCCCGCGAAGGGGGCGGCCCGGGCCGGGCGGTCCGGATCAGGTGCCGGGACGACGCCCGAACACCTTCACCGTCATGCCGATCTTGCCGATGCTCCAGTACTTCTTGGCGTCCTGCTCAAGCAGGTTGACGCAGCCGTGCGAGCCACGCCACTTGTCGTGGAGGTACGTGGTGGTCTGGTGGAACCCGCGCCCGCCGATGAAGCGCTGCCAGTAGGGCAGCCACACCTCGTACGGGTCGGACCATTCCTTCCTGGTCCGCTTGTTGATCTTGAAGGTACCGGCGGGCGTCTCGTAGTCGTCCATGCCGGTGCGGGTGACGGTCGGCTTGACCGACAGCTTCCCGTTCTTCATCACCCAGGTCGTCTGACGGGTCAGATCGACACAGAAGGTGACGCCCTTCTTCTTGGGCTTGCAGGCCGAGGTCTTCGTCGTCGCCAGTCGCTTGGCCACGTCGTAGGTGGTCGGTCCGGCGAGGCCCTTGGCCGGCTGGATGCCGAACCGCTTCTGGAACTTGACGATGGCCGTGCAGTCCGCGGCGGACTGCTTGCCGTCGACCGTCACCGTGCCGTAGCCACCCAGCCGCTTGAGATAGCCCTCGACCTGCTTCTGGTACTTGCCGGTCGCGCAGGACGAGGCCGCCGCCCGGGTGACCACCGTGGTGGCCGCCGTGGCGGTGACCGGCGCGGTCCGCGTAGCGGCGCCGGCGCCGGCCGGTGCCAGGGCGAACGCGCCGAGTCCGCCGCCCACCACGGCGGCCAGCGCCGCCGTGGTGAGACGCGCGGTAACACGTTTCACTGCCAAAATCACATCCTCCCCAGGAGTGTCTTGGGCACATCGAAGCACAGCGGCCCCACCGGCCGGATCAGGGGAAGGGACGGTGACATGAAACCGGGATGTCGGTGGCGTCCCGTCCGGATGTGCTTCGAGGCGACCTCCACTCACGGGGAGTCGCGTTTCGGCCTACTTCGGGGTGGCGAAGTCCTGGACCCAGTACGGCGTCCGGTCACGGTCGAGCGCCAGGCCGACACCCATCTCGTCGAGCCGGCAGTCGACGATGTTCTCGCGGTGCTGCGGGCTGTTCATCCAGCCGTCCATCGCCTCCCACGGGCTCTCCTGCCCGCGGGCGATGTTCTCGCCGTACCAGCGCCAGTGGTAACCGGCCTCGCTGACCCGCTCCCCCGCGCGGTCGCCGTTGGGCGAGGTGTGCTCGAAGTACTCACGGCGGGCCATGTCCGCGGCATGCCGGTTGGCCGCCTCGATCAGCCGCCGGTCGAGGGTGACCGGGCGGCAGCCGGATCTTTCGCGCTGCCGGTTGACCAGCGCCAGAATCTGCTGCTGGACCGGGGAGCGCGGGCTGGACGAGACGCTGCGCGCGGTGACCGCGGTGTGCGAGGCGGCGATCGGGTCGACCGCCGCGCCGGCGACGTCGTTGCGGGGCCGCACGACGGGTCGGATCCGGGTCTCGGCCGGCCGCTCGGCCGGCGCCCGGTCGACCAGGACACGGGCGGGGCCGCCGGCCGGCGAGCGGGTCGGCGCGTCGGCGGGCGAACGGGTCGGCGCGTCGGCCGGGGGGTCCGCGGGCGCGGCCGGCGGCGCGTCGAGCGGCGGCGCCGGGGTGCCGGCGGCGGCCGGTGGGCTGATCGCGGGGCCGGCGTCCGGGCCGGCGGGCGGCGAGCCGGCGGGCCGGTCGCCGCCGGACAGCGGGAGCCCTGAGGCGGTGACGCCCGCGGAGTCGTCCGGTGGCTCCTGCGCCAGCGCGCGAGTCGCGACGACGCCCCCCGTGATCAGGGCGGCGGCCACGCCGAGCACAACCAGAGGCTTACGCATACTTCGTCGATTCCCCTCCTCAGCGCGCCCCGGTCCGGCCCGGGGCGCTCCCGGAGTTGACCAACGTCACAGACGGGTGGCGGTCACTTCACCGCCACGCCCGGGATCGGGTGCCAGAACTTCGAAGACCTTTGATGCGTACGGCCTGAGCTGGGCAAAAGCGGGTCGACCCGGGACGCACGCGTCGCACAGTCGCACCGGAATCGGGCAGTCTTCCCGCTATCGGGGTAATCCGGTAAGGCGTTCTTGCCGACCGCGCGGCTGTCCCGGAGCCTCGGGGCCCGTGGCTACGGTTCCCCGGTGCGTAACCGATACCTGGACCTGCTTCGTGCCGCAGCCATCGTCCGGGTGATCGTCTACCACCTCTTCGGCTGGTCCTGGCTGTCCATCGTGATGCCCGCCATGGGCGTCATGTTCGCGCTGGCCGGATCGCTGACGGCGGCGTCGCTGGAGAAACGCCCGGCCGGCCGGGTCGTCACGTCCCGGCTGCGCCGGCTGCTGCCGCCGCTGTGGCTGCTCGGGCTCGTCGCCGTCCCGGTGATGATCTACCTGGGCTGGGCGCGGGAGGAGGACGGCGAACACCCCTTCACCCCATGGAAACTGGCCTTCTGGATCCTGCCGCTGGGCGACCCGCCCGGCAGCGAGCTGGGCATCGACGCGTGGGAGCCGCTCTGGTACATCCGGGCGTACGTCTGGTTCGTGCTGCTCTCGCCGGTGCTGTGGTTCGCCTGGAAGCGGATGGGCCCGGCGTGCTGGCTGCTGGTCATCGCGCCGATCGCGGCCATCGTGCTGCTGGACCGGACCGGCTTCGGACTGCCGGAGGCCGCCGACGTGGTGATGTGGGACTTCGTCACCTACGCGGCGTGCTGGCTGATGGGCTTCGCGCACCGTGACGGGCGGCTGCGCCGGCTCAGCCCGGCCACCGTCGTCCTGCTGGCGGTCGTGCTCGGCGCCGCCGCGCTGCAGTACCAGAACGGTCACCAGGGCGAGGACGCCTGGGACCTGAACGACGTCTCCGAGTCCCAGTCGCTCTACTCGCTGGCCTTCGTGCTGCTGGCGCTGCGCTGGCAGCCGGGCATGGGCTGGCTGGCCCGGATCCGGCCGCTGGACCGGGCGGTCACCCTGCTCAACGCCCGGGCGGTGACCGTATACCTGTGGCACAACCTGGCCATCGCGGCGATCTGGCCGGTGCTCACCTTCCTGGCCTTCGACGATCTGGGGCGTCTGGAGAAGCCGGTCACGCTGGGCGTGACGTTCGCGCTGACCGCGGTGGCGGTGGTGCTGTTCGGCTGGGCCGAGGATCTGGGCGCGCGGCGCCGGCCACGGTGGTGGCCGGACACCGCCACCGCGCCCGCGGTGTCCGCCGCGCCGGCCGAGCCGGCCCCACCGGCGCCGGCCGTCACCGGGGCGACCCCGGCCGGGTGGCCGGAGGTGGGCCGGGACGGCGAGCCGTACGCGGGCGGGGCGCCGGTCGGCCGGGACGGTGAGCCGTACGCCGGGCGGCCCCCGGCCGGCGCCGGGCGCACCGGGCTGCCGCTGACCGGGTGGCGGATCGGCAGCCAGCGGTCGCGCCGGGAGGCGAAACGGGACGAGGACAACCTGATCCCGACGTGGTGGGCGCCGAAGGACTGAACCCGGCGAGGGGAGCCGGCCGGCTCCGGCGTGCGCGGCGGAGGGCGGCGCTGCGCGCCGGAGCCGGCCACCTCACCACCGGCCCGTGCGGCGGCCGGCCGGCGCGGGATCCCGCGCGGCGGGGCTCGGTGGCCGGCCCGGGACGGGTGGGTCGTACCGGAAGGGTGAACCGCGGGCGACCGCGGACCGCGAGCGGCAGGTCACCCGTGGTGACCGAAACATCGGGCCAAAGCGAGCGAAGCTCGCAAATCCCGGCCGGAGTGAGACTAGCCTGATCGCGTGGGGCAGCAAGGACAAGCGCTGGTTCCGGCGCTCGACGCCGGACTCGTCGCCTTGGTCTTCCGCGCCGGCCCGCTGTTCTGCGCGATTTCCCTGGACGAGGTCGTCGAGACCATGCGGCCACTGCCCACCCGTCCGCTCGCCGGCACCCCGCCGTACGTCGCGGGCCTGACCATCCTGCGCGGCGAACCCTCTCCGGTGATCGACGTGGCCCGCCTGCTGACCGGGACCACGTCCGATATCGATCGCTACGTCGCGGTCCGGGGCGGGCCGGGCCCGGTGGCCTGCGCGACCGGCCCGGTGCTCGGCGTGCGGACCGTCCACGCCACCGCGCCGGACGGGCCGAGCACGCTGTTCACCGGCGCGTCACGTGCGCTGGTCGCGGCGGTCGGCACCGTCGGCACCGAGCCGCTGCTGGTACTGCGCAGCATCCGCTCCGTCCCGGACGAGGTGTGGGAGGCGGCCGCGCTGGAGGCCGGGGCGGGAGCGCCGACGTGAGGAACACCGATCCGCCGATCGTCCGGTTCCGCCAGATCCTGGAGCGACGGCTGGGCTGGACCAGCGCCGGCAACGCGGCGGTGCCCGTCCGGCCGGTGCTCGCCGAGCGGGCCGCCGCGCACGGGCTGTCCGAGAACGCCTACCTGAGCCGGCTTACCGGGCGGGAGTGGCCGGAGGAGATCCAGCGGCTCACCGAGCGGCTCAGCATCACCGAGACCTACTTCTTCCGGCACGGCGACCAGTTCCGCGCGCTCGCCGAGCGGGTGCTGCCGCAACGGATCGCGGCCCGGGCCGGGCAGCGCGCCCTGCGGCTGCTCTCGGTCGGCTGCTCCTCCGGCGAGGAGGCGTACTCCCTGGCCATCACCGCGCACCGGGCGCGTCCCGGACAGGACTGGATCGTGTCGGTGCTCGGGCTCGACGCCAACCCGCAGATGCTGCGCCGGGCCGAGCGGGCGGTCTACCCGGAATGGTCGCTGCGGGAGACCCCGCCGGACGTCCGGGCCCGGTGGCTGCGGCGCACCGACGACGGCTTCCGCGTGGTTCCGGAGATCACCGCGTCGGTGCAGTTCGTCGAGCACAACGTGGCCGGTCCGGACGAGCCGCTGGTCTGGCAGCCCGGCCGGTACGACGTGATCTTCTGCCGGAACCTGCTGATGTACCTGACCCCGGCCACCGTCGGCGGCCTGCTGCGGCGGATCACCGACTCGCTGGCCGCCGGTGGCGCGCTCTTCCTCGGGCACACCGACTCGCTCGGCAGCGATCCGGCCGGCCTGTCCGTGGAGCACTTCGGCGACACGGTGTACTACCGGCGCGTGGTCGTCGGGCAGCCGGCGGTGCGCGGCGGGCCCCCGCCCCGCCCGGCGCCCGCGGCCCCGCAAGCGCCGGCGGCCCGGTCGACCCCGGCAGTCCCGGCGGCCCCGCCCCCCGCGGCCCCGACAGTCCCGGCCCCCGCGACCCCGGCAGTCCCGGCGGCCCCGCCCCTCGCACCGCCTCGGCAGTCCTGGCGGCCCCGGCCCCCGCGGCTGCAGTCGCAGCGGCCCCCATTCCTGACCCGGCAGTCCCGGCGGCCCCGGCCCCCGCGGCCCCGGCAGTCCCGGCGGCCCCGGCCCCCGCGGCCCCGGCAGTCCCGGCGGCCCCGGCCCCCGCGGCCCCGGCGGACGTCCGGACGCGGGTGCTGGAGTTGCTGCGCGACGAGCGGTTCGCCGAGGCCCTCAAGCTGAGCCCCGCGCTGCTGTCCCACGGCCACCGCCGCGATCTGCTGCTGTACGGGGTGCTGCTGGCCCAGGGCGGCCGGCTGGCGCAGGCCCGGGACGCCGCCCACCGGCTGATCGACTCCGACGGGCCGGACCCGGACGTGCACCAGCTGCTCGGCGTCTGCCACGAGGTCGACGACCCGGAGCAGGCGGCCGGGCAGTACCGGCTGGCGGCGTACCTCGATCCCGGGTTCGCCATGCCCCGGCTGCGGCTGGGGCTGCTCGCCCGGCGGCGCGGCGACGCGCGGGCCGCGGCCACCGAGCTGACCGCCGCGCTCGACCTGCTGCCCGGCGAGAGCGAGGAGCGGATCACGCTGTTCGGCGGCGGGTTCGGCCGGCTGGCGCTCACCTCGCTGTGCCGGGCCGAGCTGGACGCCACGACCGGGGAGGGCAGCCGCCGATGACCGAGCAGATCCGGTCGCGGGTGGAGCGGCTGCGCAGCGACTTCGACCACTCGTTCGCGGTGCCGGCCCGCACCCTCGATCACGAGACCGTGGAGCTGCTCGCGGTGGCGGTGGGCGGCCGCTCGTACGCCCTGCGCCTGTCCCAGACCTCCGGCCTCTACCCGGATCGCCCGGTGACGCCGCTGCCCACCCCGGTGCCGGCGCTGCGCGGGCTGGCCGGGTTCGCCGGCGTGGTGGTCCCGGTCTACGACCTGGCCACCCTGCTCGGCCATCCGGTCGTGGAGGAGTGCCGCTGGCTGGTGCTGGCCGCCGGGACGCCGCCACTGGCGCTGGCCTTCCACCAGCTCGACCACCACGTCCGGGTGCCGGCCGCCGACGTCGTGGACGGCTCCGGGGCGTCGGCTGCCCCGGGCTGCCTGCGCGGGATGGTGCGGCTGCCGGACGGCGACCGGCCGATCGTCGACGTGCCGGCCACCCGCGCCCTGGCCCACCGGACGGCCGGGCATGAGCACTCGGAGGTGAGCCCATGATGACCGGACCCACATTCGGCCGCAAGCTCGGCATCGGCGTCGGGATCACCAGCGCCCTGACCCTGCTGTCGGTGGTCCTGTCCGCGATCTGCCTGGTGTTCGTGATGAACGCCAAGGACCGGGTGATCGCCGCGGCCACCCGGGAGCTGACCGGCGCGGAGAACCTCAACCGCCTGATGGAGAGACGGCTCGCCGACTACCGCGGCTACCTGCTCTTCGGCACCCAGCAGTTCGCCGACGACACCGCGCAGGACCGCGCCGAGTTCCGCGACCAGCTGAGCCAGATGCAGACCAGCGACGACCCGGTGGTCCGGTCCATCCTGACCCGGGTCGCGGAGGCCGAGGAGAAACACGCGGCGGCGGTCGACACCGCGATGGCCGCCCGCGCCCGCGCCAAGGACCCGCTGGCCGCGGCTCAGGAGTACGGCACCCCGGCGCTGCAGCTGCGCAGGCAGGTGCAGGCCGCGCTGGAGGAACTGAACACCCGGGTCCGCAGCGACGTGGAGAGCGACCGGCGCGAGTCGTCGCGGCAGGCCACCATCGCCATCCTGGCGATCGTCGCGCTGGGCCTGGCGACCACCGGCGCCGCGATCCTGGTGGCCTGGCGGCTGAGCCGGGACCTGCGCCGCGAGGTGGGGGCCGCGGTCGGGCACATCCAGAGCTCGTCGGCGCAGCTGGAGGCCGCCGCCGCACAGCAGGTCAACGGCGGCCGGGACCAGGCGAGCGCGATGAGCGAGATCACCACCACGATCAACGAGCTGCTGATCACCTCCCGGCAGATCGCCGACAGCGCCCAGCGGGTCTCCAAGATCGCCGAGGACACCGAGTCGGCGGCCCGCAACGGGGACGCGACGATTCAGGAGACCCGGGCGTCGATCACCGCGATCCGCACCCAGGTGGACCAGATCGTCCAGCACATGCTGGCGCTGGGCGAGAAGTCCCAGCAGATCGGGGTGGTCGTGGACCTGGTGTGGGAGCTCGCCGAGCAGACCAACATCCTGGCCATCAACGCCACCATCGAGGCGAGCGGGGCGGGCGAGTGGGGCCGGCGCTTCGCCGTGGTGGCCGAGGAGATCCGCAAGCTGGCGGACCGGACCGCGGCGTCGGCGAAGGAGATCCGGGCGCTGATCGACGACGTACGGGGCGCGGTCAACACCACGGTGATGGCCACCGAGATCGGCGCCAAGGCGGTGGACACCGGGGCGCGCCAGTTCGACAACGCCACCAACGCCTTCCGCCAGATCGCCCAGCTGGTGGCCACCACCAACGACGCGACCCGGGAGATCGAGCTGTCCACCAAGCAGCAGACCACCGCGGTGGAGCAGGTGAACGTGGCCGCCTCGGACACCGCGCGGGTGTCCCGGGAGACCGAGGCCACCGCGGTGCAGACCAAGCAGACCGCCACGCACCTGAGCAACCTCTCCGGCGACCTGCTGGAGCTGGTCGGGACCCGGGGCCGCTGAGATGCCGGGCAGCCGGGACCCGCTGCGCTACTTCCGGGTCGAGGCGCGGGAGCTGGTGGAACAGATCAGCTCCGGCGTGCTGGACCTGGACCAGCGGCCCGGGCCGGAACCGATGGCCAAGCTGCTGCGGGTGACGCACACCCTCAAGGGCGCGGCCCGGGTGGTGAAGCAGAAGGAGATCGCCGACCGGGCGCACGAGTTCGAGGAGATCCTGGTGCCGTACCGGGACGACCCGGGCGCGCTGGCCGCCTCCGACATGCGCGAGCTGCTGCGGCTCAACGACGAGATCAGCGCCCAGGTGGCGGCACTGTCCGAACCGGCGCCGGAACCGGAACCGGCGGCGGGGCCGGAACCGGCGCCGCGGCCCGAGTCGCCACCGGCCGCCCCGGCGCCGGCCCCGCCGCCGGCGGAGATGCCGGAGCCCGGGCCGGGCCCCGCGCGGTCGCCGACCGAGGACCTGGACCACCTGCTGGACTCGATCGCGGAGGCGAACGCCCGGATGGCGCCGCTGCGGTCCGGATGCCACACCCTGGAACGGCTGCACCGCAGCGCCGAGGCGCTCGCCGACCAGCTGCGCGGCGGCCGTACCCCGCCCGCGGTCGCCCGGGCCACGGCGCAGCGGCTGGCCGGGGAGCTGGGCGCCGCCGGGCGCCGGCTGACCGACGCGGTCGACCAGATCGAGCGGGGGCTCGACGACGTACGGGGAAAGGCCGAAGGGCTGCGCCTGGTGCCGGCCGGCAGCATCTTCACCGCGCTGCGCCGGGCGGTCCGGGACGCCGCCGACAGCGAGGGCAAGCGGGTCGCGTTCGTCACGCAGGGCGCCGAGGTGAAGATGGGTCTGCACCTGCTCGGCCCGGTCAACGCGGCGTTCCTGCACGTGGTGCGCAACGCCGTGGTGCACGGGGTGGAGCCGGCCGCCGAGCGGCTGGCCGCGGGCAAGCCCGCCGAGGGGACGGTCACCTTCGGGGTGCAGCGGCGCGGCCGGTTCGCCGCGTTCCGCTGCACCGACGACGGGCGCGGGTTCGACGTGGCCGGGCTGCGCCGCAAGGCCCAGGCCCAGGGCCTGCTCACCGTGGACGCGGGCGGCGGCGAGACCGAGGTCCTCGACCTGGTGCTGCACGGCGGCCTCAGCACCTCCCCGGAGGTGACCGAGGTGTCCGGCCGGGCGATCGGGATGGACGTGCTGCGTGACGTCGCGGCGCAGCTGCACGGCGACGTGAGGATCTTCAGCACGCCCGGCGCCGGGGCCACCGTGGAGCTCGTCGTGCCGCTGGCGCTGCTGAGCATGACCGGGCTGCTCGTCGAGGCCGGCGGCATGGTGGTCTCGCTGCCGCTGGACGCGGTCCGCGCCTGCGTGCGCCTGTCCGCCGCGGAGGCCGCCACCGCGGCCACCACCGGCCGGCTCGTCTACCAGGACACCGCCGCGCCGTTCCGGCCGCTGGCCGAGACGCTCTACACCGGGCGGGCGGTGCCGGACGCCACCGGGCCGGGCGCCGCCGTGGTGATCCACACCGGGGACGGCACGGTGGCGGTCGGGGTGGACCGGCTGTGCGGCACCCACGCCCTGGTCGCCCGCCCGCTGCCGGAGCTGGCCCCGTCGATCCCGGCGGTCGGCAGCGTCACGGTCGACGCGGACGGCAACCCGCGGCTGGTGCTCGAACCGCTCGGCCTGGCCGGCGACATCCTGCGGAGCGCGGCCGGCGGCGCTCACGCCGAGGTGACCGCGCCCGCTCCCCCGCTGCCCATCCTGGTGGTCGACGATTCGCTGACCACCAGGATGCTGGAACGCAGCATCCTCGAATCGGCCGGCTACCAGGTGGACCTGGCCGCCTCCGGCGAGGAGGGCCTGGAACGGGCCCGGTCCCGCCGGTACGGCCTGTTCCTCACCGACATCGACATGCCCGGCATCGACGGCTTCACCTTCGTCGAGCGCACCCGCGCCGACCCGGAGCTCGCCGCGGTCCCGGCCATCCTGGTCAGCTCCCGCGCCAGCGCCGCCGACCGGGAACGCGGGATGCGGGCCGGGGCCAGCGCGTACATCGTCAAGGGCGAGTTCGACCAGCAGGAGTTGCTCGCGCACATCCGCCGTCTGGTGGTCCGGGCATGATCCGGGTGCTGGTCGTCGAGGACTCCCCGACCATGCGCCACCACCTGCGCGAGGCGCTCGCCGAGGACCCGGAGCTGCAGGTGGTCGGCGAGGCGGTGAGCGGGGAGGAGGCGATCGACATGGCCGCCCGGCTGCGCCCCGACGTGATCACGATGGACATGATGCTGCCCGGGATCAGCGGGCTGCAGGCCACCGAGCACATCATGGCCGAGCACCCGACCCCGATCCTGGTGGTCTCCTCGGCGGACCGGCAGGAGCTGTTCAGCACGTACAACGCGCTGGCCGCGGGCGCGGTGGACGTGATGGAGAAGCCGCGCGGCGACGAGTCGGACGCGGATTGGAAGCCGCGGCTGCGCCGGGCGCTGCGGATGGTGTCCCGGATCCGGGTGATCACCCATCCGCGGGCCCGGCTGGACGGGCGGGCCCGGCAGGGATCCGCGCCGGCGTCCCCGGCGGCCGCCCCCACCAGCACGCTGGCCGTGGTCGCGGTCGGCGCGTCGACCGGCGGCCCGGCCGCGCTCACCGAACTGCTGCGGGAGCTGCCGCCGGACTTCCGTACGCCGGTGCTGTGCGTGCAGCACATCGCGGCCAGCGAGCAGTTCGCGGTGGCGTTCTCCGACTGGCTGGCCGGGCAGACCGGCCGCAACGTGCGCTACGCCGGCGACGGCGTGCCGGTGCGCACCCTGACCGGTCAGGTGCTGCTCGCCCCGCCGGACCGGCACCTGTACGTCCGGGAGCACACCCTGCGGCTCTCCGACGGCCCGCTGCGGCACTCCTGCCGCCCCTCGGTGGACGTGCTGTTCGAGTCGGTGGCCGCCGAGTACGGCGGTACCGCGGCCGGCTGCCTGCTCACCGGGATGGGGCGTGACGGCGCGTCCGGGCTGCTGCAGATGCGCCACCGGGGCGCGGTGACGTTCGCCCAGGACGAGCAGAGCTGCACGGTGTACGGGATGCCCCGGGAAGCGGTGCTGCTCGGCGCGGCGCTGTACGTGCTGCCCCCGGCCCGGATCGCGGCGCGGCTGGCCGAGCTGCGGCCGGTGGTGAGCCGCCGATGAGCCCGACCGTGCTGATCGTCGACGACAGCCTGACCGTACGGATGGACCTGCACGACGCGTTCTCCGACGACGGCTTCCGCACCATCCTGTGCGCGACCGGCGCCGAGGCGCGGGACGCGTTCGCCAACGCCAAGTTCGACGCCGCCGTGCTGGACGTGCTGCTGCCCGACGCGGACGGCCTGGACCTGCTCACCGAGCTGCGCGGCTCGCCGGCCCACGCGGACGTGGTGACCATGCTGCTGTCGGTGGAGAGCGAGGTCGCCGACCGGCTGGCCGGGCTGCGCATCGGCGCGGACGAGTACGTCGGCAAGCCGTACGACGCCGGGTACGTGGTGGCGCGTACCCGGCAGCTGCTCGGCGAGGCGACCCGGGGCGAGGACGCCGCCCCGACCGTCCTGGTGATCGACGACAGCATCACCTTCCGGGAGCGGCTGCGCGACCTGCTGGAGGCGGAGGGGTACGCGGTGCTGGTCGCCGGCAGCGGCGAGGAGGGCCTGCGGATGGCCGCCGACCGCCGCCCGCACGCGGTGATCGTCGACGGGGTGATGCCGGGCATCGACGGCGCCACGGTGATCCGCCGGGTCCGGCTCGACCCGGCCCTGCGCGACACCCCGTGCCTGCTGATGACCGCCGCCGAGGACTACGCCACCGAGATGCAGATGCTCGACGCCGGCGCCGACGGCTTCTTCCGCAAGCAGCAGGACCTGGCCGTGGTGCTGGCGAAACTGGCCGCGGTGCTGCGCCAGACCACCGAGCAGCTGCCGATCGAGGCGACCGGCAGCCTGCACGGCCCGGGCAAGGTGCTCACCGTCAGCCCGAACCGCGACGAGCTGGAAACCTGGGCCGACGCGCTGCGCGCCGAGGGGTACGACGTGGTCGCCTGCTCCGGTGTCGACGACGCCCTGGCGCTGCTCGGCGAGCAGCCGGCCGACTGCATCGTGCTGGGCCTGGACGACGACCCGGCCCGGGCCCGGCAGGCCTGCCGCCGGATCCGGCAGGTCCCGCAGATCGGCGACCTCCCGTTGATCATGGCGGGCCACGACGACGCGATGCTGGACTGCCTGGCCGCCGGCGCCGACGACTACGTGCGGCTGGCCGACGTGCCGGAAGGGCTGCGGGTGCACGTGCGCGCGCAGATCCGCCGCAAGCAGTCGCACGACGAGTCCCGCCGGATCCGCGAGGAGCTGATGCGCCGGGAGCTGGACGCGGCCGAGGAGCGGGCGGCCCGCCGGATCGCCGAGACCCGGGCCGCGATGGTCGAGGAGCTGGAGTGGCGCAACCGGGAGCTGGAGGCGTTCTCCGGCTCGGTCTCGCACGACCTGCGCGGCCCGCTCCAGGTGATCAGCAGTTTCGCCGAGCACATGCTCGACGAGGCCGACGACGAGCCGCTCGGCGAGCAGACCCGGCACCGGCTGACCCGCATCCACGCCGCCGCGCTGCGGATGGCCGACCTGGTGGAGTCGCTGCTGATCCTGGCCCGGGCCAGCCGCGGCGAGCTGCGCCGCACCACCTTCGACCTGACCGCCACGGCCCGCCAGGTGTGCGCCGAGCTGGCCGCCCGCGAGCCGGAGCAGAAGGTCGACTTCGAAATCCAGGAGGGGATGACCGCGAACGCCGACGAGGGGCTGGTCCGGGTGATCCTGGAGAACCTGATCAGCAACGCGGTGAAGTTCACCCGCAAGGTCGAGCACCCGCTGGTGCAGATCGGCTTCCGGGACGGCCGCTACTTCGTGCGCGACAACGGCGCCGGTTTCCCGACCGGCAAGGCCGGTGAGCTGTTCCGGCCGTTCGCCCGGCTGCACGACGCGCGCGACTTCCCGGGCACCGGGATCGGGCTGACCACGGTGCACCGGGCGGTGGAGCGGCACGGCGGGGAGATCCGGGCCGAGGGCGGGGAGGGGCAGGGCGCCACCTTCTGGTTCACCCTGCCCCCGGCCGACCCCCTCCCCGGCCCGGACCGGCGTGGCCAGGCCCGCCGGTCCGGCTGAGTCCGCCGCGGATCAGTCGGTGCCGAGCGCGTGCACCGGGCTGACCCGGGCCGCGCGCCGGGCCGGCAGCACCCCGGCCAGCGCGGTCAACGCCACCAGCGCCACGAACGCCACGACCAGCTGCCAGACCGGCACCGTGAGCGGCGCGTTCACCCCGGTCGCCTGCAGGGCCAGCCAGGCGTACGGGACGCCGAGCAGCAGCCCGAGCACCGCGCCGATCACGCCGTACAGGGCGGACTCGGCGGTGAGCATGGCGCGCAGGCCGCCCCGGGACATGCCGATCGCGCGCAGCAACCCGGACTCGCGGACCCGCTCGACCACCGACAGCGCGGTGGTGGCGCCCACCCCGACCACGGCGATCAGCACGGTCAGGCCGATCAGGCCGAGCGCGATGCCGAGCAGCGCGGTCATCGCCGAGTCGACCCGGTCACGCTGGTCGGCGAGCACCTCCACGGTGAAGTCGCCCGCCCCGCCGGTCACCGCGCGCAGCGCCCGCAGCCCCTCTGTCCGGGCCTGCTCGGTGTCCCCGGCCGCGTCGGCGAGCAGCCCGGAGTACCCGGCGCCGGCCCCGAGCGCGCTCAGGTCGGCCGGGGTGACCAGCATCCAGGTGTGCAGTGGCGCGTCGTCGCCGAGCACCGCGACCACGGCCAGCCGGGCCTTGCCGCGCCGGGCGGTCACCTCGACGGTGTCGCCGACGTCCAGCCCGGCCAGCTCGGCCAGGGAGCGGGCGATCACCGCCCGGCCCGGGCCCAGGTCGTCCACCGAGCCGTTGCGGACGTCCAGGTCGCGCAGCCGGGGCAGCGCGGCCATGTCCAGGTCGGTGACCGCCACGTCGTCGAGCTGTCCGACCTTCACAGCGTCCAGCCGCCGGTACGGGGTGACCCGGGTGAGCTGCCCGGCGGCCCGCGCCCGGTCGGCGGAGCCGGCCGGCAGGGTGGCGCCCGCGCTGCCGGTCAGCTCGAAGTCGGCCGGGGCCGAGGCGGCCAGCTCGCGGTCGCCGAGCACCCGGACCGACGCGCCGCCGACGAGCACCCCGGCGATCAGCGTCACGCCCAGCGCGACCACCACCGACACCGCGGCGGCCCGGCGGGCGCTGCCGCCCACCCCGCCGATCGCCAGCCGCCCGATCGGGCCGAGCCGGCGCAGCGGCCAGCCGGCGACCGCGAGGACCGGCCGGACCAGGACCGGGCCGAGGGCGATCAGGGCCACGAAGGCCAGCGCGCCGGAGGCCACCACGGCCAGCAACATGGTCTGGGCGTCGTGGTCCCGCGCGTCCGGGCTGGGCAGGTTGGTGGCGACGTACCCGGCCAGGGCCAGACCCGCGGCGAGCGGCAGCAGCCCGGCGACCCAGCGCAGCCGGCCGATGCCGGTGCGCGCGCCGGTACCGGCCGCGGCGCGCAGTGCCTCCAGCGGCGCGACCCGGGAGGCGGAGACCGCCGGGGCGAGCACGGCCAGGACGGTCATCAGCACCGCGAGCAGGACGGTGCCCAGCGCGGGCAGCACCGGCACGCCCGGGGACAGCACATTCCAGCCGATCCCGCGCAGCGCGGCCGGGACGAGGTGGCCGGCGGCGAGCCCGGCCAGCACCCCGGCCACGCCGGTGACCAGGCCGGTCAGCGCCCCCTCGGTGGCCAGCGCGCGGAACGTCGCGCCCCGGCCGGCGCCGACCGCGCGCAGCAGCGCGAGCTGGCGCATCCGCTGGGCGAAGACGATCCGGAAGGTGCTGGCGGCGATCAGACCGGCCGCGGCGACGGCGACCGCGACGAACATGGCGACGACGGCGAACACCTGGTCGATCTCGGAGGCGGCCGACCGGGCCTCGTCGAGCCGTACGTCGGCCCCCGTGGCCACGTCCGGTCGCTCGTCCGCCTTGACCGCGGCGAACACCGCCTCGATCCGGCCGCGTAGCCGGTCGGCGTCGGCGCCGCCGGCCAGGTCGATGTCGATCTGCTGCAGGTAGTGCTCGCCGCCGAGGGCGACCACGGTGGCGGTGGGGGCGTACGCGTCGTAGCCGAAGTCCTGCGGCGCGTCGACCACGCCGACCACCCGGAGCGCCGTCTTGCGCCCGGTGCCCGGGTCGACGGTGGCCGACGAGCCGACGTCGAGGCCGAGCAGCTGCACGGTGCGCGGGGTGACCGCGATCTCGCCGGGCGCGCTCGGGTAGCGCCCGGACCGCACCGTGACCAGCGCGAGCGGGCCGCCGCCCGGGTCGGCGGTGACGTTGAGGTACTGCCCGCCGAGCTGGGCGCCGAGGCTGGAGCGCCCGGCGGCGCCGGCGACCCCGGGCAGCGCGGTGATCGCGGCCAGCTCCCGGTCGGTGACCGTGCCGTCGCGGACCACCAGGTCGACGGCCTCCGGGGTGCCGCTCAGCCCGTCCAGCACGCTGCGTTCGGTGATCTGCTGGGCGAGCACGGTGGCGTAGACGACGAACGACGCGACCAGCACGGCGAGGCCGGTCAGCAGCATCCGCGCCGGGCGCCGGGCGACCCCGGCGAGCTGGGTGCGCAGGACCGGGTTCATCGGCCGGCCGCCAGCGACTGCAGCGCGTCGGTGACCGAGGCGATGTCCGGTCGGTGGATCTCCCCGGCCAGCCGGCCGTCGGCGAGCAGCACCACCCGGTCGGCGTAGGCCGCGGCGCCCGGGTCGTGGGTGACCATCACGATGGTCTGGCCCAGGTCGCGGACCGAGTCGCGGAGCAGCCCGAGCACCTCGGCGCCGGAGCGGGAGTCCAGGTTGCCGGTGGGCTCGTCGGCGAAGAGCACCTCGGGCCGCGACACCAGGGCCCGGGCCAGGGCGACCCGCTGCTGCTGGCCGCCGGAGAGCTCGCTGGGCAGGTGGCCGAGCCGCCCGGCCAGTCCCAGCGTGGTGACCAGGCGGTCGAACAGCTCGGCGTCCGGCTTGCGGCCGCCCAGGTCCAGCGGCAGGGTGATGTTGCCGGCCGCGGTCAGCTGCGGGAGCAGGTTGAACGATTGGAAGACGAAGCCGATCCGCTCCCGGCGCACCCTGGTCAGCACCTTGTCGGACTGGCGGGTCAGGTCGCTGCCGCCGAGCAGCACCTGACCGGACGTGGCGGTGTCCAGCCCGGCCAGGCAGTGCATCAGGGTGGACTTGCCGGACCCGGAGGGGCCCATGATGGCGGTGAAGCGGGCACGCTCGAAGCCGACCGTGACCCCGTCGAGGGCGCGTACCGCCGTGTCGCCGGCGCCGTACACCTTGACCAGATCGACGGCCGCGACCGCCGCCAGGGCGTCACGGCCGATCGGGGGTGACGATTGCGTCTGCATGCAAGCTCCAAGATTGCGGTGAATCGGACACCAGGATCCTGATCGATCCCGCCGCCCGGCACATCGGCTCGCGGACCGGCTTGCGGGCGCGGCGGGTCTTACTTTCGGCCGATGGGGCCGGCCCGGCGGCCACCTACGCTGGGGACGATGAACCGTGTCCTGGTAGGGCTGCTGCAGGTCGCCGGGCTGGGCGCCATGGCGCTGATCGGCCTGGTCGACCTGAGCGCCGGCATGACCGCCAGCCCGCTGCTGGGTGGCCAGATCCTGCTGGCGATGGCGGCTGCCGCGGTCTGGCTGCCGCACTACCGGCCCGGCTCACGGATGCTGCCGATCGCCGCGATCGCCGTCTCCGGCGTCTCGCTGGCGGTCACCGCGGCGCTGGTGGTCATCGGTCCGTACGGCGGGCCGTGGGGGCTGGCCGAGTCCGCCGCGCTGCTGGTCGTGCTCGGGATGGTGGCCCGCGGCGCCCGGCCCGGTCCGGCCGTCGTCGCGCTGGTGATCACCGGTGCGGCGGTCAGCGTCATGCCGCTGCGGGCCGGCCAGTCCGCCATCTACGGCACGTTCAGCCTGGTGCAGGCGCTCGGCGCGGCCGGCGCCATCGGCCTGGGCGTGGCCCTGCGGATGGCCGCCAACAACCGGCAGCGCGCGCTCGACTCGGTCCGCGCCGAGCAGCGCGCCGAGTTCGCCCGGGACCTGCACGACTTCATCGCCCACCACGTCACCGGGATCGTGGTGCAGGCCCAGGGCGCCCGGTTCGTCGCCGAGCAGGACCCGAAACGGGTGCTGCTGGCGCTGGAGCAGATCGAGCAGGCCGGCACCGAGACGATGGCCTCGATGCGCCGCATGGTCGGGGTGCTGCGCGATCCGGACTCGCGCCCGGACGCCCCGCTCGCCCCGGTCGCCGGGGTGCCGGAGCTTTCCCAGATGGCCGAGCAGTTCACCGCGGCCGGTGGCCCGCCGGCCCGGCTGCACCTGCAGGGCGATGCGCACGGGCTGCCGGTGGAGGTGTCCACCTCGGCGTACCGGGTGGTGATGGAGGCGCTGACCAACGTCCGCCAGCACGCGCCACAGGCCACCGCGGTGGACATCTGGGTGCGGCGCGCCCCGGACCAGCTGCTGATCCGGGTGGCCAACGACGGCCCGGCGCCGCGGCCGTCGCTGGACCGGCCGGGGTACGGTCTGGTCGGGCTGACCGAGCGGGTCCGCGCGGCCGGCGGCCAGATCGTGTCCGGGCCGGGCGTCGACGGCGGCTGGGTGGTCGACGCGGTGTTCCCGCTGTGAACTCGTACTGGGGTGACTGTTGATACGCGTACTCGTCGCGGACGATCAGGCGCTGGTCCGCACCGGATTCGGCATGATCATCGGCGCGCAGCCGGACATGGAGGTGGTCGGCGAGGCGGCCGACGGCGTGGCGGCGGTGGAGCTGGCCCGGCGGCTGCGCCCGGACGTGGCGCTGTTCGACATCCGGATGCCGAGGATGGACGGCCTGCAGGCGTTGCGGCTGCTCGCCGGGCCGGGCGTGGCCGATCCGGTCAAGGTGGTCATGGTCACCACCTTCGACCTGGACGAGTACGTGCACCAGGCGCTGCGCAACGGGGCGGCCGGCTTCCTGCTCAAGGATTCCGGACCGGCGCTGCTGGTCGAGGCGGTCCGCGCGGCGGTCTCCGGGGATGCGCTGATCAGCCCGTCGATCACCGTACGGCTGCTGGAGCACCTGTCGCCCCCGGCGCCACCCGGCGACGACGGCGGTCTCTCCCCGCGGGAGCTGGACGTGGTCCGCCTGATCGCGCGCGGCCGGACCAACGCGGAGATCGCCGCCGAGCTGTTCATCTCGGTCGGCACCGTGAAGACACACCTGGGCAGCGTGCAGGGCAAGTTGGGCGCGCGGAACCGGGTCGAGGTCGCCGCCTGGGCCTGGGAGCGCCGCCTGGTCAGCTGAGCCGGCCCGCGGCCCCGCGCCGGGCCCCGCGCCGGGCCCCGTGCCCGGCCCACGCGACGCCCGCTCCACCCCGGACCGCCGCGCGCCCCCGCCTGACGCCGACCCCGCTGAACCACCGCCACCACCAGCGGCCGCAACTCAGCTGGCGCACACAGGCGTAATCCCGCCCCGCAAACCACCCCCCCGGCCACCAGCCGGCGGCATCCAGCTGGCACGCGCGGCGGTCATTCCGCCCGCACCACCAGCCGGTGGACGTGGCCGGCGGTGCGGGTGGTCGTCGCGCTCGGGCAGCCATCGCCGGGGCGCCGGGACGCGGCTGGGCCCGGCGCCGTGGCGGCGTCGCGCGGGAGCGGCACGGGACGTGGCCGGGAGGCCTGCGGGCGGGGCCACAGCGGCGTACCGGGAAGGGGTTTGCTCCTGATGCGCGTGCCGGTGACCGTCGTGAACTGCTGCGGGCCGGGGTGGACGCCCGCACCGGGACCGATGTGGATCGTTCCGCCTGGCCGGGTGGTCACCGGTCGGCGGCGGCACGCCGGGGTCGCGCCGCCCCGGCCGTGCGGTGCGGTCGCTGCCGCCGCGTGACCGTGCGGCGGCGGCTTCCCGGGCGCGTTTCGCGGAAGCCGCCGCGCCGGACCGGACCGGGGGCCTAGCGTCGGAAGTCGACATCTTCCGAACGGGGGTTCATCATGTCCAGACGCCCGCAAAGGCTGGCCGTCGCCCTGCTGGCCGCAGCCGGCATCGCGTTCGCCGGGGCCTCACCCGCCGGCGCCGTGTCCGCCGATGCCGTCTCCACCGGCGTCTCGCCCACCGGTGTCGTCTCCGCCAACGCCTCACCCGACGACGCCGAGCCCGCCGGTACCAAGTCCGCCGGCACCCAGTCCGCCGGCACCAAGCCCGTCGGCGCCCAGCCCGCCGCCACCCAGCCCGCCGCCACCTCCACCGACAGCGCTGAGCCCAACGGCGCCTCGCCCACCGGCGCCGGGCCCGGGGCGGCGGCCTGCGGGGCGAAATGCGACCAGCAGGATCCGCGGACCTTCAACATGTGCGGCTCGGCCTGCCAGGACGGCATTCCGCAGCGCTGCGCCGACGACGCCGTCACGCGGCACACCTCGGAGCGCGGCTGGGTCGAGCTGCGCTACAGCGTCGCCTGCCGCACCGTCTGGTCGCGTACCGCGGTCGGCTTCCCGGGGATGCGCGGCGAGCACTGGGTCGAGACCCGGTACAGCAACGGCGTGCTGCGCATGGCGACCACGCCGACCTCGGACGCCTGGTCCCCGATGCTCAACGACGCCGGGCTGGCCGGGCGCGCCTGCGCCGCCACCCTGGACGTCCACTACGAACGCACCGCGACCGAGTGCACCGGCTGGTACTGACCGGGTGCCGGCGACCGCGGCGGCGGTGCGCCCTGCGGGCCGGGCGGGACCGTCCCGGTCGTCCGGCCGCGGCGGACGGTCAGGCGGCCAGCCGCAGCAGGCGCTGGATCTGCGACTGCCGGTCCACGGCCATCCGGGCGGCGAGACTGCGCGCCGGTGGGTAGGCGCCGCCAGCCGCCTCCATCCGCAGGGTCGCCATGCCGTTGTGGAGGCTGCCCAGCAGGAGGCTCACCGCGGTGCGGTCGAAGTCGGCGCCCCGGGCCGCCGCCAGCTGCTGGAGGTCGGATGCGCGTAGCGCGTGCAGGTCGCCGTGGCCGGCGTGCGCGCCGGCCGACGGGTCGGCGGTGACCGGTTCGGCCCAGCCCAGCAGCCAGCGTCGCATCATGCCGCGCTCGGTGCGCCACTGCCCGCGCAGCTCGGTGGCGATGCCCCGGATCCGCGGGTCGGTGGCGCGCTGCTCGGCCAGCGCGGCGACCCGATCGCCCTCGCTGATCTGCGTGAGCCCCATCTGCAGGAACATCACGTCGACGTCGTTGACCGCGGCGGCGGCGCCGGGCGCGGCCGGCGGGGTGGCGGCGCCGGGCGTCTCCGGCCGGGTGGTGGCCGGGCGGGACGTGACGGCGGTGCCCGGCGCCGTCGGCCGGGTGCCGCCGCCGGGCGCGGCGGCGGGGCGCGCGCACCCGGCGGACACCAGTACGGTCAAGGTCAGGCCCACGACGGCGGCGGACCGGGCGCGCCCGCCGCGCCGGCCGGTGCCCGGTGTCCCGGCCCGCGCCGTGCACGCGGCGCGGACCGCGAACGCCGCACCCGCCGCACCCACCGTGAAGGCCGCACAAATCCCGAGCGCCGCACGGACCGCACCCGCCGCACCCACCGTGAAGGCCGCACAAATCCCGAGCGCCGCATGGACCGCACCCGCCGCACCGACCGTGAAGGCCGCACGGAGCGCGAACCCCGCACGGAGCAGGGCGGCCCGGCAGGCCGGGCCGCCCGGGTCGATCAGCGTGGGCACGGCGTCACAGCGCGGTCCACAGGGCGGGTACGTTCGGCGGCTCCCACCCGCTGATCGCGGTGTGCGCCTGCCGGCACTGGTACGACCGCCCGGCGTAGGTGACCCGGTCGCCCGCCCGGTACGCGGTCCCGGCCGCCCACGTCGTGCTGCCCGTGGGCGGCGCGGTCGTCGGCGTGACCGTGGGCGACGGCGGCGGGGTCGTCGGGGCGGTCGGGGTCGGGGTGGGGTTCGACGTGCCGCCGGTGATGTTCAGGTCGACGCACGAGTAGAACGCGTTCGCCGTGTCGGCGACGTTCCACCGGGCGAGCACGGTCTGCCGTCCGCTGAAGCCCTTCATGTTGACCGTGTGCGACTTGGTCGCCCCGGGCTGCGCGCCGCCGTCGTTGAACGACGCGAGCAGCGTGTTGCCGATGAAGTACTCCCAGGTCGCGGTGGAGTGCCGGGCGGTGAGGACCCAGTTGAAGGTGACCGTCTGGCCGACCGTGGCCGCCGGCCAGTTCTTGCTGTTGTCGTTGAGCACGGTGAACCGGCTGCCGCCTCCGTTGCACTGCTTGGAGCCCTTCGGGGCCTCGACGCTCTGCGGTTCGTAGACGATGTCGCCGCAGCCGGAGACCGCGCCGCTGGCGCAGCTCGCCTGACGGCTGGGCGGGGATGAGATGTAGCCGTGCGCGAAGGCTGGGGTGACCGCCACGAACAGCGAACCGGTGACCGCCGCGACGGTCAGGGCCGGCAGGGTGAATCGGCGTCTCATCGGGGACTCCTTGAGGGGGATGAGGGACGACGTGTTCACCAACGTAAATTAAGTCGGGTTAACAGTAAACACTGTTAAGGATTCTTTAGGGTGGGTGCGAACCGGCCCGGCCGCCACCGGCCGCGCGCCACGGGCACGGCTCAGGAGCGGCGGTCCAGGAAGTCGTACACGTCGCGGTTGTCCACCCCCGGGAAGGTGCCCGGCGGCAGGGCGGCCAGCAGGTGCGAGTGCACCCGGGCGCTCGGCCAGGCGTTGCCGGCCCAGCGGTCCACCAGGTGGGCCGGCGGGCGCCGGCAGCAGTCCGGGTCCGGGCAACGGGAGACGGTACGGCCGGTGGTGTCCCCGCCGCGGAACCAGCGCGCGTGCTCGTACGGCGTCCCGACGGTCACCGAGAACTCCCCCGAGCGGGTCGACTCCACGTGCACGGTGCACCAGTACGTGCCCGCCACCGTGTCGGTGAACTGGTAGAACGACGAGTACGGGTCGTCGGCCTCGAACACCGTCCGGGACGCCCACTTGCGACACACCGGCTGGCCCTCGATCGCCCCGGTCACATCGGACGGGAAGCGCACGTTGTCGTTCTCGTACGCCTTGTAGACGATGCCGCTCTCGTGCACCCGGGCGAAGTGCACCGGGATGCCGAAGTGCTGGGTGGCCAGGTTGGTGAAGCGGTGCGCCGCGGTCTCGTAGGACACCCCGAACGCGTCCCGGAAGTCGTCGATGGCCAGCGCCCGGTCGGCCTTGGCCGCGGTCAGGAAGTCGACCGCGAACCGCTCCGGCATCAGCAGCGCCGCCGCGAAGTAGTTCACCTCGACCCGCTGGCGCAGGAAGTCGCCGTAGTCGGCTGGGTCGTGGTGGCCGAGCACGAAGTGCCCGAGCGTCTGCAGGACCACGCCGCGCGGGTCGTGCCCCCTGCCGCTGGCCACCTGGGGCAGGTAGATCCGGCGGTTCTTCAGGTCGGTCACCGAGCGGGTGGAGCTGGGCAGGTCGTTGACGTAGTGCAGGGTGAAGCCGACCTGCGCGGCGATGTCGAGGATGCCGCGCTGCGACAGCGGGCCGGTGGTGTGCCGTACCGATTGCAGGATCCGGTTGGCGGCGGCCTCGATCTCGGCGAAGTAGTTGTTGCGCTTGCGCATCTCCGCGCGCAGTTGCGCGTTCGCCCGGCGGGCCACCTCCGGGGTGGCGCTCTGCTCGGTGAGCAGCCGGTTGAGCTCGCGGTGCAGGCCGATCAGCGACTCCAGGGCGTCGGCCGGCAGGCGCCGGCCGGCCTTGACGACCGGCAGCCCGAGTGCGGCGTACGCGGGATTCTGCTGGAAGTGCGCCAGTTCGATCTCCAGGCCGGCGCGCCGGCTGGGCGCCTCCGGGCGCAGCAGGTCCTGCATCGGCACCCCGAGGGCGGCCGCGATGGCCTGCAGGACCGAGAGCTTGGGTTCGCGCTTGCCGTTCTCGATCAGGGAGAGCTGCGAGGGCGCACGCCCGACCGCGTCGCTGAGCTGGTCGAGAGTCATGCCCCGGGTGCGTCGCAGGTGCCGGAGGCGCTGCCCCAGGGTCACCAGATCGACGGCGGACTCGGCGGAGGGTGAAGCGGTCACGGGTTTCAACGTAACAGAATTTTCGACGTTCTTCTGTGCCGAAAGTCCTTCAACGGGGCCGGTGGGATCCCTGAGAGTGAAGTTCTTCCACGAGGAAGAACGCGACAGGGCAGGAAAGGGATCTTTCGATGACGGAGCTGACCGAAACCAGGGGCGGTACCGCTGCGGACCTCACTCGGGCGTGGGCCGGCGACCCCCGGTGGACCGGCATCACGCGCGACTACACCGCGCACGACGTCGTGAAGCTGCGGGGCTCCCTGCAGGAGCGACACACCCTCGCCGAGCGCGGCGCGGCGCGGCTGTGGGAGCTGCTGCACAGCGAGGAGTACATCAACGCGCTCGGCGCCCTGACCGGCGGCCAGGCCGTCCAGCAGGTGCGCGCCGGCCTGAAGGCGATCTACCTGTCCGGCTGGCAGGTCGCGGCGGACGCGAACCTGTCCGGCAACACCTACCCCGACCAGTCGCTGTACCCGGCCAACTCGGTGCCCGCGGTGGTCCGGCGGATCAACAACGCGCTGCTGCGCGCCGACCAGATCGACCACGCGGCCGGCCGGCACGAGCGGGACTGGTTCGCCCCGATCGTCGCCGACGCGGAAGCCGGCTTCGGTGGCCCGCTCAACGCGTTCGAGCTGATGAAGGCGATGATCGCGGCCGGTGCGGCGGGTGTGCACTGGGAGGACCAGCTGGCCAGCGAGAAGAAGTGCGGCCACCTCGGCGGGAAGGTGCTCATCCCGACCCAGCAGCACATCCGTACGCTGAACGCGGCCCGGCTGGCGGCCGACGTCGCCGGGGTGCCGACCCTGGTCATCGCCCGCACCGACGCCCTGGCGGCGGACCTGCTGACCACCGATGTGGACGAGCGCGACCGGCCGTTCCTGACCGGCGAGCGCACCTCCGAGGGCTTCTTCCGGGTCCGCCCGGGCGCCGAGGCGGCAATCGCCCGCGGTGTCGCCTACGCGGACTACGCCGACCTGCTCTGGGTCGAGACCGGCAAGCCGGACCTGCGCTTCGCCAGGGAGTTCGCCGAGGCGGTGCACGCCAAGCACCCGGGCAAGATGCTGGCGTACAACTGCTCCCCCTCGTTCAACTGGAAGCGCAACCTGGACGACGCCGACATCGCCCGCTTCCAGAAGGAGCTCGGCGCGATGGGGTACAAGTTCCAGTTCGTCACCCTGGCCGGCTTCCACGCGCTGAACCACTCGATGTTCGAGCTGGCCAAGGGCTACGCGGCGAGCGGCATGACGGCGTACGTGAAGCTGCAGGAGGCGGAGTTCGCCGCCGAGGCCGACGGGTACACCGCCACCAAGCACCAGGCCGAGGTCGGCACCGGCTACTTCGACGCGGTCTCCACCGCGCTGAACCCGCAGAGCTCCACCACCGCGCTGTCCGGATCCACCGAGGCGGAGCAGTTCTGACATGGGCGGCGAAGAGGTCACCATCACCGGCACCACCGCCGGCCGCTACCGCGAGATCCTCACCCCCGAGGCCGTCGCGTTCGTCGTGGCGCTGGACCGCGAGTTCGGCGCCCGCCGGGTGCAGTTGCTGGAGCGCCGCCGGCGCCGCCGGGCCACCCGCACCACCGATCTGGACTTCCTGCCCTCCACCCGGCACCTGCGCGAGGACCCGTCGTGGCAGGTCGCGCCCCCGGCCGCGGACCTGCGCGACCGCCGCGTGGAGATCACCGGCCCGCCCGAGCGCAAGATGACCATCAACGCGCTCAACTCCGGCGCCCGGGTCTGGATGGCCGACTTCGAGGACGCCACGTCCCCCACCTGGGAGAACGTCGTGCTCGGCCAGGTCAACCTGAAGGACGCGCTGGACGGCACGCTGAGCTGGACCGCCCCGGACGGCCGGCTCTACCAGGTCGGCGCCACGCTTCCCACCATCATGGTCCGCCCGCGTGGCTGGCACCTGCCGGAGTGCCACCTGCGGATCGGCGGCCGGGCGGTCTCGGCGTCGCTGTTCGACTTCGGCCTGTACCTGTTCCACTGCGGGCGCAAGCAGCTCGACCGGGGCAGCGGCCCGTACTTCTACCTGCCGAAACTGGAGTCGCACCTGGAGGCCCGGCTCTGGAACGACGTCTTCGTCTTCGCGCAGGACTACCTGGAGATGCCGCGCGGCACCATCCGGGCGACCGTGCTGATCGAGACGATCAACGCGGCGTTCGAGATGGACGAGATCCTGTACGAGCTGCGCGAGCACTCGGCGGGTCTGAACGCCGGCCGCTGGGACTACCTGTTCAGCATGATCAAGAACCGGCCGGACGTGGTCCTGCCCGAACGCTCACAGGTCACCATGACCGTGCCGTTCATGCGGGCCTACACCGAGCTGCTGGTCAAGACGTGCCACCGGCGCGGCGCGCACGCGATCGGCGGGATGGCCGCGGTCGTGCCCAGCCGGGACCCGGTCGCCGCCAAGCGCGCCCTCAACCAGGTGCGCCAGGACAAGCGGCGCGAGGTCGGCGACGGTTTCGACGGCTCCTGGGTGGCGCACCCGGGGCTGGTCGAGATCTGCCGCGAGGTGTTCGACCAGTGGCTCGGCGACGAGCCGCACCAGATCGTGCGCAAGCGCGACGACGTGCGGGTCGGCGCGGCCGAGCTGCTCGACGTGCGCTCCAGCGCGGTCACGGTGAGCGAGGTGGCGCTGCGTACTAACGTCAGCGTCGCGCTCCGCTACATCGCCGCATGGCTGGGCGGGCGCGGCGCGGTCGCGCTCGGCGGGCTGATGGAGGACGCCGCCACCGCCGAGATCTGCCGGGCCCAGCTCTGGCAGTGGATCGCGTCGGGGACGCCCACCGACTACGGTGTGCCGGTGACGGCCGCCCTGGTCACCCGGATGTTGCGGGAGGAGTTGACGGTCCTCAGCGAGACCGGTGCGCTCGACGAGGAGGCGGCCCGGCTCTTCGGTCAGGCCCGGATGCTGCTGACCGTCCTGCTCACCGAACGGACCTGCCCGGAGTTCCTGACCCTGCCGGCATACCTACGGCACCTGTCGGGTGGGTCGGCGGCTCCGGTCACCGTTCAGGCTCCTGTCGCGGCCTGACCGGTGAGGCGACGCGGGGCAGCCCTCCGACCTGCCCCGCGTCGCCGCGACCGCGCTGAGCCGGCGTCTCGTCAGAGGCGCCGGCTCAGCCGCGGTCCTGCCAGGTGCACAGGCAGACCCGGTTGCCCTCCGGATCGGCGAGCACCCAGAACCGCGGCGCGTCCGCGTCACTGACCAGCGTCCCGCCGGCCGCGAGCGCCGCGTCGATCCGCGGCCGCACCTCGCTCGGGTCCACCCACAGATCCGGGTGCCAGCGCTGCCGCGGCTCCTGGCTGCCGGAGCGCTGGAACCACACCGCCGGAAGCCGCCCGGCCGCGTCCCGCACCTCGTCGTTGACCCCGTCGTGGTCCCGCTGCTCCATCCCGAGCACGGCCGCCCAGAACGGCGCCACCCGGTCCGCGGCCGGGGTGTCCAGGGCCAGCTCCAGCACGGCGAGCCCGGCGCGCTCCGGCGTCACTCCGGCCCGCGCCGCGAGATCCGAGATCGTACCGGCCAGGCGCAGGTCGCGCCCGGTCACCCGGCCGACGTCGTGGCTGGTCGTCCGCACGTCCAGGTAGGTGTAGCGCAGGTCCAGGTCCGGGTGGTGATCCATCTCCTCGGCGGCCGCCGCGATCGCGTTCAGCAGCGCCAGCCCGGCCGCGAAGTTCCCGGTCCGCAGTCGGGTCTGCAGCCCGCCCAGCAGATACACCCAGCCGTCCGGCGCCTGCTCGGCGATCTCCCGCCCACTCAGCTTCGTCATGCCCCCATGCTGTCCGGCCCGGCCGGACCGGCGCGCACCGGCCCCCGGACCGGGTGGGCACCGCCGCGCGCCGGACCGGCCGGCACCGGAGCACCCGGCTCAGATGACGGCGACAGCCTCCACCTCGATGAGGAACTCCGGGCTGAGCAGCCCGGCCACCCGGATCAGGCTGCTGGTGGGCGGGGCGGCGAGGTTCACGAACTCGTCGCGTACCGCCCGGACCGTCGGCAGCTCCGCGGTGTCCACCACGTAGAACGTCAGTTTGACCACGTCGGCCCAGGTGGCCCCGGCGGTCTCCAGCGCGGCGCCGAGATTGCGGAAGACCTGCCGGGTCTGCTCGGCCCAGCCGCGCGGGACGACCCCGTCCGGCCCGGCCGCGACCTGGCCGGACGTCCACACCAGACGGCTGCCGGAGTCGATGGTCACGACGTTGCTGTACCCGTTCGGCGACGGCGGGCCGGGGAAGTCGAAGGGGACCATGCGCCCACCTTAGTGAGCCGCCAGCGCACGCGCCGGTCCAGGACGCCGCGGGCCATGACGGCGAGACAGAGCGAGGAGTTCAGGAACGAGGAGAGCACGTCGCTGGGGTGATGCATGCCCCGGTACAGCCGGCCGAGCGCGACCGCGAGCGGGACGAGCGCCAGCAGCCAGCACAGGGCCTTGAGCCAACCCGGCCGGGCCAGCGAGGCGAGCACCACGGCCAGTCCCACGTAGAGCGCGAACGCGGCCGAGGTGTGCCCGGACGGGAAGCTGGAGGTGGGCGGCGACGCGTCCAGGCGCTGCACGTCCGGCCGCGGCCGGTCGATCGCCAGGGTGGTGAGGAAGAAGACCATCGCCTGCGCGATCACCGCCAGGCACAGGAACACCGGCTCGCGCCACCGGCGCAGCACCAGCCGCAGGACCACGGCCAGGACCGCGGTGACCACGACGATCGTGGAGGTGTTCCCGGCGGCGCTGAAGAACCAGGAGATCTCGGTACGGCCCTCGGTCCGGTCCGCGGCGAAGGCCCGGTTGACCCCGTCCTCCACGGCGATCGGCCAGACGTGCGAGAGCGTGTGGGTGAGCAGGAGCCCGAGGCCGATCATCAACCCCAGGATGCCGGCGACCGGCAGCACGATGCGCTTGAGCGCTTGTACGGCGAGTGTGGACACCGCCGCCTTCTACCCAGTCACGCGCTGCCGGACACGCCGCCGCTGGAACACCGCGACGGTGACCGCCGGTACCGCGACGCCGAGCAGCAGCCCGGCCGCCACGTCGCTCGTCCAGTGCACGCCGAGCCCGACCCGGGTGCCGGCGGTGACCAGGGGCAGCAGGACGGCGGCCGCGCACAGCGCCGCCCGTCTCCCGCGCCCGCGCGTGCGGGGCAGCAGGACCAGCAGGATGACCGCCGCGCCCAGCGCGCTGGTGAACGCATGGCCGGAGGGGAAGGAGTATCCGGTGGCCTGGGCGACCGGGTCGAGCAGGTCCGGCCGGTGCCGGCCGAAGAGCAGTTTGAGTACGGCGCCGAGTACTCCCCCGGCCGTCATGGTGGCCACCACCCACCAGGCGAGCACGGTCTCCCGGCGGCGCGCCAGCCGGATGGCCAGCAGGAGCGCGGCGAGCCGCCACGTGTTCGGGTGCAGGAGCAGGCTCCACCAGCTCATCGCGTCGACCCAGCCGGGATGGTCGAGGGCCAGGTCGTGCAGCGCGTCGGTGACCCGGCCGTCCAGGTCGTGCAGCGTGGCGGACCGGGCGGCCACCAGCGCGGCGAGCATCCCGAACGGCACGAGCAGCGCCGTGGCCGCCACGGCGGCCGCGGTGGTCCGTACCCCGAAAGCGATCTCCTGCTCGTCCCGCATGGGCGGGCATATACCCCGGCCCCGCACACCGATGCGTGGCGCGGCGCCACCGTTGCGGCGGTGTCGCGCCCCGCATCGGGCGACGCGTCAGCGCGCGGCGAAGGTACGCCCGGCCTCGGCCGCGGCGGTGTGCGCGGCCTCCTTCATCGCGGTCGCGGTCTCGGTGAAGGCGTCCAGCGCCGGGTTCACGCCGACCAGGGTGAACTCGCGCTCGATCAGGGCCAGGTCGGCGCCCCAGATGTCGGCGATCACGCGGCGCAGGTAGTCGGTGTTGTGGTCCCAGCCCTCGCGCGGGGTGCCCGGGCCGTAGGCGCCTCCGCGGGTGGTGACCACGATGACCGGCTTGCCGTCGAGCAGCTTCTCCCCCAGCGGGCCGCCGGCCATGGCCAGGTCGAACCAGGTCTTGACGTGCTGGGAGACGCCGTAGTTGTAGAACGGCAAGGCGAAGATGGCGCCCTGCGCGTCGCGCAGCTCGGCGGCCAGCTCGTTGGCCAGGGCCAGCGCGCGGCGCTGGGCGTCGGTGCGGTCGGCCTCGGCGATCCAGGCCGCCTGGGTGGCGAGCTGCCACGCGTCCGACGGCAGCGGCTCGTTGCCGATGTGCCGACGAACGATCTTGGTGTCTGGCCGGGCCTCCAGCCAGGCGGCCTCGGCGATGTCGGCGAGCGCGCTGCTCGCGGAGTTCGGCCCCTGGATGCTCGCGTCGACGCGAAGAATGCTCATCGGTACTGCTCCCGTTGCGTTCGGACTTGAACCGTCAACTCAAGTTAGGCGGCTAGGACTTGAACCGTCAAGTCCTAGCGGTGGCTGATCCACGTCGGCAGCGTCACTGGCCGAGTTGAGAGTTCAAGCTATCGTTTGCCCATGAGCACCGAAGAGCCCCGCTGGCTGGACGCCGAGGAGCAGGCCACCTGGCTGGCCATGATCAAGATGCTCACCCGGCTCCCGGCGGCTCTCGACGCCGACCTGCACCACAGCGCCGGCGTCTCGTTCTTCGAGTACCAGGTGCTCGCCGGCCTGTCCATGCGAGCCCGGCACACCGCGCGGATGAGCGAGCTGGCCGAGTTCAGCGCCTGCTCGCTGTCCCGGCTCTCGCACACCGCGCGCCGGCTGGAGTCCAAGGGCTGGCTCTACCGCACGCCCGACCCGACCGACGGCCGCTACACGCTCGCCGTGCTCACCGAGGCCGGCTGGGCGAAGGTGGTGGCCACCGCGCCCGGGCACGTCGCCTCGGTGCGCCGGCTGCTGATCGACGCGCTCACCCAGACGCAGTACAAGCAGCTGCGGCAGATCAGCGAGCGGGTCAACGACGCGATCGGCCACGACCCCTGTCTCGGGGTCAGCGACAAACCCTGCTGAGGGGCCGGGCTGACACCGGCCCCGGGGCGGCGCGCCGAGGCCCACGGTGCGCCGCTGATCTCACCGCCGGGCGGGGCACGTACGCCGCCGCGCGGATTCCGGGGTCTCCCGCTCGTGGTTACCGTGGAGTAGGGTCCCGGGCGTGACGCACCGGGTGTTCAACCAGCCGCCACCGCTTGTCGGGCACGACGTCGCCGCCGACGCCGCGCTGATCGAGGCGCTCGAGCGGGAGGGCGCCGGCTGGGCCGCCGCCGACCTGCACCAGCTCGGCGTGCGGGCCGGCGGCGAGGAGGCCCAGCGGTGGGGTGACGAGGCGAACCGGCACGAGCCGCGGCTGCGCACCCACGACCGGTACGGCCACCGCCTGGACGAGGTCGACTTCCACCCCGCCTGGCACCGCCTGATGGACGTCGCGGTGTCCGCGGGGCTGGCCGGCGCGGCGTGGGCCGACCCGCGCCCGGGCGCGCACGTGGCCCGCGCCGCCGGGCTCTACGTCTGGTCGCAGCCGGAGGCCGGCCACATCTGCCCGATCTCGATGACCTACGCCGTCGTCCCGGCGCTGCGCCACAACCCGGAGCTGGCCGAGCGGTACGAACCGCTGCTGACCAGCCGCTCGTACGACCCCGGCCTGCGCGCCCCGGCCGGCAAGAGCGGCCTGCTCGCCGGTATGGGCATGACCGAGAAGCAGGGTGGCTCGGACGTGCGCGCCAACACCACGACCGCGGTCCCCGGCGACGCCGGCACCTGGCGCCTGACCGGCCACAAGTGGTTCACCAGCGCCCCGATGTGCGACCTGTTCCTGGTCCTGGCCCAGGCCCCGGGCGGGCTGTCCTGCTTCCTGGTGCCGCGCGTGCTGCCCGACGGCACCCGCAACGTTTTCCGCATCCAGCGGCTCAAGGACAAGCTCGGCAACCGCAGCAACGCCTCCAGCGAGCCGGAGTTCGACGGCACGGTCGCCTGGCTGGTCGGCGGCGAGGGCCAGGGCGTGCGCACCATCATCGAGATGGTGTCGATGACCCGGCTGGACTGCGTGACCGGCTCCGCGTCCGGGATGCGCGCCGCCCTCGCCCAGGCCGTGCACCACGCGCGGCACCGCCACGCGTTCGGCGGCCCGCTGATCGCCAAGCCGGCCATGCGCGCCGTGCTCGCCGATCTCGCGATCGAGAGCGAGGCGGCGACCGCGCTGGCCATGCGACTGGCCGGGGCGGTCGACCGGGCGGTCCGCGGCGACCGCGCCGAACAGGCGTTCCGCCGGCTGGCCATCCCGGTCGGCAAGTTCTGGGTGTGCAAGCGGCAGCCGGCTGTGGTCGGTGAGGCCCTGGAGTGCCTGGGCGGCAACGGCTACGTGGAGGACTCCGGCCTGCCCCGGCTCTACCGCGACGCCCCGCTCAACTCGATCTGGGAGGGTTCCGGCAACGTCCAGGCCCTGGACGTGTTGCGCGCGCTGCGCCGGGAGCCGGAGAGCCTGGAGGCCTTCCTGGCCGAGGCCGACGCCGCCGCCGGCGCCGACCGGCGCCTCGACGACGCGGCGCGACGGCTGCGCGACCAGCTCGCCGATCCGGACCACCCGGAGTCGCGTGCTCGCCGGATCGTCGAGCAGATGGCCCTGGTCCTGCAGGGTTCCCTGCTGGTCCGGCACGCCCCGGCGGCGGTCGCCGACGCGTTCTGCGCCAGCCGGCTGGGCGGCGACTGGGGCCTCTCGTTCGGCACCCTGCCCGCCGGCACGGACACCGCGGCGATCGTCGAGCGGGCCGCTCCCGCCTGACAACCCGGGCCACTCCCGCCTGACAACCCGGCCCACTCCCGCCTGTAGACCGGGGCCACTCCCGCCTGACAACCCGGCCCGCTCCCGCCTGTAGACCGGGGCCACTCCCGCCTGACAACCGGGGCGGTCCTCAACCGTGGGCCGGGCGGGCCGATCGGGGGACGTGCGCAACGGACGGGTCGGGCTGTGGGCGGTGTGGCTGGTGGTGGCCGCCGTCGCCGCGCTGTGCTTGCCGCTGGCGCCCGGGAACACCCTGCCGACCAAGATCTACGGGAACGCGGTCGGGGTCTCGGCGGTGCTGATGGCGTGCGCCGGTGTGCTGCGCAACCGGCCGGAGCACCGCGGGCCGTGGCTGATGCTCGTCGCCGGGATGGCGCTGCTGGTCGCCGGGGACGTCACCTACGACGTGACCGAGCTGCGGCTGGGCGAGTACCCGTACCCGCACTGGGCGGACGCGCTGTACCTGTGCGCGTACCCGCTCCTGCTGATCCCCGGGATGGTCCGGCTCAGCCGCGGCAACGGCGACCGGGATCGCGGCGGCCTGATCGACGCCGCGGTCATCTCCACCGGGGTCGGGCTGATCTACTACGTCTTCGTGGTCGGACCGGCGCTGACCACCGCCGGCACCCCGCTGCCGGAGCGCTTCGTCACCATCGGCTACCCGCTGTGCGACGTGATGCTCACCGCCGCGGTCGCCCGGATGCTGACCCGGCCGGAGAACCGGACCCCGAGCCTGCGGCTGCTGGGCCTCGGCTCGATCATCATGCTGGCCGGTGACCTGGTCTACACGACGATGTCGGCCACCGCCGAGTACTCCGGCGGCATCATCGACTCGGCGTTCCTGCTGGCCTACGTCTGCTGGGCGGCCGCCGCGCTGCACCCGAGCATGCGGCGGCGCCCGCGGACCGGGATCGACCCGCACCGGGTCGGCAGCCGCCGGCTCGCCGTACTGGCCGCGTGCTCGCTGCTGGCGCCGGGGCTGCTGGTGCTGCAGGGGGTCCAGGATCCGCGGAACATCGCGTGGGCCGGCATCGGCGCCGGGGCGGTGACGCTGTTCCTGCTGGTGATCGCCCGCAGCTGGGGTTTCGTGAAGCAGGTGCAGCGGCAGGCCGGCCGGCTCGAGGACCTGGCGATGCACGACGAGCTGACCGGGCTGTCCAACCGCCGCGGGTTCGAGCGGCGCCTCACCGGCGCGCTGGCCACCGGCTCGCCGTACGTGCTGCTGCTCGACCTGAACGGTTTCAAGTCGGTCAACGACCGGTTCGGCCACGCCGTCGGCGACGAGCTGCTCGTGGTGATCGCGCACCGGCTCGCCGCCGCGCTGCCGGCCGAGGCGGTGGTCTCCCGGATGGGCGGCGACGAGTTCGCCGTGCTGCTGCCGGCGCACGCCGCGGACCGCCCGGGCGGCGCGCGGCGCTGCGAAGGGGTGGCCGAACGCCTCGACACCGCGACCCGGCTCCCGGTCCGTGCCGGGGGCCAGGACCTGCTCGTCGGCGCCAGCATCGGGATCGCCGACGGCGCCGGCCTCACCGATCCGGTCGAGGTGCTGCGCCGCGCCGACGTGGCGATGTACGCCGCCAAGGCAGGCGGCGGGCGGCACCACTGGTACACCGTCGAGCTGGACACCCGGGCCGGCGAGGAGGCCCGGCTCGGCGCCGACCTGCGCATCGCGCTGGACGCCGGCCAGTTCCACCTGGTCTATCAGCCGGTCGTGAACCTGCCGGACGGGACGGTACGGGCGGTGGAGAGCCTGGTGCGCTGGCAGCACCCGGAGCGCGGGGCGGTCAGCCCGGCCGAGTTCATCCCGGTCGCCGAGCGCACCGGCCTGATCACCGAGCTGGGCCGGTGGATCCTGCGCACCGCCTGCGAGCAGTACCGCGCGTGGCAGGACCGGGGTGTCGCGCCCCGACACATCGGCGTGAACGTGTCGGCGCGGCAGCTCGCCGAGCCGGGCTTCGCCGCCGCGGTGGCCGCCGTGCTCGCCGAGACCGGGATGGACCCGCGCCGCCTGGTCGTCGAGATCACCGAGACCGCGGTGTTCGGCGGCGGGGTGGCCGCCCGGGCGGTGCACGACCTGCACGCGCTCGGCATCTCGATCGCGCTGGACGACTTCGGCACCGGGCACTCGTCACTGGGCGTCCTGCAGGCCCTGCCGGTCGACATCCTCAAGGTGGACAAGTCGTTCGTGGAGAACGTGACCGTCTCGGACCGGCACGCGGTGATCGCCGCGTCGCTGATCCAGCTCACCGAGGGGCTCGGGCTGATCGCGGTCGCCGAGGGCGTGGAGACACCGGCGCAGGCGGCCGCCCTGCACCGGCTCGGCTACCGGCGGGCCCAGGGCTACCACTTCGGGCGGCCGGCCGCGGACCCGTTCGCGCCGGTGTCAGCCGCGGCCGCGTAGCGCCCGGACCGCGGCCAGCAGCTCGGCCTGGGAGATCGGCTCGGCCCGGCCGCCGGTGCGGGCGTCCTGCATCGCCTTGGTCATCTGCACCCGGCGCAGCACCTCCCGGATGTCCGCGCCGGTCATGCCGGTGCTGGCGGCGCCGAGCGCGGCCAGGTCCAGATCGCCGGCGAACATCCGGAAGCCGTCGCGCTCGTGCGCCGCCACCAGCCCCTGGATCATCTTGCGGAAGATCTCCGCACGGCTCGCCTCGTCCGGCCTCGGCACGCTGATCTTGACGTCGAACCGCCCGGACCGGATCAGCGACTCGTCGACCCGGTCCGGGAAGTTGGTGGTGGCCACCACGATCACGTTCGGGTTCGCCTCGATCAGGTCGTTCATCTCCTGCTTGAAGATCCCGGCGACGGCGTTGAGCGCCTGGCTGGCCGCGTCCCCGCCGGCCCCGGCGTAACTGACGATCGAGTCGAACTCGTCGAACAGGATCAGCGTCGGCACCCGGTATCGGCGGGCGTCACGGAAGATCTGCTTGATGTTGCGTTCCGAGCCGCCGAGCCACTTGTCCAGGATCTCCGGGGTACGGATCTCCCGGAAGTCGGCGCCGATCTCGTTGGCCAGCGCCCGGGACAGCATGGTCTTGCCGGTGCCGGGCGGGCCGTACATCAGCAGGCCCTGCGGGCGGCGCGCGCCCCAGCGCGCCATCGCCTCCGGGTGCCGGAACGACACCGCGATCTGCCGCAGCTCGCCGACCACCTCGGCGAGGCCGCCGACCATGTCCAGGGTGACCTGCCGGGTGGTGACCGGCGCCGGCGGCGGGGCGGCCTCCCGGCTGAACAGGTAGCGCCGGCCGCGCAGCGCGTCCGCGCCGGCCAGCTCGGCCACCGCCTGCAGGGTCAGGGTGACGAAGGCGCGCAGGTGGTTCGGCGTCACCTCGTCGCGCGGCACCTGCGCGCGCAACCGCACCACGTCGCCGTCCGCCTCGTACCCGACCTCGGCCTGCAGGCCGACGCCGGCGTCGGCCAGGACCGCCGGTCCGCGGTGCGCCGCCGGGCCGCCCGCCCGGTCCAGGCCCAGTTTCCGGTACGCCGCGGCCGCCGCCGTGCCCACCCCGTCGACGATCCGGGTCGCGACCGGGTCGCCCTCGGCGATCCGTCTGGACAGCAGCAGGCCGATCGGGTCCCGGCCGAGCACGATCCGGCGCATCCGCTCGGTGGTCATCGGGGCCGCGCCGGCGTGCACCCGGGCCACGAACACGTGGGCCGGGCCGCCGGCCGCGTCGACGCTGGAGACCGTCACCTCGACCCGCCGCACCGGTTCCGGCCAGTCGGCGCGGCGGACCAGATCCACCGGGTTCACCCGCGCCGCGGCCAGGATGGTGGACGCGTCGACCAGCTCGACGGTGGCTCCGGCATACTCGAAGGTGTCGCCGCGCGGATGCGCGAAGTTCGCCTCGGACATGGTTTCCTCCGCTTTCCGACTTTCTCCAGAGTGACACGGCGGCGCTTCCGCGCCACATTCATCTCGGCTAATCTTCGGACGCTGATCACCCTCGATGCCGTGGGGCGCGGCCGGTGGCCCCGGCGGCGGCACACGGCCGTCGCTGTCGCCAGACCGGCGCCGTCGCGCTCACCGCAGCGCGCTCGCCGGGCTTATGGAGGAGGAAGTTCGTTGCGTCGACGCATACTCGCCGTTCCCCTCGCCGCCGCCCTGATCGTGACGCTGGCCCCGCAGCCGGCGTCCGCGGTGGACGAGGTCAACACCAAGAAGCTGCGGGACGCGGTCACGGTGGCCGGCATCCTCGGGCACGAACGCGTGCTGCAGCGCATCGCCACCCGCAACGACGGCACCCGGGCCTCCGGCACCCCCGGGTTCGCGGCCAGCGCCGCATACGTCTCCGGGGTGCTGAAGAACGCCGGGTACCGGGTGACCGAACAGAAGTTCACCTTCGCGTTCTACCGCGAGCTGGCGCCGGCGCAGCTGACCCCGGTCGCCCCGGCCGGGCCCGCCTACGCGACCGCCACCTACGAGTACTCGGCCAGCGGCGACGTCACCGGCCGGGTGGTGCCCGCGCTGAACAACGTCCTGCCGCCCACGCCGGAACCCAGCTCCACGGCCGGCTGCGCGGCCGGCGACTTCGCCCCGGCCTCGGCGACCGCGCCGGAGATCGCGCTGATCCAGCGCGGCGGGTGCGACTTCGCGGTGAAGGCCGCCAACGCGGCCGCCGCCGGCTACGACGCGGCGATCATCTTCAACGAGGGTCAGCCGGGGCGTACCGAGCTGTTCCAGGGCACGCTCGGCGGGGCGATCGACATCCCGGTGGTCGGGTTGAGTTTCGCCGACGGCAGCGCGCTGGCCGCCGCCGCGGCGTCCGGGACCGTCACCCTGCGGGTGCGGACCAGCACCGAGATCAACCCGAACGCCACCACCAGCAACATCATCGCGGACAGCCCCGCCGGTGACCCGGACCGTGTGCTGGTCGTCGGCGCGCACCTGGACTCGGTCGTCGAGGGCGCGGGCATCAACGACAACGGGAGCGGCTCGGCCACCATCCTGGAGATCGCCGTCCAGATGGCCAAACTGAAGATCAAGCCCCGCCAGCAGGTGCGCTTCGCCTTCTGGGGCGCCGAGGAGGCCGGCCTGCTCGGCTCGGAACACTACGTCGCCGACCTGAGCGACACCGAGCTCACCCACATCTTCGCGAACCTGAACTTCGACATGGTCGGCTCCCCGAACTACGTCCGTTTCGTCTACGACGGCGACGGCTCGGCGACCGGCACGTCCGGCCCGGCCGGCTCGGAGCGGATCGAGTCGCTGTTCACCGACTACTTCGCCGGTCGGGGCCTGGCCAGCGACCCGAGCGAGTTCAACGGGCGCAGCGACTACGGCCCGTTCATCGAGGCCGGCATCCCGGCCGGTGGCCTGTTCAGCGGCGCCGAGGGCGTCAAGACCCCGGAGCAGGCCGCGGTCTACGGCGGGACCGCCGGCGCCCCGTACGACGCGTGCTACCACCAGGCCTGCGACGACATCGACAACCTGAACACCACGGCGCTGGCCGAGCTCGGCGACGCCGCCGCCCACGCGGTGCTCACGCTGGCCCGTACCAAGACGGGCCTCTACCCGGACGGCAGCCTCCGGGCCCGGGCCCGCGCCGCCGCGCCGGACTTCCCGTACCGGGGCGGCCACCTGGTCCGCTGATCACCGGTCCCGGTCCCGCGCGCGGCGGGACCGGGACCACCCCGCCGCGCGTCTCCAGCGGCCACGGCCCCATCTCCAGCAGGACGTCGAGCCGGCGCCCGGTGCGGGTCACCCACCACCCGGGCGGCCGGCCCGCGTCCACTGCGGATCCCACCGGTCGTTCCTCTCGCGGGTACCGTGCCCGGCATCGCGGCTCCGGCCTCGGACCGGCGTGCCGTCCCGCCCACGGTGGGCCGGAGCGCCACCGGCGATGCCGTCTCCAGCGGCGAACCGGCCGCGCCGGCCCTCCCGGATCCGCGGTGCTCGAATCGCCGCCGGGCAATGCCGCTTCCGGCAGCCCGCGGCCGGCTGGCGCCCGCGGGAGTCCGGCGGAGATGGCATGATGCGACCGTGGCCACCGAATCCCGGCACCTGAGCGTGTCCATCGACCGCCCGGCCCGGGCCGTCTACGAGTACGCCCGCGACCCGGCCAACCTGGCGCACTGGGCGCCCGGCCTGGGCGGCAGCGTGCGGCGGGTGGACGGGCGGTGGCTCGTCGACGTGCCGGGCGGCGCCGCCGAGGTGGTCTTCGCCGAGCGCAACGAGCTGGGCGTGCTGGACCACGACGTGCACCTGCCCGGCGGCGGGACCGTCCACGTCCCGTTCCGGGTGATCCCCGACGGGGCGGGCTCCGAGGTGGTGTTCACGGTGCGCCGCGCCGCGGGCATGACCGACGACGAGTTCGACCGGGATGCCGCCGCGGTCGCCGCCGACCTGGCCCGGCTCAAGCGGATCCTGGAGGGCCGGACCGGCTGACGGTCAGCCGAGCTGCTGCTCGAGCACCTGACCGGGCCACGGGTCGCCGCCGGGCTGCGGCACGGTGAACTGCTGGGTCGCGGTGAAACCCTGGCTCTCGTAGTACCGCACCAGGTCCCGGTCGGCCCCGGCGTAGCAGTCGACCCGCAGCAGCCCCGCGCCGGAGGCGACCGCGAGCCGCCGGGCGTAGGCCAGCAACCGGCGGCCGATGCCCTGGCCGGCGTGGTCGCGGTCGGTCACCAGCAGCACGATGTACAGCTCGGGCTCGGGGGCCGGGTGGACGTACGCCGGGGGCTGGCCGATGCCGAGCGCGCCGACCACCCGGTCGCCGCGCACCGCCAGGTGGAGGCCGCCGTCCGCGGCGATCCCGGCGATGAGCGCGGTCAGCCGGCGGCTCTCGGACAGCGGCTCGGCGCCCCACTGACCGGTCCGGCCGCGGGCGCTCAGCCAGCGCACCGCGCCGTCGAGCAGCGCCATCACGGCCGGGACGTCGTCGGGGTCGCCACGCCGGATGTCCGTCCACTCTGTACCGTCACGCACCTTGACCATTCTGCACCCTGTCGTGCCGAAATGGCCCGCGCCGCGAGGGCGATTCCCGCACGGGCGCTCGCCCACCCGGACGGCGGCGCTTCCACGGTGACCGTCGGTGATCAGTCAGCGGCGGCTCCCGGGGCGGCGTGCCGGTGCCGGAGCAGCGTGCCCCGCTCACCCCGGTTTCCGCCGGAGGGCGCATCGGCACAGGGCTTGACCCGGGCGTATACACGTCTACCGTTTGGTTATGAGCGACGAGGAGTTCATCCACACGGCCCTCGTCGTGGCGTTCACGGCGGAGCCGGGCCACCCCCGCAGCCTCCAGCGCGCCATTGACGAGATCTACCGACTGTTGTCCGAGGCCCCCGCGGGCCATCCCGATCTCGTCATCGGGTGGGGTGTCCTCGTCGATCTGCTCCACGAGCGGGCCGAGGACTCCGGGGACCCGGGCGACTGGGACGCGCTGGTGGACGCCGCCGGGTGCATGGTGCTCGTCGCCGACGCCGGCACCGAGCTGGCGGTGCGCGCCTGGCGCCGGCAGTGGCAGGCGCTGCTGCTGCGCCACCAGGCGACCCGCGACCCGGCCGACCTGCGCGACGCGAAGGTCGCCGCGGCGGCGCTGGCCGAGGCGGCCGCCGCCGTACCCCGTTCGCCGCATCAGCCACGGCCGCGGCGTCCGTGGCGATGTGATTGATCCGGACCCCGTGTTTACACGTATCTAGGGGCACGTTACAGTCGTCACCCCAGCTGGGAGCGCTCCCACAATCCCCTCCCCCAAAGGTGACGCAGCGTTGAAGCGTAAACTGAAACTCGTTCTGGCGTCAGCAGTGGCCGTGGCCACTGTTTCGACGGTGGCGTTCTTCGCCCTGCCGGCCAGCGCGGAGGCCGCCTCGTTCGCGGTGACGAACTCCTGGAATGCGGGATACCAGGGCGAGGTCACGGTCAGCAACCCCTCCTCCTCCAAGATCGACACCTGGAAGGTCGAGATCACCCTCCCGGCCGGGTCGACGGTCAACCAGTCCTGGAACGCGACGCTCGCCGCCTCCGGACAGAACTTCACCTTCACCCCGGCCGGCTGGAACGCCACGATCGCCGGCGGCGCCTCCACCAGCTTCGGCTTCATCGTCAACGGCACCGGCCGCCCGACCTCCTGCAAGGTCAACGGGCAGGCGTGCACCGGGCTGACCGGCGCCCCGACGAGCGCGCCGGCCACCACCGCCAGCTCGCGCCCGGCCGGCACCCCCTCCGCGGCGCCGACCACCTCCTCCGCGGCGCCGAAGCCGACCACCGCGTCGCCGAAGCCGAGCACCGCCACCCCCACGCCGACCAGGACCGCCGCGGCCGGCACCCCGCTCGCCGCCAACGGTCAGCTCAAGGTGTGCGGGACGAACCTGTGCAACCAGGCCGGCAAGAAGATCCAGCTGCGCGGCGTGAGCAGCCACGGCATCCACTGGTTCCCCAGCTGCTACCCGGGCGCGGCGCTGGACGCGCTGGCCACCGACTGGAACGCGGACCTGTTCCGGATCGCCATGTACGTCCAGGAGGGCGGCTACGAGTCCGACCCGAACGGCCTCACCACCAAGGTGAACACCCTGGTCGACATGGCCGAGGCCCGGGGCATGTACGCCCTGATCGACTTCCACGTCCTCAACCCCGGTGACCCGAGCTTCAACCTCACCCGGGCCAAGGAGTTCTTCGCCAAGGTCGCCGCGCGCAACGCCGGCAAGAAGAACGTGATCTACGAGATCGCCAACGAGCCGAACGGCGTCAGCTGGGCCACCATCAAGAACTACGCCGAGCAGGTCATCCCGGTCATCCGGGCGAACGACCCGGACGGCATCGTGATCGTCGGCACCCGCGGCTGGTCCTCGCTCGGCGTCTCCGAGGGCTCCTCGTCCGCCGAGATCGTCAGCAACCCGGTGAACGCGAGCAACATCATGTACGCGTTCCACTTCTACGCCGCGTCGCACAAGGACAACTACCGCGCCGAGGTGCAGAAGGCGGCCGCCTCGCTGCCGCTGTTCGTCACCGAGTTCGGCACGGTCAGCGCGAGTGGTGACGGCGCGGTCGACACGGCCAGCACCAACGCCTGGATCGACCTGATGGACAAGCTGAAGATCAGCTACGCCAACTGGAACTTCGGCGACAAGAGCGAGGGCAGCTCGATCCTCAAGCCGGGCGCCTGCTCCAGCGGGTCGTTCTCCGGCACGGGCGCGCTCACCGAGTCGGGCCAGCTGATCCGCTCGCGGATCCGCACCGCTGACGACTTCTGATCCGACCGAGCCCGCCCTCCCCTGCGCGGGCCGGTGATCAAGCGGGCCGGGACCCTACTCCCGGCCCGCTTCTCTGTGCTCATCCCACACTTATATAAGCCTTTTCTGATAAGGTGGCCCCGTGCACGCGTTCGATGTGCTCGGCGACCCGGTACGGCGCCGCATCCTGGAACTGCTCGCCGACGGCGAGCAGACCTCCGGCGCGGTCACCGCGGTCATCCGGGCGGAGTTCGGCATCTCCCAGCCGGCCGTGTCACAGCACCTGAAGGTGCTGCGCGACAACGGCTTCGCCACCGTCCGCCCGGACGGCGCGCGCCGGCTGTACGCGGTCGACGACACCGCGCTGCGCCAGGCCGACGAGTGGCTGAGCCGGTTCCGGCGGTTCTGGACGCCGCATCTCGCCGCGATGGCCACCGAGGTGGCCCGGGGTCGCAGAATGCGCCGTCTGGCCGCGAACGACGAGATCAGGAGCACCGATGATTGACGTGACCGAGCAGATCAACAGCGTCCGCCGCACCCTCGGCGACCGGGTCCTCGAGGCCGGTACGGCCCGGGTGCTCACCATCAGCCAGAGCTACGACACCGACCTCGACGACCTGTGGGACGTGGTGACCGTCCCCGAACGCATCGAGCGCTGGTTCCTGCCGGTCTCCGGCGAGCTGCGCGAGGGCGGGAAGTACCAGTTCGAGGGCAACGCCGGGGGCACCGTCACCCGCTGCGACCGGCCCCGGTCGTTCGCCGCCACCTGGGAGTTCGGCGGGCAGGTCAGCTGGATCGAGGTCCGGCTCACCCCGGAGGCCGGCGGGCGTACCCGGTTCGTGCTGGAGCACACCGCCCACGTCGACGACCACTGGGACACCTACGGCCCCGGCGCGGTCGGCGTCGGCTGGGACTCGGGGCTGCTCGGCCTGGCCATGCACCTGGGCGCGCCGGACACGCCGCGCGACACGGACGCCATCATGGCGTGGATGGGGTCGGCGGACGGCAAGCGGTTCATGTGGCTCAGCAGCCAGGCGTGGGCCGAGGCGAGCGTCGCGGCCGGCGTCGACCCGGCGACGGCCGAGAAGCAGGCGGCGGCGACGTACGCGGCGTACACCGGCGGCGAGTGACCCACCGGCGGCACGCGGGGCCGGCGGCAGCACCACGAGCCGGTCCACCGGTGCCCGCCGGTCCCGAGCAGCCCCCTCAGCCGTCGGCGCGCAGCCGCTGCACGACATGGCGGAACCGCACCGCGTCCGCCGCGACGTCGCCGTGGAACCAGACCGGATCGCCGGTCCACGGCGCGGCCAGGGCCTTGTCCCAGATGGCCAGCAGTGCGTCGCCGTCGGGCAGCGCGGCGGCGGCGTCGCACATCATGCCGTCGTAGGTCAGCAGCGGACCGCCGCGATACCAGCTGTGCCGACCCGGCGGCGGTCCGCCGGCCGGGTCCACCGCCCGCAGCGCCAGCAGGAGGTCGGCGAGCGCGACCGCGAGCGCGTCCAGGTCGCCGATCGCCGCGGTGGCGGCCGGCTCGCCGTCGAGCCAGCGGTAGACCGGCCACGGGTGCGGGAAGCCCTCAGATCAGCGACAGCACGATGTAGGCGATGCCGGAGACCGGCCACGGGTGCGGGAAGCCCTCCCCCGGCGCGCCGTGGGCCAGCGGACCGGGATCGGCACCGGGAGCCGCCCGGCGAGCACCGGCAGCCGTCCGGCGGTCACGAGCCGTGCGGCGCCCGCTGCGCGCCGGTGAGGCGGGCGGGCAGCTCCGGGCTCCGGCGGTGGGCGCGGACGGCGGCCCAGCCGTCCGCGGCAGCGGCCCGGGCCGGCCCCAGGTGGTGCCGCACGGCGAGGCGGGCCCGGGCGGCATGGTCGCGCGGCGTACGGCGCGGGGCCGCGCTCAGCTGGTACCCGAACCGGGGCAGCCGGTCGCCGAAGACCGCCTCGCACCGGCGCAGCTCGGTCGCGCCGAGCCGGGTGTGCCAGCTGCGCACCCGAGCGGTGGTGACCTGCGAGCGGGTCAGCTCGTGCCAGGTCTTGTAGTCCGGGACGGCCACCCGGGCCTGCTCGGACGGCCGGGTCATGGCCGGGTCGTAGTCCTCGCCGAGGAACCGGCAGATCACCCGCAGGTGCCGCTCCGGCTCGGCCACCAGGTCCTCGTAGCGGACCTGGTGGTAGACGTCGGCCGGGTACCGGCGCGCGGCATGCGTGGCGAGGTCGGCCGAGCGCGCCCAGTAATCGATCATCGTGGCCAGGTCGTACGGCGGCCACGGGGTCTCCTTCAGCGAGGCCACGCAGTCCCGGCCGTCGCGCATGATGGTGATGATCTGCGCGTCCGGGAACAGGCGCCGGATCACCGGCAGGTGCCGCAGGTAGGCGGGACGCTTGTCACCCCAGCGCGGTTTGCCGAAGCGGTGGGCGTACCGCTGGAAGACCGTCCCCAGCGCCGAGCCGAGGGTGGGCGGCGCGGCGGTGATCGCCGCGATCGTCTCCTGCGGGTCGAGACCGAGGTCGCCGAACTGCGGGGAGGCGACGATCCAGCGCGCCAGGGCCGCGCGCCGCGCCGGGTCGCGCAGGTCCCCGAACCGGTGCCGGCGCCGGTAGGCGGTCAGCAGGAAGCGACTCTCCGGCGGCAGCGCGATGCGCGGGTGCGCATGCAGCATGAGCTGCAACATCGTGGTTCCGGAGCGGGGGCATCCTACGACGAAGATCGGACGGTCGCTGCTCATGCCGCCCACCGTAGAGTATTTGTTGTCCCTTTTGCGAAGATTGTAGGCTCTTGTGCGGCTGAGGCCACGGTGTCGAAGGTTGCGCCCGCCACCGCGATGCCGTATGCCGGGCACATGGATGCTGATGAGCTCCGACGTCCCCGGCGCCCGCACGGCGTCATCCCGGACGCCGTCGACGTCCCCCACCGGGCGGTCGTCGCCTCCCTGCCGCGCAGGGACCGCCCCCAGCCGCCCGGCGGGGACGGCGATGCCTGACGGGTGGCGGTGGGACGACACGCTGTTCCGCGGCAGCGCGGCCCACTACGAGCGCGGCCGGCTGCCGTACGCGCCCGGCTACGCCGAGACGCTGGCCGCGCACCTCGGCCTGGACGGGCGGGGGCGGCTGCTCGACGTGGGCTGCGGGCCGGGCACCGTGACCCGGCGGCTCGCGCCGTTCTTCCGGGAGGCGGTCGGGCTGGACCCGGATACGGACATGCTGGCCGAGGCCGAGCGCCGCGGAGCCGCCGGCACCCGGTGGGTCGCCGGGCGCGCCGAGGACCTGCCGGCCGGGCTGGGCCGGTTCCGGACGGTCGTGTTCGCGCAGTCGTTCCACTGGACGGACCGGGAGCGGGTGGCCGCGACCGTGCGGCGGATGCTGGAGCCGGGCGGGGCGGTGGTACACATCGCCGATCTGCCCGACCCGCCACCCGCGACCGCGCCGCTGCCCCGGCCGGCGCCGCCCTACGACCGGATCGCCGCCCTGGTCCGGCGCCATCTCGGGCCGCTGCGGCGGGCCGGCCGGGGAGTGCTGGTCAACGGCACGCCCGACGGCGAGGACCGGGTGATGTCGGGGGCCGGGCTCGTCGGCTCGCGCCGGCTCGTCGTACCGGCCGGGCAGGTGGTGACCCGCACCGCCGACGACCTGGTGGCGTGGACGTTCTCCCGCTCGGACTCGGCGCCGCATCTGTTCGGTGACCGGCTGGCCGCCTTCGAGACCGAACTGCGCGCGCTGCTGAGCGGCGGACCCTACGCCGAGCACCTCCGACCGACCGAGATCATGATCTGGCAGGCACCGGACCCGTGACGGCTCGCGCCCGCCCGGCCGGACGGGCCGCCCCGGCCGGGCCCGCCGCTCGATCGCACGAGCGGCGGGCCCGCACCACGTCAGGCGACCTTCTTGGACTTCTTGATCGCCGCGGTGAGGGCCTCCAGCAGCGGAGCGGCGCCGTTCCAGGAGTAGATCGGCACGGCCTGCCACGGGAAGACCTGGTTGGCCTTGACCGCGGGCAGCGCGTTCCAGGTCGGCTTGGCGGTCAGGTCCTTGGGCTGCAGGGTGCCGGTCCGGGCGTCCAGGAAGATGATGTCCGCCTTGTACTTGTCGGCGTTCTCCCAGCTCAGCGACTCATAGTAGTCGGCGCCCTTGACCTCGGGCATGATCAGCTCGACGCCGAGCTCCTTGAAGTACATCAGGTCGGAGCTGACCGCCGCGCTGGAGACGTAGAAGACGTCCGCGCTGCCCGAGCCGAACAGCACCCGGATGCCACCGGAGGCCTTGGCGGCGGCGGTCAGGTCGGCGGCGGCCTTCTCGAAGCGCGCCTTGGCCTCGGTGACCTTGGGGGCGTTCAGGTCGGCGCCCAGCGACTTGGCCAGCTCGGCGTAGCGCTCGATCGGCTTGGTCAGCGGGACCCGGCCGACGGAGATGGCGGCCGCCGGGGCGACGCCGAGGATCTTGTCCTTGGACTCGTCCGGGACGTACCAGTACGCGCCCGGGTCGAACATGTGCGTGACGAGCAGGTCGGGGCTGAGCGCCGCGTACTTCTCGACGGAGAACTCGCCCCACGCGTTGCCGATGATCTGCACCTTGTTGACGTCCAGCGCGCCGGCCTGCGCCTCGGCGGTGCCGTCGGCCTTCTTGGTCTCGCCGAAGACACCGACGATCTTGTCCTGGAGGCCCAGGTCGACCAGGGCGGCGGCGGTGCCGGTGAAGGTGACGATCTTCGACGGGGTCTTGTCGGCCGTCAGCTGCTTCGGCACGTCGTCGGTGAAGGTCCACGGGCCGGCGGCGGCGGCCGAGGTGGCCGGCGAGGACGTGTCGTCCTCCTTACCGCCACACGCGCTCAGCAGGGCGCCGAGGGCCGTGGCGCCGCCCGCGGCGAGCAGGCCACGACGGGACAGGGGAAGGGAGGAAAAAGACATGTTCACATCTTTCGCAGGGCTACAGACCGGTCGCTCGACCGTGTGGATGGTTAGGCTAACCTAACGAGCCGAACGCGCGTCAACAGGATCCGCCGGAAGCTGACGGGAGCCCGCCACTGTCCACCATCGACACCCTCTCCGACCGGCGGGCGCACACCGAGCCGCCGGCAGCGCGGCGTGTGTCCGTCCGCCTGGCAGGGCTCCTGATCGCGCTCGCGGTGCTGGCCGCCGTGCTGGTGCTCGGCATCGGCTTCGGCGCCCGCTTCCTCTCCCCCGGCCAGGTCTGGGCCGGGCTGGTCGACTCCGGCTCGCCGTACTACCGGATCGTGCACGAGATGCGCCTGCCCCGTACGCTGCTGGGCCTGATCGTCGGCCTGGCCCTCGGCCTGGCCGGCGCGATCATGCAGGCGCTGACCCGCAACCCGCTCGCCGACCCGGGCCTGCTCGGCATCAACGCCGGCGCCTCGGCGGCGGTGGCCACCGCGGCGGCCTTCCTCGGCATCGGCACCTTCGGCAGCTACGTCTGGTTCGCGCTGCTGGGCGCCGCGATCGTCACCGCGCTGGTCTACGCGGTCGGCGGTGGCCGCGCGGCCACCCCGGCCCGGCTGGCGCTGGCCGGCGCCGCGCTCAACGCCACGCTGTACTCCTATGTCAGCGCCGCGCTGCTGGCCAACACCGAGTCGATCGAGCGGATGCGCTTCTGGACCGTCGGCTCGCTGGCCAGCGCGGACTTCGGCACGGTCCGCCGGGTGCTGCCGTTCATCGCGGCCGGCGTGCTGATCGCGCTCGCCTCGGCCCGCGCCCTCAACGCGCTGTCGCTCGGCGACGACGCGGCCCGCGCGATCGGGGCCCGGCCCGGCCTGATCCGGGTCCTGGTGATCGTGGCGGTCACCCTGCTGTGCGGCGCGGCCACCGCGGCGTGCGGCCCGATCGTCTTCGTCGGGCTGCTGATCCCGCACCTGGTGCGCCCGTTCACCGGTCCGGACCTGCGCTGGATGCTGCCCTACACCGCGGTGCTGTCCCCGGTGCTGCTGGTCGGCGCGGACGTGCTCGGCCGGGTGCTGGGCAGCCCCGGCGAGCTGCAGGTCGGTGTGGTCACCGCGGTGCTCGGCGGCCCCCTCTTCCTCTACCTCGTGCGAGTCGCCAAATGATCACCACCACCGTCGGCGGCCGGATCGGCGTCCGTCCACGCGCCGTGCTCGTCGGCGCCGTCGCCCTGCTCGGCATGGCCGCGCTGGCCGTGCTCACCCTGGGCACCGGCGAGTTCCCGATCGCTCCCGGCGACGTGCTGCGCACCCTGGTGGGGCAGGGCACCGCCGCGCAGGCATTCATCGTCAACGAGCTGCGCCTGCCCCGGGTGGTCACCGCGATCCTGGTCGGCATGGCGCTGGCGGCCGGTGGCGCGGTCTTCCAGTCGCTGACCCGCAACCCGCTGGGCAGCCCGGACGTGCTGGGCATCGCCAACGGCGCGAGCACCGCGGCGCTGGCCGTGGTGATCGCCGGCGGCAGCAGCGCCCAGCTCTCCCTGGCCGCGGTGGCCGGCGGGGTCGCGGCGGCCCTGCTGATCCAGCTGATCGGCGGCCGGCGGGGCCTGCACGGATACCGCTTCATCCTGATCGGCATCGGCATGGCCGCGGTCCTCCAAGGGATCAGCGGCTGGCTGCTGACCAAGGGCGTGCAGATGGAGAACGCCCGCGCCATGCTCTGGCTCACCGGCAGCTTCGACGGCCGCGGCTGGGAGGACGCGCTGCCGCTGCTGGGCGTGCTGGCCGTCGCCGTCCCGCTGCTGACCCTGGGGTGCGGACCGGGCCTGCGGATGCTGGAGATGGGCGACGACATCGCGACCGGTCTGGGCATCCCGGTCCGGCGGGTGCGCGGCACCGCCCTGCTGACCGGTGCGCTGGTCGTCGCCTGCGCGGCGGCCGCGGCCGGCCCGGTGAACTTCGTCGCGCTGATCGCCCCGAACGTCACCCGGCGGCTGACCCGGGCCCCGGGCCCCAACCTGCTGCCGTCGATGGCGATCGGCGCGCTGCTCACCGTCGGCGCGGACTGGCTGGCCATGCACTCGGGGTACCCGCTGCCGGTGGGCGTGGTGACCGGCGCGCTGGGCGGCGTCTACCTCGTCTGGCTGCTCACCACCGAACGCAGGGCCGGCCGGATCTGATGGCGAGGCCGTCCACGACCACGAGGAACACAGGAGCACACCCATGAGCCGACTGAGCGGCACCGGCCTGACCCTGGCGTACGACAAGCGGGTCATCGCCGAAGAGCTGAGCGTGGAGATCCCGGACGGCTCGTTCACGGTGATCATCGGCCCGAACGCGTGCGGCAAGTCCACCCTGCTGCGGGCGCTGTCCCGGCTGCTGAAGCCGACCGCCGGGACGGTCCTGCTGGACGGCAGCGACGTGCACTCGCTGCCCACCCGGGCGGTCGCCCGGACGCTGGGCCTGCTGCCGCAGTCGTCCATCGCGCCGGACGGGATCACCGTGGCCGAGCTGGTGGCCCGCGGCCGCTACCCGCACCAGAGCCTGCTGCGCCGCTGGTCGGCCGAGGACGAGCGGGTGGTGGTCGAGTCGATGGCCGCGACCGGGGTCGGGGACCTGGCCGACCGCAACGTCGACGAGCTCTCCGGCGGCCAGCGCCAGCGGGTGTGGATCGCGATGGCCCTGGCCCAGCAGACCCCGCTGCTGCTGCTCGACGAGCCGACCACCTATCTCGACATCGCGCACCAGATCGAGGTGCTCGACCTCTGCGCCGAGCTGCACGAGCGGCAGGGCCGCACGCTGGTCGCGGTGCTGCACGACCTCAACCACGCGGCCCGGTACGCCACCCACCTGATCGCCATGCGCGGTGGCCGGGTGGCCCGCTGCGGCTCGCCGGGCGAGGTGCTCACCGCGGAGCTGGTGGAGGACGTCTTCGGGCTGCCCTGCCGGGTGATCGACGATCCGGAGACCGGTACGCCGCTGGTGGTGCCGGCGGCTCGCCGGCGTGCCGCGGACGCGCCGGCCGTACCGGGGCCGGAGGCCTCAGTAAAGGTCTGAATTAACCGATCAGGAGGGCCTGACCAAGTCCCCCTGATCGGTTCGGAGTCACGATGTCCTCACCCGCCGCGCCGGCCGGCGCCAGCGGCAACGTCCTGGCCCGGTGGTTCACCGACCTCCGGGTCCGGACCAAGATCCTCACAACGGTCCTGACGGTCGCGGCCGTCGTCACCGCCGCCTGCGTGCTCGCCGTGACCCGCATGGGCGACATGGACGAGCGGATGCGCACGCTGCAGGCCACCAACATGCAGAACCTGATCCTGCTCGGACGGATCCGCGGCACCCAGTCCGCGATCAACCACTTCTCCACGGCCCTGGTCACCGCCGACACGCCCGCCGCCGCGCGGGCCGAGGCGGGCCGGGGCCAGGCCGCGGCGATGAAGCAGCTGGACGCCACGCTCACCGCCTACACCGCGCAGCCGAAGGCGGCGGCGACCGTCGAGACGCTGCGGGAGTTCACCAGGAACTGGGAGCAGTTCAAGGCCGCCATCGCGGCCGCCTCCCAGGGCCGCGACCCCGGCGTCGACTTCGACAGCGTGATCAGCGGCATGGACCGCTCGATCACCGACCTGGTCGACGAGGAGGACGCGACCGCGCAGGCCGCCGCGCGCCAGGCCCACGAGAGCTACCTCGCCGCCCGCCGCGACGTGCTGATCGCGCTCGCCGTGGCGCTGCTGGCCGGCACCGGCCTGGCGCTGACCGTCGCCCGGTCGCTGACCCGCCGGCTGGCGCCGGTCGCGGCGGCGATGGACGCGATGGCCGACGGGGATCTGAACCGCAGCGTCCCGGCCGGAGGCCGGGACGAGATCGGCGCGATGGCGCGCTCGGTCAACAGGGCCACCCAATCGGTACGCGAGACCGTCACCGCCCTGGCCGAGACCGCCGAACTGCTGGCGCACAACTCGACGGAGCTGGCCCGGGTGCACGACCAGACGGTGACCGGCTCACGGGCGGTCACCGGGCAGGCCGAGGCGGCCAACAGCTCGGCCGCCGAGGTGTCGGCCAGCCTGCGCACCGTGGCCACCGGCGCGGACGAGATGGCGATGGCGATCGAGGAGATCGCCCAGAGCGCCACGGCCAGCGCGGGCGTCACCATGGAGGCGGTCTCGGTCGTGGCCGAGACCACCGAGACGGTGAGCAAGCTGGGCGTCAGCTCGCAGGAGATCGGCGCCGTGGTCAAGGTGATCACGTCGATCGCCGAGCAGACCAACCTGCTCGCGCTCAACGCCACCATCGAGGCGGCCCGGGCCGGCGAGTCCGGCAAGGGCTTCGCGGTGGTCGCCGGCGAGGTCAAGGAGCTGGCCCAGGAGACCGCGAAGGCCACCGAGGACATCTCCCGGCGGGTGCAGGCGATCCAGGGCGACACCGAGAGCGCGGTCGCCGCGATCACCCGGATCGGCGAGGTGATCGAGAAGATCAACCACTTCCAGACCACGATCGCCTCGGCGGTCGAGGAGCAGACCGCGACCACCGCGGAGATGAACCGCAACGTCACCGCGGCGGCGGCCGGCGCGTCCGAGATCGCCCGCAACATCAACGAGGTGTCCGGCGCGGCCGAGCAGAGCACCCACGGCATCGCGGCCGGTCAGCAGGCCGCGACCGAGCTGGCCACCCTGGCCGAGGACCTGAACCGCCTGGTCCGCCGGTTCAGCTACCGCTGAGCGCGCCGGGGCCGGACGCCACGCCACGGCGTCCGGCCCCGAGCGGTCGGCGAGGCTCAGTCGAAGATCGCCGACACGACGTGCGCGGCGATCGCGAGCGACGACGTCGCCGCCGGCGAGGGCGCGTTTCGTACGGCGGTGACCGGGCCCAGCCGGTGGATCCGGAAGTCGTCGACGAGGCTGCCGTCGCGGTCCAGCGCCTGCGCGCGCACCCCCGCGCCGGAGCGGTACACGTCGGCCACGCCGATCTCCGGGACGTACCGCGTCGCCTCGGCCATGTAGCGGCGCCGGGAGAGCGAGCCGCGGACCTCCCGCACCCCGGTCCGCCAGTGCTGCCGCGCCATCCGCCAGGCGCCCGGCCAGGCGGCGAGCGCGGCCAGGTCGGGCACCGAGACGTCGGAGCGCCGGTAGCCCTCGCGGGCGGTCGCCAGCACCGCGTTCGGGCCGACCTCGACCACCCCGGACACCCGGCGGGTGAAGTGCACGCCGAGGAACGGGTAGCGCGGGTCCGGAACCGGGTAGATCATGCCGCGGACCAGGTCCGCCTTCTCCGGCTTGACCCGCATGTACTCGCCGCGGAACGGGATGATGACCGGCTCGGCCCGGTCCCCGGCCAGCCGGGCCACCCGGTCGCTCTGGATGCCGGCGCAGATGATCACCCGGTCGGCGACGAGCCGGCGCTGTCTTGAGCCGACCTCGGTCCGGCCGCCCGACCCGGCGATCCGGTCGACCGGCCAGCCCAGCCGGATCTCGCCCCCGGCCGCGACGATGTCGTCGGCGAAGGCCCGCGCGACGGCCGGGAAGTCGGTGATCGCCGTGTGCGGCGAATGCAGCGCGGCGAGGCCGGCGGCGTGCGGCTCGATCTCGCGGATCCCGGCCGGATCGACCCGGCACAGCCCGGGTACGTCGTTCTCCCGCGCCCGCCGCTCCAGATCGTCGAGCCGCCCCATCTCGTCGACCCGCACCGCGACCACCAGCTTGCCGCACTCGTCGTACCGGATCCGCCGCTCCTGGCAGTACTCCCGCAGCAGCGACCGCCCGAGGGCGCACAGCCGCGCCTTGAGGCTGCCCGGCGCGTAGTAGATGCCGGCGTGCACCACGCCGGAGTTGTGCCCGGTCTGGTGCCGCGCGACGTCGTTCTCCTTCTCCAGCACCACGACCCGGGTGCCCGGCCGCCGGAGGGTGATCTCCCGGCCGATCGCCAGGCCGACGATGCCGGCTCCCACGATCCCGATGGTCTCGTCAGCCATCTCCCGCCCGCCTTTCGCGTAGGCTTCGCGTCGCGCCGAAGTGGACGGCGAACGTCTCGACCCTGGTATAGAACCGCATCGCCGCGGCAGTCGGCCCCGCCCCTGCCGGACGCGGCCCGGCGCGATGATCGCTCGGGGGTAGGTTGCCCGGCATGACCATCGCTCGCTCGCTGCTGCTGTTCGCCCTCGCCGCGCTCGCGGAGATCGGCGGGGCCTGGCTGATCTGGCAGGGCTGGCGGGAGGACCGTGGCCCGTGGTGGATCGCCGCCGGCGTCGTCGCCCTGGGCGCCTACGGCTTCGTCGCGACCCTGCAGCCGGACGCGAACTTCGGCCGGATCCTGGCCGCCTACGGCGGGATCTTCGTCGCCGGCTCGCTGGCCTGGGGCGTGGTGGCCGACGGGTTCCGCCCCGACCGGTGGGACATCATCGGCGCCGCGATCTGCCTCGTGGGCGTTGCCGTGATCATGTACGCGCCGCGCGCCGCTTCCTGACCGGGACGACCGGCGCGGCACGCCTGCCCCGGGATTCCGCCACGGAAGCGTGATGATTGTCGACACCAGTGTGAACCCGGGCGGGCTTGCGGGCATCCGTCCCGTGGCTGCGCGAGGCCGCCATGCGCGACCACGTCGCGAGCGTGATCGAGGCCCTGCGCGGCATGGGGCAACTGGGCGCCGCCGGGGCGGTCGCGGCCGGGAGCGAGTCACCGGCCGCCGGGCACGGTCAGGCCGGCAGGCGGATGGTGACCACGGTGCCGCCGTCCTCGCCGGCCGCGACCGCCGCCGTGCCCCCGTGCTGGCCGGCGGTCTGCGCCACGATCGCCAGCCCCAGTCCGGAGCCCGGCATCGAGCGGGCGGCGGGCGCGCGGTAGAACCGGTCGAAGACGTACGGCAGGTCCTCGGCCGCGATCCCCGGCCCGCTGTCGGTCACGGTCAGCACCGTCCACCCCGGCTCGTCCGAGCTGAGCCGGACCTGGACGGCGGCCCCCGGCGGACTCCACTTGGCCGCGTTGTCCAGCACGTTCACCACCATCCGCTCCAGCTCACCGGGCCGCCCGAGCACGCTCGCCGGCGCCAGTGAGGTGTCGAAGACCAGCCCGGGCGCGCGGATCCGCACCCGGGCGACCGCCGCCGACACCACGTCGGCGAGGTCGACCGGCTCGATCGTCTCCCGGGTGGCCTCCTCCCGGGCCAGCTCGACCAGCTCGGTGGTGAGCGTGGCCAGCTCCCGCACCTGCGCGTCCAGGTCGGCGAGCAGCTTGGCGCGTTCCTCCGGGGGCAGCCGGTGCGCCAGCTCGGGGCGGCGCTCCAGTTCCAGCAGCAGCTCCACGTTGGTGCGGATGCTGGTCAGCGGCGTACGCAACTCGTGCCCGGCGTCCTCGACCAGGGTGCGCTGCGCGCGGCGGGACGCGTCGATCGCGGCCAGCATGGCGTTGACCGAGCGGCCCAGCCGGGCGATCTCGTCGTCGCCGCGCACGTCGATCGGATGGTCCAGGTCCTGGGTGACCGCGACGTCCTCGACCGCCGCGGTGAGACGTTCCACCGGGGCCAGTCCGGCGCGGGCCACCGTGCGGCCGAGGAACGCCGCGCCGGCGATCCCGGCCGCGCAGCCGGCGGCGAGCAGCATCGCGAAGGCGGCCAGCACCCGGTCGCCGGGGTCCTCGTCCATGCCGACCTGGACCGCTCCCCCACCGGTGAGCGGCACGGTGAGCATCAGGTAGTCGTCCGCGCCGAGAGTGACCTTCTCCTGCACGGGCCGGCCGGCGGCGCCGGTGGCGACGTCCCGGGCGGTGTCGGAGACCGGCAGGGTGGTCCGGCTGCCACCGGCCGCGGCCCCGGTGGCGTCCAGGATCTGCCAGCACGGGCCGATCTCGCGCCCACGGTGGCCGCCACGTTCGTAGCCGGGGCGCCCGCCCGGGTCGCGGGTGCGCGACGACTCGGTGGCCAGCCACTGGGCCGGGTTCGCCGCGATCGACGCGGCGTCGTTGCGCAGCTCCAGATCGACCTGGTGCCGCTGGATCTGCCGGACGGCGATCCAGGCGCCGGCTGCCACGAGCAGCACGGCGGCCCCGACCGCGACGGTGACCAGCAGCGACAGCCGGGCGTGCAGGGTGCGTGCGCGCCACCAGCGGGCCGGGCTGACCGGTACGGCGACCCGGCGGAACGGTGTCACAGCGGCTCCTCCCGCAGCACGAAGCCGACGCCGCGCACGGTGTGCAGCAGCCGCGGCTCGCCGTCGGCCTCCAGTTTGCGGCGCAGGTAGCCGAGGTAGACGTGCAGGCTGTTCGAGCCCTCGCCGAAGTCGTACCCCCAGACCTGCTCGAACAGGGCGGCCCGGGTCAGCACCTGGCGCGGGTGGCGCAGGAACGCCTCGAGGATGTCGAACTCCGTACGGGTCAGTCGCAGCGTCCGCGCCCCGCGCCGCACCTCGCGGGTGCCGGGGTCGAGGCGTACGTCGGCGAAGGCCAGCCACTCGCCCGCCGTCTCCTCCGGCGGCGTGCCGGCCAGCGCCGACCGGCGCAGCAGCGCCCGGATCCGGGCCAGCAGCTCCTGCAGGGCGAACGGCTTGACCAGGTAGTCGTCGGCGCCGGCGTCCAGGCCGGCCACCCGGTCGCCGACGCTGTCGCGGGCGGTGAGCATCAGCACCGGCAGCAGCACGCCGTCCGCGCGCAGCCGCCGGCACGCCTCCAGCCCGTCCATCCGGGGCATGCTGACGTCGAGGATCAGCGCGTCCGGCGCGCCGGCGCGGACCGCGTCGAGCGCCTGCGACCCGTCCTCGGCGGTCTCCACCTGATATCCCTCGAAACGCAGGGTGCGCGCGAGCGAGTCACGCACCGCCGCGTCGTCCTCCACGACCAGGATCCGCATGCCCTCCACCCTGCCAGGCGCCCGTTCAGGACAGGTCGGCGGTCAGCCACGACGGCCGGTCGGCGCGGTCCGAGCAGGGTGACCACCCGCACCCCGCGGTGCCGGGCGAACCACTCCCGCCCGGCGCGGACGACCAGCTCGGCCTCGCTGCGCGCGGTAGATCAGGGTGGCCTCGCCGGGCCGGTAGGGCAGTTCGCCGAGCAGCGACAGCAGCGGGGTGACGCCGATGCCGCGGGCGAGCCGCACGACCGGGCCGCCGGTGCAGGTCTCGCCGGTCAGCTCGCCGTACGGGCCCTCGACCACAACCCGGGTCCCGGGCCGCAGACCGGCGCCCCGGGACCACCCCGGTACGGCATAAATCGCCTGTTCTGCATCTATCGGTCACCGCGCGTGCGATTATCCGCTGGTCGGCGACAACCGGACGGGTGACGAGGGGGACCGGGGTGAACGGGTTCGGACACGGGCGGGGGCCACGGTGGGCGCGGCTGCGGGTGGTTCTCGGCAGCCTCCTCATGATCCCGGCCCTGGCCGCCGGGCCGGCGGTGGTCCCGTCCGTCCGCGCGGCCGCTGCCGCGCCGATCAGCGGAGCGCTGAACATCCTGCTCGTCGGGATCGATCCACGCAACGCGCACACCGCGCCGCTGGCCGACTCGATCATCGTGGCGCACGTCCCGGCCGACCGCAGCGGCGCGTTCCTGTTCTCCATCCCCCGCGACCTGGTGGTGCCGATCCCGGCGTTCGCGGAGTCCGGCAGCACCGCGCAACGCACCAAGATCAACGCGGCGATGGCGCTGGGCAGCCGGGTCGGCGACCGCGAGTACCGCCCGGCACAGGGCTACCAGCTGCTCGCCCGCACGGTCGCCGAGCTCACCGGGATCCCCCGGTTCGACGCCGGCGCGATCCTCGACTTCGGCGGCTTCACCCGGCTCGTCGACGAGCTGGGCGGCCTGAGCGTGGTCGTCGACCAGACCGTCGTGTCCGAGCATCGCAAGCCGGACGGCACCCCGCGCGACCGGCTGAGCGAGTGCCCCGGGCACGACGACTGCCACCGCCCGTACACCGGACCGCAGAAGGTCTACCCGACCAGCGACCGGCCGGTGCCCTTCACCGGCTGGGAGGCGCTGGACTACGTGCGCCAGCGCTACGGGTTGCCGCACTCCGACTACGACCGGCAGCGCCACCAGCGGCAGTTCGTCAAGGCGCTGGCGAAGAAGCTGAAGCGCACCGTGCTCACCAGCCCCGGCCGGTTGCCGCGGCTCACCGGCGCGCTCGGCGACTCGCTGACCTTCGTCGGCGGCGGGCACGGCCTCGCCGGCTGGGCCGCTCACCTCGACGCGCTGCACCTGTCGCGCATGACCACGATCGGCCTGCCCGGCTCGGCGCTCTTCGAGGACGGGGTGTACCGCGGCGAGCAGTTCCCGGCCGCGGTCCACGACTTCTTCGCCGCGGTCGCCGCCGACCGGGTGGCCGAGTTCCTGCTCAGCCACCCGGCGGCGGTCAGCATCGACGCCGGATAGGCCGGCCGGCGGTCACCGCCCGGTGGCCGGGATTCCCGCGGCGCGGCGGAACACCACCTCCACCGGCCTGGTCCGGTCCGTGGTGCCACCGTCGCCCAGCTGCCCGTTGACGTTCCACCCCCAGCAGAACGTCCGGGCGCCGCTGATCCCGCAGGTGTGCTCCCAACCGGCCGCGAGCCGGGTGAAAGCCACCCCGGGCGGGGCCTGCACCAGCCCGGGCGTCGCCCGGCCCGCGGTGCCGCCGTCACCCAGCTGCCCGTGGCTGTTGTCGCCCCAGCAGAACGTCCGGGCGCCGCTGATCCCGCAGACGTAGGAGGCGCCGGCGGTGATCCGGGTGAAGGCCACCCCGCGCGGGACCCGGACCCGCACCGGAGTCCGCCGGTCCGCAGTGCCACCGATGCCCAGCTGACCGAGGTGGTTGGCGCCCCAGCAGTAGGTCGCGGCGCCACTGATCCCGCAGGTGACCAGAATGCCCGCGGTCAGCTGGGTGAAGGCCACCCCCCGCGGGGCGCGGACCCGCACCGGAGTCCGCCGGTCCGCGGTGCCGCCGTCACCCAGCTGACCGTCGGTGCCGGAGCCCCAGCAGTAGGTCCCGGCGTCACTGATCCCGCACGTGTGCGAACCGCCCGCGGCGAGCCGGGTGAAGACCACCCCGGGCGGGGTGCGCACCCGCACCGGGGTGGTCCGGTCCGCGACCCCGCCGTCGCCCAGCGCGGCGTAGGTGTTCTGGCCCCAGCAGTACGTGCCGGCGGCGCTGATCCCGCAGGTGTGGAAATCCCCGGCGGCGAGCTGGGTGAAGACCACCCCGGGCGGCGCCTGCACCCGCGCGGGGGTGGCCTGGTCGGTGGTGCCGCCCTCGCCCAGCTCGCCGTAGGTGTTCAGGCCCCAGCAGAAGGCCGCGGCGGCGCTGATCCCGCAGGTGTGGAAGGAACCGGCGACGAGCTCGGTGAAGACCACCCCGCGCGGGCTGCGCACCCGCACCGGCGTCGACGTCTTCTGCTCCTCGCTGCCGCCGGTCCCCAGCTGGCCGTGGAACTTGGCGCCCCAGCAGTACGTCTCGGTGCCGCTGAGCCCGCAGGTGAACGTGTCCCCGGCGACCACCTGCCGCATCGGTTCGCCGTGCCGCTGCGCCGCGGCCGCCTCGGTGGTCACCGCGGCGGGCGACACCGCGGCCAGGATGACCAGTGTCGTGATCTCGGAGATGGTCCGTCTCAGCACACCCTGCACGGGATCACGGCGGCGCGGGCCCCGAACGCCGATCCCCCGGGATTCCCCCGTCCGGGCGGTTCCGGCGACGACGGATCCGCGGGTGGGCGATGCCGTGGTAGGCCCCGGCACGGGACGGGGCCCGGCCCGCGGACGGAGCCCGGCCCGCGGACGGAGCCCGGCCCGCGGACGGAGCCCGGCCCGCGGACGGAGCCCGGCCCGCGGACGGAGCCCGGCCCGCGGACGGAGCCCGGCCCGCGGACGGAGCCCGGCCCGCGGACGGAGCCCGGCCCGCGGACGGAGCCCGGCCCGCGGACGGAGCCCGGCCCGCGGACGGGGCCACCGGCGCGTACCGGGAAGAGTCCCGGGCCACCGGCGGCGCCGCGCCGCCGGGTCAGCGGTCCAGCAGGCGGCGCTCGGCGTCGATGGTGGTGTCGTCGCCGTGTCCGGTGTGCACGACCGTCTCGCCGGGCAGGGTGAACAGCTTCGCCCGGATCGAGGCGACGATCACGTCGGCGTCGGAGTACGAGCGGCCGGTCGCGCCCGGGCCGCCCTGGAAAAGGGTGTCGCCGGTGAAGACGCACCCCAGGTCGGGGGCGTGCAGGCAGATCGCGCCGGGGGCGTGTCCCGGGGTGTGCAGGACCGTCAGGGTGGTGCCGGCCACCTCGATCCGGTCGCCGTCGGCCAGGTCCCGGTCCCAGGTGGCGGCCGGGTGCGTGAGCTCCCACAGCGGCCGGTCGGCCGGGTGCAGCAGGATCGGCGCCCCGGTCCGCTCCCGCAGCGCCGGCGCGACCCGGACGTGGTCGTCGTGCGCGTGCGTGCAGACGATCGCCCGGATCCGCCGCTGCCCGGCGACGGCCAGGATCGCGTCCACGTCGTGCGGCGCGTCGATCACCACGCACTCGGTGTCGTCGCCCACCACCCAGATGTTGTTGTCGACGTCGAAGGTCTGCCCGTCGAGGCTGAACGTGCCACCGACCACGCCGTGCTCCACCCGGGCCCGCGCCTGCTGCATGTGTCCCCACTTCCTCCCGCCCGGCTCGGTGCCGGGCGATGGAATTCTCCCCCACCGGGCCGCGCCGGACCGCCGACCGCGCGGAACCGCCCGGACGCGGGCTCGTCCGGTCGGCTCGACGGTGCGCGTTCGGATCCGCTCAACGGCGGGCCGGCAGTGAGAAGGCGTTCGGCAGGCGCCCGGCCCAGGCCGCGGCGGACAGCCCCGCCCAGCGTCAGAACGGCTCCGGGTACTCGGCCAGGTGCCGCAGCGTGAACCCGGCGCCGATCAGCGTGGTGACGATCTCGCCGAGGGTCCACTGCGACTCGACGGCGCCGTCGGCCGGGAACGTGTCGTTGACGAAGGACCGCGCGAAGTAGCTGCGGTCGGCGCGGATCCGCGGCTCGTCCTCGTCCAGGACCACAGCGGGACGGCCGGGTGCCCCTCGTGGACGAACAGGTGGCCGCCCGGCCGCAGCACCCGGAACAGGTCATCCGCCCAGGCGGGTCCCCGAGCGGCACTCGGCCGGTCATCGCCCCGCCCGAGGACAGTGGTCGGCCGTAGCAGGGCGCGCGAACAGCCGGTGCCAGCATCCTCGGGCGCGTCGCCTGTGAGCGGCCCGAAGCCCACTCAGCGGCCTGTCAGGTGAGGGGACGCGACCCGAGACCCGCCTTGGACCGGGGTCGCGGCATCCGGCCGCATCCTCCGGGCGCCGCTACCCGGGGATCGCGGCGTCGGCGGTCGCCGAGTGCTTCGGGATGAGCAGCGCGAGCAGGGCGGCCAGGACCGCGGCGCCCGCGCAGAGGGCGAACAGCAGCTGGTAGGCGCCCAGGGTCGGGAGTTCGTGGCCGCCCAGGTTCATCGTCTTCGCGGCGAGGACCGCGCCGCCGATGGCGCTTGCCAGGGAGCTGCCGACGCTGCGGAACAGGGCGTTGAGGCCGTTGGCGGCGGCCAGCTCGGACAGCGGGGTGGCGTGCGAGATCAGGCCGGGCATGGCGGCGTAGGCGATGCCGGTGCCGGCGCCCGCGACGGTCGCGCCGATGACCACCTCGAAGAGACTGCCGGTGAGGAGGATCCGCGAGCCGAAGCCGAGCGCGATGATAAGTGAGCCGATGATCAGCCCGGTGCGCGGGGCGAGCCGGGCCGACAGCGGCGAGAGAAGCAGCATGATGATGCCGCCGGGCAGCATGCACAGGCCGCCGACCAGGATCGACGTGCCGAAGCCGTAGCCGGTGACGGCGGGCATCTGGACATAGGTGGCGGTGCCGATCAGGGTGGCGAACAGGGCGAAGCCGACGAACAGCGAGGCGATGTTGGTGAGCAGCAGCGCCGGCCGGGCCGTGGTGCGCACGTCGACCAGCGGCGACGCGAGCCGCAGCTCGACCACGACGAAGACGATCAGCAGCACGGCGGCCGCGACCAGCAGGCCGATCGTCAGCGGGTCGGTCCAGCCCCACTTCGCGCCTTGGGCGAGCGGGAGCAGCAGGGCCAGCATGGCGGCGCCGAGCAGAACGGTGCCGACGATGTCCATCCGGCCCTTGGCCGCGCGGGGCGGGTTCGGCACCAGCGCGACGATGCCGGGAACGGCGAGGAGGCCGCCGGCCACGCAGATCCAGAACAGCACGTGGTAGTCGGTGTATTCGGCGATCAGGCCGGACAGCGGGAGGCCGAGCGCGCCACCGACCCCGAGCATGGCGCTGATCAGGGCGATCCCGGCGCCGGAGTGCTCGCGGGGCAGGGTGACGCCGACCAGGCTGATGCTCAGCGGGACGGTGGCGACGGAGAGGCCGACGACGGCCCGGCCGACGATCATCGGCGCCAGGGAGTCGGACAGCGCACAGACCAGCGAGCCGACGATCAGCGCGCCGAGACAGACGAGCACCATCAGTTTGGTGCCGTAGAGGTCGCCGAGGCGGCCGAAGGCGGGCACCGCGACCGCGCCGACCAGCAGGGTGGAGGTGAGCAGCCAGGCGATGCCGTCGCTGCTGGCGTTGAGGTCGACGCCGAGTTCGGACATGACCGGGACCAGCAGGGACTGGGTCAGCGAGACCATCAGCGCGGCGGTGCCGATCACCAGCAGGACGATCAGCTGCTTACCGGTCCAGGGCGACTTCGGCACGGCGCCGGCCTCCTCGGACGCGGCCACAGCGGCGGCTTGGGACATGAGGCTCCTTCACAAGTTCGTGGCAGAATGTGCCACGAGGCAGAGCGTGCCACGAGATTGTTGCCGGCGGGCGTCACGGACGATGCTTGAGAGCGGCGTCACAGAAAGCGGAGGAATGGCGATCACGAACCTGAGGGACCGCAAACGCGAGCAGAACCGGGTCGCCACCGTGCGCGCGGCCTGGACGCTGTTCATCGAGCGCGGCTACGACCACGTCACGGTCCACGACATCTGCGCGGCGGCGGACATCGCGCCACGAACCTTCCATCGGTACTTCACCGGCAAGGAGGACGTGGTCACCGAGCCGGTGCGGGAGATGACCGCGATCGTGACCGAGTACGTCACCGGAGCCCCGCCCGAGGCGGACGACCGCGAGGTGATGCGCGGCGCGATGCTCCGGCTGGCCCGGTACGTGGTGGAGCGCCGCGAACTGCTGCGCGCCCTGCGCACCGTGGCCCAGCAGTCCACCCACCTGACCGCCACCCAGGTCGTGGTCCGCACCGACACCGACCCGGACATCGCCGGCCGGCTCGCCGCACGCCACCCGGACGCCGACCCGGCCGACTGGCGACGCCGCCTGCTGGTCGGGTGCGCCACCGCCGCGTTCCGGGTGTGGTACGAGGACTGCCTGGGCGGCGAGCTGCCCGACCCGATCGGCCACCTCGCGTCGATCCTGGACGCCGCCGGCACCTGAACCGCAACCCGCCGGCACCGGCGTCGCACCCGGACCCGGCGAGCCTTACGGCATGAGTGAAGCCGTCGGCGCGGTGGTGACGAAACGGGTAGCGGCCTGGCAGGTGTGCCTGGGCGCGGCGCCGGTCGTCATCGGGGTGTACTACCTGCTCGTCCACCTCGGGATGTGGCCCGGCACCCAGGTCGCCCTCTACGTCAGCGCGAACGCGACCTTCGCCGGGTGCTGCCTGCTGACCGCGCACCGCCAGCCGGCACTGCGGGCGATCATGCTGCTGCTCGCCGCGTCCGCGCTGACCAGCGTCGCGGCCGACATCCTCTTCTACTTCCTCGCGCTGGTGCAGGGCGAGGTCGCGTACCCGAGCGTCTCGGACCTCGGCTACCTGGCCTGCTACCCGCTGACCGCGGCCGCGTTGCTGCTGATCGTGCGGCGGCGCACGCCGGGCTGGGACGGCGCCAGCGCCATCGACGCGGCGATCGTCGCGGTCGGCGCCGGGTACCTGGTGTTCGAGCACATCATCGCGCCGACCATCGACGTCACGCTGGGCACCTTCACCAACCTGGTCTCGGTGGCGTACCCGGTCGGCGATCTGATGCTGATCATGGTGGGCGCCCGGCTGCTGCTCGGCGCCGGTCCGCGCAGCTTCTCGCTGCGCCTGGTCGGCGCCTACCTCGTCCTGGTGCTCTACGCCGACACCATGTACAGCATCCAGTCGCTGAACGGCACGTACCAGGCCGCGAACTATCTCGACGCGATCTGGATGGCCTCCAGCTTCCTGTTCGGCGCCGCCGTACTGCACCCGTCCGCGGACAAACTCGTCGCGAAGTCGAACACCGACACCCCGGACGCCACCACCGGCCGGCTCGTCGTGCTCGCCGTGGCCGCGGTGACGGCGCCCGCCTCGCTGCTGATCCAGTACGTCAGCGGCCGGGAGCCGCACGTGCTCTCCGCCGCCTCGGTGTGCATCGTGCTGTTCCTGCTCGTGCTGGCCAGGATGGCGGGGCTGGTCCGGGCGCAGCGCCAGGCCGCGATCACCGACGGCCTGACCGGCCTGCGCAGCCGCCGGTACCTGGAGGAGGCGCTGGTCAACGAGGCCGCCCGGGCCACCCGGTCCGGCCAGCCGCTGAGCATGCTGCTGCTGGACATCGACCACTTCAAGCGGGTGAACGACACGTACGGGCACGGCGGCGGCGACCGGGTGCTGGTCGAGGTCACCCACCGCCTGCAGGAGCTGGTGCGCCCCGGCGACATGGTGGCCCGCTACGGCGGCGAGGAGTTCGCCGTACTGCTGCCGGCCACCGACCCGGACGCGGCCCTGGTCGTCGCGGAACGGGTACGGCGCGGCGTGGCGGTGGCGCCGATCGCGGTCTCCGACGGCCAGCTGATCCGGGTCACCGTCTCGGTCGGAATGGCCGGGATGCCGGCCGCGCCGACCGTGGACGAGCTGGTGCTCGCCGCCGACCGGGCGTTGTACGCAGCCAAGAACGCCGGCCGTAACCGGGTCGCCTCGGCGGGCCCGCTCGCCGACGAGTTGGTCGCGGCCGAGCCGGCCGCCGCCTGACCGGCCGACCGTCGGCGGCCGGCGAGCGGCCGGCGGGCGGGCGGCCGGCGGGCGGCCGGCGGGCGGCCGGCGGGCGGCCGGCGAGCGGGCGGCCGGCGAGCGGGCGGCCGGCCGGCGGCGAGCGGCGAGCGGCCGGCGAGCGGTCCGCCGGGTTCTCTCCGGGTCAGCGTCCGGAGAGGATCCCGTCGATCTGGCCGATCGCCAGGCGCATGCCCTCCTCCATGCCCATCTTCGACAGCCGTTCCAGCGTGTCGGCGTCCGGGAAGTGCGACACCACGGTCATCCGGGTGCCCTCGCCCCGCTCCTGCAGCGTCACCACCGCGTGCACCGGCCGATCGCCTTCGATCGGCTCGCCGCCCTCATCGGCGAAGCCGTCGTCGAACTCCAGCCGGCCGGGCGCCTCGATGGCGGTGATCGTCCACCAGCCGTGCGCCTTCGTGCCGTCCGGGCCGGTCATGTAGTACCGCACGGCGCCACCGGCCACGAAGTCGTGGCGCACGAACGTGGCCGGCCAGGTCGGCGGGCCCCACCAGCGCTCCAGCTTGCGCGGGTCGGCCCAGACCCGCCAGACCTGCTCGACCGGGGCGTCGAACTCGGCGACGAAGGTCAGGGTCAAGGCGTCGGTGTCCTTGACGGTGTCGGTGACCGTCACGTTTCCTCCTCAAGGATCTCGGCGATCCGGTCGGCCCGCTGCCGCCAGATCCGTTCGTACGTCTCCAGCAGCCCACCGACCACGCTGCGCAGCGCGGCCGGGTTGCCGTGGACGATCTGCTCCCGCCCGCGCCGCTCCTTGGTCACCAGCTCGGCCCGCTCCAGGACCGCGACGTGCTTCTGCACGGCCGCGAAGCTCATCGGGTAGAGCTTGGCCAGCGCGGAGACGGAGTGCCCCGCCCGGGTCACCCGGGCCAGGATGTCGCGCCGGGTCGCGTCGGAGAGCGCATGCAGGACGCGGTCCGTGCCGTCCTCGCCACCCTCACCTACAACCATATGGTTGTACGTTAGTCGACCGACGCGCCTCCCGCAACCACCGGTCGAGCCGCAGGAGACAGCCCCTCACTGGACGTTTTAATAACGTTGGTGAGTTATCGGAGGGTTGAGAACCCGCGATCATGGCTACGGCTGGCCGATACGCCCGAATCAACCCTTTCGAGATGACTCTGATATGAGGAGATCTGCGGCCTTTGATCCCTCGATCGTGTTTGATTAGTTTTCCGCCCGGAATCGACGGACCTGGTGTCCCCCTCGCCCGCCGATGCCACCGTATCCCCAGGTCATGACCGAACGACGCGCATACCCATCCGACTTGTCCGACGCTCGCTGGGCCCTGATCGAGCCGCGCCTGAGCGCCTGGCGCCAGGCCCGCACCGACGCCCGAACCCAGCTCGGCATCAAGGGCCGCGTCCCCACCCACGACCTGCGCGAGATCTTCAATGCGATCCTCTACGTCAACCGCACCGGCATCGCCTGGCGCTACCTGCCCCACGACTTTCCTCCACATGCGACGGTCTACGGCTACTTCGCCTTATGGAGCAAGGAAGGGATCTTCACCGAACTCAACTACAACCTCACCGGACTCGTCCGCGACCACCACGGCCGCACCGTCGAGCCCACCGCAGCGATCATGGACACCCAAAGCATCAAGACATCCACGAACGTGCCGCTCGAAACCCAGGGCATCGACGCCGGCAAGAAGATCGCCGGCCGCAAACGCGGCATCATCACCGACACCCTCGGCTTACTGCTCGCTGTGCTCGTCACCGCCGCCAACGTCAGCGACAACGTGATCGGCAACGACCTGCTCGACCAGGCCACCGCCACCTACCCCACTCTGGCCAAGACCTGGGTCGATGCCGGTTTCAAGGTCAAAACCGTCGAACACGGCGCCACACTCGGCGTCGACGTCGAGATCGTCACCAAAGACCCACAGGTCAAAGGCTTCAGCGTCACCAAACGGCGCTGGGTCGTCGAGCGCACCCTCGGCTGGCTCATGCACCACCGCCGACTCGCCCGCGACTACGAAACCCTGCCCGGCAACTCCGAATCCATGATCACCCTCGCCATGATCGACAATCTCGCCCGCCGGCTCACGGACGAAAACACCCCAACCTGGCGAGACCCCCAAATCACATAGCACCACAAAATACGTTAATCAGACGTCCTCTCAGGCCACGCCTCCCGCAAGCCCCGGTCGAGCCGCAGGTCACAGCCACTCAGGCCACGCCTGCCGCAAGCACCGACCGAGCCGCAGGAGACAGCCACTCAGGCCACGCCTCCCGCAAGCCCCGGTCGAGCCGCAAGACCCGCTACCCGGCCACGCCTCCCGCAAGCGCCGATCGAGCCGCAAGACATAAGTTGAAGCCCCGGCGGTGGCGCGAGGAACGGCAGCGGTCGCTGCGCCGGAGCCGCCACCGGCGCGATCGGCGACGGGCCCGCGCCGCTCCCGGGCGACCGGCACCCCCGTCCCCGCGATGGCGCCGGACGGCTTCGGCTACCGTGCGGCCATGACGTTCTCGATCGTGGGCCGGTCCGCCGACGGCAAGATCCTCGGCGTGGCGGTCGCCAGCAAGTTCCTCGGAGTCGGCGCGGCGGTGCCGGCCGCGCTGGCCGACGTCGGCGCGGTGGCCACCCAGTCGTACGCGAACCTCGCCTACCGCCCGCAGGGGCTGACGCTGCTGGGCACCGGGGTGGCGGCGCCGGAGGTGGTCAAGGCGCTGATCGCCGGGGACGCCGGGCCGGTCGGGCACCGGCAGGTCGGGGTGGTCGGCGTGTCCGGGCCGGGCGCGACGTTCACCGGCGACGACTGCCACCCGTGGGCGGGCGGGACGGCCGGGAACGGCTACGCCATCCAGGGCAACATGCTCGCCGGACCGGCCGTGGTCGCCGATATGCAGAGCACCTGGCTCAGCGGCGTGACGTGGCCCCCGCCGGCGCCGCTGACGTCCACCTCCACGACCGCACGTCCGGCCGACCCGCCTCCCGCCTCGGACTCGGTGCTGGCATACCGGCTGCTGGCGGCGCTGCGCGCCGGAGACCAGGCGGGCGGCGACCGGCGCGGGCGGCAGAGCGCGGCGTTGCTGGTGGTCGCCAAAGGCCTGGGGTACGGCGGAACCAGTGACGTCCTCGTCGACCTCCGCGTCGACGACCACCCGGACCCGGTAGCCGAGCTGGGACGGCTGCTCCAGATGCACACGCTGTACTTCGAACGCCCGGATCCGGCCACGCTGCTCCCGCTGACCGGCACGCTCGCGACCGAGGTGCGGCAGCGGCTCGCCGATCTGGGTCAGCACGACGAGGACCTGGACGAGGCGCTGGCATCCTGGGCCGGCATCGAGAACCTGGAGATGCGCATCGTCCCCGGGGCGATCGATCCCCTGGTGCTGGCCCAGTTGCGGGCGGCATAGCCACCACCCGGCCGGTAGGTCCCGACGGTCCGGGGGCAGCGATCCGGCGCTCGCGCCCCGCCGCCCTCGCCACCGGCTGCTCAGCGCCCCACCGTTGCCGGCAGCCCACCACCCACCGCCGCGTTCCAGCACCCCGCCGCCGGCAGCCCACCACCCACCGCCGCGTTCCGGCACCCCGCCGCCGGCAGCCCACCACGCACCGCCGCGTTCCAGCACCCCGCCGCCGGCAGCCCACCACGCACCGCCGCGTTCCAGCACACTGCCACGCTTCCCGCACACCGCCGCCGGCGCCTCACCACCCGCTGCCGATTCTCGACGGCGGTCGCAGTCTCGGCCGCCGTCGCCGTCGCCGTCGCCGATCGCCGACCACCACCGCCCTTTCCCGGCGCCGTCGCGGTCAGCTCACCGCCCACCGCCCCGTGTTCGTCTGTCCCGCGCGCCAGCACCGGCCGCACACTCCGCCGCCGCTCCTCCCCACCACTTCCGCTCCCCGCATCACGCGCTCCACGCGCACCTCCCCGCGGAGACAATGAGAATATTTCCGGCAAAAGTCACATCTAAGTCTTTCCACCCTGCAATGATCATTTCGGGGACGTTATGGTCAGGAACGTAGGGACGCAAATGGGACACGAGGAGCGCACCACCGCGCCGGTGATAAGCCGCCGCAGCATCATCACGCTGGACTTTCCGGGGTCGGAGCCGGCCATCTGCCGGCTCCGCCCGGAGTCCTCCGCCGGCGGGGACCGGTTCGTCGTACAACGGGAACTGTCCCCGGCCGACGCCGGAGTCCCGATGATGCTGCGGGTGCGGGTGCTCGACACGGTCGACCGGCCGCTGCCCGGCGCGGTCCTGGAGGTCACGCACCGCTCCCCCGCCCCCTCCACCCCACCGCTGCGCGGCGCACAGGTCACCGACCCGCACGGGTACGCCGAGTTCAAGACGGTCTTCCCGGGCTGGGACGCCGAGCACCCGCCGGGCATCGACGTCTGCCTGCACCTGGGCGGCTCCCGCGCCGGTGGCCGCTTCCACTTCCCGGCTCAGGTCACCGCCCATGTCGCGCGGCTCTCGTCGTACCGCGAGAACCCCGTACCGACGCCACCACCGAACCCACCTGCCGGGATCCTGCACATCGTGCCGCGCGACCGCTACGACCTGGCCGCCGGCCTGCTGGCCTCGATCACCGCCATCACCGACCGTTAGGCGAGCCAGACAAGCAACCCAAACAGAGCTTATTGCGTACGGCACCACGTACTGCCTGGGGCGATGCAGGCCGGAACCGCGCAGCCCGCATCGCCTCAGTGACCCGCCAGCCGCCGCCAGCCCTCCCGCTACTCGGCGACCTCTCAGTTCAGCTACTCGACGACCCCTCAGTCGCGCGGCGGCCCCGCAGGCACCGACCCGACCATCAACTCACCCCAGTGGCCCCGAGCCACCCGACGCCCCACCACCCGACGGCCCACCACCACCCGACGGCCCACCACCACCCGACGGCCCACGACCATCCCGCGACCCTCCAGCCCCGGCACCCCGCAAACCCTCGATCAGGCAGCGCACCCCACGGCCCCTTGAACGCCTTTCGATCACCAGCGACCTCGGCAGCCCTCCGAACGCCGCTCAATCAACCGGGGCGCGGCAGCGGCAGACCGCCAGCCTCTCGATCGAACACAGCCCCTCTCGAACGCAACCCCTCTCGAAGCGAGCCCTTCGAACCAAGCCCTTCGAACCCAGCCCCTCCAACCCAGCCCCTCCAACCCAGCCCCTCAACAACCGGCAAGCCGGCCAGCCCTCGAACGCCGTTCAACCAGCCGGCAGGCCGGCAGCCTTACGGACAACCGGCGGCTCCGGCAACCGGCCAACGGCTCCTCGAGCGGATTCCACAGTCATCTGGCCTTTTCGGCGGCGCGCGAGAAGTTCCGCAGGCACCCGGTCACCTTTGAGGGACACGGCCAACCATTTCTCCAATCCTGTTCTACTCGGCCACCCCCGCAGGCCCCTCGACAACCGTCTCGAGCATTCGGAAACATTTCCTCCGACTGCTCAGGCGGATGGATTGAACGAGATTCCGGCAGGCATCGCCTCGGTGAGAAGGTTGACGAAATTGGCATCCTTGAGACCGAAATTCGCACTGCCGAAGTCATAGTTGCTCAGCGTGGTGCGGATGCCGGTGGACGGGAAGCCGTTCCATCCCACCAGCGACGGGTACTGCCAGGTGCGGTAGGCGTTCTCCGGCGGGTCGTCGCTGCCATTGGCGAGACGGAAGCAGTGTGTGCTGACGCCATCCTTGTGGTAGACGATCTTCGGGTGGTTGCCGGTCCACAGCACACTGCCCGCGGCATGGACGTCGAAGTCGCCGTGCGCCGAGGTGGCAACATATCTGGCGACGTCGTTCTGCACCCAGACGACGACGTGTTCCCAATCGTGCCGGTGGCCGCCGATGGAACTGTTCGCCAGCGCCTGGTCCTTTTCGAAATAAAGCCCGTAAGCAATCGCACACCACCCGTTGTTGCATTTGTAGCGCGAATATCCGTTGGTGTTGTCCAGGTCAGCCGCGTCGTGACAGTCGCCGCTGAGCGAGCCGGTCGGTTTCAGGCCGCCGTTGACCGCGCCGGTAGGTCCGATCGCCGGGGTCGGATAGCAGCCGTCGGTGTCGTAGTCGTACGCCGGCTGCCATTTCGCCTCGATCGCATCGGCCCTGCCGGGCAGTTCGGTCGGCGGCGCGGCCAGCGCCGGCGCCGCGGCGGCGACAACCATCGCCAGGGCGCCACCGGCGACGATCATCGAGCGGCGGGCAGTCCGGCCGCGAGCCTTCTTTCCGGTACGGGTGGGCTCGGGGGAAGTGGCTGGGGAAACCATGAGCCGTGCTCCTTCGCACATCGATCGGACTGATCGTTCCGAGGGATTTCCGCACGGCCAGCCGGGCCCCACGGGTCCATCAGGCAGCGTCCGGATCAACGCTGCACGAACAAATCACCCGCACGCCCTACGACGGCTCCCACCGGCAACAACCGGCGCCAGCCTCTCTCACCCCCTCACCGGAATCAATAGCCAAGCATCGATGCATTGCTGCCTTGTCCGGCTGTCGTGACCCTGATCGCCTCCCGAGATATCGGACGGCGCGAACCGCCCGACATGCCCCTGGCAGCAGGACCTGCCTACGTCGCCTGAGCCGCCCCTCGCCCCGAAACAGTGACCTTGATGCCCGCCGCGCTGACTCACCCCGGTAGCGGTTGACGGACCGCCCACCGCCGCTGCTTGCCATCCCTGATGGCGTCGCTGCTGACCGCGCCCGCCGAATCACGACCGCGCCAGACACCGGCCACTACCCGTCGCCATCGGTCGCGTCGCCCGGGTTTGCCGGCTCCAGTCACACACCGCTCCATCGCCCGCCACTCCGCCTACCCCGTCGCCGAACGCCTCCTGATCGGCGCGGGCTCGTCCCAACCGCTCGACCGGTCCTGACCCACGCATGGCATGTCGTCCGATTTCGTCACCCGTCCCCTCGCCCCGTCGGAACAGCCCGTCTCCTCCCCGCCACGCAGTGTTCTGCCGCCGGACGCCGGACGCCGCCTTGCCGAGCCACGGAGGAACATGTCTGCTCACCCCCGCAGGTAAGCCAGGACCGCGCGAACGCGGCGGTGGTCGTCGGCGTCGGGCGGCAAGTCCAGCTTGGTCAGCAAACTGTTGATGTGCTTCGCCACCGCCGCCTCGGAGACGACGAGCTCACGCGCGATCGCCGCGTTCGACCGGCCTTGCGCCATCAGGGCAAGCACCTCGTGCTCCCGGGCGGTCAGCCGGTACAGCGGGGCCCGGCGGCGCGACAGCAGCTGGCGGACCACCTCGGGGTCCACGACCGTGCGCCCGGCAGCCACCGCGGCGAGCGCGTCGACGAACTCGGTCACCTCGCCGATACGGTCCTTGAGCAGATAGCCGACGCCGGCCGCCCGGCCCGAGTCGAGCAGCTCGGCCGCGTAGGTCTGCTCGACGTACTGACTCAACACCAGGACCGGCAGCTCCGGGTCGGAGGCCCGCATCGCGATCGCCGCCTGCAATCCCTCATCGCTGAACTTCGGCGGCATCCGTACGTCGGTGACCACCACGTCCGGCTTGTGCTTCGCCACCGCCGCGAGCAGCTCGGTGGCGTCCCCGACAGCGGCGACGACCTCGTGCCCGAAGCGCCGCAGCATCCCGGCGACACCCTCACGGACGATCACGCCGTCTTCCGCGATCACAACCCGCAGCCCTTCACTCACGTCGACACCCCCGCATCGTCGCTGTCTCGCGGTGACGGCCGGGCGGAGTGCCTCGGGGCCGACACCTTCTCCCCTGCGTACGAGGTCTCGCCCTCCTCCGGAGGCAGCGGGATCTCGGCGCGCAGGACGGTCGGACCACCGGGCGGGCTGGCGAGTGCCACCGTGCCGTCGACGACGGCGACACGGTCGGCGAGACCGACCAGACCGGTGCCGGCGGACGGGTCGGCACCGCCGCACCCGTCATCGCGGATCTCCACGATCAGGCGGCCCTGATCCAGCCGCCCGGAAACCCAGGCGCGGCTGGCGCCGCTGTGCTTCGTCACGTTGGTCAGCGCCTCCGCGATCACGAAATATGCGGTCGCCTCCAGTGCGACGGGCAGCCGCGCGGACAGCGCGAAATCGAGCTCCACCGGCAACGGTGCGGACGAGGCCGCGTCCCCGGCCGCCGCCGCCAGACCGCGGTCGGTCAGCACCTTCGGATGCACGCCGCGAATCAGTTGACGCAGCTCGGTCAATGCCTGCTTTGCGAGGTCATGGGCGGCGGCCACGGGTCCCGTCGCGGGACTGTCCGGAGGCAACTCGAGACGGGCCATGCCGAGCTGGATGCTCAAGGCCACCAGCCGTTGCTGCGCTCCGTCGTGCAGGTCCCGCTCGATCCGCCGGCGCTCGACCTCGAAGGCGTCGACCAGCCGCGCCCGTGACCGGGTCACCTCGATCAGCTTCTCGTCGGCGTCGTGTGCCCGCGGCGCCAGGATGGCTCGCGCCATCGCGGCCCGGGCTCCGGCCCAGGCGGTCACCGGCCAGGCCAACACCACGGTGAGCGGAATCCCGGCCAGACCCAACAGCAGGCGGGCGCCGAGCGGCTCGTAGACCATGTAGAACGGTGCGCCGAGGGTGGCCGCCGGTATCCAGACCACACCCGCGACGACCAGTGAATCCATCCAGCACAGCAGCCCCGCGGACATCATCGCGTAGCCCAGCTCGCGCCAGGTGGCCTGTTCCCGCAACCGCAGCCGGAGCCACGCCCGCAGTCCGGCCCGGGGTGCCGGTCGATGCGGATCGGGGAGCTCGTCGAAGTCGACCAGGCGCATGCGGCGCCGCTCCATCCGGGCCACGGCGACGCCGCAGAGCACCGTCGCGACGTACGCCGCCAGGCCGATCACCACGATGGACAGCACCGCGCCGACCAGGACCAGCGCGATCACCACGAGGATGGTGCCGAAGCCCAGCAAGGCGCCACCACTCAGATAGAGCAGCGAGCGCCACGGCCAGGCCGACCGCAGGAACACGGTCGGCCGGAGGGTGAGCGCGTCGAGCGCGGTGCGGACCGGCATGGGGGCACGGTACCGCCGCGACCCGGCAGCGTCGGTAGTGCTGGCGTTACCCCGGAAAGTCAATCCCGCGTGACTGTGCCGTGCCGTGCGAGCCGGTTGCCTTGTGGGCATGACGACGCCAGCACAGACAGCCGCCGTGGAGATCCGAGGGGTCACCAAACGGTATGGCCACGCAGAGCACGCTGTCACCGCGCTCGATGCGGTGGACGCGCGCTTCGCCCCCGGCACGTTCACCGCGGTGATGGGCCCGTCCGGCTCCGGCAAGTCCACGCTGCTGCACTGTGCCGCGGGGCTCGACCGGGTGACGAGCGGCGAGGTCCTGATCGACGGCGTGCCGGTGGGTGGCCTGAGTGAGCGAGCCCTGACCCGGCTGCGACGTGACCGGGTCGGGTTCGTGTTCCAGTCGTTCAATCTGGTGCCGGCGCTGACCGCGGAGCAGAACGTGATGCTGCCACTGCGTCTGGCCGGTCGCCGGCCACAGCCGGGTGAGGTGGCCGCGATGCTGGCCGAGGTCGGCCTCGCCGAGCGCGCCGCGCATCGACCGGCCGAGCTGTCCGGCGGACAGCAGCAGCGCGTCGCGATCGCGCGGGCGCTGGTCACCCGGCCGGCGGTGATCTTCGCCGACGAGCCGACCGGTGCGCTGGACGCCCGCTCCGGGGCGGAGGTGCTGCGGTTGCTGCGCTTCGCGGTTGACCGGCACAGGCAGACGATCGTGATGGTCACCCATGATCCGGTTGCGGCCTCGCACGCGGATCGGGTGCTGTTCCTGGCCGATGGCCGGGTGGTCGACGACCTGGCCGGGCCGGTCGGCGCCGAGAAGATCGCGGTGCACACCGCACGGCTTGAGGAGTCGGTCCGATGATGGCGTGGGCGATGGTCCGGCATCGGTTCGCGAGCTTCGCCGGCACGTTCGTGGCGATCATGCTGGGTGTCGCCGTGGTGGCCGGCACCACGACGCTCTATCTTTCCTCGCGGCCGCAGCCGCCCGAGCGGTACCGCGCCTCACCGGTGATGGTGCAGGCCCCGTCGGTGGGCACCAACGATTTCGGCGAGCCGGAGATCCGTTCGTGGACGGCGACCGAGCTGACCGAGATCTCCGCCAGGCTCCGGCAGGACCCGCGCATCACGGGGGTGATCCCCGACCCGTTCTTCTACGTGCAGCGGCAGGGCGCTGACGACGACGGGACAGCCACACTGGCCGGACACGGCTGGTCGTCGGCGGCGCTCGGTGGCTACCACCTGACCGGCGGGCGCCCGCCGCAGAGGCCCGGCGAAGTGGTCACCGGCACGGGCGGGCCACCGGGCAGCACGGTCGCGGTGCTCACCGCGGCCGGGCCGGAGAGCTGGACGATCACCGGGACGACCGACGGGCCGGGCTACTACGTGACGGACACCGACGCCCTCGGGCGCGCTTCCGGCGTACGGGTGATCGGCCTGACCGTGGACGGTGACCACCGAAGCGTGACGGACGCCGCGCAGTCCCTGATCGGCGCGTTCGGAACGGTCCGCGCCGGGCCGGACCGAGCCGCCCTGGAGCCGGTGAGCGTCACCCGCATCCGCTGGATCGGGGCGCAGCTGCTGATCGCGATGGTGACTCTCGGCGCATTCGCGACGGTGTTCGTGGTGGCCTCGACGTGTGCGTTGACCGCCGGTCAGCGGCAGCGCGAGCTGGGATTGTTGCGGGCTGCCGGAGCGACACCCGGTCAGGTGCGCCGGTTGATGTATGCGGAGACCGCCCCGATTGCCGTCCTGGCCGGCCTGCTCGGCGCCCCGCTGGGCGCGGGGGTGGCCCCGCTGCTGGCCGGCCCCATGGTGGATCTCGGCCTGGAACCACCCGGATTCGCGGCGACCTGGCAGCCCGCCGCGGTCGGCGGGGCGGTCCTGGTCGGACTGGTGGTCGCCCTCGCCGGAGCGGGGGTGGCGGCACGCCGGGCCAGCCGGGTTGCGCCGCTCGCCGCGCTGCGGGACGCGGCCGCCGAGATCCGGCCGATGACCCGGACACGCTGGGCATTAGGCCTGCTCAGCGCGGCCGCCGGTGCCGCGTTGCTGGCCGCGATGCCGACGATGGCGACGCAGAGCAAGACGACTGCGGGCATGGGCGCGGCGATGCTGTTGTTGACCGCGGCCGCATTGCTCGCACCGGTGGCGATCGGTCCGCTGGTGCGGTTCGCGACCGGCCCGTGGCGTGGGTCAGCAACCGCGATGGTGGTACGCGAGGGCACCCTGACCGGCGTTCGCCGGGTCGCGTCGACGGCCGCCCCGGTCCTGCTGACTGTGGGAATGACGGTCCTGCTCACCGGGATGGTCGCGACGATCGAGCAAGCGTCCGGGATCGATGCGACCGCGGACATTCCAGCGGCCACCGTGCTGGCGCCGGACGGCACGCCGGGGCTCGGCGATGCTGCGGTCCGCACCCAGCCCGGTACCGCACGGCTCGACACCCGGGTGTTGATACAGCGGGGCTCCACCGGCACCGGGGAGTATGCCGCGGGGGTGGCCGGCGCGCCCGTCACCCTCACTCCGGAGGCAGCCGAGCGACTCGGCGCTTCCACCGGCGAGGCGATCACCTTGCGGTGGGCGGATGGTGAGGTCAGCACCGTTGCGGTACGGAAAATCGACGCCGATGCCGACGCGCCCGTGGTGCTGCCCCGCGAGTTGGTACGCCGGCACGATCCCGATGCGCTGACCCGCATGGTGATGCTGAGCGGTGACCCGCAGCCGGCTGCTGGCGCCCGCGCACTGTCGGCCCGGGACTACGTCCAGGAACAGATCGACGAGGAGGGACAGCTCGTCGATCTGTTCCTGTGGGTACTGATCGCGCTGACCGCCGGGTACACCGCGATCGCGGTGTCGAACACGTTGCTGATGGCCACGGCCGCCCGGCGGCCCGAGTTCCGCGCGCTGCGCCTGGCCGGGGCCGGGATCGGTCAGGTACTGCGGGTCACGACGAGCGAAGCGCTTCTCTCGGCGGGCGTCGGCGCGCTGCTGGGCGGGGCGGTGGGCGCGCTGTCGCTGACCGGGGTGCGCGCCGCCGTCGAGGACGAGCTGGGACAGGACGTCGCGCTGGTCATCCCGTGGGGTGCGGCGCTCGGCGTGACCGCCCTGTGCGCGGTGCTCGCGGTCACCGCCACCGCGCTGCCGGTACTGCGCCGTCCCGCACTCGCCCGATGAAGCCGGAGACCGGCCGCTCACTGCGCGGTAAGGGCGAGAGCGGATCACCACCCGGCGACCGGGCCGCGGCGGCGGACCTTTGTCCGGTTACTCGGCAGGCCCCGCGGCGAACGCCGCCCGGCCGGGTTGCCACACCTATAAGCAGCGCCTCAGCGACGGCGCTTCGGGTTGAAGCGGTGTGCCGCGGTCAGGGTGCGCGTGGACCAGCGCATCGCGTCCAGCGCCGGGACGGCCAGGTCCTCGGAACCGACCTCGCCGGCCTCGTAGGCGCGCACCGCGTTCAACACTTGGCCGAGGCGACCGGTTCCGTGGTTGAGCGCGTCCGAGACGTCAGCGGTGAGCGGCAGTTGCTCGGCCATCGCCGCCGGGGTGCTGCCCATCAATCGGGCCATCCCGGTGACCAGGCCGGACACGAACGCCGCGCCGGGGTCGGCACCGAAGCGCGGGGCCAGGTTCTCGCACAGCCGGGCCTGGGTCAGCGCGGTGAGCAGCTGCTCCTCCGGCGCCTCGGCGACGTCGTCGACCACCATCAGGGTGGCCCAGCGGCGGATCCGGGTCAGGCCGACCAGCATGACCGCCTGGCGTACCGACGAGATCCGGCTGACCACGCCGGCCGCGACCGAGTTGCTGACCCGCAGGACGCGCAGGGCCAGGGCCGGGTCGCTCACGATGATGGAGGTGATCTTGTCGAGCGGGACGTCCGGGGTCATCAGGGCAGCCACCAGTTCCAGGCGGCGCAGCCGGGACGGGGAGAGGCTGGGCGTGCTGAGGACCTGGGGGCGGCTCAGGGCGTACCCCTGCCGCAGCTCCATGCCGTACCGGTCGGCGATGGCGACCTGCTCGTCGGTCTCCAGGCGCTCCGCCACGATCTCGATGCCCGGGTACTGCCGGCAGGCGGCGACGATCTCGTCGAGCCGGCTCAGGTCGCCGTCGAGAAGGTCGAGTTTGACGTAGGAGGCGAGTCCGAGCAGTTGCTCGTGGCCGGAGCCCCAGACGAAGTCGTCCAGGGCGATCTTGTACCCGGCGCCGGCGAGCGCGGTGATCCCCTCGATCACCTCGTCGTCGACCGCGACCGTCTCCAGCACCTCCAGGACGACCTGCTCCGGCCCGAACGGCAGCGGCAGGCGACCGGTCACGAACTCCCGGGTGAGGTTGATGAAGCACGGCCGGTCACCGGCGACCTCGGCGATGCCGAACTCGGTGAACGCATTGATCATCACGGTGCTGGTGGCATAGGTGTCCTGCCGGCCGGACGCCACGGCGTCCATGCGGCCGCGGAACAGCAGTTCAAACGCGACCACGGTGCCCTGGGCGTCGAAGATCGGCTGACGACCGACGTGCACCGCATCCATCACCGGAATTCCCACGCCGACGCCATCGGCACAAAAACGGGCGACCTGACGAAATCCGCCCCGGAAACAAAGCCGAAACGGTGGGTTCCCAGGAAACCGCCCCCATGTTGGGATGAGACCGCCGTCACAGCACACCGTTTTGTAAGGGGAACCCCCGGATGCTCAACCTTTCCGTCCTGCTGGAGGACAGCGCCCGCCGCTACCCGGACCGCGCCGCCGTGGTGCTAGGCCCGCAGCGCCTGACCTACGCCCAGGTGGACGCGGCGGCGAACCAGGTGGCGAACATGCTGGTGGCACGAGGCATCCAGCCCGGCGACAAGGTCGCGCTCTCCTGCCCCAATCTGCCCTACTTCCCGATCGTCTACTACGGGATCCTCAAGGCCGGCGCGGTCGTGGTGCCGCTGAACGTCCTGCTCAAGGGCCGGGAGATCACATACCACCTGAACGACTCGGAGGCGAAGGCGTACTTCTGCTTCCAGGGCACCCCGGAGCTGCCGATGGGCGCCGAGGGGCACGCCGGGTTCGGCGACGCCGACGGCTGCGAGCACTTCTTCCTGATCACCGCGGACCCGGCGGCCGCCTCACCGATCGAGGGCGCCGAGACGCTCGGGCAGGCGCTGGCCGGGCACGCGCCGGCCTTCGAGACGGTGCTGCGCGCCGAGACCGACGCAGCGGTGATCCTTTACACCAGCGGCACCACCGGCCAGGCCAAGGGCGCCGAGCTGTCCCACTCCAACCTGGTGCTGAACGCGCTCACCTGCAACCGGTTGTTCGCCTCGCAGCCGGCCACCGACACCCACCTGTTGGTGCTGCCGCTGTTCCACTCGTTCGGCTCGACGGTCAACATGAACGCCGGGTTCTCGATGGCGGCCACACTCGTGCTGCTGCCGCGGTTCGATGCGAACGCCGCGGTGCAGCTGCTGCAGAGCGAGAACGTGACATTCTTCGCCGGCGTCCCGACCATGTACTGGGGCCTGCTGAACGCCCTCACCGAGAATGAGGACATCGACGTGGAACGGATCGCCCGCAACATGCGGGTCGCCGTCTCCGGCGGCTCCAGCCTGCCGGTCGAGATCATCAAGGCGGTCCGGGAACGTTTCGGGGTGACCATCCTGGAGGGATACGGCCTGTCCGAGACCTCCCCGGTCGCCACGTTCAGCGACCCGGACAGCGAGCCCCGGCCCGGCTCGATCGGCATCCCGATCTGGGGCGTCGAGGTGAAGCTGATCGATCCCGAGTGGAACACCGTCAGTGGCGTCGACGAGATCGGCGAGATCGCCATCCGCGGCCACAACATCATGCGCGGCTACTACAACCGGCCCGAGGCGACCGCCGAGGTGATGCGCGACGGATGGTTCCGCACCGGGGACCTGGCCCGCCGCGACAAGGACGGCTATTACTACATCGTCGACCGGGCCAAGGACATGATCATCCGGGGTGGCTTCAACGTCTACCCACGGGAGGTCGAGGAGGTGCTGCTGACCCATGAGGCGGTTTCCCTGGCCGCGGTGATCGGCGTGCCGCACCCGAGCCACGGCGAGGAGGTCAAGGCGTTCGTGATCCTCAAGCCGGGCGCCACGGTCACCGAGGACGATCTGGTGGCCTGGGGCAAGGAGCAGATGGCCTCGTACAAGTACCCGCGGATGGTGAGCATCGTGGAGTCGCTGCCGATGACCGCCACCGGCAAGCTGCTCAAGCGCGAGCTGAGCTGACCGGCGCGCGAACCCGCGCCCGGCGGGACACACCCCGCCGGGCGCCCCGGCGCCTGCAGCGCGCCCTGAAGACAGCGCTTCGAAGACCGTGCGCCTTGAAGACGGCGCCTTGAGGACCGCGCCTTGAAGACGGCGCCTCGAGGACCGCGCCTTGAGCGAGCGCGCCTTGAAGACCGCGCCTTGAACACCGCTCGCCCTGCGGACCGCAGCACACGCTGAAGACCGCAGCGCTGAAGACCACAACGCACGCTGGAGGCCACAGCACACGCTGGAGACGGAGCACACGCTGAAGACGGAGCACACGCTGGAGACCACAGCACACGCTGAAGAACCAAGGTAGGGAGGAAAGGACCGCGGCACGCGGCGAAGACCGCGCCGCCTGAGGAAGCACCACGGCAACCGGAACGGACGGCGGCACAGCGCAGGACCTCGCCACCCAGGGGTAGCGCGGCCCGGGCTCACAACAACGGGCCGCAGCACGCCGGAAAAACCGCACCACACCGAAAAGACCAGAGCACGGAAAGAGCAGGTAAGAAGCCGTCCAATGATCGTTTGCACCGGTGCCGCACAGTGGACGGGCAGGGACCCCTGGCGTACGGAGGCAAGCGTGATCCCAGCCCTCGCGCAACGGACCTCGGTGCTCAGCACCGGCGGGGACGGCGCGGGCGTGGCCGCCACCACGACGTCCGCGACCCGAGCCAGCCGGCAGGTCGGCTCCCCGGAGGTCCGGCGCGCGGCCGTGCAGCGCGTCAGCAAGCCCGCGGACGCCCTGGTCATCACGGAGCGGCGCGTCCCGGAGGTGCGCGCGGCGGCTGGCTCCACGGCCTACGACCACAACGGCGAGGTGAGGTCCACACCAGCTTCCGGCAACCGTCCGATCATCTCCCCGGCGGCCGGTCCCGGCACCGGCGGCGCTACGTGCGCCGGGACGACCGGCCAGAGGCCGTACCGGAAGGTGGTCGGCCCGCAGCGCCCCGGGAAGGCCGACCGGAGGGAGATGGGCTCGGAGCGCACCGGCCGCAGCGGCGCAGCACCGGCAAGAACCCGGAGCGACGGCACCACGCCGGACAGGACCCGGAACACCGCTGCCGGGAAGCGGGCGTACCGAACGTGGCCGACCCGGACCGCCCCGGCTCCCCGCTCACCGGCGGCGCGGCGCCGATGACCTCGCCTCCGGTCGCCTCCGCCGACGCGGAACTGGCGCGTCTCGAAACCGCCGTGCAGGCGATCACCCGCAACCTCGTCGAGCTGGACGAGCACCCCACCCGCAAGGATCTCGACAGCAGAAGCCTGACCGGCCGGACGGCCAGCGAGTGGGCCGACGCGAGCGCCGCGCTCGGCACGCTGTGGGACGGGTACCGGATGCTCACCGAGTCGATCACCCGCGCCCGGTTGCTGCGCGGGCAACGCCGGCTCGGCGACGCCGACCGGGCACGCTACGTACACGAGGTGCTCGGTCCGTCGATCGTGCTCTCCACCAGCAGCGTGCCGCTCGCGCAGCGCGGCCTGCTCGGCGCCGGGCAGGTGACCGCGACCTGCTCCCCCGCCGAGCTGCTGGCCGCGATGGAGCGGGCGTTCGCCACCGCGGTCGACGTGGTGACCCGGGCGGGTGAGGCGTGGCGGATGCTCCTGCCGGCCGCCGCGGAAGCTGCCGCCGGGCTGCGCGAGCTGCGCACGAGCGGCGCCCCTGGCCCCCTGGGCGACCAGGCGGACCGGTTGCTCGGCGAGCTCACCGCAGCGCTCGCCACCGATCCGCTGGGCGCCGAGCCGGCGGTTCTGGACCGGGTGGGTGACCTGATCCGCCGGGCGCAGGCGGAACGCGACTCGGCCGCCGAGTTGCGGGCGTCACTGACCCGCCGGCTGGCCCAGGCCAGGGAGCGGGCGGACGAACTGGACCGGGCCGGCCGGGCCGCCGCGGAGGCGCACGCTCGGGTCAGCGGCCGCTTCCCGGAGGCCCGGATCGCCACGGTACGCCGGTTGAATCTGCGCCCCGACCTGGCCGCTATCGAGGCTCTCGCCACCGCCGGGCAGTGGGCGCTGATCAGTCCGCGGCTGGCCCGGTGGAGCCGGGAGGCGGCGGAACGGCTGGCCGCCCTGCAGGCCGTGACCGTCCACAACGACCGGCTGCTCGCCGAGCGCAACGAGCTGCGCGGCCGGCTCGACGCCTACCAGGCGAAGGCACTGCGGCACGGGCTGGGCGAGCACCCCGCCCTGATCCCGCTCGCCGAGCGGGCCCGCGCCGGTCTGTACACCGCGCCGTGCGAGCTGGAACAGGCTCGGGCGGCCGTCAACGCGTACCAGGAAGCGCTCACCGCCACGATCACGAGGGATGCCCGGCCATGAGATGCCAGCGGAACTGCCCCGGGACCATCGAGGACGGCTACTGCGACACGTGCGGCCTGGCCCCGGCCAGAGGCACGCCGGCCGGGCCCGCCGCCACGACGCCGACCGCGGGCGCGGCAGCAGCGAACGCCACAACGCCGGGCGCGACAACAGCAAACGCCGCGACACCAGGCGCGACAACAGCAAACGCCGCGACACCAGGCGCGACAACAGCGAACGCCGCGACACCAGGCGCGACAACAGCGAACACGGCGAAGGCGACCGCCACAGCGCCGGACGGCACAACGCCGGGCGCGCCGAGGCTGGCCGCGGCGACGACCGGCCCGGCGGGATGCCGGCGTGCCGGCTGCGGCGGCACCATCGAGGACGGCTACTGCGACACGTGCGGCCTGGCGCCGGCCGCCGACACACCGGCGCCCCAGCCGGTCAGCGGAGCAACCGGCGGCGGAACACCGGCCGGTGCGGCGTCCGGCGGAACACCGGCCGGCGGGACATCGGGCAGTGGTACACCCGTGCCGCAGCCGCGCAGCGCGACCGGTCCGTCGGCCCGCGCGGACACCCGCGGCTCGTCGCGCAGCGGCGCGCTGTCCACCCGTACCGGTGGCAGCCGGCGTGGCAGCGGCCGCAGCGGGTCCAGCCGCCGGTTCGGCAGCGGCCTGGTGGAGATCGCCCCGATCGCCCAGGTGGACCCGGCCGGCACACTGATGGCCGACCCGCAGGTGCCGGAGTCGAAACGGTACTGCGCCAAGTGCAACAATCCGGTCGGCCGGTCCCGCGGCGACCGGCCGGGCCGTGCCTCCGGGTTCTGCCCGCACTGCGGCGAACCCTTCAACTTCACCCCGAAACTGGCCCCGGGTGACCTGGTCGGCGGGCAGTACGAGGTGGCCGGCGCACTCGCCCACGGCGGCCTGGGCTGGATCTACCTGGCCACCGACCGCAAGGTGTCGAACCGCTGGGTGGTCCTCAAGGGCCTGCTCAACTCGGGTGACGCGGACGCCCTGGCCGCCGCTCTGGCCGAACAGCGGTTCCTGGCCGAGGTCGAGCACCCGAACATCGTCAAGATCTACAACTTCGCCGAGCACGACGGCGCCGGTTACATCGTGATGGAGTACGTCGGCGGCAAGTCCCTGAAGGACCTGCTCAAGGAGCGCCGGGAGGCGAACGGCGGGGTCACCGACCCGCTGCCGCCGGAGCAGGCCCTGGAATACCTCATCGAGATCATGCCCGCGTTCGGCTACCTGCACGAGCGCGGGCTGATCTTCTGCGACTTCAAGCCGGACAACGTGATCCAGTCCGGCGACCAGATGAAGCTGATCGATCTGGGCGGCGTGGTGCACGTCGACGACCAGGACGCGGCGATCTACGGCACGACCGGTTACCAGGCGCCGGAGATGGCCACCGACGGGCCGTCGATCGCCTCCGACCTCTACACCATCGGCCGCACCCTGGCCGTGCTGACCACCGACTTCCGCGGCTACCAGAGCACGTTCAAGGAGAGCCTGCCGGACCGCGACTCGTTCGAGGTCTACCGGCGGCACGAGTCGTTCTACCGGCTGCTGGAGCGGGCCACCCGGCCCGACCCGGCGCAGCGTTTCGTCGACGCCGCCGAGATGCAGGAGCAGATGCTCGGGGTGCTGCGCCAGGTGATCGCGGCGCAGGGCACGCCGAAACCGGCGCCGTCCAAGGTGTTCACCGGTGAGCTGCGGGCCGACCTGCGCGCGGACGCGCCGCGCTGGCCGGACCTGCCCACCCCGCTGATCGACCTGACCGACCCGGCGGCCGGCTTCCTCGCCTCGATCACGGTGACCGACCCGGCCGAGGTGCTGGCGCTGCTGCGGCACGCCCCGCAGGAGAGCACCGAGGTGCGGCTGCGGGCGCTGCGGGCCCGGATCGACCTGGGCGCGCGCAACGGCTCCTACGACGACGCGGTCCAGGCGCGCGACCGGCTCGCCGCCGCCGAGGGCGACGATTGGCGGCTGGCCTGGTACGACGGGTTGATCGCGCTGGCCACCGAGGACTGGGCGGCGGCCCGGGCCCGATTCGACGCGGTCTGGTCGGCGTTGCCCGGCGAGCTCGCGCCCCGGCTCGCCCTGGGCTTCACCGAGGAGCTGGCCGGGCGGCACCCGGTGGCGGCCGGGCACTACGACGTGGTCAGCCGCACCGACCCGGCGTACACCACGGCCGCGGCCGGGCTGGCCCGTTGCCGGCTCGCCGGCGGGGACCGCGCCGGGGCGGTGGAGGCGTACCAGCGGGTGCCCGGGACCTCCTCGGCGTACGCGGTCTCCCAGGTGGGGGCCGTGCGGGCGCTGGTCCGCGCGCACCCGGCCGCCCAGGTGGACGTTCAATCGCTGGCCGACGCGGCGGCGCTGCTGGAACGCCTCGAGGTGGAGCGTGCGCAGCTCGCCGAACTGCGCGCCGAGCTGCTCGAACAGGCGCTGGCCTCGCTGCGGGGCGGGGCCCGGGTACCGGCCGCGGTGCTGGGCGGGGCCCGCACCGGCGACACCGGCGAACGGGACGTGCGGTTCGCGCTGGAGGATGCGTACCGGGAGATGGCCCGTGCCGCGCACGGACCGGAGAAGATCCGCCTGGTCGATCTGGCGAACGCGGCACGGCCGCGGACGCGTACCTGAGAGAAGGCAAGTTGATTCTGACCGACTGCGACTCCTGCGCCGAGGGGCGTGCCACCGGCGCCTCGTTCTGTGAGGCGTGCGGGCGCCCGCTGACCGAGCCGGCCGCCCGTGCCGCGGCCTCCGCCGCCGCGGATCCGGCTCCGGGCGGCGGTTGCGGCACGCCCGGCAGCATTCCGGGCGCAGGTCAGGATGGTTCCGGCAGGCCCGCCCCGGACCGAGACGTCTCCAGTACGCCCGAGACCGCCTCCGGCGATCCAGCCCCCTCCGGTACGCCCGAAACGGCCCCGCGCGATCCGACGTCCTCCGCTGGGCCCCGAGCCGCCCCCGGCGATCCAGCGTCCTCCGCTGGACCCGGAAGCGTCCCGGGCCCGGACGAGACCGCGCCGGGTGCGAGCGGCGGCACGCCGGGTGCGGGCGGCGGCACGCCCGGCCCGGGCGGCGGCACGCCCGGCGTGGGCGGCACGCCCGGCCCGGGCGGCGACGCGCCGGGGCGGGGCGGCCGTGACTGCCCGCACTGCGGGGCGTCCACGGCGCTGGACCCGGACGGGTACTGCCAGGAGTGCGGGATGCTGGCCGGCCGCCCACGTGACCACACCGAGGCGGACGGCGAGCCGGTGGCGGCCGCGGTCAGCGACCGGGGTCGCCGGCACCACCGCAACGAGGACGCCATGTGGCTGGCGGTCGGGGCGGACGCGGCGGACGTGGTGGTCTGTGACGGCGTGTCGTCGTCGTTCGACCCGGACGTGGCCTCCGAGGTGGCCGCGAGGACGGCCGGCGAGCTGCTGGCCCGCGCCCAGCATCCGGTCCGGCCCGCGCGCCCGGCGGCGGACGAGCCGACCGGCGAGCTGGCGAGGCCCCAACCGGCGCAGGCAGGCCCGCAACAGGCCGGCCCGCGGCCCGGGACAGCCAGCCCGCAGCAAGCCCGACCGCAGCCCGCGCAGGCCGGTCCACAGCCGACCGGCCCGCAGCCCGCGCAAGCGGAACCGGAACCCTCGCCAACCCCGCCGGAGCCGGTCGGACCGGGGACGCAGCGAGCGGAAGCCGGCCCGCACCCGGCCGAGGAGGGTACCGAGGCCATCGCCGACCCGGACGCGCCGACCGAGCCGCTGGAGCCGGCCCGGTCCGAACCGGCGGAGCCGGCGCTGCCGGTCGCCGAGGTGGTCGCGATGGCGATCCAGGGCGCCGGCGCGGCGGTCGCCGCCCTGGCCGGCACCGGCGATCCGCGCCGGGCGGTGTCCAACCCGGCCTGCACCATCGTGGCGGCCGCGGTGCGCGGCCCGCACGTCGGCTTCGGCTGGGTGGGCGACAGCCGCGCCTACTGGGTGGCCGGCTCCGGCCCGGCCGAGCAGCTCACCGAGGACGACTCGTGGGCCCGGCACGTGATCGCGCTCGGTGTCGACCCGCGGGTGGCGATGAACGACCCGAAGGCGCACGCGATCACGGCCTGGCTCGGCGCGGACGCCGGCCGGATCACCCCGCGGATCGGGGCATTCACCGCGCGGGTGCCCGGCCACCTGGTGCTCTGCAGCGACGGGCTGTGGAACTACCTGACCGACCCGGCGGACTTCGGCGACGCGGTCCGTTCCGCGCTGCGGATCGCCACCGGCCCACGGCCGCTGCTCGAGGCGGCGCGCGCGCTGGTGGCGTACGCGAACTCCGCCGGAGGCGCCGACAACATCACCGTGGCCATCCTCCCGGTGCCCCCGCCATCGCCGGCGGAAGCCGGAGGCGACGCCGAGCCCAGCGACAACGAACCGAGCGAAGCATAAGGAGTGCCGAGTGTCCTACCACGCCGAGGCTTTCCAGAACGAGTATCTCGCGATGGGTGCGAGCGAGGTGAACGCGATCGTCACCGTGTCGTCCTCGGGTGGCGACGGCGGCGGTCGCACGGCCGGCGCCACCGAGATCATCATCGTTGACGCGTCCGGGTCGATGCAGGCCGAGGGCCGGATGGCGGCTGCCCGGCAGGCCGCCAGGGCGGCGGTGGAGTGCATCGACGACGGTGTGCGGTTCGCCATCGTGGCCGGGGTCAGCACCGCGCAGCAGCTGTTCCCGGACCCGGGGCAGCTGGCCGTCGCGTCGCCGCAGTCGCGGGCCGACGCGGTCCGCGCGATCGACCGGCTGCAGGCCAGCGGCGGCACCGCGATGGGCGCCTGGCTGTTGCTCGCCGCGCGGCTGTTCGAGCAGCGGCCGGGCGACATCAAGCACGCCATCCTGCTCACCGACGGCGACAACGGCGAACGGCACGGGTACCTGGAGGGCGTGCTGGAGCAGGTCGCCGGCCGCTTCGTCTGCGACTGCCGGGGCGTCGGCACGAACTGGAAGGTCTCCGAGCTTCGCAAGATCGCCACGGCGATGCTGGGCACCGTGGACATCGTGGCGCGCCCGGAGGACCTGACCGCCGCCTTCCAGCAGATGATCACCGCGGCGATGGGCAAGACCGCCGCGGACGTGCACCTGAAGGTGTGGACGCCGGTCAACGCCACGGTGCGCTTCGTCAAGCAGGTCGAGCCGCAGGTGATGGACCTGACCGGCAAACGGGCCGAGGACGGGCCACGGGCCGGACGCTACCCGCTCGGCTCCTGGGGCCGGGAGAGCCGTGACTACCACATCTGCGTCGATGTTCCGCCGGGCGGCGCCGGTGACGAGATGCTGGCCGCCCGGGTCTCGGTGGTCGAGGGCGACACCGTGCACGCGCAGTGCCTGGTCCGGGCGGTGTGGACCGAGGACACCGCGCTGTCCACCCGGATCAACCGGCAGGTCGCGCACTACACCGGGCAGGCCGAGCTGGCCGAGGCGATCCAGGAGGGCATCGCCGCCCGGGAGGCCGGCGACGACCGGACCGCGACGCTGAAGTTCGGCCGGGCCGCGCAACTGGCCCACCAGAGCGGCAACCGGGCCACCGAGGAGCTGCTGGCCAAGGTGGTGGAGATCGAGGACGCGGCGACCGGCACGGTCCGGATGCGGCGCCGGGTGAACGCCGCGGACGAGATGGCGCTGGACACGCAGAGCACCAAGACCGTCCGTGTCGGACGGTCCCAGTGACCACACACGCCTGCCCGAACGGGCACGCCTCCACCGAGGCGGACTACTGCGACACGTGCGGGGCGCGGATCGGGGGCGCGGCGGCCCTGGCCGCCGAAGCCGCGGACCCCGGCGGGCCGTGCCCGAACTGCGGCACCCCGCGCGCCGGCACGGCCCGTTTCTGCGAGGACTGCGGCTACGACCACACCACCGGCCAGGTGCCGCGGCTGACCGAGGCGCGGCCGGAACCGGTGACGGCCGGGCGGTGGACGGTGACCGTCGCGGCCGACCCGGGATATTTCGCGATGAACGCCATCGAGGGCGTCTCGTTCCCGGCTGACGCCAAGGAGCGCACCGTGCCGCTGCCCGCGCCGCAGGTGCGGATCGGCCGCCGCAGCTCGTCGAAGGGCACCGCCCCGGAGATCGACCTGGCGCAGGAGCCGGCCGACCCGGGCGTCTCGCACGACCATGCCCTGCTCACCATCGACGTGGACGGCGTGTGGCTGGTGACCGACCTCGGCTCGACCAACGGGACGTACCTCAACGACGAGGAGCAGCCGTTGCCCGCCGGGCAGTCGCGGGCGCTGCGGGACGGCGATCGGGTGCACGTGGGCGCGTGGACCACCCTGACCCTGCACGCGCCCTGAATGCGCGGGCGCCGGGCCCGCCCCGTGGCCGGCCCGGCGCCGCGGGTCAGCCGGCCCAGGCGTACGCGGCCGGGGCGACCGTGGCCGAGGTGGCGAAGCTGCGGTTGACGGTGGCCGCCTCGGTGGCGTTCGGGTACGCGTTGGTGCAACTGACCGGCGCGCTGCTGCCGGACATCAGGTCGGCGCAGAGCCCGGTGCGGCGGTCCGGCAGCCCGAGGATGTGCCCGAACTCGTGCGCGGCGATCCGCGGCGGGTGGTACCCGTCGTTCACCGCCTCCCGGCCCATGTACCAGCGGCCGTTGCCCAGCGACGTGGTGTACGTCCGGGGCCAGCCGTTGTCGGCGTACACCCGGATGTTCGGGGTCCGCCCGGCCGGTACCGGCTCCAGCCGCACGTTGGTGACCCGGCTGTTCCAGATCTGCGCGCCCTGGTTGACGACCGCGACGAACTCCTGCGCCTGGCTCGCGTCGTAGTACAGCACCCGGGCCGCGGCGTGCGCGGGGGTGGCGCCCGCCAGTTGGACGCCGGCGAGGGTCAGCGCGGTCACGATCGCGGCCGCCACTTTTCGCATCAGCATCGATGTCCTCCTCGGGGGATTCGGGGATGGCCCGACCCTACGAGAGAAAGCGACGTATATCGATGCGCTTCCCCATACCACTTGCCGCCTCCGACCCACGTGATGTCCGCCGCTGCGCGCTCGCGCGCCGATGTGCTTTCTTCGTGCCGTGCCGGAATTCGGAAGCAGGCTGCGCGAGTTGCGACGGGCCGCGGGGCTCACCATGGAACAGCTCGCCGAGGCGTCCGGGGTGAGCGCCCGGGCGATCAGCGACATGGAGCGCGGGCACAGCCGGGCGCCGCAGGCACGTACCCTCGCCGCCCTGGCCACCGGCCTCGGGCTGGACCCGGGGCAGCTCGGCGACCTGGAGGACGTCGCCCGCCGGCGACGCGCCCACAGCGCCGGCCGGCCCCGGCTGTGCGAGCCGCCCCGCGCGATCAGCGACTTCGTCGGGCGCGCCGACGAGCTGGACCGGATGCGCCGGCACGCCCTCGCCGGTCTCGGTCCGGCCCCGGTCGCGGTGGTGCACGGGCAGCCGGGGCTGGGCAAGACGGCCCTGGCCGTACGCCTGGCCGACCAGCTGCGCGACCGCTATCCGGACGGTCGCTTCTACCTCGACCTGCGCGGCACCGACGCGGAACCGATGTCGGCCGGCGACGCCCTGGTCCGGCTGCTGCGCGCCCTGGAGGTCGGTCCGCGCCGCATCGCCGAGACCGACGACGAGCGCTCCAGCCAGCTGCGGGCCGTGCTGCGCGAGCGGCGCTGCCTGCTGGTGCTGGACAACGCCGGCAGCGAGGCCCAGGTCCGCCCGCTGCTGCCCAGCGAGGGCGAGAGCCTCGCCGTGGTGACCAGCCGGCGGGTGCTCGGCGGCCTGGCCGGCGTGGAACGGATCGCGCTGGCCCCGCTCGCCCCGCACGAGTCGGCCGCGCTGCTGCGGGCCATCGCGGTGCAGGCCGCCGACCCGCGGGCGGCCGCCGGAGTGGAGGCGGTCGCCCGGTTGTGCGGGCACCTGCCGCTGGCGCTGCGCATCGCCGGCACCCGGCTGGCCACCCGTCCGGCGTGGACGGTGGAGCACCTGGTGGCCCGGCTCGCCGACGCGGACCGACGGCTGGCCACCCTGACCACCGGCGACATCGGGGTGGCCACCGCGTTCGCGCTGTCCCACGCGCAGCTGAGCAAACCGGCCCGGGAGCTGTTCCGGCGGCTCGCGCACGTGCCCGGGGTGGACTTCGCGGCCACCCTCGCGGCGGTGCTCACCGGCGGTCACCCGGACGACACCGCGGACGGGCTGGACGAGCTGGTCGACCTGGGCCTGCTGCAACAGTCCGGACCGGACCGCTACCGTTTCCACGACCTGATCCGGCTGTTCGCCGAGGAACGGTTGCGGATCGAGGAGCCGGCCGGGACCCGCGCGGCGACCGCCAAGAAGATGTCCGACTGGCTGCTGGAGACGGCGATCGTGGCCGGCCGCTGGTTCGAGCCCGGGTACGGCCGCCTGCCCGACGGCTGGGGCGGGCCGGTCGCGCTGGGCACCGCCGAGGAGGCGGACACCTGGCTGCAGGCGGAGCGGGCGAACTGGCTCGGCGCGATGCGCTCGGCGGCCCGCGGCGGGCAGTACCAGCTGGTCGTCGACGTGGCCGAGGCGATGCACTGGTACTCCGACAAGTACGTGCGCGCCGACTACTGGTACGAGGTGTACGGCATGTCCCGGGCCGCCGCGGCCCGACTGCCGGACCGGCGGCAGGAGGCGACGCACCTCAACTACTTCTCCTGGGCGGCGACGCACTGCGCCCGGCGTCCGGGCGAGGGCGCCGAGATCGCGATGGACGCCTACCGGATCGCGGCCGGGCTCGGCGACCTCAAGGAGCAGTCCTGGGCGCTGCGCTACGCCGGCGACGCCTGGCGGCACGGCGGGATGCCGGAACGGGCGCTCGACGCCTACCGGCGGGCCACCGAGCTGGCCGACCGGGCCGGCGACCACGACGGCTACATCCAGCTGCGGCCCGGCATCGCCCGGGCGCTCATCGCGCTGGGCCGGCACGAGGAGGCGATCGAGGAGTGCGCCGCGACGCTGCGCGACATCGAGACCCGTCCGGTGGCGGCCCGACCGGAGCTGAGCGCGCGGGTCAGCGCGCACGGCATCGCGGCCGAGTCACTCGCCGAGAGCGGCCGGTGGGCGGAGGCGCTGCGCGAGGCGGAGCGGGCGATGCCGTACGCGGTCGAGTTCGGCTACCCCGGCTACCTCGGCGAGCTGCACCTGACGATCGGCCGGGCCCGGATGGCGCTCGGCCTGCGTGACGCGGCCCGGCCGGCGCTGCGCAAGGCCGTCGAGCTGCTCGACGATCTGCCGCACCAGCGCTGGCGGCAACTGGCCCGGCAGGGGCTGGCCGCGCTCGGCGAGACCGCATGAGGTTCTGCGTATCGTTCTGCGTGGTCGCCCACCCGCCGCGGTGATTGCATGGGGGTACGGCCGCGCCACCGGAGCGCGCCGCGGGAAGGGACCTCCATGGGCTACGTGACCACCTCCGACGGCACGAACATCTACGTCAAGGACTGGGGTGCCGGCCGCCCGGTCGTGCTCAGCCACGGCTGGCCGCTGAACTCCGACAGCTGGGAGGCGCAGCAGCTGTTCCTGGCCCAGAACGGCTATCGGGTGATCGCGCACGACCGTCGCGGCCACGGCCGCTCGGACCAGACCTGGCACGGCAACGAGATGGACACCTACGCCGCCGACCTGGCCGCCGTCATCGAGACCCTCGACCTGCGCGACGTCACCCTGGTCGGCTTCTCCACCGGAGGCGGCGAGATCGCCCGCTACATCGGCAACCACGGCACCGCCCGGGTCGCGCAGGCCGTGCTGGTCTCCGCGGTGCCGCCGCTGATGCTGCAGACCGACGACAACCCGGGCGGCCTGCCGATCTCGGTGTTCGACGGCATCCGCGCCGGCTCGCTCGCCGACCGCTCGCAGCTGTACAAGGACTTCGCGGCGGGCCCGTTCTTCGGCGCGAACCGGCCGGGCGCGAAGGTCTCGCAGGGCATGCAGGACTCGTTCTGGCTGCAGGGCATGACCGCCGGGCACCACAACACCTACGAGTGCATCGCCGCCTTCTCGGCCACCGACTTCCGCGGCGATCTGGCCAAGTTCGACATCCCGACGCTGGTGATCCACGGTGACGACGACCAGGTCGTGCCGTTCGAGGTGGGCGGCAAGGCCTCGGCCGCGCTCATCAAGGGCGCCGAGCTCAAGGTGTACGCCGGTGGCCCGCACGGCATCACCGACACTCACAAGGAGCAGCTGAGCGAGGACCTGCTCACGTTCCTCAACAGCTACGCCGCCTGACGCCGGCCGGTGCGGGGAGGCGATGGGCTTCCCCGCACGCCGGCCACGCGAGGAGGCGAGCACAGGTAACACCATGGACACGGACACAGGCTCGCCGCGCGAGCGCGCCGTCCACTGAAGCGCCTCGGCGCCGGCTCCTCGCCGCGAGCGGTCCCCGCGACCGTCCGTCCCGGCGCGAGGAGCTCTTTCGCATGTCCAAACCGCGCCCCGGGCGCGGAGTTGGCACGTCTCCGGAGCGCCACGGCGGTCTCCAGGGCGGCCGGAGCGCCGCTGAACGGCGACCCGGCGCCGCGCCCGGAGCGTCGCGGAAGCCGCGTGTGCCCGGTCCGGCCGGCACGCGCCGCTTCGTCCAGCAGCCGGACCCGTGCCGTCGCGCCCGCCAGCCGAACCTGCGCCGTCCGCCCAGCAGCCAGCCCCGCGCCGTCGCGCCCGCCAGCCGGACCCGCGCCGTCCCGCCCAGCAGCCGGACCCGCGCCGTCCCGCCCGCCAGCCGACCCGCGCCGTCCCGCCCAGCAGCCAGCCCCGCGCCGTCGCGCCCGCCAGCCGACCCGCGCCGTGAGGCCCCGCGGCAGACAGCCCACCGGCCGGGCACGCGCCGAGCACCCGGCCCCCTGCCGCCCTGCCGCACCCGGCCTCTTGCCGCCCAGCTCAGCGCCCGGCCCCCTGCCGCCCAGCTCAGCACCCGGCCTCTGCCGCCCTGCCGCCCTGCCGCCGGACCATGCCGCCCCGCCCGGCACCCGGGCGCGGCCGCCTCGCCGAGCGGCCAGCCGCCCGCACCGCACCGCCCACCGGCCGGGCACGCGCGCCCTGAGGCCCGGCGCCTCGACGGCCGCCCGGCGCGCCGGAATACCCGGCATATCCCCGCCAACGCGCGATACCGGAGACCGGGTGACAATTGCTGCTGATTATCACTGCAAGCGATTGCCTATGTTTTTCCGCCATCCAACCCGGAAGCCTCGACTTAACAATCGTTAATTGCGTACGAATAGTTATCCCTTCCACTGTGACCTCATCCACATCGTCCAGTATGGAATGGTGATATGGTTCCGTCGCGCCGGTAGGGAGAACCCTTCACCGGTCCATCTGCAATGCCACGGGAAGATCCCCGGGGCCAAGGGCAAAGGAAGTTAAAAATGCGCAGAACCCATTACGCCGCCGTCCTGGCTGGCGTGGCCGCCGCGCTCGCCCCGTCCGCCGTTCAGGCAGCACCGGCCACCACAACCGGCCTGCTCGGCACGTACGATTTCGGCCGCGCCGAAGTGATCGGCCAGGCCGGGACGGAGGCCGGAGTGTGGCGGTCGTTCACCGTGCGCCACGGCTTCGCCGGTGACGACCTGACCGTCACGTACACGCCTCGCACCGAGCCGTACCGCACGGAGCGACTGGTGTACACGGCCGCCTTCGACGCGGTCGCCGATCCGCAGGCCGAGTGCCGTGAGGTCGGCGCGGACGGCGTGGCCCGCCAGGTGTGGGTGTCGTTCCGCTGCCAAACCGGCTTCGTGCCGAGCTACACGCTCTACGTGCGCTGACACTTCCGGCCATTCGGCCGAGGTTTCTTTTACCGGGCGGGAAGCCCGTTCCGCGATTCCGCCGTGCGGTCGCGCGTCGATCCACCGGATCACGCGTCGAGAGGCCCATCGCCACGGCGTCGTCACGCCGTAACCGAATCACGGGCCCGCCCGTCACGCGACCACCTTTTCCGGCCCCGCCACCGGTGGCCGGCTGCCGCATGTCATTTTCCACCGGCAGAATAACAATTCTGGAGTTTACGATGAAGAAATCGACTATCAGCGCTCTCGGCGTCCTGGCGGGCGTCGGTGCCGTCCTCGCGATGGGCGCACCCGCCGCCGCCGCGGACCACACCTTCGACCTGGCCACGGGCGGCGCCGCCGCGTACGGCACCTACGACCGGATGATGAGCATCCCGGAGCGGCCCGTCCCGCCGATCCGGGTGCAGGGGACGCTGGCGCTGAACGGCCGTAACCGGTGCGCCGTCGTCCAGATCGCCGCCAACGGCCCGGCCGACGGCATCGAGTGGCGCACCCTCAACAGCCTGTGCCAGCCCGGCAAGACCAACTTCTCGGCCGCCTCCGACTACCTCTGGGGCGGCTTCGAGCCCGGCCTGCGGCTGTGTGTCGGCGCCACCGTGCAGCGCGCCGAGCAGGGCCGCGACTGCGACGTCCACACCCCCGCGGCGACCAGCTGATCGCGCTGCGGCGGCACCGAAGGCACCGCTGAAGGCACCGGTCACAGGCCGGCACGACCCGTCCCGATCACCCGTCCACTGATCCGGCCGGGTCGTGCCGCCTCGCCGGCCGTCACCGGAGCGGCCAGCCCCGCGGGCCTGTCGCCACCGGAACCGGCCATCACCGGAAGCACCCACCAGCGGAGCCCAGCCACCACCGGAAGCACCCACCAGCGAAGCCCAGCCACCACCGGAAGCACCCACCAGCGGAGCCCAGCCACCACCGGAAGCACCCACCAGCGGAGCCCAGCCACCACCGGAAGCACCCACCACCGGAAGCACCCACCAGCGGAGCCCAGCCACCACCGGAAGCACCCACCAGCGGAGCCCAGTCGCCATCGGGTCCGGCTCCACCGGAACCACCCACCCCGGAGCCGGGCACCACCGGAACCGGCCGCTCCACTACCGACGAACCGGCCGCTCCACTCGGGCGATCCGGCCGCTCCACTACCCGGCGAACCGGCCGCTCCCCTGCCGGCTCGTCCGGTGTCCCGCACGGGTGTCGCGGGACACCGGTTCATCCCGCCGCCGCGCGTTCCGCGGCGGCGGCCACCCACCGGAAGAGGCACATACATGTCCCACCTGAGTCGTCGAGCCGTCCTCCGCTACGCGGCCGCCGCCACCGCGGTCACCGGCGGTGTCGTCGGCGCGCAGGCCCTCTCCGCCGCCGGCAGTCCGCCGGCCGCCGCGGCCAGCACGGATCCGCGCGACTTCGAACTCGACTACCGCGGCAAGAAGATCAAGGGAGTGCACGGCATCGGTACGGGGCGCAGCCGCCAGCCGCACCAGGTGTACATCAACGGGCGGAAGCTGGCCGTCATGGCGATCGAGCTGCCCGCCACCGACGGCACGGGCGTCTCGGTCGGCTTCATCAGCGCCCTCAACCACTACCAGCCGGTCCTGATCGACGAGGGCGAGAACCGTGACGGGCTGCTGGTGCTCGCCCGGCGGGCGGTCGACGCGCTCGGCGACGGCGAGCTCACCGATCTGGCCGGCGCGGACCACGACCACGGGCGCTGACCCGGCCACCGACCCCCTCTCGACCGATCGACCAGAAGGGCACCCCGATGGGCCTCCGCAAGAGCGCGCGCGACCTGACCAGCGCGGAGAGGGCGGCGTTCGTCTCCGCCGTCAAACGCCTCAAGGCGCAGACCACCGGTCGTAACTACGACTGGTTCGTCACCACCCACCTGAACTATTTCGCCGCCGTCAACGGCATCCGCTACGCCCACCAGTCCCCCTCGTTCCTGCCGTGGCACCGGCAGTACCTCATCGAGTTCGAGCGGGCGCTGCAGGTCTACGACCCCACGGTCACCGTTCCCTACTGGGACTGGACGGCGGACCGCTCGACGACCGGCACGCCGTTCACGTCCGATTTCATGGGCGGCAACGGTTCCGGCGGCAACGGCCCGGTCACCACCGGACCGTTCGCCGGCGCCACCAACTGGCGGATCACCGTCAGCAGCACCACCTCCACGTCGCTACGGCGCGCCATGGGCGGCACCACCCTCCCGAGCGCCACGCAGGTGAGCTCGGTGCTCGGCATCCCGGCGTACGACGCGGCCCCGTGGAACAGCTCGGCGACCGGCGGCATGCGCAACCGGATGGAGGGCTGGACGACGCCGAACCTGCACAACACGGTGCACGTCTGGGTCGGCGGCCACATGGGTCAGCAGGACTCGCCGAACGACCCCGTCTTCTGGCTGCATCACTGCAACGTCGACCGGCTGTGGTCGCAGTGGCAGGTGCGGTGGGGGTTCGATGCCGCGCACTACCTGCCGGCCGCCGGCACCAGTGGTGTGGTGGACCTCGACGAGGCCCTGCAGCCGTGGCCGGACGTGACCCCGGCATCGGTGCTCGACCATCGAAGCGTCTACACGTACGCCTGATCCGCCGGCCGGTCGCGGCCGCCGCCTGATCCGGCGCCCGCGACCGGCCCCCGCTACGCCCGCGACCCACCGCGCACCCAACACCCGCGCTACGCCCCCGACCCACCGCGCACCCAACACCCGCGCTACAACCGCGGCCCACCGCGCACCCAACACCCGCGGTACAACCGCGACCCACCGCGCACCCGACCAACCGCGACCGACCGCCCACCCAACAACCGCGACCCACCGCGCAGCCCACCCAACCGCGACCCACCACCCACTCAACACCCGTGGTACGACCGCGACCCACCGCCCAGCCAACAACCGCGGCCGACCGCCCACTCACCGCCGGCAGTACGCCGGCGGCTCGGTCGGCTGCAACCCGGCGCCGGCCAGGCTGCGCACCGCGGCCCGGGTCGTCGCGCGGACGCCGGTGGTGATCTCGTAGGCGTTGACCACGCTGCTGTAGCGGTTTCCGCCGTGGTCGACGAGCCCCAGGGACACGCCGTCGATGAAGGCGCACGGCTGCGCGCCGCCCCAGCCGCGGATGTACCGGCCCTGGTACCACTCGGCGAAGGCGCCGGCCCGGGCGTAGGTGTCCGCCACCATCCCGGCCGGCGCGTGGGCCACGGCAGGCGCGTGGGCCACCACAGGCGCGTGGGCCACGGCAGGCGCGTGGGCCACGGCAGGCGCGTGGGCCACGGCAGGCGTCGTGGCGAGGACGCAGATTCCGGCAGGCAGCAGGGTCGCGGTCAGGACAGCGGTTGCCAGGCGTCGCATCATCGGTGTCTCCCGGTCAGAAAGTTAATCGACGGTGCTCAATGTATTCCACATCGTGGACCGGATCCACCGCGCACGCTACGGCATACCGCTCCGAACCAGGCGCGACCCGCTGCACCGGACCGTGACCGGCGCCCGCCCACCGCCCGAACCCAGGCAGCGGACCACGACCAGCACCCACCCACCGCCCGATCGCAGGCAGCGGACCACGACCAGCGCCCGATCCCGGGCAGCCGGCCGCCACCGGCCCGCGACCGGCGCCCGAGCTCGCCCGCAGGGCTCAGGTGACGGGCCGCCGCACGGCCGGCGCAAGCCCGCGCTCCCGGCCGCCGCGGTCAGTACCAGGCCGATCAGCAGCAGTCGCACCACCTCGATGCCCAGGTTGAAGCCGAGCAGCCCGAGGGCGAGCCGGCCGGGGCTCAGCTGCATACCGGCGAGCGTGAACGCGAACGCCATCCCGTGGCCGAGGCCGAACAGGCAGGCCACGGTGGCCTCCCGGTCGGGAAGAGTGGCCGGATCGCGTGCAGCGCGCCGACCAGGATGCTCGCCGCGATGAACACCTCCACCGGCGCCGCCGGGAACCTCGCCCGGCCCAGCACGCAGACCGCCAGGGACACCCGTGCCCGACCGTGAAGGCGCAGGTCACGGCCCCCGCTCGGCGGGCGGCTCGGCCCGCGCCAGCGGCCGGCGCGGGCCCGCAGCGTCACCGGCAGGAGCAGGACCAGCGGGAACAACAGGTGATCGGTGCCCGCCAGGATGTGCTGGCCACCGAGCCGGACCATCGCCAGGAAGCCGCGCCAGGTGCTGCCGCCGAGGTCGACGGTCAGGTCGCGGACCGTCATCGTCCGGGTGTCCGTGGCGATCGTCGCGGCCGTGACGGCGTCCCGGTCCGGCCCGACCCGCCCGGCCGCCCAGTCGCGCCGCACAGTGACCAGCACGGCGTGCGTGGCGCCCCCGGTGCACCACGGCGTCGTACCCGAGCCGGAAGCGCCGCACGTCCGCGCCGGGCGGCGGGGTGAACGTCGCGGTGGCGACCATCTCGCGGTACGGCCCGGTCGTGGTCCGCTCGTCCGCGCCCGGCTCACCCGCCCGATCACCACCCGCCAGCGCCGGTCACCGGCCGACACCGGGGCGCAGGTGTGCGGCCAGGTAGTCGCGCACCCGGCCGGCGTCCGCCGGTGGCACGCCACTGGCCGGCGTGAAATCGCGGGCGGGGATGCGCCCAGGCGCGCGTCGGCCGCGAAGATCTCGACGACCCGCTCGAACCCGGTGCCGGAGCCGGTGCCCAGGGCGGTGAGCAGCACGCTTCTACCGGCTGCCCCCTGCGCGTCGTCGAGGCCGCCGACCATCACTGCGGGCCGGCAGGTGGCGCCGCACGACAGGTTCGACCGGGCGGGCGCCCGCTGCCGGGTGAGCTCCAGCTGGGCCAGGGCCTTCTGGTCGCTGTTCAGGGCGGCCGGGAAGGCGTCGGCCCGCCGCCATGCTCTTCCCGTACGACTTCCCCGTCGCCGAGGTGGCCGGCGTGGCGACGTCCTCGTCGTCATCGGGGGGCCGCCGTCGCACCGAGCGGCAGGGCGGCGGCGCCGGTGCGAGCGGCCCCGCGGCGGGCGGGTGCGGCGATCACGAACCACTTCATTCGTACGGAAGCAGATCCGGATCAGAACAACGACCCCTTACCGAGTCATGTGGTTATTTGGGAACTCCGCGAAGGATGCGTAACGATTCGTCGAGCAGCCGCGGATCGGCGGCGAACACGAACGCCCCGGCACCCGGACGCTCCTGCCCGTCCAGGCCGCGATAGCAGCCCCCGGCCTCCGGGACGATCACCGAGCTGGCCGCGAAGTCCCAGATCTGCCCGCTGGTCTGCACCGCCACGTCCAGCTCCCCCTGGGCGACCAGCAACGGCGGATGCACCGGCCAGTGCTGCTCGGCGGCCACCGCGATCAGCGGTTCGGCGACCTCCCGCCCCCAGTCCAGCGGCACCACCCCGAGCCGGCTCCCGGCCGCCCCGGCCGGCACGGCGGCCACGTGAATCCGTTCCGCGCCGACCAGCGCGCCGCCGGAGACCCGCCCCCGGTACGCCCCCTGCCCGCGCTGCGCCCACCACGCCAGCCCCTGGGCCGGCACCACCTGGACGCCGACCGTGACCTCGCCGTGCACCTCGAGCGCGAGCAGCACCAGCCACCGCGGATCGCCCCGGACGAACAGCGCCGTCCCGTCGATCGGGTCGATGATCCACCGCCGGCCGTTGCCGCCGCCGGTCTCACCGTGCTCCTCACCGAGGATCGCGTCGTCCGGCCGGGCGTCGGTGAGCACGTCGCGGATCGCGTGCTCGACCGCCCGGTCGGCCAGGGTCACCACGCTGCCGTCCTGCTTGCGCTCCTGCGGCAGATCGGCGATCACCGCGAAGTGGCGCAGCGCCTCGGCGGCGCCGGTCAGTGCGGCCCGCTGGGCCAGTTCCAGATCCGTCTCCACGCCGACCATCCTGCCGGGCCGGCGGCGAGGACTTGTCGGGTGACGCGGGAACGCCGTGGGAAGATTGGAGTAACAAAGCGTACTCAGATGGGACCGCCCGTGCCGGACCGGATCGCCAGCGGCGTCGTCTTCACGACCCCCGCGTCGCTGCCGCGCGGCCGCCACGAGCTCAGCCGCGCCCAGGTGGTCGCCGCGCAGCGGGAGCGGATGCTGATCGCGGCCACCGAGCTGCTCGCCGGTCGGGGTTACCGCGGTTTCGGGGTGCGCGAGATCTGCGCGCGGGCGGCGGTGTCCCGGGCCGCGTTCTACGACTGCTTCGCCGACAAGGACGCCTGCGTCTACGCCGCGTACGACCGGTTCATCGAGGTGTTTCTGGAGCGGCTGGCCGACGATGCCGGGACGGCCGGCGACTGGGCCGGCGTGGTCGGCGGCTTCGTCACGGCGTACCTGGCGACCCTGGAACGCGACCGGGTCACGGCCCGCGCCTTCCAGGTGGAGATGGACGCGCTGGGGCGGCCGGCCCGGCAGCGGCGCCGCCAGGCCATCGAACGGCTCGCCGGTTTCGTCCACGACATGTACGAGCGCCGGTTCGCCGGCGACGCGCCGGGCGCCCCGCTGAGCGCCTACATCGGCGCGATCTACGCCCTGCGCCAGATCGCGTCGGACGCCCTGGACAGCGGCGACTCACCGGACCTGCGGTCGCTGGCGCCGGAACTGACCGCCTGGCTGTCCCGGATGATCGTGACCGACAGCACCGGGCGGCCGCCCGCCGCCCCGCCCGAGGAAGGCAGCCCCACCCGATGACGCAGACCTGCACCGCGCCCCCGGCCGAGGAAGCCGTCCTGGCCGAGCTGCGCGAGCACGCGCCGGCCTCGTTCGGGGCGATGTTCCTGGACCGGACGGCCGCGCAGCCGCGCGAGGTGGCCTACCTGCGCCCCGGACCGGACGGCTGGCAGAGCCGGACCTGGGCGCAGACCGCGCAGGCGGTCACCGAGATCGCCGCCGGTCTGCTGGCCCTCGGTCTGCGGCCGGAGGACCGGGTCGCGATCGCCGCCGGCACCCGGGTGGAGTGGATCGAGGCGGACTTCGGCGTGATGTGCGCCGGCGGCGCCACCACCACGGTCTATCCGTCCTCCTCGCCGGAGGAGGTCGCGCACATCCTGACCGACTCGGGCAGCCGGTTCGCCGTCGCCGAGGACCCGTCGCACCTCACCAGGCTGCTGTTCGCCGGCACGCCGGTGGAGCAGGTGGTGCTGATCGACGGCGACGCCCCGGACGACCCGCGGGTGCGCACCCTCGCCGCGCTGCGCGCGCTCGGCCACGACGAGCTGCGTGAGCGGCCCGGCCTCGTCGAGGACGCCACCGCCCGGGTACGACCCGAGCACCTGGCCACCCTGATCTACACCTCCGGGACCACGGGCCTGCCCAAGGGCGTCCGGGTCGCGCACTCCGCCTGGATCTATCAGGGCCTGGCGATCCGGGCGATGGGCATCCTGCACTCCGACGACCTGGCGTATCTCTGGCTGCCGCTGTCCCACGCATTCGGCAAGGCGCTGCTGAGCTGCCAGCTGTCGGTGGGCTTCCCGTTCGCGGTGGACGGCGACGTCAGCCGGATCGTGCAGCGGCTCGGCGAGGTGCGGCCGACGATCATGCCCGCCGTACCGCGGATCTTCGAGAAGGTCTACGCCGCGGTGAGCGCCGCCACCGGCGTACAGCGAAGGCTGTTGAACTGGGCGATCGGCGTCGCCGACCGGCGCCGGTCGGGCCTGCGCTACCGGATCGCCGACCGCCTGGTCCTGGCGAAGGTCCGGGCCCGGTTCGGCGGCCGGATGCGGTTCTTCATCTCCGGCGCCGCCGCGCTCTCCCCGGACATCGCCCGCTGGTTCGACGCGATCGGCCTGCCGATCGCCGAGGGGTACGGCCTCACCGAGTCGTGCGCCACCACGGTCTTCAACCGGCCGGACCGCCCGGAGTACGGCACCGTGGGCATGCCGTTGGCCGGCACCCGGGTGCGGATCGCCGACGACGGCGAGATCCTGCTGCGCGGCCCGGGCCTGATGGCGGGCTACCACGGCCTGGACTCCGATGCGGTGCTGGCCGGCGGCTGGCTGCACACCGGCGACATCGGCGAGATCACCCCGGGCGGGTCGCTGCGGATCACCGACCGCAAGAAGGACCTGATCAAGACGTCGAACGGCAAGTACGTCGCGCCGCAGTCGATCGAGGCCCGGTTCAAGGCGATCTGCCCGCTCGCCGGCCAGTTCGTGGTGCACGGCGAGAACCGCAAGTACATCACCGCGCTGATCGACCTCGACCCGGACGAGGCGCGCCGGTGGGCCGCCGCGCACGGCCTCGACGGTGTCACGCACGCCGAGATCGCCGGCTCGGCCGACTTGCGCGAGACCCTCCAGGGGTACGTCGACCAGCTCAACACCACGCTCAACAGCTGGGAGACGATCAAGAGGTTCGCCGTTCTGGACCACCCGCTGAGCATCGAGAGCGGCGAGCTCACCTCCTCGCTGAAACTGCGCCGCCGGGTGATCGAGGAGCGCTACCGCCCGGTACTGGACGATCTGTACACGTAACATCGGTTTCATGCATCGAAGCCGGTTGTACGGATTGTTCATCGACACCCCGGAGGGCCACGCCGACGGGGTCAGCCACTTCTGGGCAGCGGCGCTCGGCGGCACCGTCCAGCCGGTCCCCGAGGAGCCCGAGTTCACCCGGATCGCCGGCGCCTTCCCCGGCCTGGCGATCGACGTGCAGGCGGTGCACGACACCGCCCGCTACCACGTCGACATCGAGACCGACAACGTGGACGCGGAGACCGCCCGGCTGCTGGCCCTGGGCGCTGAGGTGATCACCGACCACGGTGGCCACAAGATCCTGCGAGCGCCGGGCGGCCACCTGCTCTGCGTCGTGCCGGTGCAGAGCGCCGAACACTTCTTCGCCACCGAGGCGCGGGTCTGGGCGTAGGCCGGGCTAGTCCAGCCGGAACAGCTCGCCCGCCCGCGTCGCGCGCAGCAGCCAGCGCAGGTGGGGCTGCGGGTTGCGCAGGTGGCAGGTGGCGTCCCGGGCGCCGGCCACGGTGCGTGCGGCGACCAGCATCCGCAGGCCGGCCGCGTCGCAGAAGTCCACCTGACCCACGTCGATGTGGATCTGCCGGACCGGCCGGGCCGGGCCGAGCAGGTCGTACACCCGGGTCAGGTCGTAGAGCTGGGTCTGCAGGGCGGCCACCGACATGGCGTCCAGGCTGCCGTGCAACTGGATCATCAGCCGGTCGCCCTGCCGCGCGCCGGCGATCCGGGTTCCCGCGAAGGCGGGCTGGTCCGGCCTCATGACGGCGCCGCCGGCCGGTCACGCAGGATCGCCCACACCAGTTTCCCGCCCCGGGCCGGCATCGCGCCCCACTCCGACGCCGCCGCGGCCACGATGCGCAGACCCAACCCGCGTTCGAGGAGCGCGGGCCCGAGCGGCCCGGGCACCGGGTCGCGCACCCGCGGCATCGCCGGGTCACCGTCGTACACCGCCAGGTGCAGGGCCGTCGCCGCGCCCTCCCCGCGCGGGGACACGATCACCTCGAGGTCGGTGCCGGCGTGCTCGGCGGCGTTCACCACCAGCTCCGAGGCGACCAGCCGGCCCCGCTGGCTCAGGTGCGGCAGCTCCCATCCCCGGCAGGCGTCGCTGACCAGCGACCGGGCCAGCGACGCGGCGGCCGGGTCGGGCGGCAGGGCCAGATGCATCCGGTCGATCAGCGGGCGCCGGTGGGTCAGCGCGGTCCGGGCCTGGTCGGCCGACGCGTACGTCACCAGCCAGTCGCGGGCGCCGAGCTGCCGCAGCCGGCGCGCGAGCGGGGCCGTCGCCGCCAGGCAGACCGCGATCGCGATCGGCGGCTGCAGCGCGGCGCCCTGCGCGCACAGGGTGAGCCAGAGCGGCGCGCTGACCGCGCGCGGGTCGCTCAGCCGGTGCAGGTCGACGACCATGCCGGTGGGGTGCTCGGCCAGGCACTTGTCCAGCACGGCACGGGCCTGCCAGGACAGCTGCCGGTCCCAGGGCCCGCACACGGTCACCTCGACGACCGCGGTGTCCGGGTCGATGACGGCACGCACGGACTCCTGCCGTACGTCCCCGAACCACCCGATCAGATGCGGCGAGCCCGCGACCATGTCCCCTTCTTCCGGCGATCGCACTCAACGACATCGATACCGCCGCCGCAATTCTTGATTTGTCCGGAAGGCACCGTCAACGCAGATTCACCATGCGCCGATGATCGTAAGTCGTGATCCGGCTCGCCGAGCCGCGGGCGAGCCCGCGACCACCGGCGTCCAGGGCGCCGGCACGGCCGTGACCCGGCCCGCAGTCGGCGCGGCGGCCGCCGGACCGCACGACACCGGCACGGCCGTGACCCGGCCCGCCCGACCGCAGTCGAACGCCGCAACCACCGGACCGCACGACACCGGCACGGCCGTGACCCGGCCCGCCCGACCGCGGCCACCGGACTCCAGGGCACCGGCACGGCGGCGCCGCCGGGCCGCGGTGACCGGCGCGGACGCGGCCCCGGCCACCCCGCCGCGCCCCGCGACTGCCTTTCTGCCGCGCCGGCGCGGTCCGCATCCTCAGAGGCCGCTGTGGTAGACCAGGACCCCCCGGTTGACCGCGTTGATCGCCTTGCGGGCGGTCTCCTTGACGCTGGGCGACGCCGCCGACGCCTCCTTGATCTGGCCGAGCAGGTCGAGCACCTGCCGCGCCCACCGGACGAAGTCGCCGGCCGGCATGTCGGCGTCGTACTGGTGCCCGCTGGCCAGCACCCGCGCCAGCGGTTCGCCCCGGGCCCAGCGGTACATCGGCCAGACGAACCCCGGGTCGGGCTCGCGGGTCAGCGACAGGCCGTGCTCGCTCTCGTCGGCGGCGATCTCCCCCCACAGCTTGGCGCACGCATCGACGGCCGCGGTGATCGGGCCCTTCGGCACCGACGCGCGGTCCTCGCCCTCCCGGCGCGACTCATAGAGCACCATGGACACCGCGGCGGCCAGCTCCTCCGGGTCCAGACCGTCCCAGACGCCCTGCCGGATGCACTCGGCGACCAGCAGGTCCGCCTCCGACCAGATCCGGCCCAGCATCCGGCCGGCCTCGGAGACCTCGCCGTCGCCGGAGAGATAGCCACGGGCCGTCAGCACCGCGCACACCTGGTCGAACGTGCGGGCCAGCGACCCGGTCCGGCCGGCCACCTTGTCCCGCAGCGCGTCGGTGTCCCGCTGCAGCCGGTGCCGTCGTTCGGCCCAGCGGGCGTGCTCCTCCCGCTCCGGGCAGGCGTGGCACGGGTGCTGCCGCAACTGCACCTTGAGCAGCGCGATCTCGGCGTCCTCACCCGGGTTGCCGCGGCTGCGGCCACCCCGGCGGCGGTCCGGGTGCCGGTCCAGCCCGGTCGCGCTGATCTGCGCGGCCAGGTCGCGGCGGGCGCCCGGGGAGCGGTGGTTGAAGTTCTTCGGCACCCGCACCCGGGTCAGCGCCTCCACCTCGCCACCGAAGTCGGCCGGGCTGACCCGGCCGGCCCAGCGGTCCTGGGTGAGCACCAGCGGGCGGGGCTCGCCGAACCCGCTGGCGGCCGGTTCGAGAACGACGGCCAGTCCGGCCCGGCGGCCCTGCGGGACCCGGATCACGTCGCCGACGCGCAGCCGCTCCAGCGACGACACGGCGGCCGAGCGGCGCTGGGCGACCCCCTGCCGGGCGAGCGCCTTCTCCCGGTCGGCGATCGCCACCCGGATCGCGAAGTACTCGTCGAAGTCGCCGTGGTGGCAGGCGGCGTCCTCGCCGTACGTCTGCATGGTCTCGACGTTGCGCTGCACCTGCCGGGCCAGGCCGACCACCGAGCGGTCCGCCTGGAACTGCGCGAACGACGACTCGAGCAGCTCACGCGACTTGTCCGCGCCCACCGTGCCGACCAGGTTGACCGCCATGTTGTACGACGGGCGGAACGACGACCGCAGCGGATAGGTCCGGGTGGACGCCAGGCCGGCCACGTGCCGCGGGTCCACCTCGGGACTCCAGAGCACCACCGCGTGCCCCTCGACGTCGATGCCGCGCCGCCCCGCCCGGCCGGTGAGCTGGGTGTACTCCCCCGGGGTCAGGTCGACGTGGGCCTCGCCGTTGAACTTGACCAGGCGTTCCAGCACCACGCACCGGGCCGGCATGTTGATGCCCAGCGCCAGCGTCTCGGTGGCGAAGACCGCCTTGACCAGGCCGTTGACGAAGCACTCCTCGACCGCCTCCTTGAAGGCGGGCAGCATCCCGGCGTGGTGCGCGGCGATGCCCCGCTCCAGCCCGTCGAGCCACTCCCAGTAGCCCAGCACGGACAGGTCCTCGGCGGGGATGCCGGCCACCTTGGCCGCCGCGATCCGCCGGATCTCGGCGCGCTCCTCGACGTCGGTCAGCCGCAGGCCGGCGCCGAGACACTGCTGGACCGCGGCGTCGCAGCCGGCCCGGCTGAAGATGAACAGGATGGCCGGCAGCAGCCCGGCGCGCTCCAGCCGGTCGACCACTTCCGGCCGGGGCGGCGGCTGCCAGCGCCGGCCACGGTTGTTGCCGCGCCCGTTCCACCCCCCGGCCCGCTCGCCCAGGTCGAGGCGGCGCTCCATCTCCCGGGTGTAGCGCAGCAGTTCCGGGTGCACGTCGTGTTTGCGGGCCGCGTCGGCGTCGTGGAACAGGTCGAACATCCGGCGGCCGACCAGCATGTGCTGCCAGAGCGGGACCGGCCGGTGCTCGCTGACCACCACCTCGGTCTCGCCGCGGACGGTGACCAGCCAGTCGGCGAACTCCTCGTAGTTGCTGACCGTGGCGGACAGCGAGACCAGGGTCACCGAGGCGGGCAGGTGAATGATCACCTCTTCCCAGACCGCGCCGCGGAACCGGTCGGCGAGGTAGTGCACCTCGTCCATCACCACGTAGGCGAGGTTCTTCAGCTGGCTGGAGCCGGCGTAGAGCATGTTGCGCAGCACCTCGGTGGTCATCACCACCACCGGCGCGTCGCCGTTGATCGCGTTGTCGCCGGTGAGCAGGCCGACCTTGTCCGGGCCGTAGCGCTCCACCAGGTCGTGGAACTTCTGGTTGGACAGCGCCTTGATCGGAGTGGTGTAGAAGCACTTGCGCTCGCCGGATCGCAGGGCCAGGTGCACGGCGAACTCGCCGACGACCGTCTTGCCCGCGCCGGTCGGCGCGCACACCAGCACGCCGTTGCCGCGTTCCAGGACCTCGCACGCCTGCCGCTGGAAGTCGTCCAGGTCGAAACCGATGTCGAGCATGAAGTCGTCGAGCGCCGGGAACTCGGCGACTCGCGCCGCCCGCCGCTTGGATGCCGCATACCGTTCGGCGGGACTCGTCATGAGCACAAGGCTAGTTCGCCGGTATGACAATGTGCGACACGGTAGTGGCCGTCGGGAGCGTCGAGCGGCATCGGTAAGGTGCACGAGTGCCGCAGACCCCCGAACCTCCCCCGTCCGCGCGGCTCGTGGACGCCGTGCTGTTCGACTTCCACGGCACTCTCGCCCAGGTGGAAGACCCGGTGACCTGGGTCGTCGCGGCCGCCGCGGCCTGCGGCGCCGAGCTGGAGCGGGCCAGGGCGACGATCCTGGCCGACCGGCTGGTCAGCGCCGGGCGAGCCGGCGGCCCGCTGCCGCACCGGGTGCCGCCGCAGCTGGCCGAGCACTGGGCCGACCGGGACCTGTACGCGCACAGCCACCGCGCCGCCTACACCGGCCTGGCCGCGACGGTGCACACCGACGTGCCGGGACTGGCCGACGCGCTCTACGACCGGCTGCTGGTGCCGGATGGCTGGCTGCCCTACCCGGACACCGAGCCGACGCTGCGCCGGCTGCACGACGCCGGGATCAAGGTGGCCGTGGTCAGCAACATCGGTTTCGACATCCGGCCGCACTTCGCGCACTGGGGGCTGGACGGGCTGGTCGACGCGTTCGCGCTCAGCTACGAGCTGGGCCGGACCAAACCCGATCCGGCGATCTTCCTGCAGGCCTGCGGGATGCTGGGCGTCGACCCCGCGCGCACGTTGATGGTGGGCGACACGCCGGCCGACGCGGGCGCGGTCCGGGCCGGCTGCGCCGCCCTGGTGCTGCCGGCCGCGGAACCGGGGCGGGTCAACGGGCTGGGCGCGACCCTCGCGCTCGCCGGCTGCGCCTGACGCCCGGGCCCGCGGCTGCGGGCGTCACAGGTAGCGGTCGAGGATGGTGCCGCGCCGGCCGCGCTTGGCGACGGACTCGGTGGCCGCCGCGCCGGCGCCGGGCTCGGGGCTGGCCGCCGCCTGCGCCATCGCCTTGAAGGCCTGGCGGGCGTTGCCGAGGACGGACGAGGCCATCGAGGCCATCGAGGACGCGTTGCCGGACACCGTGTTCATCGCCATGCCCTCAGGTTCGCCCCGTTCCCGGGGAATCTGACCCCGGGCTCACCGGAGCAACCGGATCGCACCCGGCACACACGTCAAGTCCAGTGGCAGCGGGCCGAGCCGCTCGCCGTCCGCGTAGCCGACGATGCCGTCCGCGCGGATCCGCACCTGCCGGGCGCGCAGCACGGTGACCCGCGGGTCGGTGACGTGCGTGCCGTGCCGCAGGCGCGGCTTGAGCCGGGTCAGCCCGGCCCGGCCCAGCCGGCTCGCCCAGATCACGTCGAGCAGCCCGTCCGCCGGGTCGGCGTCCGGCAGGATGCGCATCCCGCCGCCGTAGCTGGCGGCGTTGCCGACCGCGACGATCTCCGCCGCGACGCTCCGGGGCACCCCGTCGATCTCCAGCCGGTAGGCGCGCGCCCGCAGCCGGGCGAGCTCCAGCACGATGGCCAGGTCGTAGCGGCGCGGGCCGCGCGGCCAGGGCATCCGGTTCGCGCGGTCGTTGACCAGGGCGTCGAACCCGGCCGCCAGGACCGCGCAGAACCAGCGTTCCCGGCCGGTCACGTCCACCGCCAGGACCGCGTCGACCCGCTGGTCACGGCCCGCGGCCAGGGCCGCGGCGATCCCTGCCGCGGCGTCCAGCGGATTTCCCGGTACGTCCACCGCGCCCGCGAAGTCGTTCCCGGTCCCCGCCGGGACCACGCCGAACCCGACCGGCTGCCCCGCGGCGGCCTGCAGCGCCCGGTGCACGGTGCCGTCGCCGCCGACCGCGACCAGCGCCACCGCCCCGTCCGCGACGGCCTGCCGGCAGGCACGCTCGGCCGCCGTCCCGCTGTCGGCCGCCAGCAGCCGCACCGGATGCCCGGCGGCGCCCAGCGATTGCAGTACGCCGGGTAGCAGACCGCGGTGCCGGCCGCGCCCCGCCCGGGGGTTGGCCAGCACCGCGATGAAGTGGCTCGTCACAGCCGCGAAGAATACCGGGACCACGATCAGCGGCGGAATTGACGATCCTGCCGGAATGGCGATCCACATATCGGTCACCCGCCGGTGAAAGGCTGGGCATTTTTCCACGGCCTGCAGACGTCGGTCCTGGTTCGGGCACACCGTGAACCGGACGACCGGGTGGGACGAGCTGCCGACACGCTGGATGCCGCAATCCGAAGCCGACCCGTTGCCGTCGACGGTTCCCGTCGCACCGCTCCGCGGCTCGTAGCGCACCAGGAACGTAGCGGACATCGTGCCGCACATCGCCAGGACTTTTGCGGCGACGACCGTGATGAATGCAGCGTAACGTTTCTCCGAATCGCCCGCTCCTCGACCGGGAAGCGTCGAAACGCAATGGTCCATGTGAATGCCGGGGTGCGGGAGACAGTTTGCAGCCCCGCTCACGGGTCATCACCGATCGATCCGTGGGGGGCGCCGCTGCGAGAAGCGCGCACCGCGGTTTCCGGCGACCGGGCCGAAGCACATGCGCCCGCCCGTGGTTCCGCGACGGCAACCGAAAACGTGCCCTGTCAGGAAACCCTGACAGGGCACGTCCGTGGTCGTTCGGCGGTGCTCGCCCCTAGGTCATGTCGTCGAAGCGGCGCTCCAGCGGCCGGGGCGTCTCGACCGGGGCCGGCGCCTCGACCGGCGTCGGCGCGGCGATCGGGTCGGAGGCGCCGACCGGGACGCGCTCCTCCTCCAGCGTGGAGATCGCGTCGTCGTCGAGGCCCTCGTAGAGCTCCTTGCCGACACCCTTGCGCTTGTCGTTCAGGAACGCCACACCGACCGCGATGAAGTACAGCAGCGCCATGCACGCGGCCAGCAGCGTCATGCCGAACGGGCCCGGGTCCGGGGTCGCGACGGCGGCGAACGCGAAGGACAGGAAGACCACCGCACGCCACCAGCTGAGCAGGCGACGGGCCGTGACCACGCCGGTGAAGTTCAGCATGAGCAGGATCAGCGGGAACTCGAACGCCGCGCCGAACAGCAGGATCATCGTGGTGACGAAACCGATGTACGCGGTGACCTCGAGCTGCTGCGACGACTGCAGGACACCGGCCGTCATGATGAATTCCAGGCTGTGCTGGACGACGAAGTAGGCCAGCACCGCCCCGCCCATGAACAGCGGCGCAGCGATCGCCACGAAGACGTACGCCCACTTGCGCTCGTGCCGGTGCAGGCCCGGCGCGATGAACGCCCAGAGTTGGTAGAGCCAGACCGGAGCGCCGACGACCAGGCCGACCCAGAGCGCCAGCTTGAGCTTGATGATCAGACCGTCGGTGGCGGCGAGCGTCAGGTACTTGCACTCCAGGTCGCCCTGGTTGTTCGGCACCCACGAGGTGTCGAGCGCGCAGTACGGCCCGCTGAGCAGGTCGAACACCCAGTCGGAGATGATGAAGCCGACGATGAGGCCGCCCACGATGCCCAGCGAGGCGACGAACAGCCGGTTACGCAGTTCCCGGACGTGCTCGATGAGCGTCATCGAGCCGTCGGCGGCCTGCTCGAACTTGCTGGGCCCCCGGTTGCGGCGCAGGCTCAGTGCCATCGACCCGGGTCAGCGGTCGTTGGTGCGCTGCACCGGGTCGACGTAGGGCTGGGCCGGCGGCTGCTGCGGCTGCTGGTAACCGGGCTGGGGCTGCTGGTAGCCCGGCTGGGGCTGCTGGTAACCCGGCTGCTGGTAGCCGGGCTGCTGGACGTCGCCCTGCAGCGGCTGGCGCGAGTACTGCGCGTCGGCCTTCTCCGCCAGGTTGTCCTTGTCGTCATCGACGAGGCCCTTGGTCTCCGCCTTGATGATCCGCAGCGAGCGCCCGAGGGAGCGCGCCGCGTCCGGCAGCCGTTTCGCGCCGAACAGCAGCACGAGCACGACGACGAGAACGATGATGTGCCATGGCTTGAGGGCGCCCATGGGATGACTCCAGTCGGTCGGATCAGGTTGCGGGTCCATCGTACGTGTCAATTCCGGCAATGGAGCACGCTGGAACTCGCGAGATTCTTACGCATCGGCTTTACGTCCCGGACAACGGGGCGGGAACACCGCAGTTCACCTGCCGAGCGCGGCCTGGATCCGTTCCACCTGCTCCTGAGCCCGACCGGCGCGCTGCTGCAGGCCCAGCACGGTCTGCTCCAGCCGGGCGGCGCCGGCCTGCAGCCGCATCGCCTCCTCCTGCCGGCGTTGCAGCCGGCCGGCCGCCCGGCGCAGCTCGGACAACCGCCCCAGCAACCGCACGGCGGCGGAGGCCAGGATGAACACCGCGATCGCCACCACGGCGATCCAGACCCACATCAACACGGCGTCACCCTATCGGCCCGGCGCCGGATCCGCCGCGAGCGTGTGCGGCGCGGCGTACTGGTCCAGGGCGGCGTCCGCCGCCGCGCGGATCTGCTGGACCAGCTCCGGCGGCCCGACCACGGTCACGTCGCGGCCCAGCCCGACCAGCAGGCGCTGCGCCCAGCCCAGGTCGGTGACCCGCATGGTGACCAGCCACTCGCCGGGCTCCTTGACCACCTGCTCGACCGGGTAGTACTCGGTGATCCACCGGCCGCCGCGGCCCACCCGCAGGGTGACCAGCGGGAGGTCCGGGCCGGGCCGGAAGACGCCCGCGCTGACGTCGTGCGGGACCGCCTCGACCGGTGGCCGGGACGGCTCGTCCAGCTCGGTGAACGCGTCGATCCGGTCCATCCGGAACAGCCTGGTCGCCTCCACCCGCCGGCACCAGGCCTCCAGGTAGGCGAACGTGCCGACGGTCAGCATCCGCATCGGGTCGACCACGCGTTCGGTGGTCTCGTCCCGGGCGGCGGTGTAATACGTCAGCCGCAACGCGTGCCCGGAGTCCACCGCCGCCCGGACCGCGGCCAGCTTCTCCTGGTTCGCGGGCAGTTTCACGGCGACCGGGGGGTCCGCCAGATCGCCGGCCGCGCTCTCGATCTTGGCGAGGGCCCGCTCGATCGCGTCCCGGGCGCCGATCCCCGGCGTCTCGGCGAGCATCCGCAGCGCCACCACCAGGGCCAGCGCCTCGTCCTGGTTGAGCCGCAGCGGTTTGTCGATGCCGGCGTCGTGGCTGATCGTGACGCGATCGCCGTCGAACGCCATGTCGATCAGGTCGCCCGGGCCGTACCCGGGCAGCCCGCACACCCAGAGCAGCTCCAGGTCCTCGCGCAGCTGCTTCGGGGTGATGTTCAGGTCGGCGGCCGCCTCGGCGATCAGGATTCCCGGCCGCGCCAGCAGATACGGCACCAGGTTGAGCAGGCGGCCCAGGCGGTCGGCGGACGGGGTGCGCGGGGTGCTCACTCGGCCACCGCCGCGACGCTCCGGTCGTGTCGCACGGCGAGGTCCTTGAGCTGCTGGATGACCGCGTCACGCAGCTCCGGCGGGCCGTCGGCGCGGGCGTCCGCGCCGTACCCGGCGATGCGCGCGGCCAGCCACTCCGGATCGCCGTACGAGATGGTCAGCCGATCGCCGTCCGGCCCGGCGAGGATCTCCTCGGCCATCCGGCGCAGCCCGGCGGCCCGGCCGGGGCGGACGGTGACCGTGGCGCGGCCGTTGCGGGCGATCGGTCCGGAGCTGCGCGCCACGTGCTTGATCAGGTCCGGGTCCGCGGGCGGGGCGAACGCGCCCGGCCGGCCCACCGCGCGCACGTCGCCGACGATCCGGGACAGCCGGAAGCAGCGGGCCGCGTCCCGGTCCCGGTCGTGGCCGACCACGTACCACCGGCCGCGCCAGCAGACCACGCCCCACGGCTCCAGGCGGCGGGCGCTGGGCTCGTCGACCTCGGGCACCCGATACCGGAAGGTCACCGCGCGGCGCTCCCGGGCGGCCACGGTCAGCGGGCCGAACGCCGGGTCGACGGTGACCACCGGCTCCACCCCGAGGGTGGCCTGCGGATCCACCTCGACGCCTGCGGCGCGCAGCTTGGCCAGCCCGCTGGACGCGGCGGCGGCCAGCCCGGCGTGCTGCCAGAGCCGCGCGGCGATGCCCACCGCGGCGGCCTCGTCCGGTTCGAGCAGGATGTCGGGCAGCGCGTACTCCCGCTGGGCGATGCGGTAGCCGGGCTCCTGGTCGAAGATGCTCGCGGTGCCGGTCTCCAGGGGGACGCCCAGTTCACGCAGCTCGGCCTTGTCCCGCTCGAACTTGCGTTGGAAGGCTTCGTGGTCCCGGGGGTCCGCCGGGTCGTGCTCGTAACCGGGCACGGTCGCGGCGATCTGCGCGGCGGTCAGGAACCGCCGCGTGGACAACAGGCAGATCACCAGGTTCACCAGGCGCTCGGTACGAGTGCGCGACACGACAGGAAACCTAGCAGCCCGAAGTTCCCACCGTTATTCGTGACCTCGGTTGGGAACGTTGGCTGCCGTGACGATCGCACCCGAGCCCCGGACGGCTCCCATCGGACTGCCCGACACCGGCCCGCGCGCGCCGACCGAGAGCGTCGGCACGGTCATCCTGGCCGGCCTCGCCAACCTGGCCATCGCGGCGGCGAAGCTGGTCGCCGGCCTGCTCTCCGGCTCGGCGGCGATGCTTCCGAGGCCGCGCACTCGTTCGCCGACACGGTGACCGAGATCTTCCTGTATGTCGCTTCGCGGCGCGGCGGACGACCGGCGGACGAGGAACACCCGTTCGGGTACGGCAAGGAGAGCTGGCCTCCTACCTCGTGCTGGCGGTCTCGTTCGTCGCCGAGGGCGCCTCCTTCCTCAAGGCCCGCCGGCAGGTCCGCGGCGAGTCACGCCGGTGGCGGACCACGCCGCAGCGGTTCCTGCGGCTCACCCCGGACACCACCGTCAAGGCGGCGTTCTTCGAGGACTCGACGGCGCTGGTCGGCCTGCTGCTGGCCGGCGCCGGGCTGGGCCTGACCCAGCTCACCGGCCTTCAGGTGTGGGACGGGGTGGCCTCGATCCTGATCGGCTGCCTGCTGCTGGCGGTCGCCTCGGTGCTGGCCCGCAGCAACGTGTCGCTGCTGGGCGGCCGGGCGGTGCCGCGCCGGGTGCACAACCAGATCGCCGCCGACCTCAGGTCGATCCCGGTGGTGACCGCGGTGCCGACACTGCTGACCATGCAGATGGGGCCGGGCGACATCCTGGTCGCGGCCCGCGTCGACCTCGCCGACGACGTGCCGGGCCGGCAGATCGAGGCCGCCTCGGACGAGGCCGAGCGGCGGCTGCGGGAGCGGTTCCCGGAGATCCGGTACGTCTTCCTCGACCCGACCCGCGGCGTGCCGGGACGCGACCACATCGACGGCGGCGTGGACCGATAGGGTCGCGGCCATGGTGCGGTGGCGGTCGGGAACGGTGCTTTCGGTACGCCGGAGCTGGCGGGGCGCCGCCGAACTGGACGTGGCCACGGACGACGGGCCGGTGCGCGCGCTCGCCTACCCCGGGCTGGTCGGTGAGCCGCAACCCGGCGACCGGGTGCTGCTCAACGTCGGCGCGCTGGTGATGGGTCTGGGCACCGGCGGGTACGCCCTGGTGGTGGCCCTGCCCGACCGGCTGCCCGCGGACCCGGCCGACGACGGGACCACCCGCGACCGCGGGCACCTGGTCAAGGCCCGCTACACCCCGCTGCAGCCGATCCTGCTGGGCGTGGACGAGGAGGCCTCCCCGTACCGGGAGGTGATGGCCGCGGCCGAGTCGCTCGACGGGATGCCGGTGGTGACCGCGGACCTGCACTCCGCGCTGCCGGCGATCCTGGCCGGGGTGCACGCCGACCGGCCGGACGCCCGGGTGGCGTACGTGATGACCGACGGCGGGGCGTTGCCGGCCTGGTTCTCCCGCACGCTGGACGGGCTGTCCGGGCACCTGTGCGGGACCGTGACCACCGGGCAGGCGTTCGGCGGGGACCTGGAGGCCGGCACGGTGCACACCGGGCTGCTGGCCGCGCGTCACGTGCTGCACGCGGACGTGGCCGTCGTCGCGCAGGGACCGGGGAACCTCGGCACCGGCACCACGTGGGGGTTCTCCGGGGTGGCGCTCGGCGAGGCGATCAACGCGATCGGGGTGCTCGGCGGCCGGCCGGTCGGGTCGCTGCGGATCTCCGCCGGGGACGGGCGGCCCCGGCACCGCGGGGTCTCGCACCACAGCCTCACCGCGTACGGGCGGGTCGCGCTGACCGGCGCGGACCTGCCGGTGCCGGAGGGACTCGAGGCCGCCCTGGCCGCCGAGGTGGACGCGGCGCTCGCCCCGCTCGCCGCCCGGCACCGGATCGTCCGCGTCCCGGCCGCCGGCCTGGGCGAGGCGCTGCGGGCCTGCCCGGTGCCGCTGTCGACGATGGGCCGCAAGCTGGACCAGGACTACGGGTACTTCCTGGCCGCGGCGGCGGCCGGGCGGCACGCCGCGACGCTGCTGGCCACCTGACGCCCCCGGCCCATCGCCGGCGTCGCTAATCCCGCTTGCGGACCAGGGTGACCCCGTCGCGGACCGGCAGCATCACCGCCTCGACCCGCTCGTCGCCCACGATGCGGTCGTTGAGCTCGGCGATCGCCCGGTCCGCGGGGACGGTGGGGTGCAGCACCCGCCCGCCGCGCAGCACGTTGTCCAGAGCCATCAGCCCGCCCGGGCGCAGGCGGGGGACCAGCTCCTCGTAGTACGCCGGGTAACCGATCTTGTCGGCGTCCACGAACGCGAAGTCGATCACCGGGTCCGGGGCGAGCGCCTGCAGCGTCTCGATGGCCGGCGCCAGCCTGAGCTCGATGCCGCCGGCCAGACCCGCCCGGGCCCAGTAGCGGCGGGCCACCGCGGTCCATTCCGGAGAGACGTCGCAGGCCAGCAGCTTGCCGCCGGGCTGCAGGCCGCGGGCGATGCAGATCGAGGAGTAGCCGGTGAAGACGCCGACCTCGACCGCGTACCGTGCCCCGGTCAGCCGGACCAGCATGGTCAGCAGCGCGCCCTCGTCCGGGCTGATCTGCATCCCGGCGTCCTCCGGGGGCAGCGCCTCGCGGGTCTCCGCCGCGAGGTCCCGCAGGACCTCGTCCGCCGGTGTGCAGTGCGCGAGCACGTAGTCGCCGATGCCCGGCCCAAGGATCTCCGTCATACCTGGCAGCCTCCCGTAAACCGTGCGGGCCCGCAGCGCTTCGGGCGCGGGCCGCGCGCCCATGCCGTGCGGCCGCCTCCGGACCGGGGAGGCCGCGCGTCGTTCCATCATGATCGGGTCAGGCGACGGCCGGCGACGGCCGGAGGGGCGGTTGCCGGGTGCCGCTGAGGTCGCCGCTCGCCGGGCGAGCGGGTGACGCGTCGGCTGCCGCGGACGAGGTCGCCGAACGCCTCCGGACGATCAGGGGACACGCTGTCCCGGGACGGTCAGATCGCGGGTCACCTGGTGATGATCAGGTAGAGCCAGCCCGCGAGGATCAGGCCGAGAACCGTCGCCATCAGCCACGTCGGGACGATGTGCCGGCCGGTGCGGGCCTGCTGGACATCCCTGCGGATGCGGTCGCGGCGGCGCTCGACCCGGCTCTTGCGGATGTTGTCGTCGGGGCCGGGGCGGCCTGGTGCGGGCGTCGTCATAGCCCGGCCAGCCTAAACCCCCGCCCCGCTCCGCTGCTCAGCGGTCGGCAAGCCCGGCCCGGCGGGCTCACCGGCCCGCCGCGCTCAGGACCCACCGTGCCGGCGACCGGGCCGTCACATGCTGGCGATCAGCCGGTCCACCCGCTCGTCGTAGGCCCGGAACGGGTCCTTGCACAGCACGGTGCGCTGCGCCTGGTCGTTGAGCTTCAGGTGCACCCAGTCCACGGTGAAGTCGCGGCGCTTCTCCTGGGCGTGCTTGATGAACTCGCCGCGCAGCCGCGCCCGGGTGGTCTGCGGCGGCGTCTCCTTCGCCTCGAAGATCTGCAGGTCGTTGGCGATCCGGTCGACCTGCTTGCGCTTCTCCATCAGAGCGTAGAGGCCGCGGCCACGGCGCACGTCGTGGTACGCCAGGTCGAGCTGGGCGATCCGCGGATGCGACATCGGGATCTCGTGCTTGGCCTGGTAACGCTCGATCAGCTTGTACTTGCTCACCCAGTCGATCTCGCGGGCGACCGGGTCGAGGTCGCCGCTCTCGATCGCGTTGAGCACCCGGCCCCACAGCTCGACGACGCGCTTGGCGACCGGGTCGCCGCCGCGGCGCTCGACGAACTCGGTGGCCTTCGCCAGGTACTCCTGCTGGATCTCCAGCGCGGAGACCTCCTTGTTGTTCGCCAGCCGGATCTTGCGGCGGCCGGTGATGTCATGGCTGACCTCGCGGATCGCCCGGATCGGATTCTCCAGCGACAGGTCGCGCATCACCACGCCGGCCTCGATCATGCGCAGCACGATGTCCGCGCTGCCCACCTTGAGCAGCGTGGTGACCTCGTTCATGTTGGAGTCGCCGACGATCACGTGGAGCCGGCGGTAGCGCTCCGCGTCGGCGTGCGGCTCGTCGCGGGTGTTGATGATCGGCCGGGAGCGGGTGGTGGCGCTGGAGACGCCCTCCCAGATGTGCTCGGCACGCTGGGAGAGGCAGAACACCGCGCCGCGCGGGGTCTGCAGCACCTTGCCGGCGCCGCAGATCAGCTGCCGGGTGACCAGGAACGGGATCAGCACGTCGGCCAGCCGCCCGAACTCGCCGTGCCGGCTGACCAGGTAGTTCTCGTGGCAGCCGTACGAGTTGCCGGCGGAGTCGGTGTTGTTCTTGAAGAGGTAGATCTCCCCCGCGATGCCCTCGTCGTGCAGGCGCTTCTCGGCGTCGACGAGCAGGCCTTCCAGGATCCGTTCGCCGGCCCGGTCGTGGGCGACCAGGTCGGTGACGGAGTCGCACTCGGGGGTGGCGTACTCCGGGTGGGAACCGACGTCGAGGTAGAGGCGGGCGCCGTTACGCAGGAAGACGTTGCTGCTGCGTCCCCACGACACCACTCGGCGGAACAGGTAGCGGGCCACCTCGTCCGGCGACAGCCGCCGCTGCCCCCGATAGGTGCACGTGACTCCGTACTCGGTCTCGAGGCCGAAAATTCGCCGTTCCATGACGAAACACTAGCCGTATCCGAGTCGCATTGGCAGCACCACGAGGCCCCGGGAATCACGCTCTCTGTCGCGGACGGTGTGTGCGGGCACACCGAAAGCCACGGGTTTCCCGGCGGCGCGACGGCCGGGGACGGCGATGGCCGCCTCCGAGCCGGGGACGGCGACGGCCACGTCCGAGCCGGGGACCGACGACGGCCACGTCCGAGCCGGGGACCGACGACGCCCGCGTCCGAGCCGGAGGCGACGGGCGCGGCCCGCGGCCACGCCCGTCGCGCCGGTCACTCGGACTCCGCGCTCTTCTCCGGGGCGGCCGACTCGGTGTTCTCCGAGGCGGCCGACTCGGTGGGCTTGCTGTCGCCGTGCGCCGGCGGCGCCGCGTCGGTCTCGCCGAGGTCCGCGTCCGGCACCGACTGGTGCCCGAGCAGACTGGTCAGGGCCGCGTCGGCGATGCGCCGGAAGGTGCGGCCGGCGCGGCGGCGGTCCAGCACGGCGACCTCGAGCTGCTTGGCCTCGAGGGTGCGCGGCTGGCCGTTCTCCCCGCCGACGCTGCCCAGCGCCTCGGCGGCCAGGGCGAGCGCGGAGGGCAGGTCGGCGTTGACGTCGTGCCGCTCGCGCAGCACGTTCGAGATCGCCTCGGCCTGCCCGCCCATGGCCATGAAGCCGGGCTCGTCGAGCGCCGACCCGTCGTACATGATCCGGTAGAGCTCGTCCTGCTCCGGGCTGGCGCCCACCTGCGCGATGCAGATCTCCACCTCGTACGGCTTCTGGGTCTCCGAGAAGATCGCGCCGAGCGTCTGGGTGTACGCGTTGGCCAGCGCCCGCCCGGTGACGTCACGCCGGTCGTAGGTCAGACCGACCATGTCGGCCATCCGCACCCCGGCGCGGCGCAGGTTCTCGAACTCGTTGTAGCGGCCGACCGCGGCGAACGCGATCCGGTCGTAGATCTCGCTGATCTTGCGAAGGGTGGTGATGTTCTCGGCGACGAGCAGGATGCCGCCCTCGTACGACAGCACCACGGCCGAGCGGCCGCGGGCGATGCCCTTGCGGGCGTACTCCGAGCGGTCCCGCTGGACCTGCTCGGGTGATGCGTAGAACTGCATGGCCACGGGTGGCTACTCCTTCTCCTCCATCGTGCGGATCAACCGCCCGGGTTCTCCATGCGTCCGGAGACGACCTGCTCGGCCACCGCGGTGACCTCGGCGTCGCTGAGCCGGTTGGTGCCGTTGGCCGTGGCGGTCATCACCACCGGGTAGATCTTGCGGGTGAGGTCGGGCCCGCCGGTGGCGGTGTCGTCGTCCGCGGCGTCGTAGAGCGCCTCGACCGCGAGCCGGATGGCGTCCTCGGTGCCGACCCCTTCGCGGTACCTCTTCTTGAGCGCGGCCTTGGCGAACAGCGAGCCGGAGCCGATCGCCTCGTAGCCGGTCTCCTCGTAGAGGCCGCCGGCCACGTCGAAGCTGAAGATCCGCCCGGCGCGGGCCGGGTCGGCCGGCGCGAGGTCGAAGCCGGCGAAGAGCGGGACCACGGCCAGGCCCTGCATCGCCGCGCCCAGGTTGCCGCGGACCATCGCGGCCAGCCGGTTCGCCTTGCCGTCGAGCGAGAGCATGGCGCCCTCGGTCTTCTCGTAGTGTTCGAGCTCGACCTGGAACAGCCGGATCAGCTCGATGCCGATGCCGGCGGTGCCGGCGATGCCGATCAGCGAGTACGCATCGGCGGGGTGCACCTTCTTGATGTCCCGGCTGGCGATCAGGTTGCCCATGGTCGCCCGGCGGTCGCCGGCCATCACGACGCCCTCGGCGGTCGCGATGGCGACGATCGTGGTGCCGTGCGGCGCGACGTCGCCGGCGGACAGGCCGGGCGGCAGCGGGCGCCGGCCCGGCAGCAGCTCGGGGGCCGCCGCGCTCAGGAACTGCGTGAAGGAGGACGTCCCCGTGTTGAGAAAGATATCCGGTAGCCGCCCGGATGGATCAAAACCCGTCGCCACGTGGTTCCTTTCAGCTACGTGATCGCATCGGCACGGAAGAACTGCCGGTGCGGTTGAAGCACATTATCCCGATCTTGAGCGTCGTCCGTAAATGCCCGCCGGGCGTCCTTGCGGACGCCCGGCGGGCATTTGAACAGACATAACGGTCACTGACCGCCCTTTTGGACATACCCGCGGACGAACTCCTCCGCGTTCTCCTCCAGCACGGAGTCGATCTCGTCGAGCAGATCGTCGACGTCCTCGGTGATCTCCGCGTGCCGCTCGGCTACCTCCGGGTTGGCCTCAACGGTGACGTCCTCGATCTCCTCGTCGGCCCGGCCCTTGCCGGACTGCGACTGTCCACCGGTGTCTCGGGTTGCCATGGATGTCCCCCTTCTAGCCACCCGAAGTCCGCAACATCGGGTTGGGAAAAACCTACCTCGCGCCCGTGCCGAAACGACCCGTCGCAACGGGTGTTTTATCACCGACTCGTGATCACCTCGAGCAGGTCCTTCGCGCTCTCACAGGTGTCGAAGAGCGCGCCGACGTGCTTCCTGGTGCCGCGCTCGGGCTCCATCATCGGCACTCGGACCAGCGACTCCCGGCCGACGTCGAAGATCACCGAGTCCCAGCTGGCGGCGACCACTTCGGAGGCGTACTGCCCGAGGCAGCGGCCACGGAAGTAGGCCCGGGTGTCCTCCGGCGGCTCGTACATCGCGCGCTGGGTGTCGTCCGGATCCAGCAGCGTCTTCATCGAACCGCGGGCCACCAGGCGGTGGTAGAGGCCCTTCTCCGGGCGCACGTCGGCGTACTGCAGGTCGACCAGTTGCAGCTTGGGCGAGGACCAGTTCAGGTTCTCCCGCTCCCGGTAGCCCTCCAGCAGGCGCAGTTTCGCCACCCAGTCCAGGGTGTCCGAGCAGAGCATCGGGTCGCGGCCGAGCTTGTCCAGCGCGTCCTCCCAGCGCGCGAGCACGTCGCTGGTCTGCTCGTCGACGTCGCTTCCGTACCGCTGGTCGACGAACGCCCGGGCCCGCTCGTAGTACGCCCACTGCAGGTCCAGCGCGGTGAGCCGGCGGCCGTCGCGCAGCCGCATCAGGTGCTTGAGCGCCGGGTCGTGACTGACCGCCTTCAGCTCGCTGACCGGGTCGGCGATGCCGAGCTCGCCGGTGAACACCTTCTCCTCGATCATGTTGAGCACCAGGGCGGTGGTGCCGACCTTGAGGTAGGTGGCGATCTCCGAGAGGTTGGCGTCCCCGATGATCACGTGCAGCCGGCGGTACTTGTCGGCGTCGGCGTGCGGCTCGTCGCGGGTGTTGATGATCGGGCGCTTGAGGGTGGTCTCCAGGCCCACCTCGACCTCGAAGAAGTCGGCCCGGGAGGAGATCTGGAAACCCGAGCCGCTGCCGTCCTGCCCCAGGCCCACCCGGCCCACGCCGCAGAAGATCTGCCGGGTCACGAAGAACGGGGTGAGGTGGGCCACGATGTCGGCGAAGGCGGTCTGCCGGCGCATCAGGTAGTTCTCGTGCGAGCCGTACGAGGCGCCCTTGTTGTCGGTGTTGTTCTTGTACAGCTGGATGCGGTGCGAGCCGGGGATGGTGGCGGCGCGCCGGGACGCCTCGGCCATCACCCGCTCACCGGCCTTGTCCCACTTCACCACGTCCAGCGGGTTGGTGCACTCGGGGGTGCTGTACTCCGGGTGCGCGTGGTCGACGTAGAGCCGCGCGCCGTTGGTGAGTATCACGTTGGCCAGGCCCAGGTCCTCGTCGGCCAGGGCCTCGGCCGGGTCGTAATTGGCGCCCGAGTAGGTGAACCCGCGGGCGTCGCGCAGCGGGGACTCCTCCTCGTAGTCCCAGCGGGCCCGCTGCCCCCGGTTGAGCTCCGGGCGGGCGCCGTAGGCGTTGACCACCTGGGAGGACGTGACCATCGGATTGGCGCCAGGCTGACCGGGCACCGAAATGCCGTACTCGACCTCGGTTCCCATAATCCGTCGAACGCTCATGCGACCACCCTGTCCACCACGATCGAGTCCGCCACGAACCTACGCCTGCTCATGCATCGAGCCTAGACGCTCTCACGTTGCTTACCGAAGCTGCCCGTGCTCGCCATGCCACCTTCCGTGGCCGCGCCGGTCACCCGCACGTCCGGGCCGAACCGGGCGTCGCACCGCCGCCACACCCGGCGACCGAGTCGCTGACCGGGACGTTCCACCAGGTGAAAGGCGATCCCGGCGACCGCGAGGGTACCGGCGACGAAGGCCGCGCCGATCGCGAACGGGTGACCCCGCAACACCCGCGACACCACCACGAGCACCGGTATGTGCAACAGGTAGATCGAGAAACTGATCGCGCCGAGCCGGGTGAGCAGACCCGGGACCGCCCGGTGGCGCAGCCCGAAGGCGATCGCGAAGGTGCCGGCCACCGCGGCCGCGACGGCGCTGTTGCGCAGCAGCCCCGTCTGGTCCAGCAGCCACTGGTTGATCCCGGCGGCGACCAGCACCAGCGCGAGCACGGCACCGGCCACCCGGCGGTCGAGCTGCCGGTGCTGCGCCCGGTGCACGAGCGTGCCGGCGAACATCACGGCCAGCAGCAGCGCGGCGCCGCTGGAGTCGCCGGCGGTGGCATACCGGGTGGGCTGGCCGTCCAGCAGCGGCAGCAGGACCGTCCCGATCCCGGCGGCTCCGACGATCAGGACCGGGACACGGCGCCCACCGACGTACGCCGCCAGCGTGCCCGCCAGCAGCAGCGCGAGCACCACGGCCGCGATCCGCCGGTCACCGGGGCTGCCGGCGAGCAGGTCCCCCGGCAGCCGGCGGCCGAGCACCAGGACGATCAGCGCCAGCCCGGCCGCCCACCACGCGCTGTCGCGGTGCCGCCGCCACGCGAAGAGCCCGGCCACGATCAGGTAGAAGGTCATCTCGTAGGCGAGGGTCCAGAACGGACGCACCACCCCGCGCAGGCCGAGCAGCTCCTGCAGCATGGTGGCGTGGCCGAGGACCGAGGTGGTGGTCTCGGCGTACAGGGTCGGGTGCAGCCGCAGCCAGCCCGCCCCGGCCAGCGCGAGCCCGACCACGATGGTCAGCAGGTAGGCCGGGTAGATGCGGAAGATCCGGCTGATCCAGAAACGCCGCAGCGAGCCGTGCCGCTCCAGCGACATCGGGATGACATAACCGCTGATCAGGAAGAACAGCAGCACGCCGTACCGGCCCGCGTCGAACTGCGCGAAGAGCGCCAGGTGCCGCTGCTGGCCGAGCACGGTGGGGCTGAGGTGGAACAGGGCGACCACCGCGGCGGCGTAGCCGCGCAGCGCGTCGAGCCAGGTCAGGCGGGATCGGGTCACATGGGTCAAACGACGGCGCGGGCGCGGGGAAACCCCGCGCCCGCGCCGCCGGCCGGCATGTCAGGAGGCGGCGCGGACCGGCTCCGGGGCCTCGCCGGCCGCGGCCGGCACGGCCGCCGGCCGGCTCCAGGTCTCCGGGCCGAGCCGGGCGTCGAGGTAGCGCTGCACCCGGCGGCCCAGCCGCTGGCCGGGCTGCTCGACGAAGCGGTACGACAGCCACGCCGCGATCAGCGCGATGATCAGGAAGGCGGCGCTCACCGCGAACCGGCCCGGCACGTGGTCCAGGACGCCCTCCGGCAGGATCTCGGCGATCGCGTGCAGCACCATCACGTGCAGCAGGTACAGCGAGTAGCTGACCGCGCCCAGCCAGACCAGCACGGCGGGCACCCGCCGGTGCCGCAGGGCGAAGGCGATGGCGAAGCTGACCACCACGGCCACCGCGGTGGTGCACCACTTGATCAGTTCGTACTTCCCGCCCACCGACAGCCAGGTGGTCAGCGCGACACCGACCGCCACCAGGGCCAGCACCGGGATCGCCAGCTTCCGGCTCAGCTGCCCGTACTGGGCACGGTAGATCACCGTGCCGGCGAACATCACGGCCAGCATGAAGGTCGCCTGCCAGGACGAGTTCGCCGTGCCCCAGCGGGTGCTGTGGCCGTTGAACAGCGGCAGCGCCACGAAGCACAGGCCCAGCACGGCGGCCGGCAGGACCAGCCGCCGGCGGCCCGTGACGTACGCCAGGATGCTGGCGGCCACCGCGACCACCAGGACCGCGGCCAGCAGCCGCCGGTCGGCCGCGGTGGCGCCGAACAGGTCGCGCGGCAGTGCCGGGCCGGCCAGCGCGGCGGTCAGCATCAGCCCGGCGGCCCACAGGGCGCTGTACCGGTGCAGGCCCCAGACGAACAGGCCGACCACGATCAGGTAGAAGACCATCTCGAAGGAGAGCGTCCAGAACGGGCGGACCACACCACGCACGCCCACGAACTCCTGCAGCATCGGCACGTGGCCGAGCGTGCCGGCCACCGTCTCCTGGCGCAGCGAGGCCGGCACCTCGACCACGCCGGCCAGCGTGAGGGCGAAGAACACCGCGATGCTGGCCAGGTAGGCCGGGTAGATCCGGAAGAGCCGGCCGACCCAGAACTTGCGCGGGGAGCCGTGCCGTTCCAGCGACATGGGGATGACGTAGCCGCTGACCAGGAAGAACAGCAGGACGCCGAACTTACCCATGTCGAAGTGGCGGCCCATGACCGAGTGGTAGTGGTCCCCGATGGCGATCGGGCTCAGATGGAACAGCACGACGACGAGCGCGGCGAAGCCCCGCAGGGCGTCGAGCCAGGCGAGCCGCGCGGTGGCGGACCGGCCCTGGGTGACGCCGGGGGGGACAGGGGGACTCATGGTGCTCATAGTGGGCACACACTAACGGGCGCGGACGGCTTCCCGTCCGCGCCCGTCTGTGTCGTTTCGACTACAAATACTGGCCGGTGTTGGACGCGGTCTCGATCGACCGGCCCGCCTCGGCGCCCTTGCCGCCGGAGACGAGGGTACGGATGTAGACGATCCGCTCGCCCTTCTTGCCGGAGATCCGGGCCCAGTCGTCCGGGTTGGTGGTGTTCGGCAGGTCCTCGTTCTCCCGGAACTCGTCGACGCAGCTGTCCAGCAGGTGCTGCAGTCGCAGGCCCTTGGTGCCGGAGGTGAGGAACTCCTTGATCGCCATTTTCTTGCCGCGGTCGACGATGTTCTGGATCATCGCGCCGGAGTTGAAGTCCTTGAAGTACAGGACCTCCTTGTCACCGTTGGCGTAGGTGACCTCCAGGAAGCGGTTCTCCTCGGACTCGGTGTACATCCGCAGCACGACCGCCTCGATCATCGCGGCGACGGTGGCGTCCCGGTTGCCGCCGTGCTCGTTGAGGTCGTCCTCGCTGAGCGGCAGGTCGGGCAGGATGTACTTGGCGAAGATGTCCTTGGCCGCCTCGGCGTCCGGCCGCTCGATCTTGATCTTCACGTCGAGCCGGCCGGGGCGCAGGATCGCCGGGTCGATCATGTCTTCCCGGTTGGACGCGCCGATGACGATCACGTTCTCCAGGCCCTCGACACCGTCGATCTCGCTGAGCAGCTGCGGGACGATGGTGTTCTCCACGTCGCTGGAGACGCCGGAGCCACGGGTCCGGAAGATCGAGTCCATCTCGTCGAAGAACACGATCACCGGGGTGCCCTCGCCGGCCTTCTCCCGGGCCCGCTGGAAGACCAGGCGGATGTGCCGCTCGGTCTCACCCACGTACTTGTTCAGCAGCTCCGGGCCCTTGATGTTGAGGAAGTAGCTGGTGTGCTTCTCCTCACCGCGGCGCTCGGCGATCTTCTTGGCCAGCGAGTTGGCCACCGCCTTGGCGATCAGGGTCTTGCCACAGCCGGGCGGGCCGTAGAGCAGGATGCCCTTCGGCGGGCGCAGCTGGTGCTCCCGGAACAGGTCGGCGTGCAGGAAGGGCAGCTCCACCGCGTCGCGGATCTGCTCGATCTGCGCGTGCAGGCCACCGATGTCGGTGTAGTCGACGTCGGGGACCTCCTCCAGGACGAGCTCCTCGACCTCGCTCTTCGGGATCCGCTCGTACGCGTACGCCGAGCGGGGCTCGATCATCAGCGAGTCACCGGCGCGCAGCTTGGTGATCTCCAGCGAATCGGCCAGGAAGACGATCCGCTCCTCGTCAGCGTGCGAGACCACCAGCGCCCGGTCGGCGCGGCCGCCGGCCGGATTGTCGAGGACCTCCTTGAGCAGGACGACCTCGCCGGTGCGCTCGTAGCCGAACGCGTCCACCACGTTCAGCGCGTCGTTGAGCAGGACCTCCTGGCCCCGCTTGAGCTCGTCGGCGGCGAGCGACGGCGAGACCGCCACCCGCAGCTTACGGCCGCCGGTGAACACGTCCACCGTGCCGTCCTCGTGGGCCGCCAAAAAAACGCCGTAGCCGCTGGGCGGCTGGGCGAGCCGGTCAATCTCTTCCTTGAGAGTGACGATCTGGGCCCGGGCTTCCTTGAGGGTCGCCACGAGCCGTTCGTTGTTCTCGGTCACTCGGGCCAGCTGCGCCTGCGTGGTCGCGAGCCGTTCCTCGAGCTGCCGGACGTGTCGGGGGCTCTCGGTCAACTTCCGCCGCACCAGAGCGAGTTCCTCTTGCAGGAACGCGACCTGGCTGGAGAGATCGTTGGCCTCTTTCTCCCATCGTGCGGCGCGGGAGTCCGCTTCGTCGCTACGTGCCACGTCCCACCTCCCCGGGGGGCTCGAACGTCTTGGGTCAACACTAGCCGTTGCGGAGCAGTTTTCATCCCATGCAACACCCTCGTCACCGAGTCTTGATCGATTGGTCCGACCACCGGCGCGCCGCCCGCCCGGCGTTCGGGTACCGTCGGCCGCAACCGGTCGTGGGAGGTGAAGGTGTCAGCGGACGCTGATGAGCTGCAGGTCTGGATCGATCAGGACCTGTGTACCGGTGACGGACTCTGCGTCCAGTACGCGCCGGAGGTCTTCGAGCTCGACATCGACGGCCTGGCGTACGTGAAAGATGTCTCGGGCGATTTGCTGCAGCACGCCGGGGCGCGCACGGGCGTACCCGGGCACCTGGTCCTCGAGGTCGTCGACTCCGCGAAGGAGTGCCCCGGCGACTGCATCCACGTGGTCCGGCGGGCCGACGACGTGGAGGTCGCCGGCCCGGACGCCGACCGGTGAGCGGACGTGCGTGACGGTCAGAGGGTGGGGCGGCCGACCAGCGACGCCACCACCCGGGAGAACTCCTCCAGCCGGGCGATCTGACCCGCCCCGCCGTCGTCGAGGGTCTTGCCGAAGCGCAGCGCGTCGTGCCGCAGCGGCGCCCGGCCCTCCTCCTCGGCCAACCCGGGCGGCGGCACCGCGTCGTCGACCGAGCTCAGCAGCAGGTAGACGTCGATGCTGTCGACGCGTGCCTGGCCGCTGGAGGTCCGGGTGAGCCGCCGCCGGCAGCCCACCTCGGTGATCGTGGACAGCGGCACCACCCGCAGCGACGAGGTCATCGAGCCGGCCGGGCCGTCGCCGGGCGCCACGTCCTCACCGTGCCAGAGCACCAGCCGGCTGCCGTCGCAGACGACGACCTCCTGCCAGACCCCGTTCACCTCGTTGACGAAGCGTTCCAGGGTGAAGCAGAGCACCGAGGCCCCGCGCAGCACGCCGAACAGCGCCTCCAGAGCGACCTCGGGGTCGCGCAGGTAGGCGCGGGCCGCCGAGTCCAGGTCCGGGTAGGGCGACCAGTCCGGGAACACCGCCGGCATCTCGTTGCTGCCGCCGAACGGCGGAGAACTCATCGCGCCCACTCCTTGTCCTCCCATCGACGTTCCCGGAGGAAATTACCGGACTCGCGCAACCCGGTCACTCCCCGGAGGTGTCGTCCTGAACTTCGTGCTCGGCGGCCAGGGCGGCCTGCGCCGCCCGGCGCAGCGCGTACGCCTCGGCACCCTTGCTGGGCTTGCGCCGCCGCGGCGGCGCGGTGACGCCGGGCGCCAGCTTGCGCGCCGACACCAGGAACGCGGTGTGCGCGATCATCCGGTGGTCCGGGCGGACCGCCAGGCCGTCGGCGTGCCAGTCGCGGATCAGCGACTCCCAGGCCCGCGGCTCGGTCCAGCCGCCCCGCTCGCGCAGCGCCTCGACCAGCTCGGACAGCTGCGGGGTGGTGGCCACGTAGCCGATGAACACGCCGCCCGGGATCAGCGCGCGCTCGACCATGTCGAGCGCTTCCCACGGGGTCAGCATGTCCAGGATGATCCGGTCGAAACCGGTCACGTCGGCGTCCGCGACATCCCCGGTGTGCAGGTGCCACGCCGGGTGCGGGCCGCCGAAGAACGCCTCCACGTTCTTGCGGGCGATCGCCGCGAAGTCCGGCCGCAACTCGTAGCTGTGCACCTCGCCGGAAACGCCGACGGCGCGCAGCAGCGAGCAGGTCAGCGCGCCGGAGCCGGCGCCGGCCTCCAGCACCTTGGCGCCCGGGAAGACGTCGCCCATCGCGACGATCTGCGCCGCGTCCTTCGGGTAGATCACCTGTGCGCCGCGCGGCATGCTGAGCACGTAGTCGCTGAGCAGCGGGCGCAGCGCGAGGTACTGCGTGCCGCTGGAGGCGGTGATCACGCTGCCGTCCGGCTGGCCGATGAGCTGGTCGTGCTCCAGCGCGCCGCGGTGGGTGTGGAACGCCTTGCCGGGTTCCAGCACGATCGTGTGCATCCGGCCCTTGGGGTCGGTGAGCTGGACGCGGTCACCGACGCGGAACGGCCCGCGGTGGGCCGGCACCGGCTCGTCGGCGGCGGTGGCTGGAATCGTGGTCACTAACTCTTCTCTCAGTTCTCAGGTCCGTTGCGTCCGGCGCGGTTCGAGGACGGCCGCGACGTCGGCGACCCGCAGGACGCCGATCACATCCTCGCCTGCCGTCACCAGATACTGCGCACCCGGGTGGGCCTGCAACGCGCGCACCACCTGCTCGCCGGTCATGCTCACCGGCAGGCTGGTCAGCGCCTCGCGGGAGCGCGCGACGCTCTCCACGCTCACCCAGGGGCGCCGATCGACCGGCACGCGCTCGGCGGCGACCGGGTCGACCAGCGCGGTGAGGCTACCCGCCGCGTCGCTGACCGCGAGCACCACATCCGGCCGCGGGTCCTCGGCGCGCCGCCGCTGGGCCTCGCCGAGCGGGGTGCCGGCCGGCACCGCCAGCACCGGGCGGGCCAGCGAGCCCAGGTCGATCAGCGGGAACCGGCCGGTCATCCGGCCCAGCCGGATCGACTGCCCGGCGCCGTGCCACAGGGTCAGCGTGACCAGCAACACGAACGCCATCCCGAACAGGGTCAGCACGCCGAGCTGGAAGAGCAGCAGCACCACGACCGCGGTGCCGAAGGCGATCACCCGGCCGGCCCAGCCGGCCACCACCGTGGCCCGGTTACGGTCCTTCAGCAGCGCCCACATCCCGGCGCGCAGCGCCCGGCCGCCGTCCAGCGGCAGCCCCGGCAGGACGTTGAAGACGGCCACCAGCACGTTGCTCACCGCCAGCTGGAACGCGATCTGCCCGGGCACGGTGTCCTCCGGCAGCACCAGCGCCGCGCCGGTGGCCACCCCGCCGAGCAGCAGCGACACACCCGGACCGGCCAGCGAGACCAGCGCGTCCACCCGTGGGCTGGGCGCGTCGCGTTCCATCTCGGTCCAGCCGCTGAGCAGCTCCAGGGTGATGCGGCGCACGCCGATGCCGTGGCGCCGGGCGACCAGCGCGTGACCCAGCTCGTGCAGCAGCACCGAGCCGAGCAGGCACACCACGAATCCCACCCCGACCAGATAGGCCCACGGCTGCCCCAGCCCCAGCTCGGCCCGGGCGTAGTTGCCGTAGACCACGGTGACCAGCAGCGCGAGCAGCACCATCGAGGCGTTCGCGTGCACCGGGATGCCCAGCACCCGCCCCACCGCCCGGCCGCCGCGCGGCGCCGGGGGTCGCTGCCTCGCGCTGTCCTCCATCCGGTCGATGCTACGGACCGCGCGCCTGTCGCGCGGATCACGATCCGCACGCCGGCCGCGGGGATCGATGGGACCGGCCGCCGCCGGTCGGGCGTTTCGTCGTACCTCTGCCCTAGCCTGGCTGGCATGACGGCACAGACGGTGTTCCCACCCCCGCAGCCCCGCCCCGGCGGTTCGGCGCCCTCCCCCGCGACGTCGGCCGGGCGCGCGGGGCTGGGCGACCGGCCGGCCGGGCCGTCGCTGTCGCCGTCGCGGGCCGCCGACTTCAAGACCTGCCCGCTGCTGTTCCGCTTCCGCACCATCGACAAGCTGCCCGAGCAGCCGTCGGCCGACCAGATGCGCGGCACGCTGGTGCACGCCGTGCTGGAGCGGCTGTTCGACCTGCCCGCCGCCGAGCGCACGCCGCAGGCCGCGGCCGCCCTGGTCGCGCCGGAATGGGAGCGGCTGGTCTCGCACGATCCGGGGCTGGCCAGGCTGTTCGCGGCCGAGACCGCGCAGCGCCCGGCCGGCCCGATCGCTTCCGGCGCGGCGGACTCCGAGGTGGCCGGCTCCGGTGCCGGCCCGATCGCTCCCGGCGCGACGGACTCCGAGGTGGCCGGCTCCGGTGCCGGCCCGTCCGCCGTCGACGCCTCCGGGCCCCTCGATGTGGGACACGCCACAGGCGCCGTGCGTGATCCCGCCGCGGTGGCCGCCGAGGCGGACGCGACCGGTCAGCTGGCTCTCGTCGACGCCCCGGCCGGCGCCGGGGAGGCCGCCCGGCTGGCCGCCTTCCTGGGCAGCGCCCGGGACCTGCTCGCCGGGTACTTCGCGGTCGAGGACCCGCAGCGGCTGGAGCCCGCCGAGCGGGAGACCCTGATCTCCACGATGATCGACGAGAAGCTGCTGATCCGCGGCTACATCGACCGGCTCGACGTCTCCCCGGCCGGGGACCTGCGGGTGGTCGACTACAAGACCGGCGGCGCGCCGCGCGAGGCGTTCGAGGGCCGCGCCCTGTTCCAGCTGAAGTTCTACGCCCTGGTCCTGTGGCGTACCCGCGGCGTGGTGCCCCGGGTGCTGCGGCTGCTCTACCTGAAGGACGCCGAGGTCCTCGACTACAGTCCGGACGCCGGCGAGCTGGAGCGTTTCGAGCGCACCCTGGTCGCCCTCTCGCAGGCCGTCGAGCGTGCCAAGCGCACCCGGGACTTCCGCCCCAAGCCGAGCCGGCTCTGCGGCTGGTGCAACCACCAGGCCCTCTGCCCGGAGTTCGGCGGCACCCCGCCGCCCTTCCCGGAGTCTCCCGCCACGGGCGTCCCCGCCGACTCCGAACCCGACCGCCTGTCCCCCACCGCTCCGGACGACCTCGTTGCCTGATCTTCCGCCCGACCCCGCCCGATGCCGCACGGTGCGGCCACGGACAGCCTGCCCGCGCGGCCTCACCCGGCTCGGCTGCCGGCCCCCCACCCGGCTCGGCGCCCGGCCGCGCGATGCCGCCCCGCCCGGCCCCGGTGCCACCGCATCCCGCCACCGGCCCCGACCCGCCGGCAGCCTCCGGCCGCCGCTCCCGCACCCGCCCGCCGACGCGCGGCGTGCCCGCACCACCCGAAGACCCGCAGCCACCCGCGCGACGCCGCCACCCGAGCCGCGTCGCACCGGCCGGACCGCCGCGACGGCATCGCCGGATCAGGGCGGTCGTGGTGACCGCGACCGGGACGCCGTCGCTCCCCGCAGCGGCGAGGCCGCGATCAGGATCGGACCGTCCACCCGCGGGCCCGTTTCGCCGGCCGGGCCGCCCCGCCCCGGCACGCGAGCGGCTGTCCCCGGACTCGCCGCGGCAGGCCGGCGGCGCTTGCCGGCACCCGGCCACCCACCGACACCCGGCCACCCGCCTACACCCCCGTTCGCGGAACGGATCCGGGCGTGCTGAGGCCGATCCGGCTGCTGCTCGCCGACGCGTCCGCGCTGCAGCGGGCCGGGCTGCGGGCGGTGCTGGCCGGGACCGGAACCGGCGACGCGGCCGAACTGGTCGTCGCCGGCGAGACCGGCGACGGGACGGAAGCCGTCGAGCTGGCGCGCCGGCTGCTGCCGGACGTGCTGGTGGCCGACGCCGGCCTGCCCCGGATGGACGGCGCGGCGGTGGCGCGGGCGGTGGCCGCGGCCCGCCTGCCGGTACGGGTTCTGGTGTTGACCGCCCGCGACAGCGACGAGCAGCTGGTCGAGGCGATCGCCGCGGGCGCCACCGGGTACCTGTGCAAGGACGCCCCGCAGGAGGAACTGATCGCGGCGGTCCGGGCGATCGCGGCCGGCGGGGCGGTGATCACCCCGCAGGTGCTGGCGCGGGTGCTGCCCCGGTTCGCGGCGTCACCGCCCCCGGCGGCGCACACCGGTACCGGCGTGGATCTGCGCGCGCTCACCGGCCGGGAGCGGGAGGTGCTGATCCATGTGGCCCGCGGGCGCACGAACGCCGAGATCGCCGAGGTGCTGCGGGTCAGCGAGACCACGGTGAAGACGCATGTCGGGCACATGCTGGCCAAGCTGCGGCTGCGGGACCGGACGCAGGCGGTGGTCCTGGCGTACGAGAGCGGCCTGGTCAGGCCTGGCCACTGAGCACGCGGCCCGGGGCCGGCGACCGAGGCGCGAAGCGGCCGCGAGCACCGGACTCGCCGGACCGCGCGGCGCAGCCACCGGACTCGCTGAACCGGGCCGCCCGCCGCGCAGCCGGCGGGCTCGCTGAATCGCCCACCGCGCCACCACCGAACGTGCCGGACCGCCGCCGCCGGACTCGATGAACCGCCCACCGCGCCACCACCGAACGTGCCGGACCGCCGCCGCCGGAATTGCTAAACCGCCCGCCGCGCCGCCGCCGGGCCGCCGGATACGGGCGGGCGGCCGGACCCACCGCCGGCGGGGGCGGGTGCGGCGCGGAAGGGGCGCCCGATGGCCGGCAGGAGGCGGCGGGCGGCCGCGAGCCCGGGCATCAGGCGATGACCCGGTCGGTGGCGCGGTGAATCCGGACGTCGCCGCTGGCGGTGCGCACGCGCACCTCCAGGCCGGGACCGTCGGCGACCGGCGAGATGCCGTCCTGGGCGGCCAGATCGATGCTGCTGTCGCCGCTGGCGGTGGTCACGTCGAGCCAGACACCGGTGCCCGGCGCGACGCCGACGGTGACATCACCGGAGGCCGTGCGGATACGCGCCCGGCCGCGCGACAGCGAGCCGACCACGATGTCGCCGCTGGCGGTGCCGGCCTCGAGTGAGCCGCCGCCGGAGCCGAGCGAGATGTCGCCGCTCGACGTGCTGGCTATGACGTCACCGGTGACGTCACCGATGCGGAGCTTCCCGGAAGCGCTCTTCAGCGCCGCCGCGCCACCGGCTCGCTCCAGCGACAGGTTGCCGCTGGCCGCGGTCAGGTGCACGTCGCCGAGCACGTCGGTGACGCCGATGTCGGCGGAGGCGGCCTTCAGGTGCACGTCGCGGTACCGGCCGGTGGCGTGCACGTCCGCGGCCGCGCTCTCGCCGGTCAGGGTGCTGCCCTCGGGGACCTCGATGGTGAGCCGCAGCGCCGGGCCGCGACGCCAGCGCCACCGCTCGACCTGCGGGGCGGCCACCACCAGGGTGTCGCCCTCCAGCAGGACGCGGGTGTTCTCGGCGGCCTCCCGGGCGGCCGCCGAACCGTCCAGCGCGGTGACCTCCACCCGGACGGTGCCGGTGCGGCCGGCGTCGATGCGCACGCTGCCGTTGGTGGCGCGCAGCGCGACGGTGACCGGCTCGGCGTGCTCGAATTCGTACTCCATGACTCTCCTTCTCGGCGCGGATGGAAGCGGCCTGCTCAGGCCTGGAAGAAACCGGTGACACGCCGGGCGGACCGGTGCCCAGGCGGCGGCGCCGCGGGCGCGCCGTGGCTGGCCGCGGCGGCGACGGCGCGCACCAGCCAGGAGTTGACCGAGATGCCCTCGGCCGCGGCGATCCGCTCGACGTGGGTCTTCAGGGCCTCGGGCATCCGCAGGGTGAGCCGGGCCAGGTCGCCGCCCTCCGGCGGCGCGGGCGGGGGCGGCGGGGCCGCGGGCGGAGCCGGCTCGTCGGCGGCGATCCGGGTGACGACCAGGTCGGCCTCGCGCCCGCGCAGCCGCACCTCGACGGTGGCGTCGGCGAGCCGGGTGGTGATCTCCGCGGTGGCGTCGGAGAGCGCTTCGAGCAGCGCCAGCCGGGCGGACGGCTCCAGGGAATGACTCAACAGTTCCGCGGCGCGGGTGATCTCCGGGCCGCCGGGCGCGGCGGCCGCGGCGAGATCGGTCCGCAACCCTTCGAGGTACGGCGTCAGGTCCATGACTCCACTATGACGTCACTTATGACGTCACGCAAGTCCGATCTGATGCCGTCACGACATCATCCGGTGCACACGAAAAGGGGCACGCGATGACGCGTGCCCCTTTTGACCCAAGAAGCGGGCCGGACCGGCGCGGATCGACGCCGGGACAAGGCGGAGCCGAGCAGTGCCGCCGGCACCGCACGGCCGCCGCCGGCATCGCACGGCCGACCCCGCCACCGCACGGCCCGAGCCGGGTCAGCCGGAGCCGGACAGGGCCGCCGGCACCGCACGGCCCGAGCCGGGTCAGCCGGGACAATCCGGAACCGAACAGCGACGCCGGCACCGCACGGCCGGCCCCGGCGGCGAAGCGGGACCTACCGCAGCCCCGCCAGCACCTCCAGGTCGACACCGACCAGCGAGGACCGCACGTGGACACCGGCCACCGACGGCAGCGCCACGTCGGACGGCACCGCCAGCACCACCGCCCCGGCGGCGACCGCGCTGGTCACCCCGCTCGGCGAATCCTCGATCGCCACGCAGTCCCGGATCGGTACGCCGAGCAGCGCCGCCGCGGTCCGGTACGGCTCCGGGTCGGGCTTCTGCGCGCGCACCTCGTCCCCGCACACCACCACGTCGAAGTTCTCCGCGCCGAGCGTCTTGAGCGCCACCTCGGCCAGCCGTCGCTCGGTCGAGGTCACCAGTGCCGCCGGCACCCCGGCCGCACGCACCCCGAGCAGCAGCTCCCGCGCGCCCGGGCGCCAGGCGAGACCTCCGGCGAAGAGATCCGCGACCCGCTCGGTGAGCCAGGCGACGTCCTCCGCGTACGGCCGGTCCGGCTGGCCCAGGTCTTCGCGGAAGAGCGCCATGCTGGCCGGCATGCTGGTGCCGACCATGGCCAGCCGTGCCCGGGTGGAGAGCCGGCCACCGGCCCGGACGGCCAGGTCCTCCAGCGCGACGCCCCAGATTTTCTCGCTGTCGACCAGCGTGCCGTCCATGTCGAAGAGCACCGCGGCGGGTCGTGTCGCGCTCAGCACAATCTCCCTCAATCGAGTGGACCGAGCGCCCATTCTGCGGTGCCCCACCCGCCTCAGCCGACCCGATGTGAGCAAGGTTTCACAGATCGCAGGCCTGCAGCGATCTCTCGTAACCGTCGGCGAACGCGTTGATCCGCTGCTGCGCGGAGCCGTGCGAACCCTCGGCGAACCACGGCTGCCCGGGGGCGTCCCCGACCGACTCCAGCCCGCGGGCCAGCTCCTCGGTGTCGCCCTCCTGCATCCGCAGCGCCCCGGCCCGGGTCTGGTCGCCGATGAACGCCCCGGCCATGCAGTCGGCCTGCAGCTCCTGCTCGATGGTGAACTGTTTGCGGATGCCCAGGCGGGCCTGGATGCCGTGCGCGTACTCGTGGGCGAGCAGGTAGAACAGGAACGCGTCGCCGATCTGCCGGAACATCCCGTAGGCCCAGTTCACGTCGTACGCGATGAAATCGCCCCGGGAGCAGTACACCGCGTTGTTGCGCGGCAGCGGGTCACCCCCGCAGTCCACCTCGCCGTCCCGCTCGTACGCACTCACCTCGCGCACCGGCTGGAACCGCTCGCCGAGCTGTTGGAACACCTGGTCCCAGTAGGTCTCCGCGACGTTCTGAGCGGCCCTGATGTCCCGGGCGAACTCCTCCACGGTGTCCGTGCCGTCCGGGTCCACCGTGCGCGAGGCGGCGCCCGTCGGCTCCGGTGGCGCCGGGTCGTCGGTGACCGGCAGCGTCCCGCACCCCGCCAGCAGCAGCGACATCAGGACAGCGGCGATCCGAGCGGGCATGGCGGTTCTCCTCCAGGGCCGGGAATTGCACCGTAGTCAAAAATTTCCACTCCTCGCCGTCAGCGAAACGTCAGTAGCGCTCACGTGACCCGCCGCGCGCCGCGTCTGCGGGCCTAGCACTCAGGGGCAACCCTGAGGCCGCCTAAGTGGCCTCCCCCAGCGAGAACTCCAAGGCGGCCTACTCCATGCGGCGGACGCCGGACGCCGGATCCGCCGACACACTGAGCGGGCCGGTCGGGGCGCGGTGCCCCGGCCGGACCACGAACGCAGGGGGATGACGACGGTGACAGCGACGAATGCCGGCGGGCCGGTGGCGGCGCGCGCGGAGGAGATCTGGAAGGTCTACGGCTCCGGCGAGGCCCGGGTGACCGCGTTGCGCGGGGTGACCGCCGAGTTCGGCCGGGGCCGGTTCACGGCGATCATGGGCCCCTCCGGCAGCGGCAAGTCCACGCTCATGCACTGCCTCGCCGGCCTGGACACGGTGGACAAGGGCACCGTGCACGTCGGCGGCACCGAGATCAGCAAGCTCGGCGACAAGGCGCTGACCCGGCTGCGCCGCGACCGGATCGGCTTCATCTTCCAGCAGTTCAACCTGCTGCCCACGCTGAGCGCGGCGGAGAACATCAGGCTGCCGCTGGACATCGCCGGGCGCAAGGCCGACCCGCAGTGGTGGGACGTCGTGATCGACACGGTCGGCCTGCGTGACCGGCTCGGGCACCGGCCCACCCAGCTCTCCGGCGGCCAGCAGCAGCGGGTCGCCTGCGCCCGCGCGCTGATCGGCCGCCCCGACGTGATCTTCGCGGACGAGCCGACCGGCAACCTGGACTCCCGCTCCGGCGCCGAGGTGTTGTCGTTCCTGCGCGCCTCGGTCCGCGAACACCACCAGACCATCGTGATGGTCACCCATGACCCGGTCGCCGCCAGCTACGCCGACCGGGTGGTCTTCCTGGCCGACGGCAGCATCGTCGACGAGCTCGCCGATCCGACTGCCGAGACCGTGCTGGACACCATGAAGCGCCTGGACAAGCACGGCGACCCGGTGATGCTCTGATGCTGCGCGCCACGCTCAAGAGCCTGCTCGCCCGCAAGCTGCGGCTGGTCCTGTCCGGCCTGGCGGTGGTGCTGGGCGTGATGTTCGTGTCCGGATCCTTCGTGGTCACCGACACGCTCAACCGCACCTTCGACTCGATCTTCGCGGACGCGTTCGCCGCCACCGACGTCTCGGTCAGCGCGAAACCCAAGGTCGCGGTCTCCGAGATGGACGGCGAGGAAGTCGCCGCGCCGCTGCCGGCGGCGACCATCGACAAGATCAAAACCGTGTCCGGCGTACGGTCGGCGACCGGCCGTGTCGACGCCGACGGCGCCCGCGTCATCGGCAGCGACGGCAAGGTGCTCACCTCGATGGGCCCGCCCCGGCTCGGCGGCAACTGGACCGGCGCCGACGGCCTGATGGAGTTGCGTTCCGGGCGGGGCCCGGCCGCCGACGACGAGATCGCGGTCAACGCGAACACCGCGAAACTCGCCGGCCTGGAGATCGGCGACCGGGTCGGGGTGCTCACCCGCGAGCCCAAGCGGGAGTTCACCCTGGTCGGCATCTGGGGCTACACCGGCGGCCGGGACAGCATCGGCGGCGTCCAGGAGGTCGCCTTCACCACCCCGGTCGCGCAGAGGCTGATGCTCGGCTCGCCGGGCGGCTACACCTCGGTCGTGGTGGACGCCGCCGACGGGGTGAGCCCGGAGACCCTGCGGGACCGGCTGGCCGCCGCGCTCGGCGCCGAGTACCAGGTCAAGACCGGCAAGCAGCTGGCCCAGGAGAGCGCCGACAGCATCCAGGAGGGGCTGAGCTTCTTCAACCGGATCCTGCTCGGCTTCGCCGGGGTGGCGCTGTTCGTCGGGATCTTCCTGATCCTCAACACGTTCTCGATCATCGTGGCGCAGCGCACCCGGGAACTGGCCCTGCTGCGCGCGATGGGCGCCAGCCGCCGGCAGGTGATCGGCTCGGTGCTGGTCGAGGCGGTCATGATCGGGCTGATCGCGGCGGTTCTCGGGCTGGCCGCCGGGGTGGGCGCCGGCGCCGGCCTGGCATCGGTGTTCGGCTCGTTCGCCGATCTGGAGCTGGCCTCGGTCGCCGTGCCGGCCGCCGCCGTGGTCAGCGCGCTCGTGGTCGGCCTGCTGGTGACCGTGATCGCCGCGGTGCTGCCCGCGCTGCGCGCCTCACGGATCGCCCCGATCGCCGCGATGCAGGAGGTCAGCATCCCGGACCGGCCGCTGACCCGGCTCAGCGTGGCCGGCGGCGCGGTCCTGGCGGCCGGCGCCGCCGCGCTCGGGGTCGGGCTGTTCGCCGACGCCGGGGACGCGACGCTGTGGCTGATCCTGGGCGGCGTGCTGGTGTCGTTCGTCGGCATCGCCCTGCTCACGCCGCTGATCAGCAAGCCGGTGATCGGCGCCCTGGGCCGGCTGTTCGCCTGGTCGCTGCCGGGCCGGCTGGGCCGGCTCAACTCCGGCCGTAACCCGCGCCGGACCGCGATCACCGCGGCCGCGCTGATGGTCGGCATCGCCCTGGTCACCGGCGTCACCGTGGTGATGGACTCGGCGAAGAGCAGCCTGCAGGCCGAGGCCGCGCGGATCCTCAAGGCACAGATCATGATCAGCGGGGAGCAGAGCGGGGCACGCCCACCGACCTACGACGCGGCCGTCATCGACCGGACCGCCGCCCTGCCGGGGGTGCGCGCGGCCGCCGGGCTTTGGAACGACCTGGTCACCATCGACGGCGAGCAGCGCTACGTCACCGCCACCAAGGACCTGGCCACGCTCGCCGAGGCGTACGGGACGACCGCCGCGCCGCTGGCCGCCGGCCGGATCGCGGTGGACCAGCCCACCGCCGACGAGCACCACTGGCGGACCGGGCAGCGGGTGACCGTGCAGAGCTCCCGGGGCGACCCGCACACGTACACGATCGACCGGATCTTCCCGGACGACGCGCTGCCCGGCAGCGTCATCCTGCCGGCCGCGGCGATCGCCGACTTCGGCATCACCCAGCCGGTGCTCGGCTTCGTCCGGCTCGACGACGGCGTCGCCGTCTCGGCCGTGCTGCCCCAGGTCAAGCAGCTGCTGGCGGACAGCCCCGAGGTGTCGGCGACGGACGCGGCGACCTTCGTGGACCAGCAGGCGGCGCAGTTCGACCAGATCATCACGATGATCCAGCTGCTGCTCGGTCTGGCCATCCTGATCGCGGTCCTCGGCGTGGTCAACACCCTGGCACTGTCGGTGCTGGAACGCACCCGGGAGCTGGGTCTGCTGCGCGCGGTCGGCCTGGGCCGGGCGCAGACCATGCGGATGATCACCGTGGAGGCGGTGGTGATCTCGGTCTTCGGCGCGCTGCTCGGCGTCGCGGTCGGCGCCGGCATGGGAACCGCGGTGGCCCGCGCCCTCGCCGACGACGGCATCACCGAGATCGTGCTGCCCTGGGCCCGGATGGGCACCTACCTGGGCCTGGCCGCCGTGGTCGGCGTGGTGGCCGCGGTCGTCCCGGCGATCCGCGCCGCCCGCCTCAACGTCCTGGGCGCCATCGCCCACGACTGACGGCCGGACAGCCCGCGCGCCGGCCGGGGTCCGTCCGGCCGGCGCGCACCGCCGGCCGGACACACCGGCCCAGCCGGCGCTCCGCGCTCGGGCGCCCGGCGATCCGGACCGGCGACCACCCCACGCGGCCCGGCACGAGACACGTGACCACGACGCCGCCCGGCACGAGACACGTGACCACGACACGGGAACGGACACATGACCACGACACGGGAACGGACACATGACCACGACACGGGAACGGACACATGACCACGACACGGGAACGGACGCGTGACCACGGCGCGGGAGGGATTCGTCGTACCGGGAAGGGATCTGAGCGGGAGGCGACCGCCCGCGCCGCGGCAGCGGATCAGCCGAGCAGCTTGTCGAGCTTGGTGAAGCTGGAACCCCAGCCCTCGCGGGCGCCGTCCGCCATCCCGGCGGGGAACGGGCTCTGGGTCAGCACCAAGCGGGTGCGGCCGCCCTCCTCGTCGAAGAATTCGACGCGCATGCGCAGCACCTCGGCGCCGAACTGCGGGATGTGGCTGACGTTCTCCTCGCCGACCAGCAGCTCGTTCTCGATCACCTCGACGAACCGGGCGTCCACCGGACTGCTCATCGCGGGGTCGTCGTCGTTGACCATGGTGAAGGCCTGCCGGCCGCCCGGGCGCGGGTCGATGTCGATCGAGTCACGGGGCACGGACCAGCCGACCGGGCCGAACCAGGCGGCGAGTTGATCCGGGTCGACGAAGGCGCGGTAGACCAGCTCACGGGGCGCGTCGAAGATTCGCGTGATGACGAGATCGGTCATGGTTTGTCCTCCTGCAGGCGCTTGAGATGGGCGTCCAGGCGTGCGAAGTTCGCGTCCCAGAACCGGCGGTAGCGCTCCATCCACGCCGTCGCCTCGCGCAGCGGCTCCGGCTCCAGGCGGCTGGACCGCCACTGCGCGGATCGGCTGCGCGAGATCAGACCGGCGTTCTCCAGCACCTTGAGGTGCCGGGAGATCGCCGGGAGGCTGATCTCGAACGGCTCGGCGAGCTCGGTCACGGTCGCCTCGCCCTCGGCGAGCCGGGCCAGGATGGCGCGGCGCGTCGGGTCGGCCAGGGCCGCGAAGATCACGCTGAGCCGGTCGGTCATTTAACCCTCCCGTTAATTAACGGAGCTGTTAAGGACCCTAGCCGCGCCCATGCTCGGCGTCAACCGGCGCGGACGCCCGGCACATCAGACCTTCGAGGGAATCCGGCGGTGCAGCTCGGCGAGCAGGACATCCGCGCCCGGCGACATCAGACCGACATCCACGACGTACGACAGCTCCCCGCCCCGGTGGCGCGTCCGCGGCGCCAGCCCCGACCCGTCCAGCTCCTGCGCGTAGTCGTCGCCGACCGGCGTCACCACCAGCTCGGTGAACGGCCCCCAGCCGGACAGGCTCACCGACGCGATCCCGGACCACGGCAGATGCACCGGCCGGCGCCCGGTCGCCGCGAAGTCGATGCCGTGCACCGAGGTGTGCAGCCAGCCCAGCCGCCGGTAGAGCGCGAGCAGCGCCAGCGCCGCCACGACCACCGGGACGATCAGCGCCAGCTCGGCGTAGATCACGATGTCTTCGGGCCCCGGCCGGGCCCCGAAGACCATCGAGAGCACCAGGAAGGCGGCGAGCAGGACGGCCCAGACGGCGGCCACCACCCAGAGCACGGTCACGCAGAACATCGCGCGTGGCTGAATGAAGGACACCGTGTCGTCGGTCGGGCCGAGCACCTGGTCCACATGGCTGGTCACAACGTCGAGTATGCGAGTTTATGCGCCGGTTCATGGCAAAAACCGGCCCCCACCTGGAGTCCGGCGAACCGGCGGCTCGGCGCGGCCGCCGGGTGCGTTTCCTGGCCCGCACGTAGGCTGTCTCCCATGACTGAGTTCGACGGCCTCCCGCTGCTCCGCTCCCCCGTGGCCATCGCCGCCTTCGAGGGCTGGAACGATGCTGCGGACGCTTCCACCGCGGCCGTGGAACACCTCGAGCAGGTGTGGGAGGCCCGTGAGGTCACCAGCATCGACCCCGAGGACTTCTACGACTTCCAGGTGAGCCGCCCGACGATCACGATGGCCGAGGGCGAAACCCGCAAGATCGAATGGCCCACCACCAGGTTCACCGTGGCCAGCCCGCCCGGCAGCGACCGGGACGTGGTGCTGATCCGCGGCATCGAGCCGAGCATGCGCTGGCGCACGTTCTGCGAGTCGGTGCTGGAGATCTGCCACAGTCTCGAGGTCAACCGGGTCGTGCTGCTGGGCGCGCTGCTGGCCGACGTGCCGTACACCCGGCCCCTGCCGATCAGCGGCAGCGCCTCGGACAGCGCCATCGCCGAGAAATACAACGTGGTGCCCACCCGCTACGACGGCCCCACCGGCATCGTCGGCGTGCTGCAGGAGGCGGCCACCCGGGCTGAGCTGGACGCCCTGTCGTTCTGGGTGCACGTGCCGCACTACGCCAACAACCCGCCCTGCCCGAAGGCGACGCTCGCCCTGCTGAGCCGGATCGAGGACGTGCTGGACCTGCCGGTGCCGATGGCCGATCTGGCCGAGCAGGCCGACGAGTGGGAGAAGAAGGTCCGCGCCGCCGCCGAGCAGGACTCCGAGCTCGGGGAGTACGTGCGCGAGTTGGAGGAGCGCGTCGGCGACGCCGGGATCCAGCCGCTGACCGGCGAGGAGATCGCCAGCGAGTTCGAGAAGTACCTGCGGCGCCGGGGCGGCTCCGCCGGCCCGACCGCCGGGTCCTGGTGAGCTGACGCGCACCCGTTCCGCCACGGCAGGCCGCCTGGAACCGGGCGGCCTGCCGTGTTTCCACCCGACCCGGACTCTGCCGCCGGCCGACCGTCCTGCTCCCGGGCACCCGCCCTGTTCCCGGTCGCTCTAGTCCCGGATGTCCGCCTGTTTCCGATCGCTCTAGCCCCTGACGTCCGCCTCGTTCCCGGTCGCTCTAGTCCCGGACGTCCGCCTTGTGCTGGGTGGTTCTAGTCCCGGACGTCCGCCTTGTTCCCGGCCGCGCGTGATCGAGCCGTCCTGTCAGATTTTTCCGCTGCCGGTGCCGCCAGAACCACTCCGCTCCGGTTGCGCGTGTCGGGTGGCCGCGCACCCCACCCATACGCCATCCTAGGAACCTAGCTGGTAGCCCGCCGCCGGCGACGGCCACTGGAGGGGGTCCGCATGACGATCAACCCGGGCGCTGCCGAGTTCCCGCATCGGCAGATCGCGGCTCAACTGCGTGAACGCATCCGTCGCGGGGAATGGCAACCGGGCGAGCGGCTGCCCTCCATCCCGGCTGTCGCCGAGATGTTCGGGGTGGCGAAACAGACCGTGCAGCGCGCCGTCGATCAGCTGCGGGTCGAGGGCGTCCTGATCACCAAACCCGGCTCCGGTACGTACGTCCGCGGCACCCGCCGCCGCCTCAACCGCCTGTCCCGGGGCCGCTACGGCGCCCACCGCGGCTACCACGCCGACCTGGCCGCCCGTTACCGCCAGCAGCTCGTCGGCGTCGCCCGGGAGTCCGCGCCGCCGGAGGTGGCCGACGCGTTCGGCGTGCGCGACGGCACCGAGCTGCTGGTACGCCGGCACATCGTGCGCACCGACGACGCCACCGTGGAGGTCGGCGCCTCGTGGTTCCGGGTCACCGACGCCGGCGGCACCAGCCTGGAACGCCCGGAGTCCTTCGGCCGCCCGCTCTACCAGGAGGCGGAGGAGGCCCTCGGCCGGCGCTACACGTCCGCGACCGACACCATCACCGCGCGCCAGCCCAGCCGGGAGGAGGCGGAGACCCTGCAGATCCGCCCGGACACCCCGGTGCTGCACCTGCTGCACGTGGCCTTCGACGAGACCCGTAAGCCGATCGAGGTGGCCCAGGCGACCTGGCCCGGGCCGATGACCACGCTGACCGAGGAGTACCGGATCCCCGCCCCGACGCCCGATCCCGACCCGGATCCCGGCCTCGCGCTGGCCTGACCGGCCCGCATCCCGGCCCACACCGGCCCGACCGGCCCGCATCCCGCGGCCCACGCCGGCCCGACCGGCCCACATCCCGGCCCACGCCGGCCCGGTGCTCCGCCCGGACGCGCCGCCGCGCCGGTCGCCGCATACGGACGCTCGTGGCGCGGCGCTCCGGTGTGCCCCTCCAGCGGGGATGCCGGCCGCGGTGGCACCGGGAAAGCGCCGGAAGAACACGACGGCCGGAACGAGACAGCGCCCGCGAGAACACACCGCCGGAAACAAGTCGGTGCCGGAAAGAAGCGCGCGCCCTAAGACGCTTGCGGAGAAAGGCGACGGTGCCCGAGAAAGAAGGCGGTATCCGAGGAACAGGGCGGCGTCCGGGAAAGAACGCGCCGTCCGGGAAGGGTGACGTTGCGCGGGAAACGTGACGCTGCCGAGAAAGACGACTACCAGCCGGCGAGCTGTCGGCGGCGCACGACATCGGAAGAAAAGTCAGACCCGAGGAGCCGCATGGCTCCTCGGGTCTGGGGCTTCTCATCGCCGGGCGCGGGAGCAGATGTTCCCGCGCGGACAGCGTCAGAAGTCGGTCGGCCCACCGTTCACGTTGATGAGGCCGAGCTGGGTGTTGCGCTGGTAGAACAGATCGTTGTCGATACCACCGTGGTAGTACCTGGTGTCGAAGTTGCCGCCGCCGTAGTAGCCGCCGCCGCCACCGCAGCAGCCGCCCGGGTACGGGTACCAACCGCTACCAGCGGCGTATCCGTTACCGGCGGTGTGGCCGGTCCCATCGACAGCAGCGGAGGCGGGGGCTGCGAGGGCAAGACTCGCGCCGGTGGCCAGGAACAGACCGGCGAGGTACAAAGCCGGACGACGCATGATAGTTCCTTTCGGACGTTGGTTTGACCTCCAAAAGCATGTCGCGCCAGCGGCCAGAACGCACGTATTTCGGCCAGATAACACCGTAAAGCGCGTTGTTCAGGCAATTTGCCCACACGCCCGGCGGGTACGGTTTAGAGTCCTCGCGGGCAGCCATTTTCGCCCATCGAGAAGGCCGGGAAACAGCGCGGAGCACTCGGGAAAACCAAGCGACGGTCCGCCCGAAAAGTCGGACGGACCGTCGATCAGAAAATGTGAAACGGATTCGGAAAAGTCAGAGCCGCACGCCGAGGAGCGCGTCGACCGTTTGCGCCATCAGCGCGGGCGCCGCGGTGTCGTCGCCGGCCCCGGAGAGCACCGCGTCCGCCCACACGTCCACGACCGCCAGGGCCGCGGGCGCGTCGAGATCGTTGCTGAGCGCCTCCCGGACGGCGGCCACCAGCCCCGCCCCGGACGGCCCGGCGGGCGCGGCCGCCGCCTCCCGCCAGCGCGCCAGCCGCTGCTCCCCGGCCTTGCGCACCTCGTCGGTCCACTCCCGGTCGGCGCGGTAGTGGCCGGAGAGCAGCCCGAGCCGGACCGCCATCGGGTCCACCCCGTCGCCGCGCAGCCGGGACACGAAGACCAGGTTGCCCTTGGACTTGGACATCTTCTCGCCGTCCAGCCCGATCATGCCGGCGTGCACGTAGTGCCCGGCGAACGGCGCCACGCCGGTGAGCACCTCGGCGTGCGCGGCCGAGCACTCGTGGTGCGGGTAGAGCAGGTCGCTGCCGCCGCCCTGCACGTGCACGGTGTCGCCGAGCAGGTTGAGCGCGATGGTGGCGCACTCGATGTGCCAGCCGGGACGGCCGGGACCGAGGTCGCCGCCGTCCCACACCGGCTCGCCGTCGCGCGCGCCGCGCCACAGCAGCGGGTCGAGCGGGTCACGCTTGCCGGCCCGGTCCGGGTCGCCGCCCCGCTCGGCGGAGAGCACGGTCATCTCCGCGCGCGACAGGTTCGACTCGTAACCCCAGCGCGGCGCGGCGGTGATGTCGAAGTAGACGTCACCGGTGCCGTCGTCGAGCCGGTACGCCGCGCCGCGCTCCAGCAGCTCGCGCACGTGCACGACGATCGCCGGGATCGACTCGACGGCCCCGACGTAGTGCGCCGGCGGGACGATCCGCAACGCCTCCATGTCCTCGCGGAACAGCGCGGTCTCACGCATGGCCAGGACCACCCAGTCCTCGCCGTCACGCTGGGCCCGCTCCAGCAGCGGGTCGTCGATGTCGGTCACGTTCTGCACGTAGGTGACCCGGTGGCCGGCGTCACGCCACACCCGGTTGACGAGATCGAAGGCGATCATCGTGGCGGCGTGGCCGAGGTGGGTCGCGTCGTACGGCGTGATGCCGCACACGTACATCGTCGCGGTCTCCCCCGGTGTGACCGGGTGCACCGACCGGCGCGCCGAGTCGTAGAGCTTCAGCGTGGGGGCGTCCCCCGGCAGATTCGGCACCTCATGCCCGGTCCAAGCGTCCATGCTCGGAGCCTATCCAGCACTCCCGACAGAACCCGACCGGGCGTGACCTAAACCTCTACCGCTAGATGGGCGGCCACGGGATCGCCGGCCAGTCGGTCGGCGGCTTGGGGAACCGCCCGGCCCGCAGCAGCCGCTTCACCCGCAACCCGATGTGCTGCACCTCGGAGATGGTCAGGTGCTCCTCCAGCGCCTCGCCGAGCGCGCCGGCCAGGTCCGCGCTCAGGGTCCGCAGCACCTCGACCGCCTCGTCCGGCAGCGGCTTGCCGGTCCAGCCCCACAGGACCGTACGCAGCTTGTTCTCCACATGGAAGCTGACGCCGTGGTCGATCCCGTGGATCGAGCCGGTGGCCGGGTAGAGCACGTGGCCGCCCTTGCGGTCGGCGTTGTTGATCACGGCGTCGAAGACCGCGAGCCGGGCCAGGCGCGGGTCGTCGGCGTGCGCCAGCGCGTACGCGTCGCCGTCGTCGTCGCGGGCCGCCGCCACCGCGAACCAGCCGGGGGGCACGTCGTACGCCGGGACGAAGCCGATCAGGCCCTCGGCCGCCTCCGGCTCGTCGATCCACAGTTGCAGCGCACCCGAGCCGAGCGGCCCGTCCCGCAGGATCGTCGGCGGCACCAGCTCCCAGCCGGTGGCCCGGGAGACCAGGTAGGCCGACACCTCCCGGCCGGCGAGCGTGCCGTCCGGGAAGTCCCAGAGCGGGCGCTCGCCGCGCACCGGCTTGTAGACGCAGCGGCGGGTCACCCCGTCCAGGCTGATCTCGGCGCGCAGCGTCGTGTTCGAGGCGTCGACCAGGCGACCCTCGATCTCGATCTCCCCACGGCCCAGCAGCTGAAGGGCGTCGGCCTCGGTGAGCACCTCGGTCGGCTCTGCCGTCACCGGTGATAACCGTTGTGCCGGGGACAGAGGTGGCCACCCGGGTCGAGCGGCTGGCCGCAGAGCGGGCACGGCGGGCGGCCGGCGGCCACCACACGGCGGGCGCGGTCGATGAACGCCCGGGTCGCCTCCGGAGTCAGCCGCACCCGGAGGCGGTCGAGGTCGTCGTCCGGCTCCTCGTCGTCGTCCTCGTCCTCGTCGTCCTCGTCGTCGGCGAGCGGGTCGCCGGACAGCTCGACCTCGGCCTCACCGGCCTCGATCGCCTCGATCACCACGGTCGCGGTGTCGACGTCGAAGGCCAGCCCGAGAGTGCCGACCCGGAACTCCTCGTCGACCGGGCTGTCCAGCGGCTCGTTGTCGTGCACCCCCAGCAGCGGGGCCTCCGGCAGCGTGACGCCGAACCGCTTGTTCGCCTCGAGCAGCAGCTCCTCGAGCTTCTCGGCGAGCAACGACACCTGAACCTTCTCCAGGGCGACACTGATCACCCGGCCACCGCCGCGGGCCTGCAGGTAGAACGTCCGGTCCCCGGGCTCGCCCACCGTCCCGGCGACGAACCGCTCGGGCGGCTCGAAGGCATGCACTTGGTGGGTCATGCCGACAACCCTATCCATCCCCGCGCCCGATCGCCCGGCCCGGCAACCCCGGTTCGCCGAGGGCGCAATAGGGCGTACGCTGCGACTATAGGTCGATCACGGAGGGTTGTCAGACGCCGGCCCCGGCACCCCCGCCGACGGCCGCGTCACTGCGGTCGGCCTGCTCCTGGCCATCGCTGCGGCGCGGTACGAGCGAGTCCAGTTCACCGGTGTCGTTGACGCGCACCAGGAACGGCCGGACCGGGGTGTACCGGATCACCGTGACCGACGCGGGGTCGGCCACGATCCGCTGGAACTGGTCCAGGTGCAGCCCCATCGCGTCGGCCACGATGGCCTTGATCACATCACCGTGGCTGCACGCCAGCCAGACCGCCTCCGGCCCGTGCTCGGCGCCGACCCGCTCGTCCCAGGCCCGCACCGCGGCGACCGCGCGCGCCGACATGGCCGCCATCGACTCGCCGGCCGGGAAGGTGACCGCGCTCGGATGCTGCTGCACCACCGGCCAGAGCGGCTCCTTGGCCAGCTCGCGCAGCGGGCGGCCCTCCCAGTCGCCGTACCCGCACTCGGTCAGGCCCTCGTCGATCACCGGGGTGACGCCGGGCAGCGCCAGCTCCACGGTCTGCCGGCACCGGATCAGCGGGCTGGACACCACCGCGGCCAGCGGGAGCCCGCGCAGCCGGGCGGCGACCCGGGCGGCCTGGGCGCGGCCGGTCTCGTCGAGCTCCACCGGGCGGCGGCCGGCCAGCTCACCGGTGGCGTTCGCGGTCGTGCGGCCGTGCCGCAGCAGCAGGACGGTGGCCACTAGCGGGCCACGCCGGACTCTTCGTACGCCTCGGCGACCAGGCGCAGGGTGTCGATGCCGGACTGCAGATCGCCGACGTACGGGCTGATCGAGAGCGTGCCGACGCCGGCCGCCGCGTACTCCCGGATCCGCTTGGTGATCTGCGCCTTGGTCCCGATGATCGAGGTGCGCTCGATGAACTCCTGCGGCACCGCCTCGGCCGCCTCGGCGACCTGCCGGTTCAGGTACAGCTCCTGCACCCGCCGGGCCTGCTCGGCGTAGCCCATCCGGACCGCGAGCTGGTTGTAGAAGTTCTGCTCCCGGCTGCCCATCCCGCCCAGGTAGAGGGCCGCGTACCAGCGGATCACGTCGGCGCAGGCGGCGATGTCGTCGCCGACCACCACCGGGACGGTCGGCGCCACGTCGAACCCGGCCAGCCCGAGGCCGTGCCGGGCCCGGCCGGCCGCGATGTGCCGCAGCTGGTCGTCGGCGGCGTCCGGGGCGAAGAAGACGGCCAGCCAGCCGTCCGCGATCTCGCCGGCCAGCTCCAGATTCTTCGGGCCGACCGCGGCCAGGTAGACCGGGATCTCGGTACGTGGCGGGTGGAAGCCCAGCTTGATCGCCTTGCCCGCGCCGCCGGGCAGCGGCAGCTGGTAGTGCTCGCCGTCGTAGGCCACCCGGTCGCGGCGCAGCGCCATCCGGACGATGTCGACGTACTCCCGGGTGCGGGCCAGCGGCTTGGCGAACCGGACACCGTGCCAGCCCTCGGACACCTGCGGGCCGGAGACGCCCAGGCCGAGCCGGAACCGGCTGCCGGAGAGGGTGTCCAGGGTGGCCGCGGTCATCGCGGTCATCGCCGGCGTACGGGCCGGGATCTGCAGCACGGCCGAGCCGATGTCGATCCGCTCGGTCTGCCCGGCGATCCAGGCGAGCATGCTGACGGTGTCCGACCCGTACGCCTCGGCGGCCCAGACCACCGAGTAGCCGAGCCGGTCGGCCTCCTGGGCCATGGCGAGATGATCCGCGGGCGTGCTCCACGCCGTCTGATAGCCGAGGCTGAGTCCGAGCCGCATGCCTGCCCTTCCCGAGATCATGGGGGTCCGCCGGCAAGCCTACTGATTGCGCGCCGTGCCGTTTCCGTCCGGTAACCGACGCACCCTGACGTGCTGGAGGATTTCGCTGTCGACGGAGTCTGAATAAGGTTCACTCATGCATCAGCGACCGCTCGGCCGAAGCGGGCTAGCGGTCTCGCGGCTCGCCCTCGGCACCATGACCTGGGGACGGGACACCGACCCCGACGACGCGGCCGAGCAGATGAAACTGTTCCTCGAGGCCGGCGGCACCCTGATCGACACCGCCGACGTCTACGGCAACGGCGACGCCGAGGCGGTGATCGGCTCGCTGCTCGACCACCTGGTCCCCCGGGAGCAGGTGGTGATCTCCACCAAGGCCGGGCTGACCCCGCACGGCTGGCGGGCCCGGGACGGCTCGCGCGGCAACCTGCTGCGCTCGTTGGACGCGTCGCTGCGCCGGCTCGGCACCGACCACGTCGACCTGTGGCAGGTGCACGGCTACGACGCGCACACCCCGTTCGAGGAGACGCTGTCCGCTCTCGACCACGCCGTCAGCAGCGGCCGGGTGCGTTACGTGGGGGTCTCCAACTTCGCCGCGTGGCAGACCGCCCGGGCCGCGACCTGGCAGTCGGCGTACCCGACACGCGCCCCGATCGTCGCCGCCCAGATGGAGTACTCGCTGCTCGAACGCGGGATCGAACGCGAGCTGCTGCCGGCCGCGGCGGCGCTCGGCTTCGGCGTGCTGGCCTGGTCGCCGCTGGGCCGCGGGGTGCTCACCGGCAAGTACCGCAACGGCCGGCCGCTGGATTCGCGGGCCGCTTCGGAACACTACGCGCCGTTCGTCCAGACGTACCTGGAGCCGCGCAGTTCCAGCATCGTCCAGGCGGTGGTCACCGCGGCCGGCGGCCTCGGCGTGTCGCCGCTGGAGGTGGCGCTGGCCTGGATCCGGGACCGGCCCGGGGTGACCGCGCCGATCCTGGGTGCCCGCACCGCCGGGCAGTTGCAGGGCGCGCTGCGCAGCGAGGAGCTGACCCTGCCGGCCGAGATCGCCCGCGCGCTGGACGACGTCTCCGCGATCGACGTCGGCTACCCGGAACGCGAGGGCACCGGCGATCCGCACGGGGCGATGTAGCCGGGCACCGCGCCGACGCGCCGGCGGCGGCCGTCGGCCCGGCGTGTGACGAGGGAGTCGATTCGCCGCAAGGCTGGTGCCCGGCTCGCGGGCCGGAGCATATTAGATCGCATGGACTACGAATACGCGCCGCTGCGGTTGCCCTCAAATGTCGATCGGCTGACCGCGGCGGCGCAGCTCGCCATACAGGCCGAGTTCTCCGGCTGGGAGCTGGCGCGGGTGCAGCTCTTCGCGGACGGCACCCGCAAGGTCATGCTCCGCCGGCGCCTGCAGACCAACCCGCAGCCCGGCCTGAGTTACTGAGGAGCCCGCCCGGTGAACCGGGCGGGCTCCTCACGTGCTCGGCTCAGTGGTTGTGGCCGGCGTGGTCGTCCTCCTCGTCCGGCAGGAACGGGTGCTCGTCGAGCCGCCCGACCAGCTGGTCGCCCTCCACCGGGGCGAACGGGCCCGAGCCGTCGGCGTCGTCGAACGCCTCCAGGTCCAGCGGCTCCTCCACCTCGGTCACCGTGAGCAGGCCGTCGAGCGGCTCCAGCTCCGGCACGTCGAGCGAGGCGAGCGAGCCGTCGCCGGCCTGCAGCAGCTCCAGCACGGCCTCGCCGACCGACTCCACCGGGCCGGCCTCCTCGTCCTCCGGCACCGAGCTGCGCCGGGCGGTCTCGGCCGCGCGCAGCAGCCCGGACACGCTCGGGACGCGGTAGTCCCGGCGCTGCCGGACCGAGATCACCTGCGGGTACGCATCGCCCGCCCCGGCGCCGTCGGCCGACTCGCCGGACAGGAAGCGCTGGTCCGCTTCGTCCGGGTCGATCGACTCGACATCCCACGGGGTGACCTCGCCGTACGCGTCGAGCAGCTTCTCGTCGTACGCGAAGGAGGCGTTGTTGAGATCGACGTACGCCTGCCAGACGTCGTCGTCGTCGATGCGGCCGGCGGCCGCCTTGACGGCCGCGAGGTGTGCCCGCGCCGCCTCCACCACCCGCTCGAGGGCGGCGTCGAGCTCGGCGTTCTGGTCGCTCATGTGTCTGGGGGTCCTTCCGCACTTGGCTTTCGGAGCATCTAGCTGTTTCGGAGCAGTCGGTCGAGCACACGCACGCCGAACTTTAGCCCCTCGACGGGCACTCGCTCGTCGATGCCGTGGAACAGCGCGGCGAAGTTCAGGTCGGGCGGCAGTTGCAGCGGGGCGAACCCGAAGCACCGGATGCCCAGGGTGCTGAACGCCTTCGCGTCGGTTCCCCCGGACATCAGGTACGGCACGGTACGCGCTCCGGGGTCCTCGGCGCGCAGCGCCGCGCCCATCGCGGCCACCAGCGGCCCGTCGAACTCGGTCTCCACGGCCGACTGCCGGTGCACGTGGTCGATCTCGACGTCCGGCCCGATGATCTCACGCAGCTCGGCGAGGAAGGACTCCGCCTGCCCGGGCAGGGTCCGGCAGTCGATGGTGGCGGACGCCCGGCCCGGGATCACGTTGTCCTTGTACCCGGCCTCCAGGCGGGTCGGGTTGGCGGTGTTGCGGATGGTGGCGCCGATCAGGTTGGCGATCGGGCCCAGCTTGGCGATGGCCTGCTCCGGCTCGTCCGGGTCCAGCTCGATCCCGAGCGCCTCGCTGACCTGCTCCAGGAACGCCCGCACGGTCGGGGTGACGACGGTCGGGAACCGGTGCCGGCCGACCGCGGCGACCGCCTCGGCGAGCGCGGTGACCGCGTTGTCGTCGTGGATGAACGAGCCGTGCCCGGGCCGGCCGTGCGCGTGCAGGCGCAGCCAGTCCAGCCCCTTCTCGGCGGTCTGCACCAGGTAGAGCCGCAGGTCGTCGTTGACCGTGTAGGAGTAGCCGCCGACCTCGCCGATCGCCTCGGTGCAGCCGGCGAACTCGCCCGCGTGGTGCTGCACCAGCCACTGCGAGCCGTACTCCATCCCGGCTTCCTCGTCGGCGGTGTACGCCAGCACGATGTCCCGCGGCGGGGTGTAGCCGGTGCGCTGCCAGTCGCGGACGACGGCGAGCACCATGGCATCGAAGTCCTTCATGTCGACGGCGCCGCGGCCCCACAGGTAGCCGTCGCGGACCTCGCCGGAGAACGGGTGCACCGACCACTCGCTCGCGTCGGCCGGCACCACGTCGAGGTGACCGTGCACCAGCAGCGCGCCCCGGGACCGGTCGGCGCCGGGGATCCGGGCGATCACGTTGGTGCGCCGGGGGGCCGACTCCAGGATGCGGGACTCGATGCCGACGTCGGCGAGCTTGCCCGCGACGTACTCGGCGGCGACCCGTTCGCCCACGGTGGTCCGCGGGTCCCCGGTGTTGGTGGTGTCGATGCGCAGCAGGTCCTGGCAGAGGCTGGTGACCTCGTCCACGGCGGAGGTGTTCATCCGACCTTCTTACCAGCCGGATGTCACACGCGTTTGGCGGGTGAGCGGTAGCGGGTATCGCCGCCCACATGTCTGACGTGAATCTTCCCCCGCTGCCGCCGGTGGGTGGCACCACCTCCGGGCGCAGCGTCGTCGACGTGCTGGACGGGCAGCACCGGCAGCTGCTGCGGCTGGCCGACCGGGCCGGGGCGGAGCCGGACGCCGCGAAGGTACGCTCGGTGCTGGTGGCCACGCTGTCGCGGCACCTGTCCGCCGAGGAGCAGTACCTCTACCCCGCGGTCCGCGCCGCGGTGCCGGACGGGGACCGGATCGCCGACCGGGAGCTGGCCGAGGACCGGGAGCTGCTGTGCGTGATGCGGGCCGCGGAGGCCGACCCGGCACGGGTGCCCGAGATGGTGGCGGCGGTGCGGCGGCACGTGGACGCGGACGCCCGCGAGCTGTTCCCGCTGCTGGAGCAGATGGTGCCGGCCGAGGACATGATCCGGCTCGGCAACCGGGTGGAGATGGCCCAGGAGGCGGCGCCGACCCGGCCGCACCCGCGGACCCCGGCCACCCCGCCGTGGAACAAGGTGGTCGACCCGTTGCTCGGGGTGATCGACAAGGTGCGCGACGTGGTGTCCGCGCGGGCGACGTATGTGCGGGATCTGTAAACCGGCGTTTACTTAACGACCGCTTGGTAGGGAACGTCCCGTTCCTTAATTGATTTGTCACAAACCGCTGATCTTTCTGCGGGTTTCAGGGCTAGCCTTCGATCCCGTTCTAGTCCTAACGTCACGCTATGAACCTGGAGCTGCGGCATCTGAAGGTGGTCTGCGCCATCGCGGAGACCGGCAGCGTCACCAAGGCCGCGTCACAACTCGGCCTGGCCCAACCGGCACTCACCGCCCAGTTGCAGCGGATCGAGCGCACGCTCGGCGGTCCGCTGTTCGACCGCGACCGGCGCGGCGCCCGCCCGACCGCGCTCGGCGAACTGGTGCTGTCCCGGGCCCGGGTGCTGCTGCCGGCGATGAAGGGGCTGCAGGACGAGGCCGCCCGGCTGGCGGCCGGCGGCAGTTCCACGCTGACGCGGTACCGCATGGGCGCCATCGGCGGCCCGGTCTTCGCCCACCTGCTGCACCGGCTCTCCGCCGTGCAGCCGGAGGCGCAGATCTCCACCTACGCGTCGTACTACGTCGACGAGCTGGCCACCATGGTGCTGGGCGGCAAGCTGGACTTCGCGCAGGTCGGGGTCTGCGGTGACGCCCTGCCCTCGGCGGACTACGGTCTGGTCTGGGACACCATCGCGGTCGACGCGGTGTGCGTGCTGATGCGCGAGGACCACCCGCAGGCCAAGGGCGCCGAGGTGGACCTCGCCGAGCTGGCCTCCGAGCAGTGGTCCGCGGCGGCCGGCGACGGCTGCTTCGAGACCTGCTTCGCGGCGGCCTGTGCCCGGGCCGGCTTCGCCCCGCGCCGGGTGCTGGAGACCGACGCGCGCGCCTGCATCGACATGGTGGAGCTGGGCGTGGCGATCGGGCTGTGCCAGCCGACGTTCCGGCCGCCGGCGGGCCTGACCACCCGGCCGCTCAAGGGCGCGCCGCTGCGGTGGCGGCTGATCCTGGGCTGGCACCCGGAGTCGCCGGCCGCCCGGACCGCGCCGAAACTGCTGGAGCTGGCGCGGGAGGCGTACCAGGACGTGATCGCCCGCAACGAGGGCTACATGGAGTGGATGCGCGAGCAGGCCGCGGCGTAGCGGGCAGGGGGCGCCGCGTGGCGCCCCCTCCCGCTCTCCCGCGGGTCAGTTCGAGTGCAGCGGCTGCGGGCTGGACGTGATGTCGAAGCTCAGCTCCCCGTCACGGGCGTCCACCCGGACCGTGTGCCCGGGCGCCAGGTCCGCGCCGAGCAGCATCTTCGACAGCCGGTTGTCCAGCTCCCGCTGGATGGTCCGGCGCAGCGGCCGGGCCCCGAACTCGGGCTGGTAACCGCGCTCGGCCAGCCAGTCCACCGCCGCCGTGGTCATCTCCAGCCGTACGTCCTGGGCCTGCAGCCGGCGCCGGGTGGACTCCAGCAGCATCTCGGTGATCTGCCGGAGCTGGTCGGTCTCCAGCTGCCGGAAGATGATGATCTCGTCGATCCGGTTGATGAACTCCGGCCGCAGCTGCTCCTTGAGCCTGCGGTCGAGCCGGTCGCGCAGCTCGTCGTCGGGCGAGCGGCCGGTGTCGGCGCCACCGAACCCGACGCTGCGGGTGGTGCCGCTGATCAGGTCCGACCCCAGGTTGCTGGTCATGATCAGGACGGTGTTCTTGAAGCTCACCGTACGACCCTGGCTGTCGGTCAGCCGGCCGTCGTCGAGCACCTGCAGCAGGATGTTGAACACGTCCGGGTGCGCCTTCTCGATCTCGTCCAGCAGCACCACGCTGTACGGCCGCCGCCGCACCGCCTCGGTCAGCTGGCCGGCCTCGTCGTAGCCGACGTAGCCGGGCGGGGCGCCGACCAGCCGGGACACCGTGTGCCGCTCCTGGAACTCGCTCATGTCCAGCCGGATCATCCGGTCCGAGTCGCCGAACAGCGCCTCGGCCAGCGAGCGGGCCAGCTCGGTCTTGCCGACCCCGGTCGGGCCGAGGAACAGGAAGCTGCCGACCGGCCGGTCCGGGTCGCCCAGCCCGGCCCGCGACCGGCGGACCGCCTCGGCGACCGCGGTCACCGCATCGTCCTGGCCGATCACGTGCTCGTGCAGGTGCTGTTCGAGCCGGAGCAGGCGATCCCGCTCGGCCTCGGTCAGCTGCGCCACCGGGATGCCGGTGGCCCGGGAGACCACCTCGGCCACGTCCGCGTCGGTGACCTGTGGCACCCCGTCGCCGCCGGCGCCGGCCCCGGCGATCAGCGCCTTCAGCTCGTTGATCCGGTCCCGCAGCTGGGAGGCGACCTCGTAGTTCTCCGCGGCCACGGCCTGGTCGCGGTCCCGGGACAGCTGCTCCAGCTGCCGTTCCCGCTCGCGCAGGTCGGCGTCGGGCATCTTGGTGCGCAGCCGCACCCGGGCGCCGGCCTGGTCGATCAGGTCGATCGCCTTGTCCGGCAGGAACCGGTCGGTGATGTAGCGGTCGGACAGCACCGCCGCGGCGTCCAGCGCCTCATCGGTGATCCGTACCTGGTGGTGCGCCTCGTAGTTGTCCCGCAGCCCGCGCAGGATCGCCACGGCGTCCTCCACCGACGGCTCGCCGACCAGCACCGGCTGGAAGCGCCGGGCCAGCGCCGCGTCCTTCTCGATGTGCTTGCGGTACTCGTCGAGGGTGGTCGCGCCGATCACCCGCAGCTGGCCGCGGGCCAGAGCCGGCTTGAGCATGTTGCCGGCGTCCATCCCGCCGCCCTCGCCACCGCCGCCGCCGGCGCCGACCAGGGTGTGGATCTCGTCGAGGAACACGATCAGCCCGTCCCCGGACGACTGGATCTCCTCGATGATCTTGCGGAGGCGCTCCTCGAAGTCGCCGCGGTACCGGGTGCCGGCCACCAGACCGGCCAGATCCAGCTGGACCACCCGCTTGTCCTGCAGGGTGAGCGGCACGTCGCCGTCCACGATGCGCTGCGCCAGGCCCTCCACGATCGCGGTCTTGCCGACGCCGGCCTCACCGATCAGCACCGGGTTGTTCTTGGTGCGCCGGGACAGGATCTCCACGGCCTGCTCGATCTCGTCGGCCCGGCCGATCACCGGGTCGATCTCGCCGCGCCGGGCCACCTCGGTCAGGTCCACGCCGAACTGCTCCAGCGTCGGCGTGGCCGCGCCGCTGCGCCCGCCACCGCGGGACCCGCCCTGCCCACCGCCGGCCGGACCGGCCGGGGCCTCCTGGTTCGGGATGGCGCGCGGGTCGAGCCGGCCGGCCAGCAGCCGCCCGGCCACCGAGTCGGTGTTCAGGCCGAGCGCCATCAGGATGTGTTCCGGCCCGATGTAGGAGGCGCCCACCGCGCGGGAGATCTGCAAGCTGTCCAGCAGCGCCCGCTTGGCGGCCGGGGTCAGCGCGACCTGCTCCGGCCGGTCCCGGCCGGCGGCGCCCATCTCGGCGCGCCGGTTGGCCGCGGCGATCCGCGAGGAGTCGTCGCCCAGCCGGGCGTCCAGCTCGCTGAGCAGGGCCTGGGGGTCGGCGCCGGCCCGCCGCACGGTCTGCTTCATCGGTTCCTGCTGCAACACCGCCCAGAGCAGGTGATCGGTGTCGAGATCGGCCAGCCCTCCGTCACCCGAGCCGAGGTCGGCGGCACGCCGGGCGGCGTCGGCCAGCACCTGCCGGGCGTCGTTGCTCATGTAACGCGCGATGTCGATCCGCTGCGCCGCGCGGCGCGGCTCCGCCGCACCGAAGAAGCGCGCGAACAGGTCGTCCCACTGACCGGGCCCACCCGGCCCCAACGGTCCGATGCTCATCAGTCTCTCTTCTCCTGACACTCCACCGGCGGTCTCGCGGGCGCCGTCTCCACCGGCCTACCCGGGGGCCGGAGCGGCAAACGCCCACCGCCGACTGTTAGAAGCGCGTGAGACGGGACGAAGATTCCCGATCGGCGCGAAAAGTTGACAGGAGTAGGCTCAACTTCATGTCCGCACCCGAAGAACGCAGCTCCGGCCCGCTGGCGCCGCGCTTCCAGGAGCCGGCCCTTCCCGAACCGGCACCCGCGCCCCCGGAATCCCCGTTCCAGGACGCCACACCCGACCCGCCGGCGTCGCGCGAACCGGCGTCCCGGTCCCGCGCGCCGCGCGGTCAGCGCGGCACCGCCGCCCGCTCCGCCGCCCCGCCGGGCCATCCCGACACCGGCGCACCCCATGCGGCCTCCGCCCCGCGCGACCGCCGGCGCACCCCGGTCGCCGCCCCGCCCCCGGACAACTCCGCCACCCCGGTCACCCCGGCCCCGCCGGACAACACCGCCACGCCGGTGTCCGCCGCCCCGCCGGACAGATCTGCCACGCCGGTTGCCGCCGCCCCGCCGGACAAATCCGGTATGCCGGTTTCCGCGGCACCGCCCGACAACGCCGCCACCCCGGTTGCCGCCACCCCGCCGGACTCTTCGCCAACCCAACTCGCCGTCGCGGCTCCGGACAGATCGGCCGCCGGTGTCACCGATGCCCCGTCCGACGACTTCCGCCCGCCCGGCTCCGCCGACCGTCGCGCCTCGCCGACGTCCCCGGTCCGGATGCCGCTGGTCGTCGTCGACGGCGCCAACGTGGTCGGATCGGTCCCGGACGGCTGGTGGCGCGACCGGGCCGGCGCCGCGATCCGGCTCCGCGACCGCCTGGCCGCGGTGCCCGGCACCGGCCTCACCGGCCTCCCGGCCCCGGTCGAGGTGGTCCTCGTGGTCGAGGGCAAGGCACGCGACATCCCGCAGACCCCGGACGGCATCCGGATCGAACGCGCCCCCGGCTCCGGCGACGACACGATCATCGACCTGGTACGCCGGGAACCCCGGACCCGCCCGATCGTCGTGGTCACCGCCGACCGCGGCCTCCGCGCCCGCGCCACCGCCCTCGGCGCCGAGGTCCGCGGCCCCTCGGTGGTCCCCCGCTGACCCGCAGCCCCTCCGCGGTCCCCCGGACCCCACGGCCCCCGCGGCCCAGCCGACCCCAGACCCCCGCGGCCCCCTGACCCCGCCGATGCCGCGGCCCCCTCATTACCCCCCAACCCCACGGCCCCCGCGGCCCCACCGCCCCCGCCGACCCCACAGCCCCCCGCTGACCCCGCGGCGCACCCGGTCGTCACCGACCGGATGCCGCGCACAGCGCGCCCCCGCAGATCCCGCACGCGCCGGGGCCGATCTCCCCAGGCGTCAACCCATCCCTGGTACGACATACCGGTCCCGTCCCCGGTCACGCGCCCCGTGGCGCTCTCGCGCGGCGTCACCGCCACGCACCACCATGCCGCGCCGCCAGACCCGGGCCGGTGCTGAACACCGTCACCCCACCCCGAAACCACCACCAGCTCCAGCCGAAGCCGCCCAGCCCGCGCTCAGCATCGTTATCCGGCGCCGAACGACCCCCACCACCAGCCGAACGCGCAAAGCCGGCGCTCGGCGCCCTTGCGCCCCACACCACCACCACCCGACGCCCCGAGGCTGGGACTCAGCGCCGTCATGTCAAGCCCGAACCACCACCACCAACACCAGCCGGAGCAGAACAGCTGGCGCTCAGCGCCCTTGCGCCCCACACCACCACCGGCACCAGGCGGCGCACGGCGGCCGGCACTCGGCGTGGGCGCCTCGCGCAGCCGAGGTGCCACGAACACCGCGCTGAGGCCGGAAGACGTGGCGCGCGGGGCCGGGGGCGAATCTTGCGCGACGCGCCGCATGATCCACAATGGATGTGCCGGGGAAGCGGGCATCACCAGGGCGATCATTCGCGTCGATCGTCGGACTGACAGTGCGCTTTTATGTCCGCGGTCTGCCAATTCCGGGCAGTCGGGGACGGCGCGGGCAGAACCGGGCGGTAGGCTGAGGTCGCAGGTGGGTTGAGTTACAGGAGGCCGAACGAGTGGCCAGTGTCGCCGAGGTCAGAGCGGCTGTGGACGCCGCGCTCCAGCAGGTCAACGAGGGGCAGGCGGCGATTCAAGCGGCTCGGGAGAAGCTCGGGGAGGCCCAGCAGAGCCTGGCCGCCGCGCTCGACGGCAGCGCGCACGACGCCGTCGGGACCGCCCATGCCTCGCTGTCCCAGGCCGATCAGCAGCTGGAGGAGTGCTACACCGCGACGCTGGTCGCGGTCGAGGCGGCCCAAACCTACACCGCGACACTCTGACGCGATGTCCCTGCTGCAGGAACTCGGCGCCCGGCTGCGGGCGGCCTCCGACGAGCTGCCGGACGGGCTGGTCATCGTGGCGCTGGAGAAACTGCGCAGCGCCACGGAGCTGCTCAACTGGGTGCGCGAGGAGTCCGAGCACAAGATGGGCGTCCCCGAGCTGGGCAGTGCCACCGAGCACGCGGAGCGGGCCGCCGCCGCCCTGCGCCTCGCCGAGGACGCGATCGAGTCCTACCTCGCCGCGCTGGGCCTGGGTGGTGAGCCCGGCGCCCCGCGCGGCCAGGAGTGGCGTACCGCGCTGCGCCCGGAGCCGGAGAAGGAGCAAGCACCGGCCGCGCCGGACGGCGGGCCGCCCACCGACGAGAAGCTCGGCCCGTGGTGGCAGGAGCGGGTGGCGCAGCTGACCGGGGAGCCCGCCCCGCGGGATCAGAAGGCGGTCGACACCGGCCGGCCGGACACCGCCGAGCTGCTGCGCCGGGTCGCCGCCGGGGTCCGCGCCGGTGACCGCGCCCGGCTCAGCCGGGAGCTGCACGCGGTCAACGCCTCGACCGGTCTGGGCCTGTCCGCGGTCACCCCGCCGGTGCTGCACCGGCTGGCCGGTGACCTGCTCGGCCACGAGCCACGGCCGGAGGACGTGCCACGGCTGCGGGCCGCCGCCGAGAACCGGGTCCGATCGCTGCTGCCGGGCACCTCGCCGGCCGTACTGGAGACGCTGATCGCCCGGATCTGCCGGGTGCCGGCCCAGCAGCAGGGCGAGCGGCCGGCCGGGCACCCGGCGGACAACGCGGTCACCTCGAGCGTGCTGACCGGGGTGCTGCTGGCCCGGCTGGGCCGGGACGCCGGCGCGCTCGATCCGGACGCGCCGGAGCCGGTGCGGCCCCGCGCGGAGGCCGGTGAGCAGCGCCCATGACCGGCCCGCTCCTCATCACTGCGACGGCGCTGCGGATCACTGCGACGGCGCCCCTCATCACTGCGACGATGCCGGCGGGTCATGGCTGAATCCACCAAACAGCAGGTCATGGAGATCCGGGCCGCGCTGTCCCACGCGCTGGGCACCGCGGAGAACGCTCTCGAGAGCGCCCGGCACGAGGAGGGCGTCGCGGCCGCCCGGTGGGAGCGGGTCAACGCGGCCGCCGAGAGCCGGCGGCGAAAGCTCGCCGCGGCCCGCGACGAGCGGTTGCGTTCCATCCAGGAGTGGCACGACACCGAGCTGGCCGCGCTCGCCGGCGCGGCGGCCGGGGCAGCCGACCGGGCCGCGCCCGGAGCGGCCGGTGAGCCGTGGCCGTCCTGGGAGGCGACCCCGCTGCCGAAAGCCGCGGAGCTGCGGATCGGGCGGCTGCTGCTGCCGGCCCCGCCCGGCCGGCCGGCCCCGCCCGGCGACCAGCCCGGTCGGCCGTGGCAGTGGGACGAGCAGTCCCCGCCGCCGGACCCGGAGACCCCCGAGGTGCCGGCCCTGGTGCAGCTGCTCGACCACGGGCACGTCGTGGTCCACGGCGACCGCGCCCTCGGCGACGACGTGGTGGCCGGGCTGCTGCTGCGCGCCCTCGGGACCAGCACGCCGGGCACGGTGCAGGTGATCGGCCACGACCCGGAGCACCTCGGCGGCGGGCTGGCCGGGTTCGCCCCGCTCGCCCCGGTGCGGGTGCTCACCCTGGTCGCCCCGAACGGGCTGGGCGCGCTGCTCGACGACCTGGTCGCGCACGTCCGGCGGATCAACGAGACGGTGCTGGCCGGGGAGTACTCCTCGCTGCGGGAGCTGCACGCGGCGACCAACCGGCGGCCCGAGCCGTGGCGGGTCGCGGTGCTGCTCGGCGCCGGCGAGCTGAACCGGCACGAGCGCACCCAGCTGGACCGGCTGCTGCGTACCGGGGCGGCCTGCGGGGTGCACCTGATCGTGCACGGGCCGGCCGTCGACCCGGCGCCCGGCATCGAGGTGGTCACCGCGGCCCCCGGCGACGGCGCGCGGATCGGCAGCGCCGGCGACCTGCCCGTACGTCTGGATCCGGGACCGCCGCAGCAGACGCTGACCGCGACCTGCCGGCAGATCGCCGAGGCGGTCGCCGCCGGCCCCGCGCCGGTGGCGCTGGACAGCCTGCTGCCCCGGCCCGACGAGGAGTGGCGGGAGAGCTCGGCGACCGGGCTGACCGCGCCGCTGGGTGACAGCCCGCGCGGCACCCGGGTCAAGGTGACGCTGAGCGACTATCCGCCGCACGCGCTGATCGCCGGGCCGTCCGGCACCGGCAAGACCAACTTCATCTACGCCTGGCTGGGCTCGCTCGCCGCCCGCTACTCCCCCGCCGAGCTGGCCTTCTACCTTCTCGACTTCAAGGAGGGGGTGTCCTTCGCCCGGTTCGCGCCGGGCCGGCGCGACCAGAGCTGGCTGCCGCACGTACGCCTGGTCGGGGTGAACGTCAACACCGACCGTGAGTTCGGTCTGGCCCTGCTCCGGTTCCTCGGCGGCGAGCTGCGCCGCCGGGCCGACGCGGCCAAGCAGCACGAGGTGACCAACCTGGCCGAGCTGCGCGCCGAGGATCCGGGTGGGCACTGGCCGCGGATCGTCGCCGTGGTGGACGAGTTCCAGGTGCTGCTGGCCGGCCGGGACGCGGTCACCACCGAGGCTGTCGACCTGCTCGAGGACCTCGCCCGGCGGGGCCGCTCGCAGGGCATCCACCTGGTCCTGGCCAGTCAGGACGTCTCCGGCATCGAGGCGCTGTGGGGCCGCCCGGCGCTGGTCGCCCAGTTCTCGCTGCGGATCGCCCTGCCCCGGGCCCGCCGGGTGCTCGCCGAGCAGAACACCGCCGCCGAGTCGCTGCCCCGCTACCACGCCGTGGTGAACTCGGACTCCGGGGCGACCGAGGCCAATCAGATCGTCCGGGTGCCGTCGGCCGGCGACCGGGAGCAGTGGAGCTCGTTCCAGCACCGGCTGTGGCGGCGCCTGCCGAAGGACTCGCTGCCGCCCCGGCTGTTCGACGGCGACGCGCGCCCGCGCCTGGCCGACAGCCCCGATTTCCGGGCGCTGACGCCGGACGACTCGAGCGCGCCGGTGGCCCTGCTCGGCGAGACGATCGACGTGATGTCCCGCTCGGCGCGGACCGTGCTGCGCCGCGCGCCCGGCCGCAACCTGGCCGTGCTGGGCACCCGGGTGGAGGAGGCGTGCGCGGTGCTGGCCACCGCCGGCCTGTCGCTGGCCGCGCAGTTCGCCCGGGACGGGGCACGCTTCTCGATCGCCTGTTTCGACCCGGACGCGCGGGCCGCCGCCGAGGCGCTGCACGCCCGTATCCCGGACTGCGGCTGGTACGACTCGTCGAATGTCGACTGGCTGCTGGAGGACGCCGCCGCCGAGTCGACCGCGGCGTGGCCGGCCGACCGCCCGCACTTCATCCTGCTCTACGCGGCGGACGCGCTGCCCGGCGGCCGGACCGCGGGCGATCAGCTGCGGACGGTGCTGCGGCAGGGCCCGGAACGCCGGCTGCACGTGCTCGGCTGGTGGCGCGGAGCCGGGCTGCTGCGGGACACGCTCGGCGGGCAGGGGTCGCGGACCGACCCGATCGGCGCGTGGGTGGCGCTCGACGTGCACGGCAGCGAGCTGGCGCCGTACTACCCGGGCGCCGGGGCGCCGAACTGGTACCCGCGGCCCTGGCGGGCGCTGCACTTCGACCGGTCGGTGCATCGCGGCGCCGAGGTGATCATTCCGTACGGTGCCTCATGAGCGATCTGGAACCGGCCGACTTCGAGCGGGCCGACTACCGAACCGTCCTGCGCCGGCTCACCACGCTCGACCAGCGGGCGGCCGACCTGCGTGCGGAGGCGGTCGCGTGGCACGACGCGCAGCGCGCGGCGGCCGACGAGGCGCTGCGCGAGGCCGAGGAACGGGTGCGCGCGGCCCGCAGCGCGGTCCGGGACGCACGGCGTGAGCTGGAGGAGGTGGACGCGCGGGCGGCCGGGCTGTGGTCGGAGTTCGTCCACCGGGTCGGGCCGGTGGCGGAGCGGTTCGGGCGTACGCTGCCGGCGGCCAGCATCCCCCGGCAGCGCAGCGACCGGCCGGCCCTGGACTACCTCGCCGAGGTGGAGAAACGCATCAAGTGGGCGCCGCCGGCCCGGCCCATCACGTTCGCGGTCAAGGTGCTGTTCGTGGTGCTCGGACTGGTCGGCGGGATCCTCGGCGCGATCGGGAACCAGGTGCTGCGCCAGACCGGCGCCGCCTCGACCGGGGACTGGCACGAGGCGGCGCCGGTGGTGGCGCTGCTGGTGATGCTGGCCTGCCCGGTGCTCGCCGTCGTCGGGGCGAAGGTGGTCGCGGACCGGCGCAAGGTCGGCCTGGACACCGCGACCGTGGTCACCGTGCTGACCACCGGGCTGGTCACCGCGATGCTGCTGTTCACCGCGATGCAGTACGCCCGGCCGTGAGCGGCGGTCAGTCGGGCGGCCCGACCGGGCTGCCCAGCCGGTCCGGGCTGTCGGCGAGCGTGCCGGGCACGGCGCCGTCGTCGCCGAGCTCCGGATCGGCCTGGAAGTCGGCGTCGTCGGGCCGGTAGTCGTCGTCGGTGGGCTGGTACCCGACATCGCCCGGGTCGGCCACGCTGCTGAGGTCGTCGTTCGGATCGGTCATGGCCGCTGAGGTACCCGCGGGGCGCCCGCCGCATGTCCGCGCGGCAGCGAATTCACCCATCTTTCAGGAATGTCGCGCGGCCCCGGGGTATCCCGGTGGGATGGCTGACGAAGACATCGGGCGGATCATGGTGTTCGCCCCGGTTCCCCAGTTGACGGTGACCATCGAGCAGGCCACGGGAGCGGAGGAGTTGCACGTGCACGCCGGCAGTCAGGGGATCTGGCAGGCCCGGATGTGCCACGCGCTCGGCGCGCCGATCACGCTGTGCGGCGCGGTGGGCGGCGAGATCGGCGACGTCATCGCCGGGGTGCTGGATTTCCCGGTACGCCTGGTCCGGCGCGCGCAGAGCAGCGGGTGGTATGTGCACGACCGGCGGGCCGGGGCCCGGACGACCGTGGCCGAGCACGCCGGCGAGCCACTCGGGCGGCACGACGCGGACGAGCTCTACACCGCGGCGCTGGCCGAGGGGCTGCGATCCCGGGTGAGCGTGCTCAGCGGGCCGGCCGCGCCGGGCGTGGTGGACCCCTCGCTGTACCGGCGACTCGCGTGCGACCTCGGCAACCATGGCGTCCAGGTGGTGGCGGACCTGTCCGGGCAACTGCTGGAGGCGATCCTGGACGCCGGGGTGGCGTTCCTGAAGATCAGCCACGAGGAGCTGATCGACGCGGGGCGGGCCGCGGACGACAGCCTGCCGGCCCTGGTCGACGCGGCTCGCAAGCTGCGCGCCGACGGGGCGGCGCAGGTGCTGATCAGCCGGGCCGAGAAGGCCGCGCTGGCGCTGGTCGGCGACGAGACGCTGCTCGTCGAGCTGCCGCCGCTGGAGGTGGTGGACCACCGCGGGGCGGGCGACTCGATGACCGCCGGGGTGGCGACGGTGCTCGCCGGCGGGGGCGACCTGCGGGAGGCGATCCGGACCGGGGCCGCGGCGGGGGCGCTCAACGTGACCCGGCACGGGCTGGGCACCGGGCACCGGGACGCGGTGCTGGAGCTGGCCCGGCGGGCGCGGCTGACGCCGGTGGACGCCTGAGACGAGCCGCTCGGCAGAGGGCCGGGTCGGGGCGGGCACGGCCGGCGGTCAGCGTGGCGGGCTCATCGCACGACGCCGCTCGGCCTCCTCGACGAGGGCCGCCGGGACGTCCGGGTGCTCCCCGGCGCCGTGGGCCTCGTCGTACTCGAAGTCGCCGCCGGCGTCGTACTCGGGTCCGGTCTGCTCGCCAGGTCGGCGCGGGATGTTCGCGTTCGGGGTTCGCGGTGAATCGGTCATGTCTCTACGTCTACCCGCCGGTCACCGAGCATACCCGCCGGTCCTGGCGGTTCACCCGGTCGGTTCCGGCCCGGGCCGCCGGCGGTGCCGGGGTCGGCTCACCGGCTCCGGTCGCGGCTCGGCGGATGGAGCCGGGAGGCGGTGGGTAAACGGTCGGTGTGCTGTGGATCGGGACCTCGGGCTGGCAGTACCGTGACTGGCGCCCCACGGGCGGCGACGACACCGGGTTCCTCTACCCGGCCGGGTTGCCGCAGCGGCTGTGGCTGGAGCACTACGCCGAGCGGTTCGCGACGGTCGAGGTGAACAACGCGTTCTACCGGCTCCCCGAGCGGGACACGTTCGCGGCCTGGCGGGAGCGGACCCCGGACGGGTTCGTCGTGGCGGTGAAGATGAGCCGGTACCTGACGCACATCAAGCGGCTGCGGGAGCCCGCCGAGCCGGTGGCGCGTTTCCTGGACCGGGCGCAGGGACTCGGGGACAAGCTGGGGCCGGTGCTGCTGCAGCTGCCGCCGACCCTGCGGGCGGACCTTCCGGCGCTGGAGGAGACGCTGGCGCGGTTCCCGGCGTGGGTGCGGGTGGCGGTGGAGCCGCGGCATCCGACCTGGTTCACCGCCGAGTGCGAACAGCTGCTGCGGCGCCACGGCGCCGCGCTGTGCTGGGCGGATCGGAAGAGCCGCCCGATCACCCCCCTGTGGCGTACGGCGGATTTCGGCTACCTGCGCTTCCACGAGGGCACCGCCCGGCCGTGGCCGCGCTACGGGCGATCGGCGCTGCGATCCTGGCTGGACCGCATGTATCCGCCGGCCACCCACTCGCACGCGGAAGTGCCGACCGGCGCGGAAGGGCCGACCGGCGCGGAAGCCCCGCCCGGCGGGCACGGGACGGCCCCGGCGCCCGCGCTGACCGACGTGGTGGCCGCGCGGACGGACCGCCGTGGTGCGCACGACGCGAGGCCGGAGGGCGGCGGTGTCCGGGAGTGGTTCGTGTTCTTCAACAACGACCCCGGCGGCGCCGCGGTCATCGACGCCGGGGCGCTGGCCGGGATGGCCGCGCGGCGCGGGCTCCCGGTGACCCGCGCCCCGCGGGTGCCGCCACGCCCGGCCGTGTGTCGTTGACAGGAGCCGGACCACCGGGTCCCGGCGGGGCGGATCGCCCAGCCCCGCCCGGATCCACTGCCGTTCCCGGGAGGATCAGGGCGCGTGCGACTGTCAAGCAAGACACGCCGAGGAACGCGGAGGCATCGCACCGAAATCGCCGTGCAGCGTCATTACCGGGTGCCGGTCAGCCGGCCGGCGCCGGCACCGCGGCATCGCCCAGCAGGTCGATCAAGGTTGCCGCATTGCGCTGGGCGAAATCAGCGCAACAATTGTTCATCAACACATGTGTGTTCTTCGCCTCATCGGCGAGTGCGCGAAGTTTGGGCGCCCACTCCGCGAGTTCCGCACGGGAATACAGATAGCCGAACTTTTCATAGATGTCCTTGCTCGTCCACTTGTCACTGTGACCGTGGAAACGCACCACCGCCAAGTCCGCGGTCGCCGCCATCACCGGTGGGACCGAGGACTTGTGGCCCTGTGGCATGTCGACCGCGACGTACGGCAGTTCGTGCGCGCGCAGGAAATCCAGCGTCTCGTCCCGGTTGGCCCCCTCGAACCAGCTCGCGTTGCGGAATTCGAAGACCGGCCGCAGCGGCTTGCAGCGGTCCACGACCTCCAGCAGGAAGTCCCTGTTGGACCGGCGGATGCCGAACCACGGCGGGAACTGGAACAGCAGCGCGCCGAGCTTGCCCGCCTCGGCCAGCGGGTCGAGCGCGGCCAGGAACCGGCTCCACACCTGCTCGTACGCCTTCGGGGGCAGGTCCTGCGGGTAGACGTTCTTCTTCGTCGTCTCCGGCCGCAGGTCCTTGTAGAGCGCCGACACCCTGGTGGGATGCCCGGTGAGGAGGCTGAACGCTTTGATGTTGAAGGTGAAGCCGGGAGGCGTCCGCTGCGCCCACAGCCTCGTCGTCTGCTCGCTGGGCGGGCCGTAGTAGGTCGCGTCGACCTCGACCACCGGAAAGTTCTTCGCGTAGTGCGCCAGCCGCTTCTCCGGCGTGTCCGCGCCCGCCGGGTACCACCCGGAGGCGAGCAGGGTCTTGTCGGTCCACGAGGCGGTGCCCACCCGGATCGTTCCCATCACGGTCCTCCCCCGGGGGCCTGCCGGACGGCCGGCCCCCGGCGACTGCTCAGCTCGCCCGACGCTCCCGGACCTGCTTGCAGTTGACGCATGTGGTGGCCGACGGGAACACCTCCAGGCGCTCCACCGGGATCGGGTTGGAGCAGCTCTCACAGTTGCCGTACGTCCCGTCCTCCAGGCGCTGCATGGCGTGCTCCGCCTGCGTCCGCCGGTCGAGCAGGGTCCGCAGCAGCGACGTGGCGGCGTCCCGCTCCGCCGTCTTCGACCCGCTGTCGGCCTGGTCGTCGCCGGCCGCGTCACCGATCTCGACCAACCGCAGCCGCTGGTTCTGGGCGACGGCCTCTTCGTACTCCGCGTCGAGCTCCTCGAACCTGGTCCGCAGGAGCACCCGGATGTGCTCGACCTCCTCGGTCGAGCGCCCCTTCGTCGCGCTAGCGCCCTTACCCGCAACAACCGCTCCGTTGACGAGCATGCAGTCCCCCTGCCCTTCCCTCAGCCCCAGCCGGTGGGCATCGCCCGGGTCGTCAGCGTCCCGGTCCGGCTCGATGTGGTGGAGCCGCGTCATACCCACCGCCGGAGGTCCCAAACCGGGCCCCCGCGAAAAAGTAACCGGAGCATAACTGTCAGTGGTCGAATACACCACCGACTCGGCACACAGGTCTTGTGCCGACGGTCACCCTGAAGGTCAGTCCAACGCTGTGACCAGGGCAGGATGCCGTGGATCGTCCACTCGCACGACCACATCGGCGAAAGTTTCCGGGGCCACCTCGCCGGCGTACCGGGCGAAGGCGGGCAGCGTCCAGCGCGCCTCCGGGGCGGTCCGGCGGTCCAGCGCGGCGGCGGAGAGCGCAAGGTGGACGGTGAAGTCGAAGGGCAGCCCGGAGCCGAGCAGCAGCGGACCGCTGACCAGCACGATCGCGTTGCCCGGGAGGACCCGGTAGGGCTCCCGGGCAGCCCGGTCGACGGTCGCGTCCCAGAGCCGGGTGACGATGCGGCCGGAGCCGCCCGCGGCCGCCGGGTCGAGCACCTCGCGGATCAGCCCGGCCTCGTCGAACCAGCCGGTGTAGAACGAGTCGGGGTCGGACCGTCCGAACTCCAGCCGGAGCGAGGCGGGGCGAAGGAAATCCCTGGTGTCGATGCGTACGGCCGGGCGGCCGCGGACCCGCAACGGATCGACCAGAGCGTCGGCGAGCCGGGCCGGGTCCGCCGCGTCCGCGCCATCGACGGCCACCCGGATCCTACTGTCGGATTCCCGACTCACCAGCCGCTCGACGAGGTCGTCGACGAGGACGGCGAACGAGACGGGACGCACACGCATGGCTCAATCCTGCGGCATGACCGTGATCCGCGCGTCGTCGGCCAGCCGGTAGCCCACCCCGTAGACGGTGGTGACGGCGGGCACACTGGCGCCCAGCTTGAGCCGCAGCCGGCGCACGTGCACGTCCACCGTGCGCTCGCCGGCCCGCTCGTAACCCCACACCGCGGCGAGCAGCTGCGCCCGGCTGAACACCCGGCGGGGGCGCTCGGCGAGGTAGAGCAGAAGATCGAACTCGAGCCGGGTGAGCGGCACCGGCTCGCCCTCCAGCAACACCTGGCGCGAGCTGGTCAGCAGCCGAACCTCCGGCCCGGTGGGGACCGGCTCCGGCTCCGCCTCGACCGGCATCGCGGGCTCCACGGTCACCGTGCCGCGGCTGAGCTCGACCAGCTCACGCACCGCGGCCAGCAGTCGGTGCGCCTGTGGAGAGATCGCGTCGCAGGTGAGTGGAATGGCGAGCGTCACGGTCAGCGCCGGTTCGGTGCGCCGGTTGGCCGGGCCACGGCCCGGTCCGGCGGAACGACGATCGGCTCGCGGCGACAATGCGCTGACCGGCATCAGATTGATCCCCCAAAATTTGCTGCGGCAAGCGAATACGACTGATCACTCTGCGTAAAGCGGGGACGATATTTCCCGCCCGCCGTCACGTGGGTCAAGTCGCCAACCACACTGTGGGAAAGACGTTCCACATTCTTCCGCCTGGCGCAAATGCATTCCGCGAACGGTTTCTGTCAGCCGCATTAAGCATTGCCGAACGCGCGGGTCGGCCGGATCGGCGGTAGGCTCGGCCCGGTGACGGACCTGGATGCAGAAACGATCGAGTTCGCCCATCGGATGTTCGATCTGGCGCGCGCCGGCGACACCGCCGAGCTGGCCGCCAACATCGCCGCCGGCCTGCCGGCCAACCTGACCAACAGCAAGGGCGACACCCTGCTGATCCTGGCGGCCTACCACAACCACCCGGACACGGTGCGGGCGCTGCTGGCCGGCGGCGCCGACCCGGACCGGGTCAACGACCGGGGCCAGACCGCGCTGGCCGCGGCGGTGTTCCGGCAGAACCCGCAAACCGTGCGGATCCTGCTGGCGGCCGGCGCCGACCCGCAGGCGGGCGGGCCGTCGGCGATGGCGACGGCCGAGTTCTTCAAGCTGCCGGAGATGGCCGCGCTGCTACGCGGGGACACCCCCACGGGACCGCCGACACAGGCGTAGGGGGCGCCGAGCAGGCCCGCGCCAGCGCGGCACATCCGCGGGGCCAGCACGTCCGCGCGGGGCCCAGCACACCCGCGCAGGGCGCAGAGGCCCCAGGGCGGGCCGCCGCAGCGCGCGGAGAGGGTGGGGAGACGCCACGGCGCGCGCAAGGGGTGGGGCAGACGCCGCGGCCCGCGCAAGGGGTGAGACAGACGCCAGCAGCGCGCAACGGGTGAGACAGACGCCAGCAGCGCGCAACGGGTGAGACAGACGCCGCGGCCCGCGCAGGGGGAGAGAGACCGCGGCGCACGCAAGGCGCGGGGCGCGACAGGGTGGGGGCCGGGAGGCGCGCCGCGGTCCCGCGCGGCAGTGACGCCGCGCGGGACCGGCACGGGGCTCGGCCGGAAGGCCTGCGGGCGGGACTCCGCAGGCGTACCCGGAAAGGGTGTGCGGTTTTCAGCCGCCGGAGGTGAGGCGGCGGCCGACGGCCGCGATCAACCGGTCCAGCTCGGAGCCGAACGGGTTGTCGTGCACCAGGTACGTCCAGGTCGCGCTCGGCCGGACGATCTCCGCCCGGTCCGGCTCCCACCCGTCGGTCAGGTCGACCTCCTCGAACGTCTCGATGGTGCGCTCCTCCACCCGGGTCAGCAGCTCCTGGAAGGCCGGCACCGCGGACCGGTGGAACTCGTCCAGCGGGTCGAGCTTGCCCAGCGCGCGCAGGTGCACGCCCTCGCGGACCTCGGACAGGTACGCCAGGTGCTCGGCCCACAGCCGGTCCAGGTGGTACAGCGCGATCGACCGGGCCGCGTCGGAGAGCACGTCCTCGTCGGTCTCCTTCGCCTTGTCCGGCGACTTCTCCAGCAGCATGATCGCGGCCACCTCGGAGGTCAGCAGCCGCTCCCGGCGCTCGGCCAGCAGCAGGCGCTGCTGCTCGGTCACCACGCTGTAGCGCCAGGTGTTGCGGTGGATCTCGTGGTTGACGCCCTCGGCGACCCGCTGGGCGTGCTCGACCGCGTAGTCCACCTGCGGGTCGTGCACCACGCCGTCCATGTCCATCCGCGGCGAGGCCGGCAGGATCTCGCCGGCGTGCCGGGTGACCAGCTCGTCCTCCAGGCTGACGAAGAACACCGAGGCGCCCGGGTCGCCCTGCCGGCCGGCCCGGCCACGCAGCTGGTCGTCGACCCGGCGGCTGTCGTGCCGGCCGGCGCCGATCACGTACAGCCCGCCGAGCTCGACCACCTTGTCGCGGTCCTTCTCGTCGCTGCCGCCGAGCCGGATGTCGACACCCCGGCCGGCCATCTGGGTGGAGACGGTGACCGCGCCGACCGCGCCGGCCTCCGCGATGATCGCCGCCTCCTCCGCGTCGTTCTTCGCGTTCAGCACGTGGCACGGCACGCCGGCCGCCTCCAGCTGGGCGGCGAGCCGCTCGGACGCCTTCACGTCCAGGGTGCCGATCAGCACCGGACGACCCTTGTCGTGGGCGATCTTGATCTCCTCGACCAGCGCCTCGTCGCGGGTGTCGTGCGCCGAGTAGATCCGGTCCGGGTCGTCCTCGCGGATGTTCGGCGTGTTCGGCGGCACCACCGCCACCTCGAGTTTGAAGTACTCCCGCAGCTGCTCGCCGACGTGCACCGCGGTCGCCGTCATCCCGCAGACGGTCTTGTAGAGCGCGATGTACGCCTGCACCGTGATGGTGTTCAGCACCTCGCCCTCGGCGGTCGCGGACAGCCCCTCCTTGGCCTCCACGGCCGCCTGCAGGCCGTCCGGCCAGCGGCGGCGCTGGGCCACCCGGCCGCGCATCTCGTCGATCAGCTCGACCCCGCCGTTACGGACGATGTAGTCGACGTCGCGGCGCAGCAGGGCGTGCGCGTGCAGCGCGACGTTCACCGCGGACAGGTGCGCCACCTGGTCGTCGGCGTACAGGTCGACGCCGCCGAGCTGTTCCTCGACGTTCTTCAGGCCGGCCTCGGTGAAGGCGACGCTGCGGCCGTCCTCGGCCACCTCGTAGTCCTTGCCCTTGCGCAGCTTCCGGACGATCTCGGCGGCCTCGTGCACCGGGTCGCTCTCGGTGGTGACCGAACCGGCCAGCACCATCGGCACGCGCGCCTCGTCGATCAGGATCGAGTCGGCCTCGTCGACGATCGCCGTGGCCAGTTCGCGCTGCACCCGGTCGGCGACGTCGGTGACCAGCTGGTCACGCAGGTAGTCGAAACCGGCCTCGGAGACCGACACGTACGTGACGTCGGCCGCGTACGCCTCCCGGCGCTCCGCCGGCGTCATCGACTCGGTCACCCAGCCGACGGTCAGGCCGAGCAGCGTGTAGATCGGCTCCATCCAGGTCGCGTCACGCTTGGCCAGATAGTCGTTGACGGTCAGCACGTGCACCGGGCCGTTGCCCAGGCGGGTGTGGCCGTACGCCGCGATCGTCGCGGTCAGCGTCTTGCCCTCACCGGTGGCCATCTCGGCGACCCGGCCGGAGAGCAGCGCCATCGCGCCGAGCAGCTGGACGTCGTAGGGCCGCTGGCCGATCGCCCGGCGGGCGGCCTCCCGGCCCACCGCGCAGATCTCGGTGAAGTCGGACGCCTCCCGTGCGGCGTCGGTCAGAGCCGCGTCGTCCAGCTCCTTCAGCGCCTCCTCACGGGCCTCGATCGGCTCCAGGCGCCTCGACAGCGGGCCGAGGTCCACGGTAGTGCCGGGACGCTGCAGAAACTTGCGGAAACGGTTCTTCAACCGCTGCGACACACCCATGGCGCGCAACGGTACTGTATTTGGCTGTCCGCCATCTGCCTGACTCCCACGCCGCGGCGCACGAGATTCCCCCCGGGCCGGGGTTTGTCCCCCCGCGACGCCGGGCACCCGCTCCGACGAGCCGCTGCACGCCGGAGGAGGTCCGATGCCCAGCCAGCTCGTCTGCCGGCCGGAACGCGACCTCCCGACAGCCGTGCTCACCGTCAGCGGCACCGTGGACCGGCTCACCGGCGACGCCCTCGGTGCCGCGGTCCGCCGCAGCCTCGCGGCGCAACCGGTGCGACTTCTGCTCGACGTGAGCCGGTTGGCGGTGGCCGACCCGGTCGGCCTCGGCACGTTCGGATCGGTGGTCTCTCAGACCGCCGAGTTCCCGAACGTGCCGATCGTCGTCTGCGGGGCGGATCCGGACACCTCGGCGGCGCTCGCCGCGACCCCGGACTGCGCCGGCGTCGAGATGGCCGACGACTGCGCCTCGGCGCTGGCCGAAGCCGACCGGCAGCCCGAGCCGGACCGGGTCCGGGTCCGGCTGCGCCCGGTCCCGGAAGCCTGCCGTCACGTACGCCAGCTGGTCAGCCAGGCGTGCGACCGCTGGCACCGCTCCGAGTTCACCGCCACGGCCGCGCTGATCGCCACCGAGCTCGTCGCGAACGTGGTCCGGCACGCGCACACCACGATGGAGTTCACCCTCGCCGTACGCGACGGCCGGATCACCATGGCCGTCCGCGACGGCTGCCGCCACATGCCCCGCGCCCTCGCCCCCGGCCGGAGCGACACCGGTGGCCGCGGCCTGCGCCTGGTGCGCGATCTGTCGGCCGCCTGGGGCGTGCTGCCGGTCAGCGACGGCAAGGTGGTCTGGAGCCGGCTGCTCCCGGCGCCTGCCTGAGCCTCCCGGTACGACGACCCGCAGTGACAGAGCGGACGGCCGGATCGGATCATCAGCCGGGAGCCGGGACCTGGGAGCGGCCACCAGGACCGGCACGCCGGTGCCTTGCCGCGGCCCGGCGCGGCCGGCCGGTCACTCGCGGCGGGGCAGGCCGCTCGGGGCATTGGCCGGGTCGTCCGGGCTGGTGGGGGCGTCGGTGGCCGCCGGGCGGGCGGCCGGTCGCGCCGTGCCGCGGCCGGGCAGACCGGACGGCACATCCGACTCGTCGTGCGGGCTTCCGCCCGGCTGCTCGGAAGCGGCGGCCGGCTCCTGCTCTCGGCGGTTCCGGGGCTGGAGGCCGGGTCGGGCCTGACCCATGTCCGGCGCCTGCAGACCCGGCCGCGCCTGACCCATGTCCGGAGCCTGCAACCCAGGACGCGCCTGACCCATATCGGGAGCCTGCAAACCCGGGCGACCTCGACCGATATCGGACGACTGCCGCGTCTGACCCAGATCCGGGGCTCGCAACCCAGGGCGCCCCTGACCCATGTCCGGAGCCTGCAACCCAGGACGCGCCTGACCCATGTCCGCAGCCTGCAACCCAGGACGCGCCTGACCCATGTCCGGAGCCTGTAATCCGGGCCGCATCCGACCGGGATCAACGCCCTGCAGCGGAGCCCTCGCCGCCGGGGGCTGGCCGGCCGCGGCCTGCGGCCCGGCGCCGACGATCACGGCGGCGGACGGCAGGAAGTCATCATCGGTGGGCTGCGGCGCCGGTCGAGCCGCAGCCTGCCCGGCAGGCTGGACCGGCGGCGCCGTGGGTTGATCCACAGCGCCGGCCATCGGGTCGGCAACGGACTGGCGTGCCGGGGCGGGACCCGGTTGGCCGCCAGGCGCAAGACCGGACTGACCGGCCGATGTGACATCCGGCTGAGCAGCAGGCGCAAAACCCGGTTGAGAACCCGCCGTGCCACCCGGCTGACCTGGCCCGGCCGCCGGCTGCCCGGGCGACGCAACCGCCGGCCGGGCAGCCGGTGGGATCATCGTCGCCGGGCCGCTGGCCGGCGACGGCGTGGCCGGGCGGGGCGACCGGGTGAACCGCGGCGCGTCCAGCGGGCTGTTCTGCTGGCTGTAGGTGGGTGCCGGCGGCACGGCCGGCTGCGGCACGGGCCCGGCGGTCGACGGCCAGGGCGGCGGCGTTCCCTCACCGGAGGCGGTGGGCCCGGTTCCGATCAGAGGTACGCCGGGAGCCGCCATCGGACCGCCGGGAGCGGGCCAGGCCTGGTTCGTCGCAGCGGCGGACGGTTCGGGAGCGCCCCACCGCGGCGCGCCCGCCACGGGCGATTCAGCCTGCCGGCCACCCGCCTGGTCCCCGGCAGGCGGCCAGGGTCGCAGTCCGCTTCCGGTCTCGTCGTCGGCGGCGGGCCGATCCCGCGAACCGCTGCCGGACTCACTGCCGGCGGCCGGCGCGTTCGGGAGCCAGGCCCGAAGTTCACTGGCCGCATCGTTCTCCGGCACTCGCCCGGCTGGTGGCTGAAGCCGCACACCGGCACCGGCCTCGCTCTCCGCGGCCGGGCCGGCGGGCGGCCAGGCCCGCAAACCACTACCGGCCTCGCCCTCCGCGGCCGGGCCGGCGGGCGGCCAGGCCCGCAAACCACTACCGGCCTCGCCCTCCGCGGCCGGGCCGGCGGGCGGCCAGGCCCGCATACCATCACCCGCCTCGCCCTCCGCTGGAGGCGGGATCCGCAGACCCCCGGACTCGCCCTCCGCCGGGGGCCAGGGCCGCAGACCACCGGACTCCCCCTCCGCAGCACCTCCCGCCGGGGGCCACGGCCGCAGACCGCTAGCGGCGGCAGGGTCGGCCGACCGCCACGCCTGTGCTCCGCTCTCCGTGCCGCCGATCGCGCCACCGGGTACCGGACTACCGGGACCGGGCCGCTCCGAACCCGCGGCCGCCCCGGCCGTTGCGCCGGACGGCCCGGACATCCCCGGCGCCGGACCGGCGAAGCCGACCTGCGTCCCGGACGCGCCCGGCACCGGACCGGACACCCCCGGAGCGGTTCCGGTCGCGCCGGAGACGCCCGCCACGCCTGAGGCGGTACCGGGCGCGGTCGGACCGAATCGGGGCCCGCCGGACACCCCCTCCAGGTTCGGAGCAGCACCAGCCGCACCCGGAGCGGATCCGGTCCCGCCCGAGGGCGGTGCGGCGGCGAACCCCGGGCCGGACACTCCGGGCATCGATGCGGCCGCCGTGGAGGCGGATTCGCCGTCCGCCGGGGGCCAGCGCCGCAGGCCGCTACCGGGCAGGCCGCTACCGGGCTGCGGCTCGCCGGCGGCCGGTCGGTCAGGCACCGGCGACGCCTCGGCCGTGGGCGCCGGTGAGGACGGGGCCGCATGCGCTCCGCCGCGTCGCTTGCGGGGCACCGGCGCGCCACCGGTCTCCGGCTCACCCGCCGGCGGCCAGGGCCGCAGGGGCGAAGCGCCCGGGGATGAGACACGCGCAGATTGGGCATCCCAGGATTCGGCACCCGTGAGTCCGGCACCCAGGGATGAGACACCCGCGGATCCGGCATCCCAGGATGCGACGCCCCCGGATGCGATGTCCGGGGACGCGACATCCGGGGACGCGACGTCGTTCCGGCCGCTCGGCGCGGCCGGCATCCTGTCCTGGTCGGTTCCCGCGCCGGCCGCCGAGGGGGGGAAGCCCGGGCCGGTGTTCGCGGCCGGGCCGCGGGATCCGGCGGCGGGGCCGGCGTTGCTACCGGGCCGCCCGACCACATCGCCGGACCGGCCGCCGGGGGCGGCGTTGAGGCGGGGCAGCAGCCCGCTGAGCCGTGACTCGGTCCACGACTCCCCCACCGCGGATTCGGTTCCCGGGGCGGTCGGGGAGCTCCATGCCCCGGTCGGCTCGGTGGCCCAGCCGGGGCGCTCGGCGGAGAGCGGCCCGGCGAAGGGGTCGGCATACCCGGGGTCCGCCGGCCCGGGGAAGGATCCGGTCGAGGACGGGCCGCCAGCCCCGGGACCGGCCGCAGGAGGGACCGCGGCGGTCGGCCCCGCAGGAGGGACCGCGGCAGTCGGCCCCGCAGGAGGAGCCGCGGCGATCGGCCCGGAGACGCCGGGCAGCGGCTGGCCGCCGGAGGACGGCGCGGCCGGCGGTTCCGCGACACCGGGAAGCTGAGCGCTCGCGGGCGACGGCGCGGCGCGGGAGACGCCGGGCAGTGGACCGGTGAGCGGGTCCGGCAGCGGCAGGCCGGATCCGCCGGGACCCTCGGGGCCGGCCCCGGGCGGGCCGGCTGCGGTCGTACCTCCGGCGAGCGGCCCGGGAGCGCGCGGCGCCGGACCGGGGCCGCCGCCGGGACCACCGGGGGTCTGCTCCGGTGGCGGGAACGGGCGGTGGGCGGGCGGTCCCGGCGGCGCGGCGAACGCCACCCGGGTCGCCGCGATCAGGCCGGACGCCTCGGCCAGGCCGGCGGCCGCGAGCACCTCGGCCGCGGCCTGCCCGGAGCGGCAGGGCAGCGGCTCGCCGCAGACCGGGCACCGGGTGCGGCCTTCCCGGGGGCCTTCGCCGCCGGCGTGCGCCGCGAGCATCTCGCGCGCGGTGCGTGCCAGGACGCTCTCCGGATTGACGTAGTTCGTCGGTGCCACTGCTCTCCGCCCCCGTCCGCGAGGAGATTTCGCGTGACTCGCCGTCCAGTTCACCCCGGCGGGTACCCCGATCGTGCGGGTTTCCGCAGATCGGCGGGTTGGTGACGGGAATTGCCCGGTATCGGGCGCGGGCACGGTCACCGGTTGGTAAGGAGAAGAAGATCAGGATTTCACGATTCACTCACGGTGCGCGGCCGAGCCCACTCCGTAACATTGAGGAACTTCCAGGAGGTGACCCCCCATGGACGACACCGAGCTGCACCGCGAGCAGATCCTCCGGCACGTCAGTCCCATCATCACCGGCCGGTTCGTCGGTTACCAGGCCTCGTACACCAGGGAGGTACGGGTCGGGCGGCCACTGGCGATCTTCGTGTTCCTGTCCGCCGGGATCGCCCAGCTGGTGGCGTCGCTGCTGCGGATGAAACCGGCCCGGCGCAGCCTGAAGGATCTGCGCAAGGGCCCGGAGTTCCTGGTCACCCCGGTACGGCTGCGCGACGATCTCGGGCAGACCTACGAGGTGGAGATGCACGGCCAGCTGCCGCAGTCCGCGCTGCACCGCGGCGACCTGGTGCAGGTGCGCACCGAGCCGCAGAAGGACCGCACCCTGCCGGTGAAGCTGATGCAGCTGGTGAACCTGACGACCATGCAGCCCCTCACCCCCCGCATTCCGACCCGCTGGTCGCACCTGGGCCCGGCGATCCTGCTGCAGGCGGCCGCCGGTCTGGTCGTCACCGGTGTGGTGCTGGCCGCCCTGTTGCACTGAGCCGGGGCGTAGAGATCGCGAGGAGCGGGTACCCGGGCGTCCATGTTCGACGCACGGTTAACCACCACCCGCCAATGCTGCCCCGCCGAGATGAGTTCAGGCATAGACAGCGGTAATCATGAGTCCGGGGGGACCGCTGCGACGACGCCCGTTCTCCTCCGTCGCTGACGGCTTGCTTGCGAAGGTGGTGCCTGGTGGGCGAGAAAGTCGAACAGACCGAGTTTTCCCGGGACGACCGGACCCGGTACCGGCAGAAGATCCGCCGCAGCCTCGACGTGTTCGCGACGATGCTGCGCGAGTCCCGGTTCGAGTTCGAGCGGCCCCTGACCGGGATGGAGATCGAGCTCAACCTGATCGACGGCCGGGCCGACCCGGCGATGCTCAACGCCGAGGCGCTCGGGGCCATCGCCGATCCGGACTTCCAGACCGAGCTCGGGCAGTTCAACATCGAGGTGAACCTGCCGCCCCGGCGGCTGGCCGGCGACGACATCGCCGACCTGGAGAAGGGCCTGCGGGCCAGCCTCAACCACGCCGAGGGCAAGGCCCGTACGGTCGGCGCGCACCTGGTCGCCGTGGGCATCCTGCCGACCCTGCGGCGTGAGCACCTGACCGGCGACAACATCTCGGCGAACCCGCGGTACCAGCTGCTCAACGAGCAGATCTTCGCGGCCCGCGGCGAGGACCTGGACATCCGCATCGACGGGGTGGACCGGCTGGCGGTCACCACCGACACCATCGTGCCCGAGGCGGCGTGCACCAGCACCCAGTTCCACCTGCAGGTCAGCCCGGCGCAGTTCGCGGCGTACTGGAACGCCTCGCAGGTGATCGCCGGGATCCAGGTGGCGCTGGGCGCGAACTCGCCGCTGCTGTTCGGCCGGGAGCTGTGGCGGGAGACCCGGATCCCGCTGTTCGAGCAGGCCACCGACACCCGCTCGGAGGAGATCCGGGCCCAGGGCGTACGGCCCAGGGTGTGGTTCGGCGAACGCTGGATCACCAGCGTGTTCGACCTGTTCGAGGAGAACGTCCGGTACTTCCCGGCGCTGCTGCCGATCTGCGACGAGGACGATCCCGCGGACACCCTGGAGCGCGGCGACATCCCGGAACTGAGCGAGCTGCGCCTGCACAACGGCACGGTGTACCGCTGGAACCGGCCGATCTACGCGGTGGTCAACGGCCGCCCGCACCTGCGGGTGGAGAACCGGGTGCTGCCGGCCGGCCCGACGGTCGCCGACACCATCGCGAACGCGGCGTTCTACTACGGCCTGGCGCGCCACCTCGCGGAGGCCGACCGGCCGGTCTGGACCCAGCTGAGTTTCCGCGCCGCCGAGGAGAACTTCCACACCTGCGCCCGGCACGGCATCGACGCCAGCGTGTTCTGGCCGGGGGTCGGGACGGTGCCGGTGACCGAGCTGGTGCTGCGCCGGCTGCTGCCACAGGCGGCGGACGGCCTGGACCGGTGGGGGGTCTCACCGGGACAGCGCGACCGGCTGCTGGGCATCGTCGAGCAGCGCTGCCTGCGGCAGCGCAACGGCGCGTCGTGGCAGGTGGAGACGCTGCACCTGCTGGAACGGCAGGGGATGGACCGGCAGCGGGCGCTGCACGAGATGCTGCGGCGGTATCTGCCGCTGATGCACGAGAACATCCCGGTGCACGAGTGGCCGGTGACCGACTGACGTCACCCCGGAGCGGTGCCGGCCAGGGCCACGGTGACCCGGCCGAGGATCCGCTTCGGCAGGATCAGCCGGGCGGCCGGCCCCGCGGCCAGCAGAGCGGCGGCCTCGGCGACGCTCGGGGTGCCGGTCGCCGCGGCCACCACGGCGCTGCGGCCGGGCACGGGCTGCCCGGCGAGCCGCGCCGCGGGGAAAGCGACCAGCCGGCGGCCGGTGTGCCGGGCGTACGACCGCAGGCCGGGCTCGGCGGCCCGCCGGTCCAGGGTGGCCAGCACGGTGACGGCGGCCGGGTCGACGCCGGCCTCGGCCAGGGCGGCGGTGACCGCGGCCGCCAGCTCGGCCGCCGCGGTCCCGGGCCGCGCGCCCACCCCGGCGACGATCACGCCGCCACCCGGCCGACCGTGGCCGCGCGCCACGCCCCCGCCCGGCGGATCACCGGCGCCACCCGGCCGACCGTGGCCGCGCGCCACGCCCCCGCCCGGCGGATCACCGTGCCGCCGGGCCGGCCGCCGGTCCCGGTGATGGCTGCGCGGCCGCCGTGCGGACCAGGCGCTCGGCCAGCCCCCGGTGCCCGGCCCAGTGCAGATGCAGGTACGACGCGTGCACCCCCGGCGAGGCGAAACCCTCCGGGTCCGCGCCCCGCCACGCCCAGGCCGCCCCGGAAGCCGGCGACAGCAGCAGCCCGGATCGCGGATGCACCGCCGTGCGGTGGAACTCGTGGCCGGTGACCCGGGTGCCGGCCGCCGCCAGCGGGCTGTCCGCCAGCGCGACCGCGTCCCGGTAGCCGAGGGTCAGCGACGGGGTCATCGCGGCGTCCGCGTCCAGCACCCCGCACATCGGGGCGCCGTCCAGGGTGCGGCACAGCCAGAGCAGACCGGCGCACTCGGCGGCGATCGGCCGGCCGGTCGCGGCCAGGTCCCGCACCGACCTGCGCAGCGGCTCGTTCGCGGACAGCTCGGCGGCGTACACCTCGGGGAAGCCGCCGCCGACCACCAGCGCGCGGGTGCCCTCCGGCAGGGCCGGATCGCGCAGCGGGTCCACGATCACCACCTCGGCGCCGGCGCCGGCCAGCAGCTCGGCGGTTTCGGCGTACGCGAAGGAGAACGCCGGGCCACCGGCGAGCGCGACCATCGGGCGGCCCGGCACCGGGTCCGGCGCGGCCGGGGTCCACGGCGTCGCCGGCAGCGGCGGCGCGGAACGGGCCACCGCGGCGACCGCGTCCAGGTCGACCGCCTCGGCGATCAGCGTGGCCAGCGCGTCCACCGAGGCGAGCGCCTCGGCGCGGCGCTCCGCGGCCGGGACCAGGCCGAGGTGCCGGGACGGGGCGGCGACCGCGTCGGCGCGGCGCAGCGCGCCCAGCACCGGCGTGCCGACCTCCTCGCAGGCGTCGCGCAGGATCTGCTCGTGGCGTTGCGAGCCGACCCGGTTGAGGATCACCCCGGCCAGCCGGACGGTTCCGAAGCTGCGGAAACCGTGCACCAGCGCGGCGACCGAGCGGCCCTGCGCGGCGGCGTCCACGACCAGGATCACCGGCGCCTGCAGGAGACCGGCGACCTGCGCGGTGGAGCCGGTCTCGCCGGCCCCGGTACGCCCGTCGTAGAGGCCCATCACGCCCTCCACGACGGCCAGCTCGGCGCCCCGCGCGCCGTGCGCGAACAGCGGGCCGATCAGGTCCTCGCCGACCATGACCGGGTCCAGGTTGCGGCCCGGGCGGCCGGCGGCCAGGGCGTGGTATCCGGGGTCGATGTAGTCCGGCCCGACCTTGAACGGCGCCACCGGCACGCCGCGCCGGGCGAACGCCGCGAGCAGGCCGGTGGCCACCGTGGTCTTGCCGTGCCCGGAGGCCGGCGCGGCGATCACGACGCGGGGGATGCTCACCATTCGATGCCCTGCTGGCCCTTACGGCCGGCGTCCATCGGGTGCTTGACCTTGGTCATCTCGGTGACCAGGTCGGCGGCGCCGATCAGGTCCGGGTGCGCGTCCCGCCCGGTGATCACCACGTGCTGCACGCCGGGCCGGTTCGCCAGGGTCTCGATCACGTCGGCGACGTCCACCCAGCCCCACTTCATCGGGTAGGTGAACTCGTCGAGCACGTAGAACTTGTAGGTCTCGGCGGCCAGGTCGCGCTTGATCTGCGCCCATCCCTCGGCGGCCTCGGCGGCGTGGTCGCGCTCGTCGCCCGGGCGCTGGATCCAGGACCAGCCCTCACCCATCTTGTGCCAGGCCACCCGGGTCGGCCCGGCCTCGCCCAGCGTCTTGAGCGCGGTCTCCTCGCCGACCTTCCACTTCTGTGACTTGACGAACTGGAACACCCCGATCGGCCAGCCCGCGCTCCACGCCCGCAGCGCCATCCCGAACGCGGCGGTCGACTTGCCCTTGCCCGGCCCGGTGTGCACGGCGAAGACCGCCTGGCGCCGGCGCTGCCGCGTGGTCAGCCCGTCGTCGGGCACGGTGGTCACTCTTCCCTGCGGCATGGAAAACCCTTTCCGGTACGCGGGCCGGCCGTCCCGCGCCCACGTCGTGTCGGTCGCCGGGCGCGGCCCGCCCGGCGTGCTGCGATGTCACGGTCCGCGGCCGTGCGGACCGGCGGCGGAACGTCGGGCCCGCCGGCGCTGCGGGCGCCCGGCGCTCAGGCGGCTCGGCGGTAGGCGCGGTCCCCGGCCGGCGCGGTGGCCGGCCGGGTCCCGGCGGCGGCCTCCAGCCGCTCCAGCGGCATGACGTCGGCGCCGAGCGCGGCGGCCAGCCGGCCGGCCAGGCCCAGCCGGATCGGGCCGGACTCGCAGTCGACGACGACCGTGGCCACGCCGGCCAGCGCCGGGGCGGCCAGCAGCGGGTCCGGGCCGCTGGTCGCGCGTCCGTCGGTGACCAGCACCAGCAGCGGGCGGCGGCGCGGGTCGCGGCGGCGTTCGGTGGCGATGGTGCGGGCGGCGGCGCGCAGGCCGGCGGCGAGCGGGGTACGGCCGCCGGTGCGCAGGGCGGCCAGGCGCATGACGCCGACCTCATGGCTGGAGGTCGGGGGCAGCACGACGTCCGCGTCGGTCCCCCGGAACGTGATCATGCCGATCCGGTCCCGGCGCTGGTAGGCGTCGCGCAGCAGGGACAGCACGGCGGTCTTGACCAGGGTCATCCGGCGGCGCGCGGCCATCGAGCCGGAGGCGTCCACCACGAACAGCACCAGGTTCGCCTCGCGCCCGACGTGGATGGCCTCGCGCAGGTCGCGCGGCTGCACGGTCATCGCCCGAGCGCCGGCCGGCGACGGCTGCAGGGCGCCGCGGTGCAGGGCGGCGCGCAGCGTGGCGGGCAGGTGCGGGGCCCCGGCCAGCTTGCCGACCGGCTTGCGGGAGCCGATCACCCGGCCCCGGCGGGCGTACGCCGGGGACCGCTTGCCGGTGTGGCCGCCGTCGCCGCGGGCGGCGATCCGCAGCGTGCGCGGGCGGAACGCGGCGCCGGCCGCGGCCGGGGGCGTGGCCGGCTGTTGCGGCGGCGCCGGCGTCTCGCCGCCCGGCCGCGGTGCATCGCCGCCCGGCCGCGCGGCGCCGGTGCCCGGTGGCGTGTCGCCGTCCGGCAGTCCGCCCCCGCCACCCGGGCCGCCCGCCGGGCCGGGTCCGCCGTCCGGGCCGCCGACGGGGCCGCCCGGGCCGCCCTCGGGCCCGTCCGGGTCGTCGTCGGGGTCCGGGCCGCCGGGGTCCGGCGACTCCGGCCGGCGTGCGGCCTCCTCGGCGGCTTCCCGTTCGGCCTCCGCCAGGGCCTGCTCCAGCTTCTCCTCGTCGGTGCCGGGCGGGTCGAGCGGGTCGGTACGGCGGCGGTGCGGCAGCGCCAGGCGGGCCGCGTCGCGTACGTCCTCGGCGGTCACCCGGTCCCGGCCGTGCCAGGCGGCCAGCGCGACCGCGCAGCGCGCCACCACGATGTCGGCGCGCATGCCGTCGACCCCGTACGCCAGGCAGACCCGGGCGATCCGGTCCAGCTCCGCGTCGGGCAGCACGACCGTGGGCAGCACCGCGCGGGCGGCCGCGATCCGGGCGGCGTACTCCCGCTCGTCGGCGGCGAAGCGCGCGGCGAATCCGGCCGGATCCGCCTCGTACGCCAGGCGCCGGCGCACCACCTCGGCGCGCTGCCCCGCGTCGCGCGGCGCGGCCACCGTCACCACCAGGCCGAACCGGTCGACCAGCTGCGGGCGCGGCTCGCCCTCCTCCGGGTTCATCGTCCCGACCAGCAGGAACCGGGCGGCGTGCTTGATCGAGACGCCGTCGCGCTCGACGTGCGCGCGGCCCATCGCGGCGGCGTCCAGCAGCAGGTCGACGAGGTGGTCGGGGAGCAGGTTCACCTCGTCGACGTAGAGCACCCCGCGGTGCGCGGCGGCGAGCAGGCCGGGCTCGTAGGCCTTGACGCCCTCGGCGAGGGCGCGCTGGATGTCCAGGGTGCCGACCACCCGGTCCTCGGTCGCGCCGACCGGCAGCTCGACCAGGGTGGCCGGGCGGTGCGTGGCCGGGGTGTCCGGGGCGTGCGGCCCGTCCGGGCAGTCCGGGTCGGGCGCCGCCGGGTCGCAGGCGAACCGGCAGCCACGGACCACGGTGACCGGGGGCAGCAGGGCGGCCAGGGCGCGCACCACGGTGCTCTTGGCGGTGCCCTTCTCGCCGCGCACCAGGACCCCGCCGACCGCCGGTGACACCGAGGTCAGCAGCAGGGCGAGGCGCAGGTCGTCGAGGCCGACCACGGCCGAGAACGGGTACGGAGTCGTCACAGGTTTCCCTCCCGGCGGGTGTCCACGCCCGCACGTCGGTCGTCACGAGCGGCCGGAGTCTCCTGACTCCCGGATCGCCGTTCCCCGCTCGCCTTCCGGCCCGCCGGTCGGGCCGTGGCGTGCTGACGCGTCAGCGGGTCGCTCCCCGGTCACAGTGGCGGGACCGTCCCGGATTCGCACCGGGTTCCTCCGCTACCGCTCGACGGTCACTCTTTCCTACCGCCCGGCCACCCGTCAAACCCCACCGGCGGTGACGATGATCGCCCGGACGAGCGCGCGACGGCGTGCCGCTCCGCGGCGGGCGCCGCCACCATTCCCGCTCCGGCGGACAACCGTCAGGGCCTGTCGAGTACCGAAAAACGCCCCACCGCGGCGCTGGTGGGGCGTGCTTCGGAGTGGTGCGCTCGGCGCCGGCCTCGCCGGGGTCGGCGCCGATGTGCCGATGTCCGGCGTGGGCTGCGCCTCGCGCGCCCGCGCCGGTCGTGGGGTGGAACCTTCAGCGCTGGCCGAGGGGGACGAAGTCGCGCACCGGCGAGCCGGTGTAGATCTGCCGCGGGCGGCCGATCTTGTTGGCCGGGTCGTGCATCATCTCCCGCCACTGGGCGATCCAGCCGGGCAGGCGGCCCAGCGCGAACAGCACCGTGAACATCTTCGTCGGGAAGCCCATGGCCTTGTAGATCAGGCCGGTGTAGAAGTCGACGTTCGGGTACAGCTTGCGGGAGACGAAGTAGTCGTCGTTGAGCGCGATCTCCTCGAGCTGGAAGGCGATCTCCAGCAGCGGGTCCGGCTTGTCCAGCGTCGAGAGCATCTGCTGGGCGGCCTTCTTGACGATCGCGGCCCGCGGGTCGTAGTTCTTGTAGACCCGGTGGCCGAAGCCCATGAGCTTGACGCCCTTTTCCTTGTTCTTCACCCGGGTGACGAACGAGTTGACGTCGCCGCCGTCCTTGCGGATCTGCTCCAGCATCTCCAGCACGGCCGCGTTGGCGCCGCCGTGCAGCGGGCCGGAGAGCGCGTTGATGCCGGCCGAGATCGACGCGAACAGGTTCGCCTGCGCGGAGCCGACCAGCCGGACGGTCGAGGTGGAGCAGTTCTGCTCGTGGTCGGCATGCAGGATGAAGAGCATGTCGAGGATCTTCGCGACCTTCGGGTCGGCGTCGTAGGCGACGGTCGGCAGGCCGAAGGTCAGACGCAGGAAGTTCTCGACGTAGTCCAGCGAGTTGTCCGGGTACGGCAGCGGGTGGCCGATGGACTTCTTGTAGGCGTAAGCGGCGATCGTCGGAAGTTTCGCCATCAGGCGGATCGCCGAGATGTCGACCTGCTCGTCGTCCAGCGGGTCGAGCGCGTCCTGGTAGAAGGTGGACAGCGCGGTGACCGCCGAGGAGAGCACCGCCATCGGGTGCGCGTCGCGCGGGAAGCCGGAGAAGAAGGTCCGCATCTCCTCCTGCAGCAGCGTGTGGACCCGGATGCGGTCGCCGAACTCGCGCAGCTGGGCCTCGGTCGGCAATTCGCCGTTCATCAGGAGGTAGGACACCTCCAGGAACGTCGACTTCTCGGCCAGCTGCTCGATCGGGTAGCCCCGGTAGCGCAGAATGCCGGCGTCACCATCGATATAGGTGATCGCCGACGTGGTCGACGCGGTGTTGACGAACCCCTGGTCCAGGGTGACGTAGCCGGTCTCCTTCAGCAGAGCACTGACGTCGATGCCGCCCGGCCCGTCGACGGCCTCGCGTACCGACATCGACAATTGGCCACCGGGGTGGTCGAGCTTGACATCCGTCATGTATTTCCCTCACTTCACCGGCAGATGTCCCAAAGATTTTGCCGTTCACCGTAAACCCTCAACCTGAATGGGTCATCAGGTGGCCACGCGTTGAGGCATTGGTCACCAGACGGTAAGGCCCATTGCAACATCGATAATCATCGGTATATTGCGAGAACGTTACGGGGAGCGGAGGTCGGACCGATGCAGAACCCGAATCGGCCGCCCGTGGTGGTGGGGGTCAACGGGACCGCGGCCGGCCTGGCCGCCGTACGCCTGGCCGCGCGGGAGGCGGTCTCCCGGGGCCGGGTGCTGCACGTGGTGCATGCCTTCACCTGGCCCGATCCACGGCCGGGAACCGGTGTCGAGTGGGCTCCGGCTCGCCGCGCCGCCTCACGCGTCGTCGAGGAGGCGGTCGTCACCGCCCAGCGTTCCACACCCGGCGTCGACGCGCGGGGCCATCTGGTGGATGGCCCGGCCGCCCGGGTGCTGCGCGAGCTGAGCCACCGCGCCGCGCTCCTGGTGCTGGGCGGCGACGACCTGGCCGCCACCGGCCGCCTGCCGCCGGGCTCCCCGCTGCTGGAGGTGGTGGCCCAGGCGTGGTGCCCGGTGGTGGTGGCACGCGGGCCGCGCCCGCCGTCCGGGCGGGTGCTGGCCGCCGTGGACGGCTCGGCGCCGTCGCTGCTGGCGCTGCGGCACGCGGCCGAGGACGCCGCCCGCCGCGGCGTCGCGCTGGACGTGCTGCACGTGGCCGGCGAGGACGCCGAGGAGGCCGGCGAGCGGCTGCTCGACGAGACGCTCGCCGCGGTGCCCGGCCTGCCGCCGCTGCGCCGGTGGGTGCTGACCGGCGCGCCGGCCGCGGTGCTGATCCGCGCCTCCCGCCGGGCCGGGCTGATCACCCTGGGCTCGCGCGGGACCGGCGGCGCCGCCCGCCTCGGCTCGGTCGCCCACCAGCTGCTGCTGCGCGGCGGCTGCCCGGTCGTCTTCGCGCACGGGCGCCGCCTCCCGTCCCGCCACCTGCCGCCGCCGGACCGGGAAGCCGGAACCCCGTCACTCAACTGACCCGTTTCCGGCCGGTGGCGTCGCACCCGTTGCTACGGTGAGCAAAATATTAGTCTTCGGGCAAAGCGGGAGGAACGCCCGGTGCCCTCCGTGCTCCCACCCGGCATCGCCCGCCGCCAATGGCAGTTCATGGCCGCGTTCGGCGTCGTCGTCACCGCGCTCTACACGGCCTACCCGTCGTCCCCCCTGGCGTCGGTGAGCCTGGTGCTGCTCGGCGTCCTGACCGTGGCGGCGTGCTTCCTCGGGCCGCGCCGCTGGGGCGCCGAACCGCCGATCGCCTGGCTGCTGATGGCCCTGGCCGCCCTGCTGTTCCTGGTCGGCCTGCTGATCCGGCCCACCGTGACCGACCGGGCGATGCCGCTGCCGCTGCTCGCCGACGCCGCCACCTTCACCGGCTACGTGCTGCTCGGGACCTTCCTGTTCCTGCTGCTGCGAGCCCGGCAGAGCCTGGAACGGCACGCCGTGCTCGACGGCCTGATCGTCTGCCTGGCCGCCGGGCTGACCAGCACCCTGCTGCTGGCCGCGCCGGCCGCCGCGATCACCGGGCGCCCCGCGCTGCTCTCCATCATCCAGGCCACCTACCCGCTCTGCGACGTGGTGCTGGCCCTGCTGGTGATCAACCTGGCCTTCACCACCAAGACGTGGTCGATCAGCATGATCGGGGCGTTGGTGATGATGGTCGGGCTGTTCCTCGGCGACACCGCGTACGCGATCGTCGGCGTGAACGGCCAGATCTACGCGTCCCCGCTGCTCAACATCCCGTACCTGGTGGCGTACACCGGGCTGGGCGTGAGCGCCCTGCACCCGTCGGTGGCCGAGATGAGCCGCGCCGACCGGCTGCCGGTGCAGGCCTGGTCCTGGCAGCGCCTCGCGGTGCTGCTGCCCGCGCTGCTGCTGCCGTTCGCGCTGCTGCTGACCACCGGCACCCGGGCCGCCTCGCACCGCCTGCTGATCGCGGTGACCGGCGCGCTGATGGTGGTGCTCCTGCTGGCCCGGGCGATGTCCGCGGTGCAGGCGCAGGTCGCCGCCCAGCTGCACTCCGAGCACCAGGCCACCCACGACCCGCTGACCTCGCTGCCGAACCGGCGCTCCATCTCGTACGAGATCGAGCGGCTGGTCACCACGGTCGACTCGCACGGTCCGGACCGGGTCTGGGTCTACATGCTCGACCTGGACGGCTTCAAGTGGGTCAACGACTCCTGGGGCCACGACACCGGCGACCAGCTGGTCATCGAGGTGGGCCGGCGGCTGCGCGCCGCGGTGCCGGAGACCGTGCCGGTGGCCCGGGTCGGCGGCGACGAGTTCCTGCTCGCCTTCGTCGGCGACAAGGCCGGCGCGCTGCGCCTGGTGGACGACATCCGGGGTTGTTTCGCCCGCCCCCTTCCGGTACGCGACACCGAGGTCGTGATCAGCGCCTCGATCGGCATCGCGCACGCCGTCGGCGACCCCGTCCGCTCCGCGGTGACCGCCGAGGCGCTGATGCGTGACGCGGACACCGCGATGTACCGCGCCAAGGGCGAGGGGCCGGGCCGGTCCACCATCTTCGACACCTCGATGCACGACCAGGTGCGCGAGCGCATCGAGCTGGAGGTGGCGCTGCGCCAGGCGCTCGCCGACAACCAGCTGCACGTGGCGTACCAGCCGATCGTGCGGCTGGAGACCGGGATGCCGGTGGGCGCCGAGGCGCTGGTCCGCTGGCAGCACCCGGAGCGCGGGGCGATCCCGCCGATGCTGTTCATCCCGATCGCCGAGGACTCCGGCCTCATCTCGCAGATCGGCACCTGGGTACGCAACGAGGCGCTGCGCCAGCTCGGCGTGTGGCGCTCGCAGGGCGTGGTCTCGGAGAGCTTCTACCTGTCCATCAACGTGTCCCCGCGCCAGCTCAGCGAGCCCGACCTGCCGCTGGTGTTCTCCGGCGAGCTGTTCCGGTACGGCGTCCCGGCGCACTGCGTGGCGCTGGAGATGACCGAGTCGGTGATGGTGGACGGCTCCAGCGTCACCTCGCGGGTGCTCTTCGAGCTGCGCCAGCTCGGCGCCAAGCTGCTGGTGGACGACTTCGGCACCGGGTTCTCCGCGCTCGGCTACCTGCGCCGCTTCCCGGTCACCGGCGTCAAGATCGACCGGTCCTTCGTCACCGGCCTGGGCAAGAACGACCAGGACGACGAGATCGTGCGCGCGGTGGTCGCGATGAGCCACGCGCTCGGGCTGAGCGTGATCGCCGAGGGCGTGGAGACGCAGCTGCAGCGCGAGGCGCTGTACCACGTCGGCGTGGTGAACGGGCAGGGCTGGCTGTGGGGCAAGGCGGTGCCGGCCGAGGAGTTCGCCCGGCAGTGGCGCCTGGGCGCGGCGCTGCCCGCGGTGCCGCTGCCGGTCGCCGCGATCACCTCCGGCTCCGGACGGCACCGCCGCCCGGAGCCGGACGGGTGAGCGGCCCTACGGCGCGGCCCGCACCCCCGCCTTGTCGCTCTCGGGGAACTCGTAGAGCCAGAACGACTGGGCGTCCAGCCGGGTGGGCACCGCCTTGCCGGCCACCCGGCTCAGGATCACGCCGATCAGCCGCGGCAACTGGTGCCGCTCCTCGTTGTACATGCTGATGTCCACGAACACCTTGCCGTCGACCGCCTCGATCGCCCGGTACAGCCGGCGCAGCAGCTCGATGAAGACCCCGGCGCCGCGCCCGCCCCGCTGCGCGCCGACGAACAGCACGTAGAAGATCCGCTTCTGGGCGTACAGGTCGGGCCAGTGGTGCGCGAAGTAGTCCGGCGAGATCAGCGACACCGCGCTCAGCTCGGTGGTCATCGCGGCCATCCCGATCACCTCGCCGTCCGGGTCGAACGCCACGTACTTGTCCGCCCGCTCGTCGGCCATCAGCTCGTCGAACTCGTGGCGGTAGAGCAGGTGCCGGTTCACCGCCAGCACCGCCAGCTCGGCGAACGCCTCCTGGTAGAACTTCCAGGCCTGCTCCAGCAGCTCGGCCGGCACCACCGGCATGACGTCCACCCGCATCGCTCGCCCCCCGTGAAGTTGCCTCGCTTCTGACAAACCTCCCAGCCCCACTGGTGCCGCGCGGGCAACTCCGGCATTATTCGCTCACGGATCCCTCGGGGTGAGCCACGTCACCCCGGTCGCAGATCGCACGGGAGGCGAAAATGACCGACCTCATCGGCGCCGAGGGCCGCGCGCTCTGGCTCGTCGCCCTGCTGCTGATGCTGGCCGCCGGGCTGGCCACCGCGCTGATCGCCGCCACCCGCGGCGGCCTCCCGCCGCGCCGGTAGCCCCCCGCTCCGTACCGCCCGGCCGGCGATGCGGCAGGCTGGGCGGATGCGCTTCGCCACGTGGAACGTCAACTCGGTCAAGGCCCGGCTGCCCCGGCTGCTCGACTGGCTGGAGAGCACCGCCCCGGACGTGGTCTGCCTGCAGGAGACCAAGGTCGGCGAGGACGGCTTCCCCGCCGCCGAGGTCGCGCGCCTGGGGTACGAGACCGCCGCGTACGGTCAGGGCCGCTGGAACGGCGTCGCCCTGCTCTCCCGCGCCGGCCTCGCGGACGTCCGCCGCGGTTTCCGCGGCGAGCCGGGTTTCCCGGACCCGGAGGCCCGCGCCGTCAGCGCGGTCTGCGACGGGATCCGCTTCCACAGCGTGTACGTGCCGAACGGCCGCACCCCGGACGACCCGCACTACGCCTACAAGCTGGACTGGCTGCGCGCGCTGCGCGAGGTGCTCGCCGCGGACCTGGCCGCCGGTCCGCTGGTGGTGGCCGGCGACTTCAACGTGGCGCCGACCGACGCCGATGTCTGGGACCCGGCGGTCTTCGCTGGCTCGACGCATGTCACGCCGCCGGAGCGGGCGGCGATCGCCGCGCTGCGCGACCTCGGGCTCACCGACGTGCCGGCCCGCGCGATGAAGGGCGACCACCCGTTCACCTACTGGGACTACCGGGCGGGGATGTTCCACCAGAACAAGGGCATGCGCATCGACCACGTGTACGCCAGCGCCGAGCTGGCCGCCGCGGTCACCGACGCCGTGGTCGACCGGGAGGCGCGCAAGGGCAAAGGGCCCTCCGACCACGCTCCGGTGATCGTCGATCTGCGGCGGTGACCCGGGCACGATCGAGCACGCCATGCCCGCACCGGCCGGCGACCCCGTAGGCTGGGGTCGTTCGGAACGACTCGGCGGGGAGCGACGGGAGGGACGATGTCAACCCGTACGCCGGCCTCGGCCGGCGAACCACGGACACCTCCGGCCCCGGTCGCCGAGCTGCCGGCCGCGACCCCGGAACTGCTGCGCGCCGTCTTCCAGGCGGCCAGTGAGGCGATGCTGCTGTGCGCCCGCGCCGGTGACTGCGTGCTGCTGGTCAATCCGGCCGCGCAGGCCCTCGTGCCCGGGCTGCGGCCGGGCGGCTCGCTGACCGAGGCGCCACTGGCCGAACTGGCCGCGGCCGCCGCCGGCGGCGGCGACTCGTTCCGCTCCGAGGGTCCCGAGCGGTCGCTGTACGGCCTGCGCCGCGACCTCGACGGCGAGCACTACGCCTGGTACCTGCGCGACCACACCGACGAGCGGGACCGGACCGCGGCGCTGGAGGCCGAACGCACCCGTGCGGCCTTCCTGGCCGACGCCGGGCGACGGCTGTCCGCCTCGCTGCACCTGCGCCGGGTGCTGCGCACCACCGTGGAACTGGCCGTCGAGCGGCTGGCCGACGCCGCCGTGGTGATCCTCCCGCCGGTCAAACGGCAGAGCGCCTGGCTGCGGCTGCTGCCCCGGCGCCCGATCGAGGAGGGCACCCTGGCCGAGCGCAGCCTCGCCGAGGTCCCCGGCCTGCAGGAGGCGCTGGACGGGTTCCCGCCGATCCCCAGCCGCTGGCTCGACCCGGCCCAGGCGCCCGGCTGGCTGTTCCCGGCCGGGCTGGGCCCGATCGGCGCGCTGCTGGTCATCCCGCTGCCCGGCAACGCCGAGCCGGCCGGCGCGCTGCTCCTGGCCCGCACCGGCGTGGACGCGGTCTTCACCGGGCCTGACGAGGCCCTCGCCCGGGTGTTCGCGGCCCGGACCGGCGCCGCCCTCGCCGCCGCCACCCTCTACCGCGACCAGGTCGACACCACCGCGGTGCTGCAGGCCGACCTGCTGCCCCCGGAGCTGCCCGCGACCGAGGACTTCGAGCTGGCCGGCTCCTACCAGGCCGCCCGCGAGGCGCTGCGCGTCGGCGGCGACTTCTACGAGGTGTTCGTCCCCGCCCGGGCCGGCGGCGACACCGTGATCGCGCTCGGCGACGTGTGCGGCACCGGGCCGGAGGCGGCGGTGCTGACCGGCAAGGTGCGCCAGACACTGCGCGCGCTGCACCTGGTGCAGGCCGGACCGGAGACCATGCTGCGGGTGCTCAACCAGGCGCTCACCGAGGGCGGGCGCTCGCAGCGGTTCGTGACCCTGGTGGTCGGCTCGGTGACCCGCGCCGACCACGGCCGGATCCGGCTCGAACTGGCCAACGGCGGCCACCCGCCGCCCCTGGTGCTGCGGGCCGACGGCACGGTCGAGGAGGTGTCGGCCAGCGGGACGCTGATCGGGGTGATGCCCCGGACGGTCGTCCGGCCGGCCACCGTCGAGCTGGCCCCCGGGGAGCTGCTCCTGCTGCACAGCGACGGGCTGACCGAGGCGCGCGGCGGCCCGGGCGGCGCCGACCAGTTCGGCGAGTCCCGGCTGCGGCGGGCGCTGGCCGAGTGCGCCGGGCTGCCCGGCGCGGTCACCCTGGAACGGCTGCGCCAGCTGGTCTCCGACTGGGTGCACGGCGGCGCCACCGACGACATCGCGATGCTCACCGTGCGCGCACACCCCCGGACCCCGTTGAGCCTGCGCGGCGGCGGCGCGCCGAACCAGTCGCCGTACCTGATGGCCGCCCGCCGCGCCGAGCGAAGGGCACGACCGCGCGCATGACGACGTACGCTCCCTCCCGCCCGCTCGGCGACCCCGCCTTCCACGACGAGTACCTGCGCCTGGTCGGGGACGGCGACGAGTACGCCGCCACCCGGATGGCCCTGGACCTGCTCGACGACGGCGTGCCCGCGCAACGCATCATGATCGACCTGATCGGCGGCACCCAGGCGCGGGTCGGCGAGCTGTGGGCCGGCAACGAGTGGTCGGTGGCCCGCGAGCACGCCGCCACCGCCGTCAACGAGCGGGTGCTGGCCGCGCTCGCCGCCCAGGTGCACACCCGGCCGCACCGCGGCCGGATCACCCTGGCCTGCGTCGACGGCGAATGGCACGGTCTGCCGGCCCGTATCCTGGCCGAGACGCTGCGGATGGACGGCTGGCGGGTCGACTTCCTCGGCGCCAGCGTGCCCGGCCCGCACCTGATCACCCATCTGCACCAGACCGGCCCGGACGCGGTCGCGCTCAGCTGCATGATCCCGACCCGGCTCCCCCGCGCCCACGCCGCCATCACCGCGTGCCGCGCCGCCGGCGTCCCGGTGATCGCCGGCGGGCGGGGCTTCGGCCCGGGCGGCAGCTGGGCGCAACGCCTCGGCGCCGACGCCTGGGCCGGCACCGCGGAGGAGGCGGTGGACCGCCTGGCCGACGACTGGCCGCCGCCGCCGGCTCCGGAGTTCCCCGCCGCGCAGCTGGGCGACGAGGAGTACACCCATCTGGTCCGCTCCCGGCCGCAGCTCATCGAGATCGCGATGCAGCGGCTGGGCGCCGCCTACCCCGCCGTCCACCACTACGACGCGCAGCAGGTCGATGCGACCCGGGAGGACTTCGGGCACATCGCCGATTTCCTGGCCGCCTCGCTGTACGTCGGCGAGCCACAGATCTTCCGGGACTTCACCGCCTGGACGGCGTCCGTCCTGACCGCCCGCGACGTCTCGGTCACCGCGCTGCGGGTCGGGCTGCGCCTGGTCCGCGACCAGTTGATCGACTTTCCGGCCGCCATCCGCACCCTGGACCTGGCCATCGCCGACCTCCCGCGCCCCTGACCGCCGCCGGCGCGGCTGGACGGCTGCCTGCCCGCGAGCGGCCGGGCCGAGAAGGCGCAACACCGGCCCGCGGCCGGACCGCCCGAACAGCGAGACACCAGACCGCGGCCGGACCGGCCGAAGAGCGAGAACCGGACCGTCCAACCAGCGAAACACCAGACCGCGGCCGGACCGGCCGAAGAGCGAGAACCGGACCGTCCAACCAGCGAAACACCAGACCGCAGCCGGACCGGCCGACGAGCGAGAACCGGACCGTCCAACCAGCGAAACACCAGACCGCAGCCGGACCGGCCGACGAGCGGAACACCGGGCCGCGGCCGGACCCGCCGACGAGCGGAACACCGGGCCGCGGCCGGACCCGCCGACGAGCGGAGCAGCGGGCCACGGTCGGGAACGGTAGACGGACGGCAACCCGGGCCGGGGCTGGAACGGCGACCGCCACCGGCGGCGCGCATCGCTGCGGCCGCCGGTGGCGGTTGGTGGGGACAGCGCCGGTCAGCTGCGGCGGAAGGCGTAGCTGCGGCCGGCAGCACGGGCGGCACGACCGGCGTGGGCGCGCTCCGAACGTTCCCGGGCCGCCTGCCGGGCGTCGCGCCGGCCGTGGTGCGTCACGTCCGCGGCGCCGCCCTGGTCGTCCGGGTCGGTGGACCTCGACGGGCGGGTCAGCGCCGCGGCGAGGTCGCGGCGGGCGAGGTCGTCCGGGTTCGGGTGTACGGAGAAAGGCTGCGCAGGCATATCGCTACCTCCAGGGGGTTCGGGACCGGTGCCCGGCTCGGGGACCTGGGCGGGAAGCCGGCGATCGGCCGGACGTCATGCGGAGGCAGCCGTGACCGGGCGCGGCGTGAAGGGATCACCCCTTCGAACGTGCGGCCGGGCGCGGCCCCCGATCGACGGACCGAAGACCAGCGCGGGAGGCGCTCCCCCACACGCTCGACCCACTCGCATGCCCGCTGAGCCGGCGGCTCGCGGACGGACCGCTCATCGCACCGGCTGCGGGCCGCCACCGGAAAGGCGGCGCAGCCCGGTCCTGGACCGGCGCGGCGGTGAGTGGGGGCACGGGGGGCGCCCGGTGTGCGTCACAGCATGCCGTCAACCTATGCGTCCCCGGTCCGGCCACGCCACCGAATATTCGCCGCTCCGGCCGGGCAGGCGGCGGGTGAGCCGCGCACATCCGGCGCACCATCGGGCTGAGGGGGCTCCCGGCACAGATCCGGGCACACCACCGGGCTGAGCGGGCTCGCGGCGCCGAGGTGACCGGGGGCCGGTGGGCTGTGGGCCGGGGCGCTGGACGGTGGGGCGCTGGACGGTGAGGCGCTGGACGGTGGGGCGCTGGACGGTGAGGCGCTGGACGGTGAGGCGCTGATCGGTGAGGCGCTGGTGGGCGGGCCCGGACGGGGCGGATTTGACGCGGCTAGATGCGCCCGCCGTACCGGAGGAGGAAGCGCGAGGCGGAAGCGACCCCGCGCCGGGCCGCGGCGCGGGACGGAAGCCATCGCCCGCCGAGCCGCGGCGCTGGAGACGAACCGCGCGGCAGGCGGGCGCGAGACAAGACAACCGCGCCCGGGGCGTCAGCGCCGGGACGGAAACAACCGGGCGACAGCGCCGGGACGGAGCAACCGGGCGACAGCGCCGGAACGGAAACAACCGGGCGACAGCGCCGGGACGGAAACAACCGGGCGACGGCGCGGGACGAAACAACCGGGCACCGGGCGGCGGTGTGAGACGGGAGCGGGCCGGCGGTGAGCCGGCCCGCTGGCGTACGGCGGGTCTCAGCCCAGCTGGACGTAGATGTCGTCGAGCTGGCCGTGGTAGTAGTCGCTGGTCGGGTTGAAGTTCGGGGCGCCGATGCGCAACGGCATGGTGTTGTCCACCGACAGCGTGGCCGGGATGGTGGCGCGCGAGCCGGGTTCGCCGTCGACCGAGATGGACAGGCTCGTCGCCGAGCGCTCGCAAACGATCTTGTGCCAGTTGCCGTCGGCCACCGAGCGGGCGGAGGTGGCGGTGAACGACTGGCCGGTGCCCTTGCCGGTCATCACGCACTGCGCACGGCCGGTCTTGCCGGTCAGCTGCAGCTTCCAGACGCTGGAGGTCCCGGCCAGCCCCTTCTGCATGATGTTGGCCTTGCCCTTCAGCTGCGCCTGGGTGACCCGGACGCTGGCCGCCCACCGGAAGTTACGGGTGCCGGGGTTGAGGTCGGCGTCGTTGGGCGCTTCGAGCATGGCGCGCGGGCAGGCGCCGGTGGCCGCGCAGACGGCGGGGAACGCGGCGTACCGGCCGGCCCCCTCCGTGTTGATCGCCACCGTGCCGTTGTCGGCGCCGCGGACGGTGAGGCTGGAGCCTCGGCCGGACAGGTCGGCGATCTTGCCGCCTTCCGCCCCGCCGTCGAAGTTGTAGCGGGCCACCAGGGTCGGTGGGGCGTCCACCGCGGGCGCGGCGGCTGCGGGCGCGGCCATCGCCGGGACCGTCAGCAGGACCAGCGTGGAGAGCTTGAACATCTTCATGGCACAGAAGATGCCCTATCGTGCCGGTTTGGCGCGGTATCAACTCGGCCAAGTAGACCGTACGGGGGGTTTACAGCAACCCGGCCGAGTCGGCGATCAGGCAGACCGCGAGCAGGCGCAGCAGCGGCCACCCGGCGGCGCTCCACCCGGCGACCGTGGTCGGCGCCTCACCCGCGGCGGGGACCGGCCGGCGCATCCGGACCGCGGCGGCGGCGATGCTGCGGGCGTACGCGGCCAGAGCGTCCACGTCGATCGCGCGACCCGCGTCGCGCAGCGCCTCCCGGACGGCCGCCGCGTGCTGGTCGACGGTGGCCAGCAGGCCCGGCTCGGCGAACGCGGCCGTCAGGCCGTCGACACCCACCCGGGCCATCATGTCGTCGAGGTACGCGTCGGCGGAAACGGCGGCGGTAGCGGCGGCGATCGGGGCGAGGGCGAGGTTCTCGTTCGTCATGCCGAGAACCCTAAGAGGCGCCGTTCGGTCACGACAGGGCCGTGACCGAACGGCACCGAAGGCGCACCGAGCTGCAACCGAGGAAATGCGAAAGCTAGCCCGGCAACGCGTCCATCGCTTTGAATATGCGCTTGTCAGAGACGGGATATGCGGTCCCGAGCGCCTGCGCGAAGAAGTTGATCCGCAGTTCCTCGATCATCCAGCGGATCTCCCGCAGCCCCTCCTGCGCCGGTCCGCCGGGCGCCGCTTCGGCCTTGAGTTCGCGATATTCCGCCTCGATCTCGTGAATTTGGGCGGTCAGTTGCCGGTCGCGGCCGGCGCCGTTGCCCAGACGATCCATCCGATGGGTGATACCGCGGAGGTAGCGCGGCAGGTGGTGCAGCTGCCGCCACCCGGTCTCGGTGACGAACCCCGGGTACACCAGGCCCTTGAGCTGCTGCCGGATGTCGGCCATGGCGGGCAGCAGGGCCGGGTCGCGGGCCTGCTTGACGCGCTGCTCCACGTCGTACGCCGTGGCCAGGACCGCCTGCACCTGGGTGACCACGTTGGCCACCGCGTCGACCAGATCCTCGCGGACGGTGTCGCGCAGCGAGGCGAACTCGACCGACGACCACACCGGCCCCCCGGCGTCCGCGACCAGCTTGTCGACCGCCGCGCCCGCGCAGTCGTCGAGCAGGTCGGCGATCGAGCGGTACGGGTTGGCCCGGGACAACTCCAGTTTCGCCCGGTTGTCCAGGCGCCCCTGCAGGTACCGGGCGGCGGGCGGCAGCGTGAGCAGCAGCAGCCGCCGGGTCCCGGCGCGCATCGCGACCCGCTGCTCGGCCTCGGTCTCGAACACCTTGACGCCCACGCTCGCGCCCTCGTCGACCAGGGCCGGCCAGACGTTCACCTGGTACCCGCCGCGGACCTGGGCGACCCGGCGCGGGAGCACGCCGAAGTCGTTGGTGGTGATCCCGGTGCGTTCCAGGTCCCCGGCCGCGCGGGAGATGGTGGCCTGCACCTTCGGGGCCAGCTGCCGGCGCAGCACCTCCAGGTCGCGGCCCTCGGCGACCACCTCGCCGGCCTCGTTGACGATCCGGAAGTTCATCCGCAGATGCTCCGGCACCTGGTCGGGGCGCCAGGCGTCGCGCGGCACCACGGTGCCGGTGAGCCGGCGCAGCTCGGCGCCGATCGCGTCGGGCAGCGGCCCGCGTCGTACCGGCGCCCGGGCGAGCGCCGCCTCGGCCCAGTCCGGCACCGGGACGAAGCTGGTGCGCAGCGCCTTGGGCAGGGCCCGGATCAGCGCGATCACCACGTCCTTGCGGAAGCCCGGCACGGACCAGCCGAAGTCGTCCGCGTCGATCTTGTTGATCAGTTCCAGGGGCACCCGGACGGTGACGCCGTCGGCGGGCGAGCCCGGCTCGAACGTGTAGGACAGCGGCAGCCGCACCCCGTTGCTGAGCCACGCGTCCGGGAAGGCGTTCGGGTCCACCGTGTCGCGGCCCGCGTTGACCAGGTCGTCACGGGTGAAGTGCAGCAGTTCGGGATCGTCGTGCCGGGCCTTCTTCCACCAGCCGTCGAAGTGCCGGGCGGAGATCACCTCGGCCGGGATCCGGGCGTCGTAGAGGGCGTACACGGTCTCGTCGTCGACCGCGATGTCCCGCCGCCGCGCCCGGTTCTCGATCTCGGTGATCTGCCGTAGCAGCCGCCGGTTGGCGTCGAAGAACTTGTGGTGGGTCTCCCAGTCGCCCTCCACCAGGGCGTGCCGGATGAACAGCTCGCGGGAGACGACCGGGTCCACCCGGCCGTAGCCGACCCGGCGGCGCGGCACGATCGGCAGGCCGTACAGGGTGACCTTCTCGAAAGCCATCACGGCGCCGAGCTTGCGATCCCAGTGCGGCTCGCTGTAAGAACGCTTCACCAGGTGGGGGGCGAGCTTCTCGGCCCATTCCGGCTCGATCCGGGCGTTCACCCGGGCCCACAGGCGGCTGGTCTCGACCAGCTCGGCGGACATCACCCAGCGTGGCTGGCGCTTGAACAGCGCCGAGCCCGGGAAGATCGCGAACTTGGCGCCACGGGCACCGAGATATTCACGCTTGTCGGTGTCCTTGAGCCCGATGTGGCTCAGCAGACCCGCGAGCAGGGCGGTGTGCACCGGTTGCGGCGCGACCCCGGCGTCCCAGTCCTCCTTGACCGACAGATCGAGCGTACGCACCACCTGCCGCAGCTGGGTGTAGATGTCCTGCCACTCGCGGACGCGCAGGTAGTTCAAGAACTCCGAGCGGCACAGCCGGCGGAACTGGTTGCCGGACAGCTCCCGCTGCTTCTCCCGCAGGTAACGCCACAGGTTGAGGTAGCTGAAGAAGTCCGACTCCTTGTCGGTGAACCGGGCGTGCTTCTCGTCGGCCTGCTGCTGCTTGTCGGCCGGCCGCTCGCGCGGGTCCTGGATCGACAACGCGGCGGCGATCACCATCACCTCGGCGAGGCACTCCTGCCGGGCGGCCTCGATGACCATCCGGGCCAGCCGCGGATCGACCGGGAGCTGGGCCAGCTGCCGGCCGAGCGGGGTGAGCTTGCGGTCGTCGAGGGCGCCGAGCTCCTCCAGCAGCTTGATGCCGTCGGTGATGTTGCGCTTGTCCGGCGGGTCGATGAACGGGAACCGGGCGAGGTCGCCCAGCCCCAGGTTGGTCATCTGCAGGATGACCGAGGCCAGGTTGGTCCGCAGGATCTCCGGCTCGGTGAACTCCGGCCGGCCCTCGAAGTCCTCCTCCGAGTACAGCCGGATGCAGATGCCGTCCGAGGTCCGCCCGCAGCGGCCCTTGCGCTGGTTCGCGCTGGCCTGCGAGACCGGCTCGATCGGCAGGCGCTGCACCTTGAGCCGGCTGGAGTACCGGCTGATCCGCGCGGTGCCCGGGTCGATCACGTAACGGATGCCGGGCACGGTCAGCGAGGTCTCGGCGACGTTGGTGGCCAGCACGATCCGGCGGCCGGTGTGCCGTTCGAAGACCCGGTGCTGCTCGGCGGCGCTGAGCCGGCCGTACAGCGGGACCACCTCGGTGTTGCGCAGGTCCTTCTTGTTCAGCGCGTCGGCGGTGTCCCGGATCTCCCGCTCGCCGGAGAGGAAGACCAGGATGTCGCCGTCGGCCGGCAGCTCGTCGACCGCGGCGGCGATGCCCTCGGTCTGGTCGATCGGCTCCTCGCGCACCTCGTCCTCGTCATCGTCGATGACCGTGGTGGTGACCAGCGGGCGGTAGCGGACCTCGACCGGGTACGTCCGGCCGGACACCTCGATCACCGGCGCCGGCTTGCCGGACGCGTCGGCGAAGTGCTCGGCGAACCGCTGGGTCTCGATGGTCGCCGAGGTGATCACGAGCTTGAGGTCGGGCCGCTTGGGCAGCAGCTCCTTGAGGTAGCCCAGGATGAAGTCGATGTTGAGGCTGCGCTCGTGCGCCTCGTCGATGATCAGCGTGTCGTAGCGGCGCAGCATCCGGTCGTTCTGGATCTCCGCCAGCAGGATGCCGTCGGTCATCACCTTGACCAGGGTGTCCTCGCTCACCTGGTCGGTGAACCGGACCTTGTAGCCGACCGTCGAGCCCAGCGGCCGGTCCAGCTCCTCGGCGATCCGCTCGGCGACGGTGCGGGCCGCGATCCGGCGCGGCTGGGTGTGCCCGATCTGGCCGCGCACGCCCCGGCCCAGCTCCAGGCAGATCTTCGGGATCTGGGTGGTCTTGCCGGAGCCGGTCTCGCCGGCCACGACCACCACCTGGTGGTCCCGGATCGCCGCGGCGATGTCGTCCTTGCGGGCGCTGACCGGCAGCGCCTGCGGGTAGGTGATCGCGGGCACGGCGGCGAGCCGGCTCGCCAGGCGCAGCCGGGCCCGGTCCACCTCGGCGGCGATCTCGGTCAGCGCGGCGGATCGGGCGGCGTCGTCGCGGATCCGCCTGGTCCCGTCCAGGCGGCGCCGCAGCCGGTGTTCGTCACGGGGAAGCAGCTCGGAGATCCGGTCGCGCAGCTCGGGCACGGCGGGGCTGGAAGGCGATATCGACATGGCGGGCCAAGGATAGGCGGATCCGGCCGCGAACGGCTGGTGATTAACGCCGCCCTGGACGCACCGCGGCTCGGCGGCGCCGACCGCGGCGACGGGCGTCACCCGTGTCCCCGGGCGGGACTGGATCGATATCTCGGGTGACGGAATACCGAACCGCGCATCCGGCAACCGAATCGAGGTCGAGGTGATCGTTGTCGCGGAGGACCACGACGACATCCGGTACGTGCTGAAACGCTCCCTGGAACGGGCCGGGCACCGGGTCGTGGCGGCGGCCGACGGCGCGGCGGCGCTGGCCGCGGTCCGCGAGCACCGCCCCGATCTGGTGGTGACCGACGTCGACATGCCGCGGATGACCGGGCTGGACCTGTGCCGGGCCATCCGGGCCGACGACGACCTGCGACACATCCCGGTGGTGGTGGCCAGCGGGTCGCTGCTGCCCGGCGACGAGCGGGCCAGCGACGCGGGCGCGTCGGCGACGCTGCTCAAGCCGTTCCTGCCGGCGCAGCTGCTGGCCCTGGTGGCGGCGCTGCTGCCGCAGTCCGCCCCGGACGGCTCCTAGCCGCCGCCCGGCCCGGTCCCGGCCCGGGGGCGGCTCAGTCACGGTGCTGGTGGTCCGGCACCGGGGCGCGCAGGCGCGCCGCGGCCGGGTCGTGCGCCGACGGCTCGGCGGCCGGCAGCGCGGACAGGCCCGGCAGCCGGCTGTCCAGGATGGCGGCCCGCTCGGCCAGGGCGCGGTCCAGCGCCGCACGCACCTGGGCGTCGTCCTGCTCGGCGGGTTCGGCCGGAATGTTGTTCATGTCGGTCTCCTCTGTGACGGTCGCGGCGGGCAGGGTGAAGTGGAACCGGGCGCCGCCGCCGGGGTTGTCCTCGACGCCGATCTCGCCGCCGTGCCGCTCCACGATCCGGCGGCAGATGGCCAGGCCGAGGCCGGTGCCGGCGTAACCGGCGGAGCCCTCGGCCCGGTGGAACGACTCGAACACCCGGGGCTTGTCCGGGTCCGGGATGCCGATGCCGGCGTCGGCCACCTCGATCCGCACCCAGCCGGGCGCCGCCGGGCCGGCGGTCACCTCGGCCCACGGCGCCTCGCCGCGGCGGACGTACTTGAAAGCGTTGCCGATCAGGTTGTCCAGCACGTGCCGCAGCATCGCCGGGTCGGCGCGGACCGCCGGCAGCGGACCGACCCGCCACCGCGGGGCGGACCCGTCGCCGCGCAGGCTCGCGGCGCGCTCCTGCAGCACCTCCTCGACCAGCGGCGCCAGGTCGACCACGCCGATCCGCAGCGGCGCGTCTCGCGCGGTGCTGTACGCCAGCAGCGTCTCGATCAGGGTGTCCATCCGGTCCACGGCCTGCACGATCCGGCGCAGCGACACGCCCACCCCGTCCTCGTCGCCCGGGTCGTCCAGGGCCAGCTCGCAGTGCCCGCGCACGATGGCGAGCGGCGCTTTCAGGTCGTGCGCGACCACCCCGGCGAAGATCGACAGGTCCTTCTCGTACCGGCGCAGCTCGGTGATGTCACGCAGCACCGCGACCGCGCCACGCAGCCCGGCGCTCGGGTCCAGCGGGCGGGCGTCGATGCTGATCAGTGCCCCGTCCGGGCGCCCGGCGTTGCGGATCACCACCTCGGCGCCGTCGATCGGCTCGCCGTGCAGCGCCCGAAGCAGCGGCATCTCCTCCAGCGGCAGAGGGGTGACCCCGTCGGCCCGGTACGCGCCGTAGTGCCGCTGCCAGTCCTCCGGCCGGATGCTGGACTCGGTGACCCCGGTCAGCGTCCGCGCCGCCGGGTTCTCCAGCACCAGCCGGCCGGCGCCGTCGACGACGCTGACGCCGTCGCCGATGGTGTTCATGATCGCGCCGAGCAGCCCGGCCTGGCGCCGGCTCTCCGCCTCGGCGGCGCGCAGCTCGGCGGTGGCCTCGGCGACCTGCTGCCGGGCACGGGTCCGGCCGGCCGCCAGCACGTGCACCAGCCAGGCCAGCAGTCCGGTCAGGATCAGGCCGCCGACCAGCACGGTGACCGGCAGGTGGCCGCCGGCGCCGGGCAGCCGGTCGCTGTCGGCGCGCAGATCCAGCTCCCAGACGTGGTCGGCGACCGGGACCCGCTCGTGCCGGACCAGGTCCGGCTCGCCGGGCACGTGCAGCCGGGCGACCTCGGCGCGGCTGCCGTCGCCGTTGATCGCGACCAGGCCGGCGTCCAGGTGTCCCTGGCTGACCGTGCTGAGCACGCCGGTGAGGAAGTCCCCGCCGCGCAGCACCAGGACCACCCAGCCGCGGAACACCGGGGCGTTCGCCCGGGTCCAGATCGGCGCGGCGAGCAGGAACGCCTGCTGCTGCCGGTCGGCCGGCACGTCGCGGTCGCGGATCAGGACGTACGTGTCGGAGACGACGCCGTGGGTGGTCTGCCGGGCGGTCCGCAGCGCGGCGGCCGGCTCCGGTACGACGCCCAGGTCGGTCCCGGCCGAGCCGGCCAGCGCGTCGTCCTCGCTCAGCGCCCGGATGAAGATCGGGAAGTAGTGCTCGTCCAGGCCGGGCTGCGGGCGCAGGGTCAGCCCGTCGGCGCCGGCCGCGCGCCACCGCGCCTGGGCGGCCGGGACCGCGTCGGTGGCGACCGGCGCGACGTACGACACGACCGGCGCCCCGATCAGCCCGGAGGTGGTCAGGGGCGCGCTGGCCTGATCGAAATCCGCCCAGGTCAGCGCGTCCTCGGTGGCGAGCCCGGCGGCCATCGTCTCCAGCAGGGCGCGGTACCGGTCGGTCTCGGTGCGCACCGCGGCCAGCGCCATCTGGGCGCGCTGGTCCATCACCCGTTCCGCGCTGTGCCGCTCGGCGGCGCGCAGCGCGGCCACGATGAGCAGGGTGGCCAGCACACCGACGAGCGCGACCGCGGCCGCCGGCGCCGGGCCGAGGTACCGCCACCGGTCCGGTCCCGGATTCTGCCGACCGTTCACCATTCCGAGCGTAGGCCGCAAAACGCCCCCGTCGGCCGGAGTTGCGGCCAACGGGGGCGCGGCGCGGTGGGCGCCTACTTCCAGGTGTCGTACTGGTAGAGGTTGTGGGTCGCCATGATGCCGGTGACCTTGGTGTAGTACTTCGGGTCGGTGGCGTAGCCGGCCTTCCACACGTTCCAGATGAACTTGTTCGCGTCCCGGGTGTAGGCGAACGCCGGCGCGTACCGCTTGTTCACCTTCAGGAAGCGGCCGTGGTCGCGGAACGAATGCGCCATGCTGGCGTACGTGCGGAACGCGTCCGAGGTGGCGAAGCACTTCCCGGCCTTGTCGCACTCGGTGGTGCGGTAGACGTGGCAACCGTTGGCGATCGTGCCGTAGCTGCCGTTCTGGCACTTGATGCCGAAGTAGTTGCGGTCCACCGCGGACAGGCTGCTGCGGCCCCAGCCGGACTCCAGGATGGCCTGGGCGATGGTGACCGACGGCGGGACACCGTACTCGCGCCAGCCGAGCTGGGCGCCGGGCACCGCGGCGGCGATGAACTGCGCCGGGGTCGGCGCCGGCGTGGCCGGGGCCGGGGTGGCCGGGGCCGGGGTGGTGCAGGGCGCCAGGGCGGCCGAGACGACGTACGCGTGCGAGATGTACCGCCCGTCGGTCAGCCGGTCCCACTGGCTCGTGGTACGGACCGTGCCGCGGACGCTCGGGCCGGTGACGTAACAGGTCAGCTGCACGGTGGCGCCGTCGGCGACCTTGCGCGCCACCGCGCCCCGCGTCGACGGCGCGGTCCGCACGTTGACCACGCCGTCCGCGCTGCGCACCCGGCCCGCGACGGACGCGGCGGTGCTGCCCGGCTTGGCCTTGACCTTGTCGGCGGCCGGCGTCCCGGTGCAGGACGGGATGCTCGCGGTGCTCCGGACGTACGCGTGCGACACGTAGTCGCCGCTGGTCAGGCGGTCCCACACGGCGGTGGTGCGGACCTTGCCGCGGACGTTCTGGCCGGTCACCGAGCAGACCACCGCGATCTTCTGGCCGTCGTGCAGGGTACCCCGCACCGCCGCCGCCAGCGACGGCGTGGCCCGCACCTTGAGCTGGCTGTTCACGTCCACCACGGCGGACACCCCGGCCGCCTGGGCGGCGGACGGGGCGGCGCCCATCCCGGCCCCGGCGGCAAGCACCAGCGCGGCGCCGGTGAGCACTCGTCGGAAGCTGTGCCTCATGAAAACGTCCCCCTCGTTCCGGTCGGCTCCGTATGAAGATCCGGGGCGCCGGGTGCGGCCGGAGAGCACGTTCGGGTGCGACTGCGTTGCCGTGCTCGCCGGGCCGCCGTTGTGACCGCGGATGCGCTTGGGATCCGGCCGGACGGGGAAAGGGCGTGACCACACGGCGGCGTCGAGGAACAGGAGAGGCGATGACGGCGGTCGCGACACGGCAACCCGGCGACACCCGGTCCACCTCAGGCAGGTGGCATGCGATATCGCCGTTGCTGGTCGCGGGGCTCGCGGCCGGCGCGGCCGTGCTGGTCTGGGCGGTGTTCCTGCGTACCGGGGCGGGCCAGAGCCTGGACTCCGCCGCCATGCGGGGCGGGGACGTGCGCCACGAGCGGGTCACCGAGGTGCTCAGCCGTACGCTGAACGCCACCCAGCTCGCCGCGCTCGCCGCGGTCTGCCTGCTGGCCGCCGGCGTCGGCGTGCTGCGCCGGCGGTTCGACCTGTCGATCGGCGCGGCCCTGCTGGTGATCACCGCGAACGTCGCGGTGCAGCAGCTCAAGGCCCGCCTGGACCGGCCGGACCTGGACGGCTTCGCGATGCCGAACTCGTTTCCCAGCGGGCACACCGCGGCCGCCGCGTCGGTCGCGTTCGTGCTGATCATGGTGTTCCCGCGGGCCGTGCGCGGCGCGGTCGGGCTGCTCGGCGCGGCCTACGTGGCGATCGTCGCGGTGGCCACCGTGTGGGCCGAGTGGCACCGCCCCAGCGATACCGTCGCGGCGCTGCTCATCGTGCTGGCCTGCGGATCGCTGATCATGTGGGTGGTCCGGCTGCGCCGGTCCGGCCCGCGCCCGTCGATCGCGCCGGCCCGGGTCGCCACCCTGCCGCTCGCGCTCGTCGGCGCCGTCTCCACCGCGGCCTTCCTGTTCGGGCTGGCCACGGTGGCCGTGTCCGAACGTGTGCTGCCGGATCTGGTGTCCGGCCGGTTCACGTTCCTGACCGGCGTGGCGGGCATCGTGTCCGCCGTCGCCGGAACGTTCCATCTCTGGGTCCGGCTCACCGCCGGCGATCCCCTTCCCGAGCAGGGAGGCAACAACCGATGACCACTCCCCACGACGACGGCCTCACCAGCCGCACGCCGGCGCCGGCGACCGCGCCGGTCACCGATCCGGCGGCCGCCACACCGCAGGGCCCCGGGATGCCGCCCGGCCCGGCCGGGGTGCCCCAACTGCCGGCACAGGAGCTCGGCCGCGGCGTCCGGCACACCGGTCCGACCGTGGTGGTCGGCACCTACCCGGAGTACGCCCTCGCCCAGCAGGCCGTCGACCACCTCTCCGACAACAGGTTCCCGGTCGAGCGGACCTCGATCGTCGGCACCGACCTGCGCCTGGTGGAGACCGTGCTCGGCCGGCTCACCACCGGCCGGGCGGCGATGGCCGGCGCGGCCAGCGGCGCCTGGTTCGGGCTCTTCATCGGCGTGCTGTTCGGGCTGTTCAGCGACTCGAACTGGTTCCCGGTCATCCTGACCACCGTGGTCGTCGGCGCGATCTGGGGCGCCATCTTCGGGGCCATCGCGCACGCCGCGACGGGCGGCCGGCGCGACTTCACCTCGCGCAGCTCGCTGCAGGCCGCGCAGTACGCGGTGCTCGCCGACGCGGAGGTCGCCGACGAGGCGCGCACCCTGCTGGTCCAGCTGAACTGGCGGGTCAGCGGCGCACAGTGAGCGCGGCGCGGCGCGCCGACCCGGTGCCGGCGCGACCCGGCGCGTCGCGCGAACCCTACCCGCGCCGCAGCGGCGCGGTGCGCCGATCGGGCCCGCGCCGCGCCGGTCCGCGGCTCAGATCTCGGTCGCCAGCTGGTTGCGCAGCTTGGTCAGGGCCTTGGTGAGCAGGCGGGAGACGTGCATCTGGGAGATGCCGATCTGGTCGGCGATCTGGGACTGGGTGAGGTTGCCGTAGAAGCGCAGGGTGAGGATGCGCTGCTCGCGTTCGTCGAGGGTGGCGAGGGCGGGGCCGAGGGCGACGCGGGTCTCGGCGAGTTCGTATTCGTGGTCCTCGCCGCCGAGGGTGTCGGCGAGCTCGGTGCTGCCGTCGGCGCTGATCGGGGTGGAGAGGCTGGTGGCGTTGTAGGCGCGGGCGCCTTCCAGGCCTTCGAGGACCTCTTCCTCGGTGATGCCGAGGTGGGTGGCGATGTCCGCGACCGTGGGCGAGCGGCCGAGGTTGTGGGTGAGGGTGCTGTTGGCCTCGGTGATGGCCAGGCGCAACTCCTGCAGCCGGCGCGGGACGCGGACCGACCAGGTGCGGTCGCGGAAGTGGCGCTTGATCTCGCCGATGATGGTCGGGATGGCGTAGCCGGCGAAGTCGACGCCGCGTTCGGGGTCGAACTTGTCGACCGCCTTGATCAGGCCGACGGTGGCGGTCTGCACCAGGTCGTCGGTGGGCTCGCCGCGGCCGGAGTAGCGGTTGGCCAGGTGGCGTGCCAGCGGCAGCCAGGCCTCGATCGCGCGGTCCCGCAGGCGGGCGCGGTCCCGGCCGGCGGCCGCGGCCATCGCGTCGAGCAGTTCGGTGGCGGTGGCCTCGGGCGTGCGGGATCCCTGCTCGCGGTGAACCTCGATGACGGTCATGATGGTCCTCCATCAGCGGGCAGAGAGCCGTGCCCGCACGCGGCGACCGTTCTGAAAGGCAACGCTAGCCGAGAAGCCTAGTCCTGCCCAGCCGAAAGTATGAGTGACACTGCGTGAATGCTGAGACTACGAAGCGAATTCCCTCTGGGGGGTCACCCGGGCCCGCGCGGGGGCGCGCAGGATTCGCCGGTGAACGTTCGTGGTAAACAGCACGAACGATTGACCAGCAGGAGACGGGAAGACAACGGATGACCATCCTCGGGATCGACATCGGTGGCTCGGGCGTCAAGGGCGCCCCGGTCGACACGGTGCGCGGCGAGCTGCTCGACGAGCGCTACCGCGTCCCCACCCCGCAGCCGGCCGACGTGGACCGCGTGGTCGACGCGGTCGCCGAGGTGGCCGGGCGGTTCGACGGGTACGACCGGGTCGGCGTGACCTTCCCCGGTGTGGTGGTCGACGGCGTGACCCGCACCGCGGCGAACGTGCACGGGTCCTGGATCGGCGCGCCGGCGGCCCGGCTGTTCACCGAACGGCTGGGCAGGCCGGTGACGGTGCTCAACGACGCGGACGCGGCGGGCGCGGCGGAGGTGGCGTTCGGCGCCGGCCGCGACCAGTCCGGCCTGATCATGATGGTGACCCTGGGCACCGGCATCGGCACCGCCCTGTTCCTGGACGGCGTGCTGCTGCCGAACACCGAGCTGGGCCACCTGGAGATCGACGGCAGGGACGCCGAGCTGCTGGCCTCCGACCGGGTCCGCGAGGCCGAGGATCTGAGCTGGGAGAAGTGGGCGCACCGGGTCAGCAAGTACCTGCGCCACGTGGAGATGCTGCTCTCCCCCCGGCTGTTCATCATCGGCGGCGGGGTCAGCAAGAAGTCGGAGAAGTTCTTCCCACTGCTCGAGGTCGGCACCCCGATCGTGGCTGCCACACTGCTCAACAACGCCGGGATCATCGGCGCCGCGGTCTCCGCCGAGCAGGCCACCGCCGGCCCGGGCGGCCAGCACCCGGGTGCGATCCCGGTGGACGCCGCCCGGCCCGGGACGCCCGCCGCGGGCGACGCGCACACGGTCAACGCCCGACAGGAGGACTGATGGCTCGCACGATCGCCACGAACACCCGGGTCAGCCGCGAGGAGCTGGTGGCGTTCCTGCGCCCACGGCACCACGCGATCCTGATGACGATCCGCACGGACGGCCGCCCGCAGTCGTCGCCGAACACCTGCGGCGTCGACCCGCAGGGCCGGATCGTCATCTCCAGCTATCCGGAGCGGGCCAAGGTCGCCAACATCCGGCGCAACCCCCGGGTGTCGCTCTGCGTGCTCTCCGACGAGTGGAACGGGCCGTGGGTGCAGGTGGACGGCACCGCCGAGGTGATCGACCTGCCGGAGGCGGTGGAGCCGCTGGTGGAGTACTTCCGCTGCATCTCCGGCGAGCACCCGGACTGGGACGAGTACCGCCAGGCCATGCGGGACCAGGGCAAGTGCCTGATCCGGGTGACCGTCGACAGCTGGGGCCCGATCGCCACCGGCGGATTCCCGGCCCGGCTGGCCTGACGCACATGGGCCGCAAGGCCGGCACCCCAGGAGGACACGGGTGCCGGCCTTGCGGTTCCAGCCTCCCCGCCGGGGGGCCGGCGGGCTGTCCGGCGGGCGCGAACGCCCCAGCACGCCGATGCGGGGAGGCCGGGCGGGGGGTCACTCAGGCCGCGAGCGGCTCGTGGGACTGCTCGGCGTCGAGCAGGTAGAGCAGGGTGTCGCGGTGCATGGCGGCGATCGGCTCCAGCAGGTCGGGGTGGCGCAGCAGCGCGGCGGCCTCGCGGTCGCGGGCGTCCGGCTGCAGCAGCCGGCGGAACTCGCTGGGCAGCCCGCCGGAGCGGCGCACGTGCGGCCGGGGCCGGGGCTCCGGGGAGGGCACCGCGGCGATCACCGCGTCCACCCCGCGCCGGGCCAGCATCGGGTCGGCCAGCAGGCAGGCGGCCCAGCTGACGACGACCTCGTCGACCCAGGTGCGCCAGCCCTCGCCCTCGGCGAACTCGTCCTCCGGCTCGCTGCCGGCCTTCCAGTCCAGGACCGCGGACCCGCCCGGGCCGGCGATGGCGACCAGCGCGGCGTCGATCTCGGTCGGGTAGCGCAGCCAGGCGGCGACCGTCACGGCCTGCCGGGCCTGCAGCTCGGAGAGGGTGTGCGCGACCGTGTTCGACTCACCGCCGGGGTACGCGCGGGCCAGCCAGTGCGTGCTCGCGGCGATCACCGGTGACAGGGCGGTGGACGGTCCGGCCACGACGTTCTCCTTCCTCGGGCGCGGCCGGTGCTCGGCTCGCGTCATGGGTATTGCTCGGTCGTGGCACCGACTGTCTTGAGTAGGGTTCCTCGATGGCAACGCACGGCAACCGACACACTCCCGTGCGCCGCGCGGTGGTCGCGGCGGTCGCTTCCGGCCGTGCCGAGCTGGTGCCCGACCCGGCCCGGCCGCGGGGCTGGACGCTGCTGGTGAACGGGGTCCCGCAGTCGTATGTCGATCTGGCCGACCCGGAGCACCTGGAGTTCGCCTACGTCCGGCAGATCGCCCGGGCGCTGCGGGCCTGGGGGCGGCACGCCGTACCGGCTCGGGTCCTGCATCTGGGTGGGGGCGCGCTGACCGTGCCGCGCCTGGTGGCCCGGTGGTGGCCGGGCGCCGCGCAGCGGGTGGTGGAGCACGATCCGGATCTGATCGCCCTGGTGTCGCGGGAGATCCCGCCGGCGCGGCCGGTGGAGATCGTCGCGGGCGACGCGCGGGAGGCGGTCGAGCGGGCGCCCGATCAGGGGTACGACGTGATCGTGGCGGACGTCTTCACCGGCGCGGCGATGCCGGCGCACCTGGGCACCGTGCAGTTCGCCCGGCAACTGGCCCGGGTGCTGGCGCCGGGCGGGCTGCTGGTGATGAACGTGACGGATGTGCCGCCGATGGCCGCCACCCGGATCCAGGTGGCCACCGTGGCGGCGGCCTTCGCCCGGGTGGGGTTGCTCGGCGAGATCCCGGTGCTGCGCGGGCGCCGGGCCGGCAACGTGGTGGTGCTCGCCGGGGAGGTGCCGCCGGTGCCGGTGGCGCGCGGCGAGCGCCTGTTGCGCGAAGGTGAACTTGTCGTGTTTTCCGGCGGCGCGCGGCCCCGTATGGATGCGAACCGGTAGGGGGTCTCCGGTAGGTTTGGCGTCATCGGCGATCGGCCGTCTTCGCGGAACCCCCGTTTGTTTCAAAGGCTCCACTCCGGAGAAGTCATAGGACGACCGCGGTGGTTTTTCCGGTCGCCGGGTCCTGCTGAGCCCCTCTGACTACGGTGGAGATCATGACCGGTCGCTTCCCCATCGAAGACGTGACACCGGCGGTGTCCGGTGGCCGCTATCCCGCGAAGGCGGTGGTCGGCGAACTGGTACCGGTATCCGCGGTGTCCTATCGCGAAGGTCATCACGCACTCGGTGTGAATGTGGTATGGCGCGCTCCGGACGGCGAGACGCAGCCGTTCACCCGGATGACCCCCGGCACGCCGGGACTGGACCAGTGGCACGCCACGATCCGGCCGGACCGGGTCGGGCGGTGGACGTTCACGGTCGAGGCGTTCGATGATCCGTACCGGACATGGCGCGACGCCGTGGTCAAGAAGATGAGCGCCGGGCAGGGCATCGAGGATCTGGCCAACGACCTCGCCGAGGGCGCCGACGTGCTGGACCTTGCCGTCAAGATCGTGCCGGCCGAGCACGAGGAGCGGGTCCGCGACGCCGCCGCCGCGCTGCGCGACGAGCAGCGGTCGCTGTTCGCCCGGGCCACCCCGGCGCTGGATCTGGAGGAGCTGCTCTGGCACCACCCGGTGCGGAACCTGGTCACCACGACCCGCTCGTACTCCCTGTGGGTGGATCGCCCGCGCGCCCTCTACTCGGCGTGGTACGAGTTCTTCCCGCGCTCCGAGGGCGCCGAGATCGGCCCGGACGCCACCCCGATCCGGCACGGCACGTTCCGGACCGCGATGAACCGCCTGCCGGCCATCGCCGAGATGGGCTTCAACGTGGTCTACCTGCCGCCGATCCACCCGATCGGCAAGATCAACCGGAAGGGCCGGAACAACACCCTGGTGGCCCGGCCGGAGGACGTCGGCTCGCCGTGGGCGATCGGCTCGGACGAGGGCGGCCACGACGCCATCCACCCGCAGCTGGGCACCCTGGAGGACTTCACGGCGTTCCGGGAGCGCGCCGAACAGCTGGGCATGGAGGTGGCGCTCGACCTGGCGCTGCAGGCCGCGCCGGACCACCCGTGGGTGCGCGAGCACCCGGAGTTCTTCACCACCCGGGCCGACGGCACCATCCAGTACGCCGAGAACCCGCCCAAGAAGTACCAGGACATCTACCCGATCAACTGGGACAACGACTACCGCACCCTGCGCGACGAGGTGTACCGCGTGGTGATGCACTGGGTGCGCGCGGGCGTGAAGATCTTCCGGGTGGACAACCCGCACACCAAGGCGGTCAACTTCTGGCAGTGGCTGATCCCCAAGGTCAAGGAGACCGACCCGGACGTGCTGTTCCTGGCCGAGGCGTTCACCCGGCCCGCGATGATGAACGGCCTGGGCAAGATCGGCTTCACCCAGTCGTACACGTACTTCACCTGGCGCACCACCGCGGCCGAGATGCGCGAGTACATGTCTCAGCTGCTCGGCTCGCTGGACTGGATGCGGCCCAACTTCTGGCCCAACACCCCGGACATCCTGCACGAGTCGCTGCAGCACGGCGGCCCGCCGATGTTCAAGATCCGCGCGGTGCTGGCCGCGATGCTCAGCCCGTCCTGGGGTCTCTACTCCGGTTACGAGCTGTTCGAGCACGTCGCCCGGCCCGGTTCGGAGGAGTACATCGACAACGAGAAGTACGAGCTGAAGCCGCGGGACTGGGCCGCCGCCGAGCGGGCCGGGCGGTCGCTGGCGCCGTACCTGACGAAGCTGAACCGCATCCGCGAGCAGAACCCCGCCCTGCACTGGCTGCGCAACCTGCGCTTCCACGACATCGACAACGGTTCGCTGCTGTGCTTCTCCAAGCGCGACGCCGACACCGGCAACACCGTGCTGGTGATCGTCTCGTTCGATTCGGCCAACGTGCAGTGGGGTAACACCTCGCTCGACATGCCGGCGCTGGGCCTGGACTGGCACGACCGCTTCACCGTGGTCGACCAGATCAGCGGGGCGAGGTACGAGTGGGGGCAGTTCAACGCGGTCCGGATCGACCCGTACGTCGAGCCGGCGCACATCTTCGTGGTGCAGGCGGGGTAGGGGGACACCTGATGGAGTTGTTGAGCGGGCACGATCCGGCGGAGGGAAGTCACATCGAGGGCGGCGTGGTGGAGCACCCGTCCTCGGACGACTTCGGCCACGCCCGGGTCCTCCCGGCGGACCGCACCTGGTTCCAGCGGGCGGTGTTCTACGAGGTGCTGGTCCGGGCGTTCTACGACTCGGGCACCGACGGCTCGGGCGACCTGCGCGGCCTGATCGAGCGGCTGGACTACCTGCAGTGGCTGGGCGTCGACTGCCTCTGGCTGCCGCCGTTCTACGATTCGCCGCTGCGCGACGGCGGGTACGACATCCGCGACTTCTACAAGGTGCTGCCCGAGTTCGGCACGGTCGACGACTTCGTCGCCCTGCTGGACGCGGCACACAAGCGCGGCATCCGGGTGATCACCGACCTGGTGATGAACCACACGTCCGACTCGCACCCGTGGTTCCAGGCGTCCCGGCACGACCCGGACGGGCCGTACGGCGACTTCTACGTCTGGAACGACACCAGCGAGAAGTACCAGGACGCGCGGATCATCTTCGTCGACACCGAGGAGTCCAACTGGACGTTCGACCCGGTCCGGCGGCAGTTCTACTGGCACCGGTTCTTCTCCCACCAGCCGGATCTCAACTACGAGAACCCGAAGGTGCAGGAGGCCATGCTCGACGTCCTGCGGTTCTGGCTGGACCTGGGCATCGACGGCTTCCGGCTGGACGCGGTGCCCTACCTGTTCGAGCAGGAGGGCACCAACTGCGAGAACCTGCCGGCCACCCACGCGTTCCTGAAGCACTGCCGCAAGGTGATCGACGACGAGTTCCCGGGCCGGGTGCTGCTGGCCGAGGCGAACCAGTGGCCGGCCGACGTGGTGGAGTACTTCGGCGACCCGAAGTCCGGCGGCGACGAGTGCCACATGGCGTTCCACTTCCCGCTGATGCCGCGGATCTTCATGGCCGTCCGGCGCGAGTCGCGCTTCCCGATCTCGGAGATCCTGGCCCAGACGCCGGCCATCCCGGAGAACTGTCAATGGGGCATCTTCCTGCGTAACCACGACGAGCTGACGCTCGAGATGGTCACCGACGAAGAGCGCGACTACATGTACTCCGAGTACGCCAAGGACCCCCGGATGAAGGCCAACGTCGGCATCCGCCGGCGACTGGCCCCGCTGCTGGAGAACGACCGCAACCAGATCGAGCTGTTCACCGCCCTGCTGCTGTCGCTGCCCGGCTCGCCGGTGCTGTACTACGGCGACGAGATCGGCATGGGCGACAACATCTGGCTCGGCGACCGCGACGGGGTGCGGACCCCGATGCAGTGGACCCCGGACCGCAACGCCGGCTTCTCCACCGCCACCCCCGGGCGGCTGTACCTGCCGGTCAACCAGGACCCGGTGTACGGCTACCAGGCGGTCAACGTGGAGGCGCAGCGGGACAGCGCGACCTCCCTGCTGAACTGGACCCGGACCATGCTGGCGGTGCGCCGCCGGCACGAGGCGTTCGCCGTCGGCACGTTCCGCGAGCTGGGCGGCTCCAACCCGTCGGTGCTGGCGTACCTGCGGGAGTACGGCGACGACGTGGTGCTGTGCGTGAACAACCTGTCGCGGTTCCCCCAGCCGATCGAGCTCAACCTGCAGCACTGGAACGGGTACACCCCGGTGGAGCTCACCGGTCATGTCAACTTCCCGCGGATCGGTCAGTTGCCGTACCTGCTGACCCTGCCGGGACACGGCTTCTACTGGTTCCAGTTGTGCGGGTCTGAGGAGAAGCAATGACGCTGCCCTACGCCGAGTGGCTACCGAAACAGCGCTGGTACGCCGGGCGCAGCCGGGTACTGGCCTCGGTCGAGCCGGCCTCCGCGACGCCGCTGGGCGAGAACCTCGAGCTGGTGCTGCTCGACGTCTCGTACACCGACGGCAGCTCGGAGCGGTACCAGGTGCTGGTCGCCTACGGGTCGCTGCCGATCCCGGAGTACAGCACGGTGGCCACGATCGGCACCGACGAGCAGGGGCGCACCGGGTACGACGCGCTCTACGACGCGACGGCCGCCCGGTACCTGCTGAGCCTCATCGAGCGCTCCGAGCCGGTCGGTGACCTGACCTTCGAGAAGGAGCCGGACGTCGAGCTGCCGCTGGAGAAGTGGCCGCGGGTGTTCGACGCCGAGCAGAGCAACACCAGCGTCATCTTCGAGGAGGACGCGATCCTCAAGGTGTTCCGCCGGGTCACCTGCGGGATCAACCCGGACATCGAGCTGAACCGGGTGCTCGGCCGGGCGCGGAACCCGCACGTGGCGCGGCTGCTCGGCTCGTTCGAGGTGGCCGACGAGTCCGGGCAGTGCTCGCTCGGGATGGTCACCGCGTACGCGGCCAACTCGGCCGAGGGCTGGGCGATGGCGACCGCGTCGGCGCGCGACCTGTTCGCCGACGCGGAGCTGGCCGCCGACGAGGTCGGTGGCGACTTCCAGGGCGAGTCGTACCGGCTGGGCGAGGCGGTCGCCTCGGTGCACCTGACCCTGGCCCAGGAGCTGGGCGCCGGCCCGTCGCCGTTCCCGGTCGACGCGGTGCTGGCCCGGCTGCGCACCGCCGCCGACGCGGTGCCCGAGCTGCAGCAGTACGTCGGGGCCATCACCGAGCGGTTCACCGCCCTGACCGGCGAGCAGGTGACCGTCCAGCGGGTGCACGGCGACCTGCATCTCGGCCAGGTGCTGCGCACCCCGGAGGCCTGGCTGCTGATCGACTTCGAGGGCGAGCCGGGGCAGCCGCTGGACGAGCGGCGGCTGCCGGACTCACCGCTGCGGGACGTGGCCGGCGTGCTGCGCTCCTACGAGTACGCCGCATACCAGCTGCTGGTCGACCAGGACGACGAGGAGCACCTGGCGGCGCGGGCGCGGGAGTGGGTGGACCGCAACCGGGACGCGTTCTGCGACGGATACGCGCACGCGGCCGGGGTCGACCCGCGCGCGCACGGTGCGCTGCTGTCGGCGTACGAGCTCGACAAGGCGGTCTACGAGGCCGCGTACGAAGCCCGACACCGCCCCGGATGGCTGCGGATCCCCCTCCGCTCCATCGCCCGGCTGGTCGGCTGACCCCCACTAAGGAAAGCGAAATGATCGGGCACACCACCTCCAGTAGCCTCGCCGCCGACCAGCGCGCGATGAACAGCGTGATCGCCGGCGACACGCACGACCCGCACGCCGTGCTGGGCGCGCACCCGGCCGGCGGGCACACCGTGATCCGGACCCTGCGCCGGGGCGCCACGAACGTCGCCGTGCTGCACGCAGGCGGCGAGCGCACCGAGATGACCCTGGTCCACCCGGACGGGATCTTCGCGGCCGAGCTGCCCGGGACGGTGCTGGATTACCGGCTCGAGGTGGACGGGACGCAGTACGACGACCCGTACCGCCACCTGCCCACCCTGGGCGAGCTGGACCTGCACCTGATCGGCGAGGGCCGGCACGAGAAGCTGTGGAAGGTGCTGGGCGCGCAGCCGCGCGGCACCGGCGTGGCGTTCGCGGTGTGGGCGCCCGGCGCCCGCGGGGTCCAGGTCGTCGGCGACTTCGTCGGCTGGGGGCCGTACGACGGGTGGCCGATGCGCTCGCTGGGCTCCAGCGGCGTCTGGGAGCTGTACGTGCCGGCCGCGCACATCGGCAGCAAGTACAAGTTCAAGGTCCTCGGCCGCGACGGGGTGTGGCGCGAGCACGCCGACCCGCTGGCCCAGCACACCGAGGTCCCGCCGGCCACCGCCTCGGTGGTGTTCCAGTCGGAGTACCAGTGGCACGACGAGCAGTGGATGCGCGAGCGCGCCACGAAGTCGTGGCACCAGGAGCCGATGAGCGTCTACGAGGTGCACCTGGGCTCCTGGCGGCCCGGGCTGAGCTACGTCGAGCTCGCCGACCAGCTGGTGGAGTACGTCCTGGAGACCGGCTTCACCCACGTCGAGCTGATGCCGGTGATGGAGCACCCGTTCGGCGGTTCCTGGGGCTACCAGGTCACCGGGTACTACGCGCCGACCGCCCGGTTCGGCAGCCCGGACGAGTTCCGGCACCTGGTCGACAAGCTGCACCAGGCGGGCATCGGCGTGATCCTGGACTGGGTGCCGGCGCACTTCCCCAAGGACGCCTGGGCGCTGGCCCGGTTCGACGGCACCCCGCTGTACGAGCACGGCGACTGGCGGCGCGGCGAGCACCCGGACTGGGGGACGTACGTCTTCGACTTCGGCCGCCGCGAGGTGCGCAACTTCCTGGTCGCGAACGCGCTGTACTGGTGCGAGGAGTTCCACGCCGACGGCCTGCGGGTCGACGCGGTCGCGTCGATGCTGTACCTGGACTACTCCCGCAAGGACGGCGAGTGGACGCCGAACCAGTACGGCGGCCGGGAGAACCTGGACGCGATCAGCTTCCTGCAGGAGATGAACGCGACCGTCTACAAGCACCACCCCGGCGTGATCACCATCGCCGAGGAGTCCACCGCGTGGCCGGGCGTCACCCGCCCCACCCACCTCGGCGGCCTGGGCTTCGGCTTCAAATGGAACATGGGCTGGATGAACGACACCCTCTCGTACATGGAGAAGGAGCCCATCCACCGGCAGTGGCACCACCACCAGATGACCTTCGCGACGGTGTACGCCTGGAGCGAGAACTACATCCTGCCGATCAGCCACGACGAGGTGGTGCACGGCAAGGGCTCGCTGACCGGCAAGATGCCCGGCGACCTGTGGCAGAAGCTGGCCAACACCCGGGCGCTGCTCGGCTTCATGTGGGCGTTTACCGGCAAGCAGCTGCTGTTCATGGGCGCCGAGATGGGCGACCTGCGGGAGTGGAGCGAGGAGCGCGGGCTGGACTGGGCGCTGCTGGAGGAGCCGCAGTTCGCCGGTGTGAAGCAGCTGGTCGCCGACCTGAACCGGACCTACCGGGACACCCCGGCGGTCTGGACCCAGGACACCTCGGCGTCCGGGTTCCGCTGGATCACCAGTGACGACTCGCACCACAACACGTTCTCGTTCGTCCGCTTCGCGCCGAACGGCGACACCCTGGCGTGCATCGTCAACTTCGCCGCGGTGCCGCACGAGAACTACCGCATCGGCCTGCCCCGGGCCGGCCGCTGGCGCGAGGTGATCAACACGGACAGCGAGATCTACGGCGGGTCCGGCGTCGGCAACATGGGCGCGGTCGAGGCCGAGCACATCCCGTGGCACGGCTTCGACTCGTCCGCGGCGCTGCGGGTGCCGCCGCTGGGCGCGCTCTGGCTCAAGCACGAGGGCTGATCGTTCCCGCGGGCGCGCTGTCCGGGCGCGCCCGCGGGACCGGACCGCCCGCGGGACCGGACCGCCCGCGGGACCGGACCGCCCGCGCGACCGGACCGCCCGCGCGGCGACGGGCCGGGTGCCCGGCGCCGGGACGGGTCAGTTCGCGGCGAGCCACTCCGGGGCCAGGATCCCGAAGATCAGGTCGTCGGTCCACTCCCCCTTGATGAAGGTCTGCTGCCGCAGCAGACCCTCCCGGGTGAACCCCAGCCGCTCCATCAGCGCCGCCGACCGGGTGTTCCGGGCATCGCACTCCCCGGTCACCCGGTGCAACCCCTGCAGGCGGAACAACCGGTCCAGCACGGCGCTCACCGCCTCCGTCGCGAAACCCCGTTTCTGGTACGCCGGGGACAGCGTGAACCCGATCTCCGCCTGCTTGAGGTTGTCGTGCAGGCGGACCGCGACGTCGCCGATCAGGACCCGCTCGGCGGTGTGCTCGATCGCGTACTGGAACCAGCCGGCCCGGTCCGGCGAGCCGGCGGCGAAGTTGCGCACCGCGACGTCGGCCTTCTCCACCGGGAACGGCGCCTCCCACGACTGATACCGCGCCACGCCCGGATCGGACCGGTACTCCGCCAGGGTGACCGCGTCCGACGCCCGAAATCGCCGCAGGATCAACCGTTCCGTCGCCATCAGCACCCGACGAGGATATGTCACGCTCCGCGGGCCGGACCGGCCGTGCGCGCGGCCCGGCGGCTCAGACCTCGACCACGTCCGCGACGATCACCGTCACGTTGTCCGGCGCGCCGTTCTCCAGCGTCCGGTTGACCAGCTCGGCGGCGCAGGTACGCCGGTCCGGGTTGTCGCGCAGGGTCTGCGCGATCACCGCGTCCTCGACGTAGTCGGACAGCCCGTCGCTGCACAGCAGGTACCGGTCGCCGACCCGGGCCGGGATCATCCGCCCGGCCGGGCGGAACGGGCCGCCCTGCACGGCCTGGGTGACCAGCGCGCGCTGCGGGTGCCGCCGGGCGTCGTCCGGGGTGAGCACGCCCTGGTCGACCAGCGCCTGCACATACGTGTCGTCGCGGGTGAGCTGCTGGAACTCGCCGTCGCGCAGCAGGTAGCAGCGGGAGTCGCCGACGTTGAGCGCGGCCAGCCGCTCGCCGGACAGCAGCAGGGCGGTCACCGTGGTGCCCATGCCGTCGCGGGCGTCGTCGTCCGCGACGGCCTTCTCGATCTGCTTGTTGGCCAGCTGCAGCGCCTCGATCAGATCCTGCAGCGGCTCACCGGTGTCCGGTTTCTGATCGACCTCGCCGAGCGTCTGCACGAGGATGTCGCTCGCGAGCTCGCCGGCCGGCAAGCCGCCCATGCCATCCGCGACCACGAAGAGGCGATTGCCGACGAAAACCGCGTCCTCGTTGTTGGACCGGACCAGGCCCTGATCAGTGGCGGCGACCGCCCGGACAGCAAGCGTCATGTAGCAAGAGTGCCAAAGGCCCGTTGGGTTGTCTCTAGTACCCCCATACCTACCGTCAGTGATCCCCCTTCGGTCAGACCTTTTCCCAGCTCACCGCGGCTGACAGCGGTCCCGCGCCGGTCACGGCGGGTGCGGGGCGTGTCGGCGGCCCGGCCACCGGGGCGGCCGGCCGGGCCGGGCCGGGCCGGCGGCGCCCCGCCGGCGGGCGCGGGCACGCGCCGCCAGACACCCGCTCGTGGGACACCGGCCGCGCTCCCGGGTGGCCCCGGCGGGCCCGGCCGGCCCCGGCGTGGGCCGTACGGCCCGGGGCCGGGGTCTCGCGCGGGCCCCGCCGGAACCGCTCCGATCGCCGGTTGGGTGATCACGCCGGCCCATCTGTGCGGGGCGGCGCGACAAGCCCCGGCGGCCTCGGTAACAATCGTCGGCGTGACGACAGCGATCCATCAGCGCATTGCCTCCGAGCTCGGGGTCCGCGAAGGGCAGGTCGCCGCGGCGGTCGAGCTGCTCGACGGCGGCGCCACCGTGCCGTTCATCGCCCGCTACCGCAAGGAGGTGACCGGCACCCTCGACGACGCGCAGCTGCGCACCCTTCAGGAGCGGCTGGGTTACCTGCGGGAGCTGGAGGAGCGCCGGGCCGCGGTGCTGGAGTCGATCCGCGCCCAGGGCAAGCTGGACGACGCGCTGGAGCAGCAGATCCGCGAGGCCGACACCAAGGCCCGTCTCGAGGACATCTACCTGCCGTTCAAGCCCAAGCGCCGGACCAAGGCGCAGATCGCCCGCGAGGCCGGCCTGGAACCGCTCGCCGACGGCCTGCTCGGCGACCCGTCCGTGGACCCGAAGGCGGCCGCCGAGGCGTTCGTGGACGCCGAGAAGGGCGTCGCCGACGCGCAGGCCGCGCTGGACGGCGCCCGGGCCATCCTGATCGAGCGCTTCGCCGAGGACGCCGATCTGATCGGCGACCTGCGCGAGCAGATGTGGACGCGGGGCCGGCTGGTCGCCAAGGTCCGCGAGGGCAAGCAGACCGACGGCGCGAAGTTCTCCGACTACTTCGACTTCGCCGAGCCGTACACCAAGCTCCCCTCGCACCGCATCCTGGCGATGCTGCGCGGTGAGAAGGAGGACGTCCTCGACCTCACCATGGAGCCGCACCCGGAGGAGGACGAGGGCTACTTCGAGGGCCGCATCGCCGGGCGCAACGGGATCAGCGACCAGGGCCGGCCGGGCGACAAGTGGCTGCTGGACACGGTGCGCTGGGCCTGGCGCACCCGGATCCTCATCCACCTCGGCGCCGACCTGCGGGTCCGGCTGCGTGAGGCGGCCGAGGACGAGGCGGTGCGCGTGTTCGCCGCCAACCTGCGCGACCTGCTGCTGGCCGCCCCGGCCGGCACCCGCGCCACGATGGGCCTGGACCCGGGCTTCCGCACCGGGGTGAAGGTGGCCGTGGTCGACGCGACCGGCAAGGTGGTCGCCACCGACACGATCTACCCGCACGTGCCGCAGAACCGGTGGGACGAGTCGATCCACCGGCTGGCCGCGCTCGCCTCCAAGCACAACGTCGAGCTGATCGCGATCGGCAACGGCACCGCATCACGGGAGACCGACCGGCTCGCCACCGAGCTGATCAAGCGGCACCCGGAGGCGAAGCTGACCAAGGTGGTGGTCTCCGAGGCCGGCGCGTCGGTCTACTCGGCCTCCGCGTACGCCTCGCAGGAGCTGCCCGGCCTGGACGTGTCGCTGCGCGGCGCGGTCTCCATCGCCCGCCGCCTGCAGGACCCGCTCGCCGAGCTCGTCAAGATCGACCCGAAGTCGATCGGCGTCGGCCAGTACCAGCACGACATCTCCGAGGTGAAACTGGCCCGCTCGCTGGACGCGGTGGTCGAGGACTGCGTGAACGGCGTCGGCGTGGACATCAACACCGCCTCCGCCCCGCTGCTCACCCGGGTCTCCGGGATCACCGCCGGCCTGGCCGAGAACATCGTGCTGCACCGCGACCAGCACGGCCCGTTCAAGAACCGCCAGGAGATCAAGAAGGTGGCGCGGCTCGGGCCGAAGGCGTTCGAGCAGTGCGCCGGCTTCCTGCGAATCTCGGGCGGCGAGGACCCGCTGGACTTCTCCAGCGTGCACCCGGAGTCGTACCCGGTGGTCCGGACCATCGCCGCCGATGCCGGCGCCGACGTCAAGTCGCTGATCGGCAACAGCCCGCTGCTGCGGGCGCTGCGCCCGGACCGGTACGTGACCGACACGGTGGGTCTGCCGACCATCACCGACATCCTCAGGGAGCTGGAGAAGCCGGGCCGCGACCCGCGTCCGGCGTTCACCACGGCCACCTTCGCCGAGGGCATCGAGAAGATCGCCGACCTCGCGCCGGGCATGATCCTGGAGGGTCAGGTCACCAACGTGGCCGCGTTCGGCGCGTTCGTCGACATCGGCGTGCACCAGGACGGCCTGGTGCACGTCTCCGCGCTGTCCGAGAAGTTCGTGCAGGACCCGCGCGAGGTGGTCAAGTCCGGCGACGTGGTCAAGGTGCGGGTGCTGGAGGTGGATCCGGTCCGTAAGCGGATCTCGCTCACCATGCGGCTCTCCGACGAGCCGGCCCGCGCCCGGCAACCGCGCGACGACCGGGACCGCGGTGGCCGGGGCGGCCAGGGCGGCGGGCAGCGCGGCCAGGGTGGGCAGCGCGGCCAGGGCGGCGGCCAGGGTGGCGGGCAGCGGAGCCAGGGCGGCGGCCAGGGTGGCGGGCAGCGGAGCCAGAGCGGCGGCCAGCGCGGCGGGCAGCCGCGGCAGGGCGGCGGCCAGCGCGGCGGGGGCGCCGGCTTCGGCAACAGCGCCATGGCCGACGCGCTGCGCCGGGCCGGGCTGGCGAAGGACTGACGGCGGCCGGGGCCCGCGAGACCGACCTCGTCGGTACGCCGGCCCCGCCCGCGGCGCCACGCGCCGGGAGCCGCGCCGCCACCGGGCGGCGCGGGATGGTCCGCGACGAGCCGGCCCACCGGCCAGGTCGTGCCGCGGCATCCCGTCCGGCCGGTTCGCTACCGGGCGCGGGCCCGGCGCGGCCTCGTGGCGTCAGGCCCAGATCCGCACGTCGGTGAAGGCCACCTGGTAAGGGCCCTTCACCGGCGCGTCCCGCTCGCTGAAGATGCCCAGGAACAGCTGGCCGCTGGTCAGGTCGGGCTCGGTCAGGTCGGCCGTGCCCACCTGGGCGCCCTCCCGGCTCACCGTCACCCGCTCGCCCGCGATCTCCAGCCGGATCCGGGTCGGCGCGGCGTGCAGCGCGATCGGCTCGGGGAGCACGAAGGTGCGCAGCACGGTGACGTCGCCGTCGCTCTTGTGCACGCCGATGTAGATGTTGCGCTCGCAGACCCGCACCTGGTACCCGTGCAGGCCGTTCACCTTGGTGAACCGGAACCAGATCCCGGCGCAGCTGTCCGGGGTGTCCAGGCGCACGCCGACCTCGGCGGTCAGATCGGCCGGCAGCTCGTCGGCCGGGCCCTTGCAGCGGTAGACGTCGTTGTTCTCCCGGAGCGCCACCAGCGCGCCGTCGGCGAACGAGCACCGGGCGCCCTGGTTGGCCGCGGCGTCCTCCAGCGCGGTGGGGCGCCAGAACTGGGGCCCGTCCAGCGGGTCGGCGATCCGGGGGGCGCCGAGCGCGGCGTCCTCGGCCGCCCACGGCGAGGTGATGGCCTGCTCGGCCGCGTCACCGGCGCGGGACCGCATGACCGCCACCGCGAGCGTGACCCCCGCGACCAGCGCCAGCACCAGCAGGGACAGCGCGGCCGGCAGTACCCAGCGGCGGCGCGGCTCCACCGGCCGCGGTCCGGTGACCGTGGTCGCCGCGGCCGGCGAGATCGGCACCGTGACGATCGAGTTCTCGTCGTACCCGACCAGGCCGGGCGGGATGTCCAGGACCGGGGCGGTGGCCGGGGCGCCGGCGGAGGCGACCACCGGCGTGGTCACCGGGGCCTCGGCGGCCCGGGCGGCCAGGGCGTACCCGGTCACCGCCTGCGCCTCGACGGCGGCGGCCCGCAGGTCCGGCTGCCCGGCCAGCGCCGCCGCGGTGGCCGGCGGCCGGTCCCCGGAGATCAGCAGGTCGAGCAGCTCGCGGGCGCTCGGCCGGTTCGCCGGGTCCTTCTCCAGGGCGTGCGCCACCAGGGTGCGCAGCGGGCGGCTGAGGCCGTGCAGGCGCGGGGGCTGGGTGAGGATGCGGGCCGCGGTGGCCGGCGGGGAGTCGGCGTAGAACGGGGTCTTGCCGGTCCCCGCGTACGTCACCACGCTCCCCCACGCGAACACGTCGGCGGCCGGGGTGATGATCGGGGTGTCCGTGTCGGTGTTGAACCGCTCCGGCGCCATGTACGCCACCGTGCCGACCATCTGGTCGGGGCGAGTGTTTCCGCTGGTGGCGGTCATCGCCCGGGCGATCCCGAAGTCGATCACCTTGGGGCTGCCCGGGGCGAGCAGCACGTTACGCGGCTTGAGGTCACGGTGGATCACGCCGGCGCCGTGGATCGCGGTCAGCGCGGTGGCCACGCCGATCGCCACACTGTGCAGGTTCGCCGAGGTCAGCGGCCCGCGCTGCTCGACCACCTCGGCCAGGGTGGGCCCGTCGACGAACTCCACCACCAGATAGGGGCGCTCGTGGTCGGGATCGGCGTCGAGCACCTCGGCGGTGCAGAACGGCGGCACCTGGCGGGCCCGCTCCACCTCGCTGCGGAACCGGCGGCGGAACTCGTCGTCGTGGGCGAGGTCGAGCCGCACCACCTTGACCGCGACCAGCGACTCGGTGTTGCGGCGCCGGCCCAGGTAGACCGTGCCCATGCCGCCCTCGCCGAGCCGGCCCAGCAGCTCGTAGTCGCCGAGCATGCCCGGATCGTGCGGACGCAACGGTTGCGTCCGATCGCCCGGCACCGTGCTGTCGACCATGATTTCTCGCGCCCCCCAGGTTTCCGCTGGCACTGTATCGGGCGCTCTCGCGGTCGTAGTAGACCCGGTGCCCGGGTTGCCGCCGAACCGACACCGAGCCGCTCTCGTGGTCAACCCCGAGGGCGGGATCGGGGACGGCTCGGGGCGCTGCCGGATGGAAAGTGTCGTACCCGGGTAGCACTGTGGAGGTAGCACTTCCCCGCCGGGGAAGCCGACCCCAAGGAAAGCGAGACCCGTCATGAACGCCGTGCACGACACCATGAGCCGCCAGGGCCTGGTCCGACCGCGTGACGGCCGCATGGTGGGCGGTGTCTGCGCGGGCCTGGGCCGCCGCTTCGGGCTCGACCCGTGGATCGCCCGGCTGCTGTTCGTGCTGATCCTCTTCGTGATCCCGGGCAGCCAGCTGCTGGTCTATCCGATCCTCTGGATCCTGATGCCGGCCGAGCCGCCGGCCTACACCGCGCCGGCGCCGCCGACCACCTGGTGACCCGACCCGCGGCCGGGGCGGCGCTCGCCGCCCCGGCGCAACCGACTCCGGAGAGCGCATGACCGTCATCGCCACGCTCCTCGTCGAGGGCCCGCCCCGGTCCCTCGCCGTCCTCGCCCGGGCCTTCACCATCACGGTCGACGGCCAGGTCAAGGGCAAGGTCAGAGCCGGCCGGCGACTGGCGCTGGCGCTGCCGCCCGGGGCGCACTCGGTGCAGGCTCGCGACGGCGTCCAGGCCGGCCCGCCGCTGCCGGTGCGGCTCGGCCCCGGTCTGACCACCCGGATCCGGGTGAACCGCGACGGCGCCGGCCGGCCACATCTCACCGAGACCGGCCCGGGGTGACCGCGAGTCCCGCGCGTGGTCAGCCGGCCGGCCTTCGCCGGGCCGCGGTGCGTTGCAGGTCGTCGAGGTAGCGGCGGGAGACGCTCTCCCCCGCCGCGTCCAGCACCGGCGGGCGACGTCCCCGGCGCCCGGTGAGCCGGGCGCCGGGGGTGATCAGTGCGCCGCGGCGGCCGGGTCGATCAGGCGCAGCGCCAGGGCCGGGCAGACGTTGACCGCCTTGCGCGCCCCGTCCTCCAGCCACGGCGGCAGCGGCGTCTGCGGGAACGCCGGGAACCCGTTGTGGTCCAGCCGGATGATCTCCGGGGCCACCGCCGAGCAGAGCCCGTGCCCGTCGCACCGCGACCAGTCCAGCGCCAGCTTCCGGGCCCCCTTCTCCGCGGTGTACGGCAGCGGCAGGATGCCGCGCACCTGCTTGCCGCAGCCCTCCCCGTTCGCGTGCGCCTCGACGTCGGCGTGGAACACCTCCAGCGCGGAGAGCGCGAACCGGGACGTGCCGTCCGGGTGGCTGCACGCGCCCCGGCCCTTGACCAGGCCGGCCGCCTGGCGCACCTGCTCCAGCGCGGACCCGCCGAGCGAGACCAGGGTGACCGCCCGGGCCAGGTCGGGCAGGCCGAGCCGGCACGGGCCGCACTGACCCGCCGACTCACCGGCCAGGTACTGCACCACCTGGGCGACCTCACCGAGCGCGCAGGTCTTGGAGCCGATCGGGATCAGCATGCCGGCGCCCAGCGTGCCGCCCACCTTGGCGAAGCCCTTGCGCGAGATGGTCACCGTCTCCGCCTGCTCGGCGCTGATCCACTTGCCGTGGTAGCCGCCGACCAGCAGGCCCGGGCCGATGTCCGCGCCGCACATGGTCAGCACGTCCATCAGCGGGGTGCCGCTGGGCGCCTCGACCACGGCGGGCGCGGTGGCCGAGCCGCCGACGGTGAGCATGACCGTGCCCGGCTCCTCCGGGATGCCGACCGAGTTGTACTCCCACGGCCCGAGCCGCGCCGCGATCGCCAGCTGCGAGTACGTCTCGGCGTTGGAGAGCAGGGTGGGCAGCCCCATCACCCCGTTGTCGCTGGAGCGGACCTTGCGGCCGGGCGGGATGTGCGCCTCGCCGTTGATGCCGCGCACCAGCGCGCCGCCCTCCCCGGAGATGAACCGGTGCGGGACCGTGACGATCCGGGTCGGGCACGGCATCTTGCGCTCGGCCAGCGCGGCGGTCAGCGAGTTCTGCCCGATGCCGTCGTCGGCGATGCCGATGACGATCTCCTCGGCGTCCAGGGCGGCGGCGGCCAGGGCGGCGCCGTCCAGGATCAGGTGCGGGCCGCGGGTCAGGATCGCCTTGTCCTTCCAGGACGGCGGCTCGCCCTCGGTGGCGTTCACCACGATCACCGGGGGCAGGTCCTGACGCTTGCAGGAGTCGATGACCGCGCGCACCTTGCGGGCGAACGGGAAGCCCGCGCCGCCGCGCCCGCGCAGCTCGATCCGGTCGGTGAGCCCGATCAGCTCACCGGAGGAGAGGGCCGCGAACCCGCCGTGCACCTCCTGGTGCGCCTGCAGGTCGAGACGGCCGTACTCGTCGTAGCCCGCGGTGATCCGGGGCACGCCGATCGAGGTGACCGGGGGAACCTGTGCCGTGCTCAATTCGCTTCCCTCACGTCCCCGCGCAGCTGCGAGAAGTACGCCTCGTCGTCGTCGCGGGCCCGGCCCCGGCGCGACGGGGCGCCGCCGCGGACCACGTCGGTGGACGGGCGACGGGTACGGCGCGACGCCATGTCGACCAGGGTGTCGTCGTCGGCCAGGTCGACGAACTCGCTGCGGCTGTGCCGGCCGTCGTCGGCGCGGCGGCGGCCCCGGGGCTCGTCGTCCTCGTCGTAGCGCGGGGCGCGCGGGCGAGGGACGTCGTCGTACCGGTCGTCCTCGTCGGCGGCGCGGCGGCGGCGGCCCCGGGGACGCTCGTCGTAGTACTCGTCGTCGGCGTAGCGCCGCATCGGCGTGCCGGTGTCGGCGAGGTCGTCACGGCGTAGCCGGGTACCGGTCTCGGTCAGCTCGTCACGACGCAGCCGGGTACCGGTCTCGGTCAGCTCGTCACGACGCAGCTGGGTACCGGTCTCGGTCAGCTCGTCACGACGCAGCCGGGTACCGGTCTCGGTCAGCTCGTCACGACGCAGCCGGGTACCGGTCTCGTCCGGGCGCATCCGGGCGCCGGTCTCCTCCAGCGCCGGCCGGGCCGAGCGGCGGCCGCGGGACTCGTCGTCCTCGTCCGCGTAGCGGCGGCTGCGCGGGCGGGGGCCGTCGTCGTAGTAGTCGTCGTCGTCCCGGCGGCGCGGGCGCGGGGCCGGCTCGTCGTAGCGGTCGTCGTCGAACCCGCGGCGGGAGATGGCCCGGGTCGGCTCGTCGTAGTAGTAGTCGTCCTCGACGGCGCGGCGCGGGCGCGGGGCCGGCGCCACCAGCTCGCGGTGGTCGCCGACCGGCGCCGGGCTGACCGGGGCCGGGCTGACCGGGGCGGAGCTGACCGGGGCGGGGCTGACCGGAGCGGCGGGCGGCGCGGGCGGCGGGACCGCGGGCGCGGCCGGGACCCAGCTGTTCACCGCCGGCGCGGCCGGGGCCATCAGGTCGGCGGCCTGGTCGCGGCCGCCACGGCCGCCGCCGAAGCGGTTGCGGGGCGCGCTGGAGGTGGGCACCACGCCGCCGGACGGCTTGGCGGCGCCGAGACCGGCCGGGGAGGCGAAGTCCTTGCGGCGGTTGAGACTGACCGACAGGCGTACCGCGAGGCCGATGAGCACGGCCAGGACACAGACCACGTAGCTGACGATCACCCAGGTCTTCGCCGCGCGGCCGGCGCCGAGGCCGTGCATCAGGGCGATCGGCCACATCAGGTAGGAGACCGAATGGATCGCGCGCCACATCCACGGCTTGCCGCGACCGATGAACTTGGCCCGGGCCAGGCCGCTCCAGGTGACCATCAACAGGATGTACCCGGAGATCTGGCCGAAGCCGATGTAGAGCGTGTTCGCCGGGCTGATGAACGGGATGAGGATGTCGATGAGCCGGATGTGGTCCTCGACCGCCTTGGTCCACAGGTGGCCCGCCAGCGAGGTGATCGCCATCACGCCGGTGGTCCGGTGGGTGGACTGCAGGAAGACCCGCTGCCGGATGGAGAGGACCAGGCGGTCGGTGGAGACCAGGCCGACCATGATGGTGATGGAGAGCGACACAAGGGTGAGGACACCCATGTAGTACTCCGCGTACATGAAGAAGTAGACGTACCCGACGCGGCCGGGACCGGTCATCATCGCGACCGCCCAGATTGCCGCCAGGACACATGCCACCAGCAGAATCACCGCGCCCGGAGGCACGGAGCGAGTACCGGTGGAGCCGATGTCGACCGCCACCCTACCGGCGGTGCGCTCATTTTTCTTCGACCGGGCCATTGACTCCTCGTTTTCCGCAACGGTCACGTCCCGTGGGCGGTGGGACGCCGGCGTCCGTGGGGAACGCCCCGTGCTCAGGTTGTTCTGGACCCGCCCGCGGCGTGCTTTCCCCTGCGAAGCCCCGGGCGTGTCCTCCCCGGATTACGTGCCGGGCCGGGCTTCGGATGAACGCGTGCGAAATTTCTGGCCGACTCTTTTCGGTGATCGTCCAGCCACTTTCCGCACATGGCGGTTGAGCTGCGCAAACCAGGGTTTCCCAGGTGCTTAAGCCAAAAATAAGGTGCACCGGGGAGTGACCCGGGCCACCGGCTGAACCATTCGGCGCAGCCAGGCGAACTTACTGGGGAAGGGGACGAACGAGGGGGGATCGACGTGCGGCATCTCACCGCGCTGCTCTGCGCCATGATCGCCGGGTCCGCGCTGGGCGCGGCCGGCACGGCGCCGGCTCACGCCGACGTTCCGGGATTCGGCGTACGGGTCACCGCGCCGGCCACGGTCGAAGCCGGCGGCAACACCCGGACCCTGACCGCGGTCGCCACCTCGGAGCAGCCGCGATGCCGCAAGGTGCGCTGGGCCCTGATCGTGCGCGGCGGGCGGATCCCGCTGGACCGCATCCGGGTGACCCGTTTCGAGGACACCGGCGAGTTCCCCACCCGGGTCAGCCTCGACGGCGCCGCCGCCACCGTGGTGGACGAGCAGCTCGACCCGGGCACGCTGTGCCGCAACCGGACGGTGACCGGTCGCTGGCAGGTGGCCGTGGCCGGGCGCGACGGCGGCGAGGTGCGCTTCGAGGTGCGGGCGTTCGACGCGCAGGGCACGCTGCTCAGCGCCGGCGGGGCGAGCACCGGGGTGACCGGGCGGGTGGCCACCTCCGCGCCGAGGCCCGAGCCGACCCGGACCAGCGCCGAGCCCACCCCCACCGCGGCGGAGGAGACCCCGGCGGAAGAGACCGCGGAGCCCACCACGCCGGCGGACGACCCGAGCCCGGCGGCGGCGCTGGCCACGGCGTCCGGCGACAGCAACCTGCTCGGCCCGGGCCTCGTCGTCGGCGGCGTGTTCGTCCTCCTCGGCCTGTTCCTGCTGCTACAGCTGCGGGCCCGGACGCTGCGGGCGCGCCGGCAGGCCGAGGCCGCGCCCACCGGTTTCTACACGATGCCATGATCCATCGGGCTATTCCCACTTCTCTCGGGTGAATTCCCCTCTGAATGGGACACTTCCTCCCATGATGCCCTTACCGTGAGCGGGAGCGTCACCGTCCATAGGGGAGGGCTCCGTGAGCCGTACCGCCAAGACCGCCGGCGCGCTCGGCGCGCTCGCGCTGATCTCCATCGGCGTACCCGCCGGGGTGTCCTTCGCCGCCACCGACCGGCACGATCCGCAACCCGCCGGCCCGCCGGCGACCACCCAGGAGGAGAGCTTCCTGGGCGGCGAGCCGATGGTGCCGCAGGCGTTGCAGCCACCGGCCGGAACCGTGCTGCACGCCGTACTCAAAGCCCGCGGTGTGCAGATCTACCGGTGCCGGCGCGGCGCCTGGCAGCCGCTGGAGCCGGCCGCGTCGCTGACCGGAGTGACCATGAGCCCGGTTCGCAAGGTCACCGCGGTGCACTTCCGCGGTCCGTCCTGGATCTCCGACCAGGACGGCTCGACGGTCCAGGGCACGGATCCGGTCACCCGGCCGGCCCGGGAGGCCGGCGATCTGCCGCCGGCGCTGTTCCGGGCCGCCGGGAACCGGGGCCGCGGCCTGTTCGGCGCGGTCACCCACATCCAGCGCATCGACGCCCGCGGCGGGGCCGCCCCGGCCACGGCCTGCGGCGGCGACCAGCCGATCGCGGTGCCGTTCCGGGCGGTGTACCGCTTCTTCGTCACCAGGTGAGGGCGATCGGCCACACCCGGCACACAGCAGGGAACCCCCGCCCCGGGCGTGAAGCGGGGCGGGGGTCCGGTCCTGCGATGTGTGCTTACAGCGCCGGGTAGGCGTTGGCCATCAGCTGCTGGAACTGCGCGGAGAACCAGGCACCCGAGATCGGGGCGTTGGGCAGCGCGCCGCTCAGGCTGTTGCCGTTACGGGCGTTACCGGTGTAGGTCGGGTCGCACATCCGGTCGAAGCCCTTGCCCTCGTCGTTCGGGATCAGCGAGGACGAGCCGTCCGACTCACCCGGGGGCTTCACCCACACGTAGGCGTCGATGCCCGGCTCCGGAGCGGCGGTGGGCCGCTCGCCGAGGCCCGCGCCGCTCTGGTTGCACCAGTTACCGGCGTGGATCCGGCGGTCGATGCGGGACTCGTTGACGTACGTGTCGACGTTCGTCGAGGTGCTGGCCTTGGTCGGCCGGGCCGAGCCGCCCCAGCCGTTGCGGGAGGTGTCGATGATCATGCCGATGTTGCTGTTGAAGCCGACCGAGACCAGCTTCTGCCGGAACGCCTGGGCGAAGGTCAGCTCATCGGTGTACTGGTTCCAGTCGATCCACTTCGACTGCCGGATCGTCTGTCCACCGACCGTGGTGGTCGGCTGGATGAACGGCTCCTTCAGCGCGGAGTAGTTCGCGGTGTTGGTGATGAAGCCGGTGACGTTGTTGACGCTGCCGGAAGCCTTCGCGGCGTCCAGCATGATGTTCGCGACCGGGCCGAAGTTCGAGTCCCAGCCGATCCAGCCGTGGTGCGCGGCGTCCACGTAGTTGTAGACGTTGCCGATCGCGCCGAGCTTGCTCAGGGCGTACCCGATGCCCTGCACGTACCCGCCGTTGGCCTTCATGGTGTCGCACATCGCCGTGCCGCCGGCCTGGCCGGAGGTGTTGGTGACGAGGTTCGGCAGCGAGTCGATCTCGACGATGTTGATGATGCGCAGGTTCTTGTACTTCGGGTCGGCCTGGATCGCCGCGATCGGGTCGATGTACTCCGCCTTGTAACGCGGCAGCTCGTTCGGGCCGAGCTCACCGTTGGAGGCCAGCGCGGCGCAGTCCCGGCCGGGCAGGTTGTAGATCACGAACTGGATGTAGCCGGCGCCCTGGGCGACAGCCGCGTCCAGGTGGTCCCGGACTCCCATGGCCCCGTTCGAGCTGCTGTTCGTGGTGCCCTCGATGGCGGCGATCCGGTCCAGCCAGACCGCGGTCGGGTTGTTGGACACGCGGCTGCCCCCGGGCTCGGCGTCCGCCTTGGCCTTCCACTCCGGGTTGACGTAGCCCTTGACCCCGGCGTACGGGTTGTCCACCCGGGTGCCCGGGTCCGTCGGGGTCGACGGCGAGACGCTCGTCGACGGCGAGACGCTGGTCGACGGGGAGCTGGAGTTCGACGGCGACGGCGAGTCCGGGACGCTGCCGGTGCAGGCGACACCGTTGAGCTTGAACGTGCTGGGCGCGGTGTTGGTGCCCGAGTAGTTGGCGTTGAAGCCGAAGTTGGTCGTCGCGTTGGTGCCGAGCGACGCGGCCCACGACGGGTTGGTGGCCGTGACCGTCTTGCCGGACTGGGTGACGGTGGCGCTCCAGCCCTGCGTGATCTGCTGGTTCCCGGGGAAGTCCCAGGTCAGGTTCCAGCCACCGGAGATCGGGTCACCGAGGTTGGTGAGCGTCACGTAACCGGTGAAACCGGAGCTCCACTGGTTCACCGAGTAGTTGACGCGACAGCCGGCGGCCGCGCTGGCGTCGGTCGCGACCGCGACTGCGCCGGCGCCGGCCACGACACTCACGGCGGCGGCTGCCGTGAGGGCGCGCGCCCGGGCGGAAATGGGTCTCATGAGGACTCCTCGAGACGTGCGACAGCGCAATGATCAGCGCCAATGGGAGCGACGGCCGAAACATCGGTGGGGATCGTTGGCCGACGCGCCCAGCATTACATGGGAGCGCTCCCAGCGCAATGATCCGGAAACAGATGGGCAACGCCCGCTTCACCATGCGACAACCATGGTCCCCGCGGCCCCGGGTCGATGTCCCGATGTGGACGGTGGCCACCGGCCGGAAACGCCGCGGCCGGGCCGCCGCCACGGCGCTCCCGAGCCGTCCGCGCCGCCCACCCGGACCCGTTCGCCCGCCGTGCGGACCGCCGCCACGGCGTGGACCGCCGCCGCCACCCCACCGGCACGCCCGGCGCCGCGGCCTCTCGACCGCGGGTCACGCCCGCGCGTCCGGACCGGTCACGCGGTCAGGTGGACCCCGCCGCCGGAGCGCTTGGCCTGGTACATCGAGGCGTCCGCGTCCTTCATCAGGGCGCCGAACTCGATCTCGTGCCGGGGGAACAGCGCCACCCCGATGCTCGCACCGATCCGTACCGGACGGCCGTCGATCTCGAACGGCTCCCGCAGCCGCTCGCAGATCCGCTCGCCGACCGCGACCGCGACCCGCTCGTCCGGGTTAGCGGTGACCAGCACCGAGAACTCGTCGCCACCCAGCCGGGCCACCATGTCGGGGTGGCGGACCAGGCCGTCCAGGCGCTTGGCGACCAGCTGCAGCAGCACGTCCCCGGCGTGGTGTCCGATGGTGTCGTTGACCTGCTTGAAGCCGTTGAGGTCGAGCAGCAGCAGGGCCATCCGGGTGCCGGTGGCCATGGCGATCTCGACCGCCTGCTCACCCCGGTCCAACAGGCGCTTGCGGTTGGGCAGGCCGGTCAGCGAGTCGTGGAAGGCCTGCCGGGTCAGCTCCTCGACGTGCATCTGGTTGGCCTGCCGCATCCGGGCGCTGTCCATGATCAGCGCGCCCTCCGCGGCGAGCTGCTGGGCCAGGATGCGGTCCCGGCCGCTCCACTCCCGGGTGCCCGAGGAGTCGCCGCACATCACCAGGCCGGCCGGGCCGAACCCGGACATCAACGGCATCGCGATGAACGACTGCATGCCGAGCGTGTCGATCAGCCCACCGGGCCGGGTCTTGCTGGTGGCCGCGTTGTTGACCAGCACCGGGTCCCCGGACTCCATCGTGCTGCGCCAGACCGGCGACTCGATCGCGGACCGGCCGACCAGGTTGGCGCGCAGCGTCTGCTTGACCTCGTCCGGGCAGCCGACACTGTAGACGTACCGGATCCGGCCGTCGTTGTCGATCAGGTGCAGCCCGGCGTGCTCGGTACGGAACGCCGTGGCGCACGAGTTGGTCAGCAGCTCGGCCGCCTCCTCGACGCTGCCGGCCGACATGCCCTTCTCGAACAGCTCCTGGATGGTGGCGCTGGTGTGCGCGACGAACTGCCGCGCCTTCTCCGCGAACAGCCCCTGCAGCGTGGTGGCGAAGTGCAGGGCGACCGTCGAGATGGTGTCCGGGCGCAGCTCGCTCAGCGCGTCGCCGGTGAACAGCAGCACGCCGACGGTCTGCCCGCCGATCCGCAGCCGGATCGCCATCTGCTGGCCGCTGACCACCGGGGGGCCACCGGCCGCGGCGCGGAAGACCTTGCCGGCGACCATCTGGTCGCGCCGGCCCGGCTCGCCGTACTGAGCGGTTCCGGTCATCATGCCGGTCTCGGAGTCGAGCTCGAAGACGGTGGCCGCGGTCAGCCCGGCGATCTCCCGCAGGTGCGGCGCCATCAGGTCCAGCACGTGCTGCACCGACGGGGTGTCCTTGGTCATGAACCCGACCAGTTCGGCCAGCAGCAGCGCCTGCCGGTCCGGCGTCACGGCCATACCGCCGGGGGCCTCCGCCTGGAGTCCGGCTGTGTGCACTCCGCTGCCCACGCTCATGGCCCTAGAGGTCGGCACCGCGGACGCGGGGTTGAGCCGCGCGGGCGCGGCACGGGGTCACAGTTCGGGTGCGGCGCGGTTGCCCGGCCCGGACGGCTGAAAAAGGCGTACCGCCTGGTCATCGCCGGACTCCTGCGGTTAGCGTCGAGGGGACCCGCGCGCCGATACGCCGGAGGGCCCGTGGACGCGTACCGAAGGATCGCCCCACCCGGCCGGCGCGCGTCCCGGACGGTGGCCGCCGGCGCCGTGGCGGTGTTCGTCACGGCCGCCCTGATCGCCGCCGTGCTCGCGCATCTCGACCGTCGCGCCCCGGCCACGGTGAGCCCGCCCGCCCGGCCGCACACCGGCCTCGGCGCCCGGCCGGAGCCCTGGCCGCAGGAGTCCGCGGGCGGCGCGCGGGCCGAGCTGGAGTTCACCCGCCGCGACGACCTCGCCGCGCTCGACCTGCGCGGCCAGTACGCCGCCGAGCTCGCCGCGCCGCCGGCCGGGCGCTCCGACCCGGCCGCGGTGCTGGCCGAGCACCAGCGCCTGCGCCGCGGGATCGCCAGCGACGAGCACCAGGTGGTGCTGCTGCGCGACACCGACCTGGCGCACCCGGCAGACCGGGCCGGCGCCTGGTTGACCGTCGCGCTCGGCGACTTCCCGGACGGGCCCGCGGTGACCGCCTGGTGCCGCACGATCGCCGCGCAGCACTGTGTCCCGCGCCGCCTGGACCCACCCCGCTGAGGCGGGGCCGCGGGGCCGGCCGGGATACTGCGGCGATGGCGATCGAGGCGCTGATCTTCGACTTCGACGGTCTGCTGATGGACACCGAGACCACCCTGCTGGACAGCTGGCGGTACGAGTGGCGCCAGCACGGCCTGGAGCTGGACGAGTCCGGTTTCTTCGCCGAGCACGGCGGCGACGTCAACGAGCTGCGCTACGCCGAGCTGGCCCGCGCGGTCGGCGCCGGGTACGACCGCGCGGCCAGCCACGCGCGGCGGATGGCGTACCGGGAACGGGTGCACGCCGGACTGGGCCTGGCCACCGGGATCGGGGCGTGGCTGCGCGAGGCCGAGCGGCAGGGCCTGCGGCTCGCGGTGGCCAGCAGCTCGCCGGCCTGGTGGGTGCGCGCCAACCTGGCCCGCACCGGCGACCTGACCCGCTTCGAGCTCCTCGCGTGCGGCGACGAGGTGGCCGCGCCCAAGCCGGACCCGGCCGTGTACCGCCTGGCGCTGGAGAGGCTCGGGCTGGCCCCGGAGCGCGCGGTCGCCTTCGAGGACAGCCCGCACGGCGTCACCGCGGCGCGGGCGGCCGGGCTGCGGTGCGTGGCGATCCCGAACCCGTTCACGCCCGGCTCCCGGTACGCCCACGCCGACGCCGTGCTGCCCAGCGCCGCCACCACGATCCTGAGCGAGGTCCTCGCCCGGGTGGCCGGCGCCCGGATCGGCTCCGGTCCGACGAACGCGCCGTGACCGGCGACGCCGCGACCGACGATCAGAGTGTCGATCTCCCGGGTGCCCTCGCGCGGTGTCCTTGAACGAGCGCGCGTTCCGCAGCCGGTCGGCCCGCGGCACGCGCAACGCCGGTGAGCTGGATCAGGTGGGTGGGGAACCCGGCCCGCGGCCGGTGTCTCGTCCGCGTTCGGCACCACCGGGCGGCCGGGAAGTCGCGGACCCGGCGTACGGTCGCGGCCTCGTCCTCGCCACAGCGGTCCCTGAAAGGCGTAAAGATCTCCGGCGAGCATATTCGCCTGCATTCCCCGCCGGCCGGAGCCCTAGACTTCGGCGCATGCTCACCATGCAGGAGGCTCTGACCCGGTTGACGGCGTACTGGACGCAGCAGGGATGCCTGCTCGTCCAGCCGATGAACACCGAGGTCGGAGCGGGAACCTTGAACCCGGCCACCTTCCTGCGGGTGCTCGGTCCGGAGCCGTGGCGGGTGGTCTACCCGGAGCCCTCGGTGCGGCCCGACGACTCCCGGTACGGCGAGAACCCGAACCGCCTGCAGACCCACACCCAGCTCCAGGTGATCCTCAAGCCCGACCCGGGCAATCCGCAGGAGCTCTACCTGGGCAGCCTGAGCGCGCTGGGCATCGACGTGGCGGCGCACGACGTGCGGTTCGTCGAGGACAACTGGGCCTCCCCCGCGCTCGGCGCCTGGGGCCTGGGCTGGGAGGTCTGGCTGGACGGCCTGGAGATCACCCAGTTCACGTACTTCCAGCAGGCCGGCGGCCTGAACCTGGACCCGGTGTCGGTGGAGATCACCTACGGCATCGAGCGGATCATCATGGCGCTGCAGGACAAGCAGCACTTCAAGGAGATCGAGTACGCGCCGGGCGTCAGTTACGGCGAGGTGTTCGGCCAGAGCGAGTACGAGATGTCCCGCTACTACCTCGACGACGCCGACATCGACGCCAACCGCCGGCTGCTGGAACTCTACGCCGGCGAGGCGCAGCGGATGATCGACGCCGGGCTGCCCGTGCCGGCGCACGCCTACGTGCTCAAATGCTCCCAGGCGTTCAACGTGCTGGACGCGCGCGGCGCGGTCTCCACCGCCGACCGGGCACGCGAGTTCGCCCGGATGCGCCGCCTCGCCGGTGAGGTCGCCAAGCTCTGGGTGGCCCGGCGCGGCGAGCTGGAACACCCGCTGGGCACCACACCCGCGCTCGCCCCGGCCCGCCCGGCCGCGGCCACGCGGACCGGCGACCGGCCGCGCACCCTGGTCTTCGAGGTGGGCACCGAGGAACTGCCCCCGGCCGAGCTGCGCGGCGCCCGCGAGCAGCTGCGGCGCCTGCTCACCGAGGGCCTGGCCGGGACCCGGCTGGAGCACGGCGAGATCCGCGTCTTCGGCACCCCGCGGCGGCTGATCGCGGTGGTCCCGGCGGTGGCCGCCCGCGAGGACGACCACGTGCGGACGGTCCGGGGACCGAAGGCGCAGGCGGCGTACGCGGCGGACGGCACGCCGACGAGGGCGCTGGAGGGCTTCCTGCGCGGGCAGGGCGCCACCCTCGGCGATGCGCGGGTCGAGGAGTTCAACGGCGTACCCCATGTCGTGGTGGACCAGCACGAAGCCGGCGGCGCGGCGCCGCAGGTCCTCGCCGCGGTCCTGGCGAAGGTGACCGGCGGGCTGCGGGCCGCCCGGAACATGCGGTGGAACGACCCGAAGCTGGCCTTCAGCCGCCCGATCCGCTGGCTGACCGCGCTCTGGGGCGACGACGTGGTGCCGGTGACCGTCTCGACCCTGGCCGCCGGCCGGCAGACCCGGCTGCTGCGCACCGCCGTCCCGCCGGTCGCCGAGATCGCCTCGGCGGAGACCTTCCTGGAGACGCTCGGGGTCAACGGCATCGTCGCCGACCACGAGGACCGCCGCGAGCTGATCGTGATCGGCGCGCAGGACCTGGTCTACCCGGACGGGCGGGTCGACGTGGCCGGCGAGGCCGCGCTGATCGACCAGATCACCGACCTGGTGGAGCAGCCGCTGCCGCTGCTCGGCACGTTCGACGAGGGCTACCTGACGCTGCCCGACGCGGTGCTCACCACGGTGATGCGCAAGCACCAGCGCTACCTGCCGGTCCGCGACGAGGACGGCGCGCTGCTGCCGATGTTCGTCACGGTGGCGAACGGGCCGGTCGACGTCGAGCTGGTCCGCGCCGGCAACGAGGCGGTGCTGCGGGCACGGTACGAGGACGCCCGTTTCTTCTACCGCGCCGACCTGGACACCCCGCTGTCGCGGATGCGGGCCCGGCTGGCCCGGCTGACCTTCACCGACCGGCTCGGCTCGATGGCCGAGCGGGCCGACCGGATCGGCGCGCTCGCCCGGCGCCTGGCCGAGCGGCTCGGACTCGGCTCGGCCGCGCTGGACCGGGCCGCCGAGCTGGTCAAGTTCGATCTCGGCGCGCAGCTGGTCACCGAGATGACCAGCCTGGCCGGGGTGATGGCGCGCGACTACGCGCTGCACGCCGGGGAGTCGCGGGCGGTCGCCGAGGCGGTCTTCGAGGCGGAGCTGCCGCGCCACACCGGGGACGCGCTGCCGCGGACCATCCCGGGCGCCCTGCTGTCCCTGGCCGACCGGCTCGACCTGGTCACCGGCCTGGCCGCGACGGTCGGGCTGCCGACCGGGTCGAGCGACCCGTTCGCGGTACGCCGGGCCGTGCTCGGCCTGCTGGCCGTGCACCGCGGCACGCCGGAGTTCGCCTCGCTGAGCCTCACCGAGGCACTGGCCTGGGCGGCGGCCGCCCAGCCGGTTCCGGTCTCCGGTGCGGTGCTGGCCGCGGTCGGCGACTTCCTGGCCCGGCGGCTGGAGCAGACGCTGACCGAGGAGGGACACCCGGTGGACCGGGTGCGGGCGGTGCTGCCGCACTTCGCCCGGCCGTCGGTGGCCGACAACCTGCTGTCGCAGCTGGCCGCCGCCGTCGGCGACGCGGACTTCGCCGCGGTCGCCGCGGCCATCCAGCGGGCGCGGCGGATCGTTCCGGACGGGACACCCGCGTCGTACGACGTGGGCGCGCTGAAGGAGCCGGCCGAGCTGGCCCTGCACGAGGCGGTCACCGCGGTCCGCGCCGACCTGGGCCCGGGCGGCTTCGCCGACCTGCGGCACTTCGTGGACGCGACCGGGCGGCTGGTCGTGCCGGTCGACACGTTCTTCGACGACGTGCTGGTGATGGCGCAGGACCCGGCGATCCGGGCGGCCCGGCTCGGGTTGCTCGCCACCGTCCGGGACCTCGGCGAGGGCCTGCTGGACTGGCCGCAGCTGCGGATCTGACGGTCGCGGACCGCCACGGGCGCGCGACCGTGGGCGGGAGCGGACAGGTCGTACCGGAAACGGTGGAAGCGCCGGCCACGGCCTGCCCCCGCGGGCGCCGGTCGGCCTCGCCGCCGGCGCGCGCGGGCGGCGACGGTTGGCCGGGCGTTCGCGGACACGCCACGAGATCGTCGCTCCCACGACGATTCGATCACGTCCACTGCCTCTCGGACATCCGGCGACCGGCGCCGGATGCGATTCCGTGGAGGACAACGTGGCAGATCGCCGTCAGGTGCTGCGCTTCGGCGCGGTGGCCGCCGCCGCGCCGGCGCTGGGTGGGGCCGTCGCGGCCCCGGCGTTCGCCGGTTCCGGCAAGCACAGGTCCACGCTGGTGGTGGGCCACCGGGGCGCCTCCGGGTACCGCCCCGAGCACACCCTGGCGTCGTACGAGCTCGCCGCCCGGATGGGCGCCGACTACATGGAGCCGGACCTGGTCAGCACGAAGGACGGGGTCCTCGTCTGCCGGCACGAGCCGGAGATCGGCGGCACCACCGACGTCGCGTCGCGGCCGGAGTTCGCCGGGCGCAAGCGCACCGTGGTGCTGGACGGCGTGAGCGTGACCGGCTGGTGGACCCAGGACTTCACCCTGGCCGAGCTGAAGACGCTGCGTGCCACCGAGCGGATCCCGGCGGTCCGCCAGCACAACACCCTGTTCGACGGGCTGTTCCAGGTGCCGACCTTCCAGGAGGTCCTGGACCTGCGCAAGCGGCTGTCGAAGGAGCTGGACCGGGAGATCGGCGTCTTCCCGGAGACCAAGCACCCGACGTTTTTCCGCAATCTGGGGCTGGAGCTGGAGACCCCGCTGGTCCGGACCCTGCGCCGCAACGGCCTGGACCGGCGCGGCGCGAAGGTGTTCGTCCAGTCGTTCGAGGCGGCCAACCTGCGCACGCTCGCCGACCGTCACCGGGTCGAGGTGCCGCTGGTGTTCCTGACCAGCGCGGCCGGCACCCCGTTCGACGACCCGCGCAGCTACGCCGACTACCTGACGCCGGCCGGGCTCAAGGAGCTGTCCGAGTTCGTCGACGGGCTCGGCCCGGACAAGGGGCAGATCATCCCGCGGAACGCGGACGGCACCCTGGCCGCGCCGACCGGACTGGTCCGCAACGCGCACCACGCCGGGCTCAAGGTGATCCCGTACACCTTCCGGGCGGAGAACAGCTTCCTGCCGGCCGAGCTGCGGGCCGGCGCCGACCCGGCCGCGTTCGGCAAGGCGATCGACGAGCAGATCACCTTCCTGCGCACCGGGATCGACGGCCTGTTCACCGACCAGCCGGACATCGGTGTGCTGGCCCGCGACCTGGCCTGACCGGGGAGCCGGCGGCCCACATGCAGGAAGCGGCCCGGCGGCAGTCGCCGCCGGGCCGCTTCCTGCGTACGCCGGGCTACTTGGGCACGATCGTCGGGTAGATGTGCTCGAAGCTGAGCTTGTTGCCGAAGCCGGTCGCCACGATGAACGTCAGCCCGAGCAGCACCCCGGCGATGACCACGGCGAACAGCAGGTAGCCGACGAACGTGCCGAGCGGCCGCCGGGTGCCGGGCGTGACGCCGGTCGCGTCCACCGAGGCCTCGCCGGCGCCCCACGCCAGCGAGCGGATGCCGAGGGCGAACAGCACCGGCAGCCCGGCGCCGAGGAGCAGGCCGGCGAGCAGCACCCGCCACGCGCCGTCGAGCGCGAATCCCAGGTTGTGCATGTCGTCGTCTCCGCTCAGTTCGCCGCGACCACGCGGACGGCTTCCTGGACGGCCGGGTCGACCGGCGCCGGGGTGGGCGCGGGCTCCCAGTCGTCGTTGACGTTCTCGTGGTCGACCTGCTCGCTGCGCGAGCGCAGCCACATCGCCACCGACGCGGCGACCAGCAGCAGGAACACCACGACCGCGCCGGCCAGGCCACCGATGGTGTGCCCGACCCACCACATCGCGGCGCCGATCAGGCCGGCCGCGGGCAGGGTGATCAACCAGGCCGCGACCATCCGCCCGGCGACCGACCAGCGGACCCGGGCGCCCGGCCGGCCGAGGCCGGAGCCGAGCACCGAGCCGGTGGCGACGTGCGTGGTGGAGAGCGCGAAGCCGAGCTGGCTGGAGGCCAGGATGACGGCGGCGGCGCCGGACTGCGCGGCGGTGCCCTGCGGCGGGTTGATGTCGGTGAGGCCCTTGCCGAGGGTGCGGATGATCCGCCAGCCGCCCAGGTAGGTGCCGAGGGCGATGGCCACGGCGCAGGCCACCTTCACCCAGAGCGGGATGTTCTTGGTGTCGCTCCAGTCGCCGCTGGCGATCAGGGCGAGCGTGATGACACCCATGGTCTTCTGCGCGTCGTTGGTGCCGTGCGCCAGCGAGACGAGCGAGGCCGAGCCGATCTGGCCCCATTTGAAGCCCTGGTCGGTGAACCGGGCCGCGATCCCGTTGGTGACCTTGAAGATCAGCCAGGTGCCGGCGGCGGCGACCACGGCCGCGATCACCGGGGAGAGCACGGCGGGCAGCAACACCTTGCCGACGACCCCGTCGAGCTTCGAGCCGTCGCCGTTCCAGTTCACACCGGCCCAGCCGAGCCCGGCCACGGTGGCCCCGACGAGGCCGCCGAAGAGCGCGTGCGAGGAGCTCGAGGGCAGCCCGACCAGCCAGGTGAGCAGGTTCCAGACGATGCCGCCGACCAGACCGGCCAGGATGATCAGAAGCAGACCGGATCCGCCGTCAGCGAGGAGCTCGGTCTTGGGCGCCCCGGTCTTGTCCTGGATCTTCACCACCGCGTTGGTGACGGTGAGGGCGACCTCGACGGAGAGGAAGGCGCCGATCAGGTTCAGCACACCGGACAGGGCCACGGCGGTTTTGGGCCGCAGCGCCTTGGTGGCGATGGAGGTGGCCATCGCGTTCGCCGTGTCGTGGAACCCGTTGGTGAAGTCGAAGGCGAGTGCCGTCACGACCACCAGCGCGAGGATCACGGATGTGTCAGTCACGCGGGTGATCGTGACCGGTCAAGTGGGTCTCCTGCCAGAGGCCAAACGCAACATGTACAAGATTCGGCCCTCGTTAACCTGCCGTTTGCCTAATTCTCGCTCTTCGTGTTGATCAAATTACTCTGCGTGTCTGTCAACAAAGGATCGGTGAACATTCGCCGTCCAATGGACCCCGCTCTATCCGGACTTATCGGGCACTGTTGCGGGCCGGTAAATCGATGTCCATGCATGGGCGTGGCGGTGATACCGACCGGTTCATCCCCTATTATGCGGGTATGGCGTGGGTCATCGCGGCCCCCGGTGGAGGGCACAGGGCACGGCCGCGGCGGCGGTGCGCAACCGGCGACCGATGACGACCGGGAGACCGGCCGCAAACGGCAGACCGGTGACAACCGGAAAAGTGACCGTAACCCGGAGGTTGGGCACAACCCGGAGACCGGTCGCCATCGGTAGGCCGAGGGCAACCGGCGGATCGGGACGGCGGGGCGGGCGCTCGCCGGTCAGATCGGGATGAGCCGGGCGGCCAGCGCGACCGTGGTCAGGTCGCCCTTGCGCAGCTTCTCCGCCGCGTCCACCTCGCCGAGGCCCTCCAGGCGGACCGCCGACGCGTCGATCAGCGCCTCCTCACCGTCGAGCAGGCGACGGGCGATGCGCGCCTGGGCCGGGCTCAACTCCGCGTACGCGCACCGGTCCAGCGCCTGCACCGTCTCCTCGTCCAGCGTGCCGGCCAGCGCCCGCTCGGTGACCACCTTCAGCAGCCACCCCGGCCACCACGCGTACTTGCCGATCACCTGTCCCGAGTGCAGCGCCACGGCCGGTTCCTGACCGGCGGCCAGCAGCTTCACCGCGAGGTCGTTGTCGAACCGCTCCAGTCGCAGCGCCCCGACGAAGGTCCGCAGGATCACCTGCGTCTTCAGGAACTCCTCGGCCCCGTGCGCGGCCTCGCCGGCCTTGCCCTCCAGCAGGTGGATCAGGGTGTGCGCCTCGTGCAGCTGGAAACCCTCGCCGGAGCGCTCGGCCAGCCGGTCCACCGTGGCGACCAGCCGCTGCACGCCCTTGGCCGACCGCGCGGCGAGCTCCTCGCTGGCCGGCTTGTTGAGATACCGGACCCGGATCTCCAGCGCGATCTCCGCCTCCCGGCGCAGCAGCGGCGACGAGATCTTCGGCGTGATCTCGTCGCCCAGACTCTCGGTGAGGAAGGCCAGGTCGAACTTCTCGGAGACCTGCAAGAACTGGTTCCACCACGATGCCGGGTGCCGCTGCTGTCGAATCACGCAACCAAGAGTGACCTAACCGCTACGGTGCGACAAGTGATTCGGGTATCAGCCCGCCTGTGCACGCTCGCGGCCGGTGGGGATCAGCCCGGCCGGGTTCAGCAGGCCGGCCTTGACGACGATGCGGCTCAGCGGACGGGTGAGCGCGGCGAGCCGCACGCAGCCGGCCTCCCCCAGCTCGCGGTATGCCGGCTCGGCCAACCGGTCGGTGGTCGCCTCCAGCTCGGCCCGCAGCGCCCGACCCTCGTCGGACAGCTCGTCGCCGGTCATCAGCCCGCGCTCGCGCAACCGGCCGGCGGTGGCCGCCCAGTCGTCCCGTGCCCAGCCCCGGGTGGCCTGCAGGAACCGGCGGTCGATCTGGCCGCTGGCCGCGTGCAGGACGATCGACTCCAGCCCGCTGAGGCCGGCGGCGAGCAGCGCCGCGATGTGCCCGTCGCCGCGGAACTCGCGCAGCAGCATCTGGGCGTGGAAGAGCACCAGGTGCGCCGGGCGGGGCCAGGGCAGCTCGGCGTGTGCGGCGAACAGCGGCCGGCCGTGCGGCGAGCCGGCCGCGTGCTGTGCGGCGGCCCGGGCCAGCTCGGCCGCCTCGGCCACCTCGGGCCCGGCCAGCACCTCGGCGCCCAGCCCGCGGGTCAGGGCCGCGTCGGCGATCTCCAGCCGGGCGGCGATCATCCGTTCCGGGCTCACCGTCTCCCACACGGCCGGCAGCGCCCGGGCAACCACGGCCGGGTTGAAGTTGTAGAACGTGGCGGCGACCGGGCCCGGGCCGACCGGTCCGAACGCGGCGGACCGGGCGGCGAGGTAGCCGGCCATCGGGTCCAGACCCGCCGACGCGTACGTCCGGGCCGCCTCGGGCACCAGGTAGACCAGGGCGTGCAGCGGCTCGGTCACCCGCCAGGCCAGCCGGGACGGGCTCTCGGTCACGGTTCCCACGGCAGCTCCTCGGCCTCGGCGACGACGGGCGCGGCGCCGGTGTGCTCGGGGGCAGGCCGCTCGGACACGGTATGCCAGCGCCCGGCCCGGCGCGAGGCCTCCCGGACCACCAGGTGCACCGGCAGCGGCGGGGGCGGGAACGGGCCTGTGCCCCAGCGCACCCAGATCGCCACCCGGCCGGCGGCGGCCTCGGCGAGCAGCTTGTCGACCGTGCGCTGCCGGTCCCGCCGGTCCACCTCGATGGCGATCGGGGCCGCGCCGCCGGGCCGGGCGCAGGCCACGTCCAGCACCGAGCTGCCGCGCAGCGGGGGCGGCAGCGGGAAGACGCTGGGCGCGCGGCGGTAGACCCGCCACCGCTGCCACGCCGCCCACTCCTCGATCGTGGCGAGGATCCGGGCGGTGGCCTCGGCCTCGGTCAGGTCGGCGAAGGTGAGCCGCTCCAGCCACGAGGCGAGGGAGCGCGCCGTGCTCGTGCCGTCGTCCGCCGTGTCCATCGCCCGTACCCTAACCGGCGCCCGCCGCGCGGCGACGCGCACCGCGCGCCGCCCGGCGACGCCCGGCGCCGGCGCTTCAGGCCGGCGGATCGGCCCCGCCGCCCGGCGACGCCCGGCCCGGCGCTTCAGGCCGGCGGATCGGCCCCGCCGCCCGGCGACGCCCCGCGCCGGCGCCTCAGGCCGGCGGATCGGCCCCGCCGGCCGGCATGCCGGGCGGTCCGGGCCGGGCGGCGAAACCGGCGACGGCCGGCCACGTGTGGCCGGTCACGACGACAGCTCCCGGCAGCGCTGCTTGTCGGCGTACATCCGCAGGTCGGCGCGGTGCAACAGGCTGTCCGGCCGGTCCGCCGGGCCGGCCGCGACGCCGATGCTGGCGCCGACGGTCAGCTGCCGGCCGTCGATCGCGGCGGGCGCGGCCAGCGCGGCGCGCAGGCGGTCCGCGATCCGGTCCGCCTCCGCGACGCCGGCCGGCACGAGTACGGCGAACTCGTCCCCGCCCAGCCGGGCCACCAGATCGCCGGGCCCGCTGCACGCCGACAGCTGCCGGGCCACGTGCCGCAGCACCGTGTCGCCGGTGGCGTGCCCGTACGTGTCGTTGATCTGTTTGAAGCCGTTGAGGTCCACCAGCAGCACGGCGACCTCGGCGGTCCCGGACGCGCCCACGCGGTCGGTGAACTGCCGCCGGTTCGCCAGCCCGGTCAGCTCGTCGTGCCCGGCCTGGTAGCGCAGCAGCTCCCGCAGTTCCCGCTCCTCGGTCATGTCCCGCGCGTTGATCACGACACCGCCGATCCCGGGCTCGTCGACCAGGTTCACCGCGACCGCGGCGAGCCAGCGCCAGCCGCCGTCCGCGTGCCGCACCCGCATCTCGAAGGCCGCCTTGGCGCCCGGGGTGGCGAACACCGGGGCGGTCGCGGCCACCACGCACGGCGCGTCCGCCGGGCTGATCAGGTCCAGCAGGCGCCGGTTCAGGTATTCGCCGGGCGGGCCGCCGACGATGCGCTCGACGGCCGGGTTGAGGTACCGCAGGACCCCGTCGGTACCGACGATCGCGGTGATGTCCGAGGCGTGCCGCAGCAGCGCCTCCTGCCGGCGCTCGCGGCGGCGGATCTCGGCCAGGCTCTCGTCCAGGCGGCCCAGCAGGGTGTTGTTCTCGGCCAGGGCGAGCATCTGCCGGGCCACCACGAGCGCCACGTTGATCAGCAGGCCGGTCAGCGCGCCCCAGGCGGAGAGCCCGAGTCCCTCGACGGCCAGGACGACCACCAGGGTGCCCGCGCAGACCACGGTGCCCAGGTACGGCAGCGAGCTGTACCGGCGGCCCGCCCCGGCGCCGCGGCGGACCCGCCCGCCCCGCCCGGCGCGTGTCTGGAGCAACTGGATCCGTGGCGTGGCGACCATCAGCAGGCACGGGCCGAGCACCAGCAGCGCGGGCAGGGTCACCCCGGCGACGCTGTCGGTGGGCAGCAGCGCGTTGCCGAGCGCCTGCACGGACGTCGAGGCGATGATCGGGACGGCGGCCGGCATGACGATCGGGCTGGACCCGCTCAAGCCGATCTTGACGGCCAGCAGACCGCCGCAGAGCACCACGCCGCAGCCGAACAGCGCGGAGAAGTAACCGGTCGCCCCGGCCTGGTCCAGACCGGGCCGGGTGAGCAGCGACCAGCCCAGGACGCCGGCGGCGGTGTGCACGATCGCCGCGTCCAGGGCCATCCGGATCCGGGCGCCGCGCGACCACGCCCGGCCGGGGTGGCACACGGTGACGCCGCCGACCAGCAGCACACCGGCCACGCCGAGCAGGCTCTGCGCCGGATGGAAGACGAACCGGTCCAGATCCGGGGTGGCCAGGACGTACCCCAGCTGGGTGAGGTCGCCGACCGCGAAGATCAGCCCGGCGGCGCCCATCGCCCGCCAGAACCGCCGGCTCGCCGGATCGCCGTCCGGGCTGCGCCACACCTGCCGGGACAGCCAGGACATCGACAGGTCGAGGATCGGCGCGAGCGTCCAGCAGAGCAGCATCTGCTGGCGTACGGTGCCCAGGCCGAGCAGGTAGCAGCCGAGCACGGCCGCGCTCAGTACGGCCAGCGGGGTCAGCACCCGGTCCTGCCAGCGCATCCGCACCCCGCCATCCGCTCCGCGTTCCATCCCCGGCAGCGATCGGCCCGCGGCGGGCGGTTGTTAGCGTTTCCGGCCGTCCCGCCGGGGCGTGCGGTCTTTGTCGACTCCGGTCACCGCTCTCTATGGTGTTGTCGAAGGGGGCGACGGATGAGCGTACGGGTCTTCCTCTCCTATGCTCACGACGACGATCCGCACCGGGCGGCGGTTCGCGAGCTGTGGTATTTCCTGCGCCGTAACGGCATCGACGCGCGCTGTGACATGGACACCGCACAGCGCCGGGAGTGGACCCGGTGGATGGAGCACGAGCTCGCCCGGGTGGATTTCGTGCTGGTCATCGCGTCCCCGGCGTACCGCTCCCGGGCCGAGCACGGCGCCCGCAACGGCTCCGGCAACGGCGTGGAGTACGAAGCGGCCCTGATCCGGGAGATGCTGTACGCCGACCGGGAGCGCTGGTTCCCGCGCATCCTGCCGGTGCTGCTGCCCGGGCGGGCGGCCACCGAGGTGCCGGCGTTCCTGCTGCCCACCAGCTCCACCGTCTACCGGGTGGACAGCTTCACCGTGCCGGGGGCGGAGCAGCTGCTGCGGCACCTCACCGGCCAGCAGGAGGAGCCGGCCCCGGCGCTCGGGCCGGTGCCGCGGCTGGGTCCGCGCACCGCGCCGGCCGCCACGGCGCCGGTCGGGGCCGGTCCGCCGGTGCAGGTCTATGCCGCCGCCCCGCTGGAGGTGCTGATCGGCGCGCTGGCCCGGCTGCCGATCACGCAGAGCCCGATGACCCGGGCGCACTTCACCGGGATGATCGTGGAGCGGCTGGGGGAACCGCTGGACATCGATCCGTCGGCGGCGCCGGTGGACTACCTGCGGGCCCTGCTGACCGCGCTGGCCGCCCGGCCCGGCGGCATGTTGGCAGTCGCCGAGGTGGTCCAGCAGCTGCACTCGGATCGCCCCGATGACGTGGAGATACTCGGCGAACTGGTCTACCGGGACGAGCCGTTCGGCCGATAATCGATGGGCCGTCCAGCCGATGTACACGAGGCCAGTCGGTCGATGACACGTCGGCGCCGACCGGTTTGGATGGCTAGCACACCGAGGCGCTCTCTGCTCGATTTCCGACCCCCGGATTCCGCTCCTTCCGGCAAATCGGGAAGAATTGGGCAGTATGCTCAGTGCGCAGCCCCCCGGTACGCACTGTCTCGACTCCGTTATGAGGGTGTGCTGACAACAATGCCGCAGGACTCGGACGTCCGGACCGAAGTACCGGATCTCAGCCGCCTGACCCTGGCCGAAGTGGCCAAGCTCGACAGCGCGGCCTTCGGGAAGACCCCCGAAGCGCTGCTGCGCCGGGTCGACCAGCCGAGTCAGAGCATCAGCGGCTACAACCCGCAGCGCCTCACCGACTGACCACGATCCCCCGATCGGGGGACATCGCCGGCCGCGCGCGGCGCCTTGCCCGCGCACGCCGGGCGGACGACAATCGTCGGCGGCCGCTGGCCGTTCCGCCGGCCGCCGAACCGGTAGCCGGGAAACCGAGCACCGCCGAGGACCGTCGTTGACCGCCAACCAGCGCACCCGCACGCCCGAAGCTCCGCTGCCCACCCATCTGCTGCCGCAGCCGGACTACGCGAGCCTCGTCCACGGGACGGGCACCGCCGCGGCGATGCGCCACCTGGCCGCCTCGGAACGCAGCTGGCGCCTGGTCGCGCTGTGCTCGGTCCGCGACGCGCTCGCCGGGCACCCGGCCGGGGCCGGGCCGCTGCCGCCGGTGGCGCAGGCCTGGGACCTGCTGTTCGCCGCCGAACAGGCCGCGCCGGACGAGGCGGGGACGGTGCTGACGTACCCGCAGACCGGCATCTGGGCGGCGCACCTGCTGCGCCGGCTGCGCGGGGTGGTCACCGACCCGGCTCCGCTGTGGACCGACATCGGCTACCTGCACCTGCTGGCGGCCGCCGCGGCGATCCGGGCCGGCCTCGACTTCGCGATCACCGTGCCGGTGCGCGCCGGCGCCGTCGTGCTGCCCGGGCTGGGGCACGCGGCGCTGGCCGGGACCGGGCCGGACCCGGGCACCGCCGTCGTCCGGCGGGCCGCGCCGGTGGTGGAGGTGACCGGGGGCGGGCACACCGTACGGGTCGGCGGCCCCGGCTGGCGCCCGCTGCCGGAGTGCGAGGCGCGGACCGCCGGCGCGCGGATCGCCTTCCGGCTCGACGACTGCGACCCGTACCGGGACCTGCGCGGCTGGTCCGCGCCCACGCCGCTGCCGGAGGCCGACGTGGACCGCTGGCGGGCCCTGCTCGGCGACGCCTGGCGCATCCTGGTCGAGCAGGACCGGGACCGGGCCGAGGCGGTGGCCGCGGCGACGGCCATGGTGGTGCCGCTGCCGGCCGCCGAGCCCTACCGGCCGCTGAGCGCCACCTGCGACGAGGCGTTCGCGGCCGTGCTCGCCTCGATGCCGGACGACGCCGAACAGCTCGCGGTCACCCTGATCCACGAGACCCAGCACGTTGCCCTGGGCGCGCTGCTGCACCTGGTCCCGATGGTCGGGCGCACCACCGGCCCGCGCCGGTACGCCCCCTGGCGCGACGACCCGCGCCCGCTGAGCGGCCTGCTGCAGGGGGTGTACGCGTTCATCGGGATCACTGGTTTCTGGCGGCGCCGCCGGCACACCACCGGCGACCCGCTCGCCGAGTTCGAGTTCGCGCTCTGGCGCATCCAGCTGCGCCGGGTCCTGGCCGCGCTGGCCGCCGAGCCCGACCTGACCGGGCACGGCCGCGAGCTGGTCGCCGGTCTCGCCGGCACGGTCGGCGCCTGGGCCGGCGACCGGGTGGGCGCGCGGGCGGAGTCGCTGGCCGTGCTGTCCGCCGACGACCACTACGGCCAGTGGCGGGCCTTCCACCTACCGGTCGACCCGCACCTGGTCGAGCGGCTGCACACCGCCTGGCGCGCCGGGGCGGCGCGGCCGGAGCCGGCGGGGACCGACGGGCTCGACGATCCGGCCCCGGTCACCGACACCGCCGTCCGCTGGCTGGACGGCCGCGCCGTGCTGGCCCGCGTGCTGCTGGCCGAACCGGACCGGTTCGCCCGGATCGCCGCCGCTGCCGGGTCGGTCGGCGCCGCGGTCCCGGGCGCGCTCGCCCCCGATCTCGACCTGCTCACCGGGAACCCGGAGCGAGCCCGCGACGGCTACCTCGCCGCGCTCGCCACCGACCCGGACGCGCCGCGCCCCTGGCTCGGGCTCGGGCTGGCGCTGGCCGCGCTGGGCGTGCCGGACAACGCCGCCCGGCGCCGGCCGGAACTGGTCCGGGCGATGGCGCGGGCGTTGACCCGGGCGGGCGAGGACGTCCCGGCGCTCCGTCTGATCGATTGGCTGGGCGCTTACTGAGGCCTTGCTGGGCGCGGTGACATCAGTACTATCGGTAGTCACTTGTCGCTCACCGTTCCCGCGGCACCTCTGGCCCGGACCGGCGGAGAGGAGCCATCGGTGCCATTTCCCGCGGGCCGGGGCGTCCGGTGAACGGCGTGCCACCCGGGGACGGACCGGACCGGACCAGATCCGACATCCAGAACGAGATCGCCGAGATCCTGGTGCGCAGCCACGCGTTCGGCAGCGTCGGGGAACGCGACGGCCTGATCCGGGCGGTCGGCGCCCGGTATCACCGTGACCTGCCGGTGGAGCCGATCCAGCACGACATGACACACCTGCGGCTGATCGTGCGGACCTGCGCCGGGGCGGACTGCCTGGCCCTGCTCGTCGACGAGGCGCGGATCCGGCTCGCCGAGCCGTCCACGCTGCGGCTGCTGCAACTGGTCGACGAGTGGGACGGGGTGCAGAACTTCACCGACGACGAGTGGCGCACCATCCGCGACATCCTGCAGCAGGTCGACATCGCCCGGGTCTCGAACATCAACGAGCTGTTCCGGCGCGCGGTCCGGTCCCGGCTGCCGGCCCCGCCCGCGCACTGCCGCAGCCCCTGGCACATCTTCGTGCACCTGGCCGGGCTCAACGCCGACGACCAGGGCGTCCCGCTGTTCATGGTGTTCCTCTGGCAGGTCGCCGACGCGGTCGAGGACGCGGTCGGGCGCCCGCTCAAGCACCTGGTCAACCAGCTCGGGCAGAAGTGGGGGATCACCGCGGCGCTGCAGCGGCGGCTGTGGGCGCAGCCGCTGCCGGAGGCCGGGCCGGCCCAGTCGATGCTGCTGATCCTCATCGACCAGCATCCGCTGCACCAGAACCGGTTCACGGTCACCTACTGGTACCAGTGGGACCCGGAGCGGTGGGCGCCGCACCGTGGCGCCGACCAGGTGGTCGACCGCGCCATGCTGGAGGCCGCGGTCCGCGGCATCGTGGAGACCGTGGAGAGCCAGTGGCCGCTCGACGGCGGCCCGCTGCGGCTCGAGTTCGTGCTGCCGATGATGCTGCTGAACCTGCCGGTGGAGCGGTGGAGCAAGGAGATCGACCCGGACGACGGGCCGGTCCCCTTCTACCGGCACTACCCGGTGGTGGTGCGCAGCCTGGACCGGATCCAGGAACGTACCCGGCACCGGGTGTGGCGGCGCCGGTGGCGGGTGCTGCGGGAGGCGCCCGGCACCACGGTCTGCCTGTACAGCGTTGGTGACCCGCCCCGGCTGGAGCAGGACATCGTGCTCGACGAGCGGGTGGTGTCGCTGGTGCTCAGCGCCTCGCCGGAGCAGCCCAACGGGGCCCGGGAGATCCGGGTGGCGATCCGCACCGGGGTGCCGGTGCTGCTGTGGCACCGCGAGGGCACCCCGGACCGGCTCTTCCGCCAGGCGGTGCAGGACCTCCTGGCGTACGGCGGAATAGTCGAACTGCCGGATCGTGCACAGCGGTTGAGGATCACGTCGTCCAGGGACGACGATGACCTGGCGGACACCGGCCGCAATCTCGTCCTGCTGTGGGACGACCCGTCACGCCTGCCCGACGAGCTCGGGCCGCCGGCCCCGGGGGGAGGCATCAACCCGTGACCGACCATCCTTCGGGCGATGCCGGCACGCTGCCGGGCCCCTCCCGCCTCGAGGAGCGGACGGTGCGCCTGCCGGGTGGTCGTACGGCCCGGTGGCCGGCCCTGGCCGTCCCGGTCGACCACGCGCTCACCGCGGCGCTCGGCCGGCTGGGCCCGGCTTGGGAGCTGGAGCTGGCGGCCGACGAGCACCACTCGATGGCGGTCTGGGACGAGGCGATCGACCGGTTCGCGGCCGCGCTGGCCGCGGACGGCCCTCCGGCGCGCCGGGTGGTACGCCGCCGGCTGCGGGTGCCGCCGGCCGGCGCGGTGCGCCTGGCCGGGCCGGATCCCGCTCCCGGCGCCCGGTCCCGGCTGACCCTGGTGTTCACCGACGGCGGGGCGCCGGGCTGGGCCAACGGCGTGCCGTTCGACCGGTTGCGGCAGTGGGCGGCGGCCGGTGCGGTGGCCGTGGTGCACATGCTGCCGCAGTCGATGTGGCGCCGCTGGGGCCTGCCGGTGGAACGGCTGCGGCTGTACCGCGCGGACGACGGTCCGGTCCGCAACGCCACGCTGATCCGCGACCCGGCGGACACGATCCTCACCTCGCTGCCGGGCCCGGTCGTCCCGGTGCCGGTCCTGGAGCTCGGCTCGTCCTGGATGGAGACCTGGGTGCGGCTGCTCACCGGACCGGGCACGGCCGACGCCCACCTGGCGTGCCTGCTGCTGCCGGCGACCCCGGCGGCGGCCCCGCCGGCCGCCCCGCCCGGTCCGGCCTCCGACCCGATCACGGCGTTCCGCTCCGCCGCCTCCCCACCGGCCACCCAGCTGGCCACCCGGCTGGCCGCCGCCGCGCCGCTGAACCTCGACGTGATGCGCCTGCTGCAGGCCACCCTGCTGCCCCGGTCCGAGCCCGCGCACCTGGCCGAGATCCTGGTCGCCGGGCTGATCCAGCCGGTGGCGCCGGACCCGGCCGCGGACAGCAGCGGGCTGGTCACGCACGATTTCATCCCCGGCGCACGGGCCGAGCTGCTCACCGCCTCGCCGCGGGCGGACACCCTGTGGGTGGCCCGCATCCTCGACTCCTACCTCGGCGACCACGTCCCGGCGATCCGCCGGATGGCCGCCACGCTCGACGACCCGGACCGGGCCGGCGATGTCCCGGTCGCCGCGGGCGAGCGCCTGATCGCCGAGGTCCACGCCACCGTGCTGCGCGCGCTCACCTTCCGGTACCGGCAACCGGCCGCGCTCATCCAGGCACAGGTGGATCGATTGGCGCGCGCGGAATCACCGGGCTCCGGCTCGGCGGCCGCGCCCGACGCGGTGGAGGACGACATGACGCAGACCCAGGAACCGGAGCCCGCACGGCTGGGCACCGCTGGGCCCACCCCGCCCCGGCCGGCGGTCCGGGTACCGACCATCTGGGGCAACGTGCCCCCGCGCAACCCGAACTTCACCGGCCGCGCCGAGGTGCTCGACCAGTTGAAGCACCTGGGCGACGGCGAGGCCACCGCGGTGCTGCCGGAGGCGCTGCACGGCATGGGCGGGGTCGGCAAGACCCAGGTGGTCATCGAGTACGTCTACCGCAATTCCGTCGACTACGACGTGGTGTGGTGGATCCCGGCGGAGCGCCCGGCGCAGATCGCGTCGTCCATGGTGGACCTGGCGCAGAAGCTCGGCCTGCCGGTCAAGGCGGAGGCGGCGGCCATCCCGGCGGTGCGCGAGGCGCTGCGGATCGGCGTGCCGTACCAGAACTGGCTGCTGGTCTTCGACAACGCGGACAGCCCGGAGACGGTACGGCAGTACTTCCCGATGGACGGCCCCGGCCGGATCCTGGTCACCTCGCGCAATCCGTTGTGGAGCGCGGTGGCCCGGGCCGTCGAGGTCGACGTCTTCCGCCGCGAGGAGAGCATCACCCTGCTGACCCGCCGGGCGCCCACGCTCAGCCGCGAGCAGGCCGACAACCTCGCCGCCGTCCTCGGCGATCTGCCGCTGGCCATCGAGCAGGCCGGCGCCTGGCTGGCCGAGACCGGCATGCAGGCGAAGGAGTACCTGCGGCTGTTCCAGGACAAGCAGATCGCGCTGCTGGAGATGTCCCCGCCACCGGACTACCAGCTTCCGGTCGCCGCCGCCTGGAACGTCTCGCTGGACCATCTGGCCCGCACCCGCCCGGCGGCGCTGCGGCTGTTGCAGCTGTGCGCGCTGATGGCGCCGGAGCCGATCTCGCGGTCGCTGTTCTCCGGCGACCTGCGCGTGCAGATCAGCCCGGAGCTGGACACCACGTTGCGCGACCCGATCCAGCTGAACCGGGCGATCCGGGAGATCAACCGGTACGCGCTGGCCCGGATCGACCACGCGAAGAACACCATCCAGATGCACCGGCTGGTGCAGGCCGTCCTGATCGAGCGGATGACCCCGGAGGAGCGCGCGCAGATGCGCCGCGGCGCGCACCAGGTGCTGGCCAGCAACGACCCCCGGCAGCCCACGGTACGCGAGTCGTGGCCGCAGTACGGCGAGCTGTACCCGCACCTGTCGGCCTCCAAGGCGATCACCGACGCGGAGCAGCCCTGGGTCCGCGACCTGGTGATCAACGAGGCGAAGTACCACTCCCACTTCGGCAACGCCGCGGAGGCGCTGGAGATCGCGGAGACCGCGTACCGGGCGTGGGGCGAGCGGATCGGCGAGGAGGACGTGCAGACCCTGCAGATCGGCCGCTGGTACGGCTACACCCTGTTCACCGTCGGCCGCTACGCCGAGGCCGCCGAGCTCAACGCCCACCTGCGCGAGATCTACCAGCGCCGGTTCGGCCCGGAACACGAGGAGACCCTGGAGGCCGATCAGGCGGTCGCCTCCGATCTGCGGGTGAAGGGCCGGTTCAAGGACTCGCTGGAGCTCTCCCAGGACGTGTACGACCGGTGCGTGCGCCTGTTCGACGTGGACGACCCGCTGACCCTGAACGCCGCGCACAACCTGGCGGTCAGCCTGCGCCTGGCCGGGCGGTTCGAGGCCGCGCGCCGGGTCGACCAGGACACCTACGACCGCAAGGTGCAGGTCTTCGGGCAGAACCACGAGGAGACGCTGCGCGCGATGCGGGGTGTGCTGATCGACCGCCGGCAGCTCGGCGACTACCTCACCTCCCGGGAGGAGTTCGAGCGGCTGGCCGGCACGTTCGCCGAGAGCCTGGGCGAGCGGGACCCGCAGACCGTGGAGACCCTGCGCAGCCTGTCGGTGACCCGCCGCAAGGCCGGTGACCACGCCAAGGCGCTGGAGACCTCGGCGTACGTGTTCGGGCTGTACGAGTCGGACCCGGACCTGGGCCCGGACAACCCGACCACCATGCAGGCCGCCCTGAACCTGTCGCTGGACCTGCGCCAGGCCGATCGGATGGACGAGGCCGCCGAGGTGGCCACCGACAACTTCCACCGGTTCCGCGCCAAGCTGGGCAAGCTGCACCCGCACACGCTGGCCTCGGGCGGCAACCTGGCGATCATCCACCGGCTCAAGGGCGAGCTGGACAAGGCGCTGCGGCTGAACTCCGCGACCCTGGACCGGCTGCGCGAGGCGCTCGGCGAGGAACACGTGCTGACCCTCAGCTGCGCCACCAACATGGCCAGCGACCTGTTCGCCGACGACCGGGTGCCGGACGCCTACGAGCTGGACCGGCCGAACCTGGAGCGGTACCGCGCGGTGATGGGCGACGATCACCCGTCGACCCTGGCCGCGGCCCTGAACGTGGCCATCGACCTGCGGGCGCTGGGCCGCACCGAGGCGGCCTACGAGTTGCACAGCGACACGTTGAACCGCTACCACGAGGTGCTCGGCGGCAAGCACCCGGCGACCCGGGACGCGGCCCGCTGGGAGCGGGCCAACTGCGACATGGACGTCATGCCGCTGTGAGCATCGGATCGCCGGTGGCGATCCGTGCGTTCAGACTCCGCGCCGCCACTGGTGGGGTGAACGTCGCCCGCCCGTCACCGGGCTCCCCTTTGATTCACGTAGTTGAATCAGTAAACAAAGGGAGCTGTTGATGCGACGACGCGGTGCGGTGATCGCCGGAATCCTGCTGGCCACGACGCTGGCGACACCGGCACGGGCCGCCACCGGCCACGCCGACCTGGCGCTGCGCTGGGCGCCGATCCACTACCAGGACGTGGACGCGACCGGCACGCACGCCCTGGCCGGCAAGGCCGACTACCTCGCCCGCTACGACTTCGACGGCAACCTGTCCGGGCGGGACAACTGGGACCACGCCGGGCAGGACACCACCGCGCACGTCTACTACTCGGTGGTGGAGACCGCGACGCACTGGTACCTGACGTACTTCTTCTTCCACCCGCGTGACTGGGTGGACCACCCGCTCTTCGAGACCGAGCACGAGAACGACGGCGAGGGCGTGCTGGAGATCGTCGAGAAGGACGGTTCGGCGTACGGGCAGCTGCGCGCCGCGGTCACCGTCGCGCACACCGACTTCTACTCGTACACCCCGGCCGGCAGCACCTGGACCAGCGGGGGCGAGACGATCGACGGGACGCTGCGGATGCAGTCCTCGCCGCACGACGGGTACCAGCACCCGGTGACCGCGCAGGAGGCGAAGGGGCACGGGCTCAAGGCGTACCCGCAGTACGCCATCGACGGCGACGGCCTCGTCTACTACCCGTCGACGGTGGCCGAGGCGCCGTCGAGCACCGACGACCGGGACGTACGCTACCGGCTCGTCGACATCTTCGCGGCCGGCGGGATGTGGGCGCAGCGCAACAACGGTGACCTGTTCGCGGCGCTGGGCACGTTCGCCGGGGACACCAGCGGCGGCTGCGGCAGCGGCACGTACGGCTGCGGCACCAACTCCGCGAACGCGCCGTGGGGCTGGGACGACGGCAACGACGTGCCGGTCCGCGGGGAGATCGCGACCGACCCGGCGAAGCTGGCCGCGGCCTACTTCACCGTGCCCGGGACGCTGTCGCGGACGTACACCGCCAACGGCTACGCCGTCGCGGCGGCGGCCCTGCGCAAGGCCGCGGAGACCCTGCCGCCGACCGTGGACTGACGGCCGGAAGCCGGGCCGGCCGCTGGCCGGCCCGGCTTCCGGGCACCTTCGGATCAGGCCTCGGGGACCGACGTCTCCTCCGGCACGGGGATCTCCTCCGGCGCGGAGGTCTGCTCCGGCGCCGGGGTCTCGCTCACGCTGGGCGAGGGCGACGCCTCCGGCGCCGACTCGGACGGGGCCGGGGCCGACGGGGCCGGGGCCGGCGAGGTCGGGGCCGGCGAGGTCGGGGACGACGGGACCGGCGCCGGGGAGGTCGAGGTGGACGGGACCGGCGTGGGCTTGACCACCTTGCCGGTGGCCTGCACCTTCGCCGCGGTGTAGACGGCGTCGACCCGGGTGCCGGTGATGGACACCTGGTGGCCGGCGGCGAGCGCGGTCACCGCGACCCGCTTGCCGTTGAGCAGGACCCGCACGCTGGCCGGGACACCGATCGTGACGGTACGGCCCTTCACGTCCTTGGTGCCGCCCTTGACCGCGACGGTGACCGAGGTCGCGCCGACCGCGGTGACCCGGCCCGAGGCGGCGAAGGCCACCTTGACCTTCTTGACCGGCGCGGGCGTGGGCTTCTTGGTCGTCGCCGGGGTGGTCGGCGTGACGGCCGGCTTCTTGGCGGCCGGGGTGGTCGGCGTGGCGGCCGGGGTGGTCGGCGCGGTGGCCGGGGTGGTCGGCTTGGCGGCCGGCTTCTTGGCGGCGGGGCTGGAGCTCGGCTTGGCGGCGTACGCCATCACACCGGTGGTGGCGACGGGAACCGTGACGGCCGCGGTCATGGCGACGGCAACGGCGATACGGCGCATACGCATCTGGGGAACTCCTCAGGTCGGGGAGTTACAGCGTCGGCCGCGGCGGTCACCGTCCGGTTGTGCCCACGGGTGCGGTTCGGTTGCCGGTTGACACGCGGCCCCGGACTGGGCGAATGTTCCGGCATGCACGATGTATGGCCGGCGCCGGGTGCCCTCCTGGTCTCGCGGTACCGCCTCGTCACGTTGCTGGAGACCGGCGGCATGGCCCAGGTCTGGCGGGCCACCGACGAGCTGCTCGACCGTCCGGTGGCGGTCAAACTCCCGGCCGGTGACGTCCGTGCCGCGCACCTGGCCTGGCGGGAGGCCCGGCTGGCGGCGCGGCTGTCGCACCCCGGCATCGCGGCCGTGCACGACTACCGGGAGGCGGTCCGCCCGGACGGCTCGGTGGTCCCGTTCGTGGTGATGGAGCTGCTGTCCGGCGAGACCGTGGCGGCCCGGCTCTGCGACGGCCCGGTGCCGTGGCCGGCGGCGGCCGCCGTGGGCGCCGCGGTGGCCGCCGCGCTGGCCGCCGCGCACGCTGCCGGGGTCGTGCACCGCGACATCAAGCCGGGCAACGTGATGCTCTGCAGGGGCGGCGTGAAGCTGCTCGACTTCGGCATCAGCGCGACGGCCGGCGAACCGGACGACGACGACACCGGGGCCACCTTCGGCACCCCGGCGTACGCCGCCCCGGAACGCCTCGACGGCGAGCCCGCGGAACCCGCCACCGACCTGTACGGCCTGGGCGTGCTGCTCTTCGAGATGGTCGCCGGCGAACCGCCGTACAGCGTGGACACCTGGGAGGAGCTGGCGCAGGCCAGGCAGCACGGCCCCAGCCGGCTGCCCGGCGGGCTGCCCGCCCCGCTGGTCGACCTGATCGGCCGCTGCCTGGACGAGGACCCGGAGCGCCGCCCGTCCGCCGCCGAGGCCTGGAAGGTGCTCGCCGAGCTGGCCCCGTCGCAGGACAAGCGGGCGCCGACCGTGCCGCTGCCCGGCGCCCGGCCCGCCGGGCACGCCCGGGTGCCCGCCGTCGGGCTGCACGGCCGGACCACGCGCGGCCGCAAGATCGCCGTGGGCGCGGCCCTGGGCGCCACCGCGGTCGCGTTCCTCGCCCTGGTGCACGTGGTGTCCCAGTCGAACGAGGACTTCGCCGCACAGCCGCCGGTGGTCCCGCCCTCGGTCGCACCGTCGAGCGCGGTCCCGGTGGCCACCACCGCGAGGCCCTCCGCCACCGCGGCGCTGACCCGGACCACGTCGCCGCAACCGGTCGAGACGCTGACGCTCGACGCCGCGCTGCAACGGGTGCGGGACGCGGTCGAGCGGGGCGAACGCGCCAAACAGATCCGGCCGGACGTGGCCCAGGACTTCCGGAACATCCTCCGCCAGCTGGCCGTGGCCGACGACCCGGACGTACGCGGCGAGGTCGACCTGCTGCGGCGCAAGGTGCGCCAGCGACTCGCCGAGGAGGGTCTCACCGCCGCCCAGGCCGCGGTCCTTCAGCAGCGGCTGACCGACCTCGCCAAGGCCGGGACCTAGGCTCCGGCGGAGCCTGGGCTCAGGCGGAGCCGCGCAGGATCAACCGGGTGGGCAGCACGGTCTCGCGCTCCACCGGCTCCTCCCCGTCGAGCTTGGCCAGCAGCAGCCGGACCATCTCCTGGCCCATCTGCTCGACCGGCTGGTACACGCTGGTCAGCGGCGGGTCGGTGTGCCGGGCGATGACCGAGTCGTCGAAGCCGATCACGGCCACGTCCTCCGGGACCCGGCGGCCCGAGCGGCGCAGCACCCGCAGCGCGCCGGACGCCATCATGTCCGAGGCGGCGAACACCGCGTCCAGCGACGGATGGTTGGTCAGCAGCCACTCCATCGCCATCGCGCCGCTGATCTCGCCGAAGTCGCCGGCCGCGGCCGGGCCGTCCCCGACCACGTCGCGGTAGCCCTGGTACCGCGCCACGCCGGGAGCCGTGTCCATCGGCCCGGTGATCGTGGCGATGCAGCGGCGACCCTGATCACGCAGGTACAGGACCGCGGCCCGGGCGCCACCGCGGTTGTCCGCGTCGACGAAGCTGACCGGCTCCGGGTGGGCCGGCCGACCGGCCCGCACCGTCGGCACGCCGCGCTCCTCCAGCATCGCCGGCAGCGGGTCGTCGCCGTGCACCGACAGCAGCAACGCGCCGTCCACGTGCTGCCGGGTCAGGTAGCCCTCCAGCTGGCGGCGCTCCTCCGGGGCCTGCGCGATCATCAGCACCATCTGCAGGTTGCGGGCCACCAGCACGGACGAGACCGACTGCACGATGCGCCCGAAGAACGGCTCGGCGAAGAACCGCTCCCCCGACTCGAAGACGACCAGCGCGATCGAATCGGTGCGCTGGGTGACGAGCGCGCGGGCGGCGCGGTTCGGCACGTACCCCAGCTCGTCGATCGCGTCCTGGACCGCCTTGCGGGCCTTGGGACTGACCTGGGCCGACCCGTTCACCACCCGGGAGACCGTGCCCCGGCCGACGCCGGCCCGGGCCGCGACCTCCTCCAAGGTCGGCCGCCCGGCCGAACGGTTGCTGTAGTCCCTCATCGCCAGCCGTCCTCTCCACGTCACCGGCTGGGGACAAGGTACAACCGCCACGCCGCCGGGCCAGTGATTCTAGTGGTCGGCTTTGCGACCACGGGAGCGCTCTCGGCCGTTCGGGTCACCCGGCCCGGCGCGTCCGGGGGCACGGTTGGCGCGATCCTTGCGGTCGTTGCCGCGACCGCCACTTTCCCGGTACGCCCGTCACCCGGCACAGTGAGCCCATGCGGGGACACACGGTGGCAATACTCCTCCTGCCCGGCGCCTCACCGATCGACGTCGGCATCCCGACGCAGGTGTTCGCCCGCCGGCACGGGCTGAACTACGTGGTGGTGCCGTGCGCGGCCGAGATCGGGCCGGTGCCCGGGCGCGACGGGCTCGGCTTCCACGTCGAGGCCGGCCTGGAGACGCTGGACGGCGCGGACACCGTCATCGTGCCCGGCTTCCAGAACCCGACCGGCCCGATCGACCCCCGGGTGCTCGACGCGCTGCGCGCCGCGGCGTTCCGCGGCGCCCGGATGGTCTCCATCTGCGGCGGGGCGTTCGCGCTGGCCGCCGCCGGGATCCTGGACGGGCGGCGGGCCACCACGCACTGGCTGAACGCCGGGAGACTGGCCCGGGAGTACCCGAAGGTCCGGGTCGACGACAGCGTGCTCTTCGTCGACGACGGGCAGGTGCTCACCGCCGCCGGGGTGGCCGCCGGGATCGACCTGTGCCTGCACATCGTCCGGCGCGACCACGGCGTGCAGGCGTCGAACGAGATCGCCCGGGTGATGGTCGCGGCCCCGTACCGCAGCGGCGGCCAGGCGCAGTACGTGCCACGCAGCATCCCGGAGCCGCTCGGCGACGTGTTCGCGCTGACCCGGGAGTGGGCGCTGGCGCATCTGGAGCAGCCGCTCACGGTGGCCGTGCTGGCCCGGCACGCCGGGGTGTCGGCGCGCACGTTCGGGCGGCGGTTCGTCGAGGACACCGGTTACACGCCGATGCAGTGGGTCCTGCGGGCACGCGTCGACCTGGCCCGGGAGCTGCTGGAACGGACCGATCTCGGGGTGGACCAGATCGCCGCGCGGGTCGGCGTCGGCACCGGCGCCAACCTGCGCATGCACTTCCAGCGGATCCTGCGCATCTCGCCGAGCGAGTACCGGCGCACCTTCGCCGCGGCGCCCGGCGGTGGCCCGAAACTTGCGGAAGCTGGCGCTGCGGCATCTGCCCGGCGCTCCGGCGCGGCGGCACGCTGAGGGCATGACAACACCGACCAGGACGACACCAGCCGATAAGACACGGGTCGCCATCAACGGTTTCGGACGCATCGGCCGCAACGTGCTGCGCGCGGCGGCCGGCAGCGACGTGGAGATCGTCGCGATCAACGACCTGACCGACGCGGGCACCCTGGCGCACCTGCTGCGCTACGACAGCTCGCTGGGCCGGTTCGGCGGTGTGGTCGAGGCGCACGAGGACCATCTGGTCGTCGACGGCCGCCGCATCGAGGTGACCGCCGTGCGGACCCCGGCCGAGCTGCCCTGGAAGGACCTCGGCGTGGACGTGGCGCTGGAGTCGACCGGCCGGTTCACCGCCGCCGCGGACGCCCGGGCGCACCTGACCGCCGGCGCGCGCAAGGTGCTGGTCGGCGCGCCGTCCAGGGGCGCCGACCTGACCATCGCCTACGGGCTCAACCACGGTGACTACGACCCGGCCGTCCACGACGTGGTCTCGAACGCCTCGTGCACCACCAACGGCCTGGCCCCGCTCGCCTCGGTGCTGGACGACCTGGCAGGCATCGAGACCGGCTCGATGACCACCGTCCACGCGTACACCCAGGAGCAGAACCTGCAGGACGGCCCGCACCGCGACCTGCGCCGGGCGCGCGCCGCCGCACTCAACATCGCCCCGACCACGACCGGCGCGGCCACCGCGATCGGCCTGGTCCTGCCCCGGCTGGCGGGCCGGCTCACCGGGTACTCGGTGCGCGTCCCGGTGCCGGTCGGCTCCCTGGTCGAGCTCAACGCGATCGTCGAACGCCCGGTCACCGCCGAGGAGATCAACAGCGCGTTCGAGGCGGCCGCGGCCGGCCCGCTGCGCGGCATCCTGGAGTACGCCACGGATCCGCTGGTGTCCGCCGACATCACCGGCAACCCGGCCTCGTCGATCTTCGACTCGCTGCTGACCACGGCGAACGGCCGCCTGGTCAAGGTGGTCGCCTGGTACGACAACGAGTGGGGCTTCGCCAACCGGGTCGTCGACACGCTGTCCCTGCTGGGCCGCTGACCCCGCCGGCACGCCCGGCCCGGCGGCGACACGCCCCCACTCGGCGCGGGTGGGGGCGCCCGCCGGGCACGGCCCGGTATCTATGCTGTGCGGATGGCGGTCACCCTGGCAGATGTCGCCCGGCTGGCCGGGGTCTCCCCCGCCACCGTCTCCCGTGTCATCAACGACAGCGCCAAGAAGGTCGCGCCGCAGCTCCGCGAGCGCGTGCTGGCCGCCGTCGCCGAGCTGCACTACGTGCCGAACGCGCACGCGCAGAACGTCGCACGTCCCCGCAAGTCCGCGGTCGGGGTGATCGTGCACGACGTCTCCGACCCGTACTTCGCCGAGATCACCCGGGGCCTGCAACGGCAGGCGGCGGCGCACGGCCGGCTGCTGGTGATCTGCAACAGCTACCGGGAGCCGGAGCGCGAGCTGGCGTACGTGGCGCTGCTGCGGGCCCAGCAGGTGCACGCGCTGATCCTGGCCGGCTCCGGCTACCACGACGACGAGTTCACCGCTCGGCTCAACGGCGAGCTCAACGCGTACCAGCAGGGCGGCGGCCGGGTCGCGGTGATCGGCCGGCACGAGCTGGTCGGCAGCGCGGTGCTGCCGGCGAACGAGGCCGGGGCGTACGCGCTGGCCTGCCGCGTGCTGCGCCTCGGCCACCGCCGGATCGGGGTGATCGCCGGACCGCGCACGCTGACCACCACCACCGACCGGCTCTCCGGCGTCCGCCGGGCCGCCGCCGAGCTGGGCGTCCCGCTGCCGCCGGAACGGATCGTCCACGCCGACTTCACCCGGGACGGCGGCGCCGCCGCGGCGGGCGAGCTGCTCGCCGCCGCCCCCGACCTCACCGCGATCCTGGCGCTCAACGACTCGATGGCGGTCGGCACCCTGGCCACCCTGCGCGAGCGCGGCGTCGCGGCGCCGCAGCAGATCTCGGTGACCGGCTTCGACGACATGCCGATCGCCCGGGACGTCACGCCCGCGCTGAGCACGGTCCGGCTGCCGCTGGTCGGCATGGGTGAGCGCGCCATGGCGCTGGCGCTGGGCGACGAGGCCGTCCCGGTCTCCGAGCCCGCCCCCGCCGAGGTCGTCTGGCGCGCCAGCTGCGTGCCCCCGGCAACCTGAGCCACCCGCTGCCGGGCTCTCCCCGGCGCATTCCGCCGCGCCGCCGGTGAGCGGGTCAGTTCAGCAGCCAGCGTTGCAGGCCGGCGCCGTAGGGGGTGGCCGCCAGCAGGAGCAGGCCCAGCCAGAGTCCGCTGAAGACGGCCAGCCGGGCGGCGACCCGCCGGTCCCCGGCACGCCAGGCGTGCGCCAGCGTCACCGCCCCGAAGAGCAGCATCGCGAAGCTGAGCGGGTGCACCAGCCAGGCCACCAGCCGGCACACCCCGAAGATCCAGACCAGCGGGTTCGCCAGCGAGTCCGGTCCGAGCCCGGGCAACGACTCCTGCGGATCGCCGAGCCGCTCGGGTCCGGGGTGCAGGACCGCCCCGGCGTCGCCCACGCGCACCGCCGCGAGGATCAACACCCCGAAACTGCCTATCGCGTACGCCGTGAGCACCGCGAACTGCGTCCAGACGACCGCACGAGCGGCGGTGGAGGGCGGGCGCACCCGGTCGACGTCAGCCACCCCGGCAATGTACCCGGATCCCGCCCGGGCGCGCGCCACCCTCGACGCCCGCGGCCGGCCGCCCCGCCCGGGCCGCCGTCGACCGGCTGCGCGGGTCCCGCGTGAACGCCGAAGCGGCCCCGGAGGTCCGGAGCCGCTTCGCGGGCGGTGTGGCCGACCGGCGGCGGATCAGGCCGGCGTGTTCTCCGCGGCCTGGTCCTCGACCGCCGTCTTGATCCGGTCGGCCTGGATCTTGCTCTTGATGCCGGTCACCGCCTGCACCCGGTACCGGCTGAGCTTGCCGTTGGTGCGCAGGTGCTCGTGCAGCTGGGCGCCGTACTGTTCGAGGATCTCCTCGTCGCTGGGCCCGCGTCCGCCCTGCGGGCGGGGCAGCAGGTGGTGCCACGGCTGGTCGCCGGAGACCGGCTGCCCGCCGAGCGCCCCCAGGTAGTCGCTGACGAAGGCCCGGACGGTCACGTCGTCCAGCCGCGGGGCGCTCGGCGCGAGCACGACCGCCAGCTCGCGGGCGTCCTGCACGTCGCCCTCCTCCATCGCCTCCAGCAGCGCCGACCGCAGCTCCTCGATCGCCGCCATCCAGGCCGCCGAGCCCACCGGCGCGGCGACCGGCTCGGGGAGCAGGTCCCGCCACGGGTACGCGGCCTCACCGGGCTCGCCGTTCATCTCCCGGACGTAGTCGATGACGAACGCCCGCACCACACCCTCGCCCAGGTCCGGCACCCGCGGCGCGAGGGCCCGGGCCAGCTCGGCCACCCGGGGGTAGGTCATCTCCGCCAGGTTGTCGGCGTTGATCTCGCCGGCGACCAGCCGGCTGAGGCGTTCGACGGCGAGCCGCCACCACGGGGAGCCGACGATGGTGACCGCACGCTGGGCGCCGGTCGGGGTGGCCGCCCACGACGGCACCGGAGCCGGCGTGTCCCGGCCGGTCGAGCCGTTGCCGCCACCAGCCGTGCCGCCCCCGGCCGTGCCGGTGCCGCCGCCACCGGCCGAGGCGGGGCCGCCCCCGGCCGTGCCGCGACCTCCGCCGGTCGGGCCGGAGCCGTTGCCGCCACCGGTCGCGCCGGGACCGCCGGCCGCCGAGAGGTAGGGCCGCGGGGCGGCCGCCGGGGGCAGGGAACCGAGCACCGCGGGCACGGCCCCGGCGACGGACGCCGCGGCGCCGTCCTCGGCCGCGCGGCGCGGGGACGGGATCTCGGCCGTACCCGCGGGCGGGGTGACCGGCGCACCGGCCTGACCCCCGGCCGGTGCGGACGGCTCCTCGTCCGCCGGCTCGGACGCGGCCAGCCGGGCGCCCAGCGACGCCGGCGCGGCGACCGGCGACTCCGCGGTCGACGAGACCATGGCGGCGAGCTGCGCCACCGTCGGTGACACCGGCCCGGCCGGCGCCGCGGGCGCCGCAGCGGCCGATGCCGCCGGAGCGAGCGGCGCACCGGCAACTCCCGGCGCGGCGGGGCCGGTCGGCGCACCGGCAGCGGCGGGCGCAGCCGCAACGGCGGGCGCAGCGGCAACGGTGGGCGCAGCGGCAACGGTGGGCGCGGCGGCAACGGGCGGCGCGGCGGCGACCCCCGGCGCGGCCGCAACGACAGGCCCAGGGGCAACGGCTGGGCCACCGGCAACGAGCGGCGCACCGGCAACGGCCGGGGTGGCCGCAACGGCCGGGGTGGCCGGAGCGCCGGGCGCCGCCGGAACCACCGCGGCACCCGGAACCGCCGGGCTCGCCGAGACAGCGGGAGCCGCGGCGACGGCCTGTGCCGGGACCACCGGGAACGCCCCGGACGGAGCCGCCGGGAATGCCCGCGTCCCCACCGTCACCGGGGCGTCCAGCGAGGCGGCCGGCGGCACGGACTGGGCCGGCGCGACCGGCGGCGCGGGCCGGACCGCCGGGCGCGCCGGCTCGGCGGCGGCGAACGGCGCCGGCGCGCCCGCGGCGGCCGGCGAAGTGCCCGGGATGCCCGCGGCGGCCACCGCGGCGGGCAGGGTGACCGGCGCGCCGCCCGGCACGAGCAGGTCCATCACGCGCTGGATCCGGGCGAGCTGCCCGATCACCTCGTCGACCACCGGCTCGCCCGCGGTCCGGGCGTCCTTGAGCAGCCGGTTGCGCCACCACGACTTCGGCCAGCGGGCCGAGCTGACCCGGTGGTGGTTGACGACCATCCGGCGCACCTGGCGTTCCGCCGCCATCTTGACCAGGTCCGGGTCGTCGTCCGGGATCAGCCAGCCCCACCGCTCGGCCAGGCGGCGCGGGCTGTACGCGAACCGGCCGCGCCGCACCCGCTGCCCGGCCGCGGTGAGCGCCGCCCACCACATCAGGAAGATCACGCACGGCACCGCGAGCCGCAGCAGCTTCTCGGTGCCGGTGACCGCGTTGCTGGCCACGATGACACCGGAGACCGCGGCGATCAGCGCGGCGATCCACAGCATCGGGCCGGGGTGGCCGGGCGTCTCGATCCGGCCGTCCGGGCCGTAGACCGTGGTGTTGCGGTACTGCTCGGCGGCGAGGCTGGTGGCGGTCAGGAAGCAGATCTCGAAGACCGCGAAGACCAGCACCGCGAACACCTTGGGCAGGTGCAGCTGCTCGGTGGCGATCACCCACATGCCCTCGGCGTTGAGCAGCAGGGCCAGGTTCATGCTGAACGACAGCGCGATCGGCCGCAGCGGCCGGCCGGACCGCTTCGCCCAGATCGCGAAGCTGATCAGCAGCAGCACGCCGAGCAGGCCGGCGGCCAGCAGCACCAGCGCGGCGTAGTCCGCCCAGAAGCCGGCGATCTGGTCGTTGAGGTGCTTCATCCAGCAAGGCCCTTCATCGGATCCGGGAGGTACGCGTCGAGTGCCGCCGCGATCAGCGCGGAACGGTTGCCGGCGGTGTGCCGCCCGGCCAGTCCGTCGATCACCGCGAGGTTCGCCGGGTTCGGCCGGATCGACACCTGCACCCGGTCCTCACCGTGGTGGCGGCGGCCGGACCGCTGGGCCACGAAAAGGCCGTCCCGGGCGGTCCCGCCCGGCGGCCCGCCGGTGAGCTCGGCCAGGCGCGGGTGCGCGTCGTTCAGCGCGTCGAACACGATCTGGGTGTGCGAGCGGCCGGTCTCGGCGGCGTGCGCCCGGAGCCGGGATCGCAGGCCGACCGCGAGATACACGATCACGCTGCCGCCGGTGATCGTGCGTGCGCTGCCTGGCACGGCGGGCCCTCCTCGTCGTCGCGGCATTCTTGCCGGCGCGGATTTCTATCACGTAACCGGGGCACACGCGAAAACGAGTGCTATCCGATAGCGATCGGCGCGCCCGGACCGCCGGAAGCGGCGAAACCCGTGCCCGGCGCAGGAGGGCGCGGACCCGGCACTCGTGGCCGGACCGCCGCCGGCGTGGCCGATCCCGACCGGGTGGCGGCACGGCGAAGGGGCCCCGGAGGGCCCCTTCGCGTCGTGTGACCGGTCGTTCGACCGGCGGCGATCAGTCGTTCAGGGAGCAGGCGGACAGGCCCTCGGCGTTCAGGTCCGGCTTGGCCGCGGCGCGTCCGATCGCGGTCTCCATCCGGTTGATCGTGGCGAACCGCTTGTCCTGCAGCGGGCCGAGGATCGCGTTCCGGATGAAGTTCGGGCCATCCTGGCCGACCGTGCTGGCCAGCCGCTTGTTCGCCTCCTGGATCTGGGTGTTCAGCAGCGCCAGGTTCCGGTCGATCTCGGCCTTCGCCGACGCCGGGACCGCCACGTTGATCGGCACGGTCGGGCAGTTGACGGTCGGGGCGCCGCCCGCGGCCTCGGCCGGGTCCTGCGGCTGGACCGCGGTCTGCTCCGGCGCCGGGTCACCGCCGCCGTTCTGGTTGAGCGCGCAGGGCGCAAGGCCCTCGGCGTTCAGGTCCGGCTTGGCCGCGGCGCGCCCGATCGCGGTCTCCATCCGGTTGATCGTGGCGAACCGCTTGTCCTGCAGCGGGCCGAGGATCGCGTTCCGGATGAAGTTCGGGCCACCCTGGCCGACCGTGCTGGCCAGCCGCTTGTTCGCCTCCTGGATCTGGGTGTTCAGCAGCGCCAGGTTCCGGTCGATCTCGGCCTTCGCCGACGCCGGGACGGCCGGCAGCTTGTCCCCGACGGTCGGGCAGTTCACCGTGGGCACGCCGGTCGCCGCGCCGCCCGAACCGGTGTCGCCGGTCGAGCCGCCCGGCGCGGCCGTGGCCACCCCGGTCGGCTCCGGGGCCGCGTTGCCGCCGCCGTTGGCGTTCAGCGCGCAGGTGGCGAGCGAGTCGACCGGCAGGTTCGGCTTGGCCGCCGCCCGCCCGATCGAGATCGCGATCCGGTCGATGGTGGACGCCCGCTTGTCCTTGAGCGGGCCGAGGATCGCGTTCTGCACGAAGTTCGGGCCGCCCTGACCGACGCTGCCGGCCAGCCGCTTGTTCGCCTCCTGGATCTGGGTGTTCAGCAGCGCCAGGTTGCGCTCCACCTCGGCCTTGGCCGACGCCGGGACGGCCGGCAGCGACGGCGCGACCTGCGGGCAGTTCACGGTGGGGACGGCGTCCGAGGTGGCGGCGTTGGCCACTCCCAGTCCCACACCGACCAGGGCCACCGCGACGCCCGCGATGCCGGCGGCCCGCCAGCGCCGCACATCGGTTCCCGCCGCGTTGTTCCGGTAGCTCCGGTACCGCTTCATGTGTGTCGCCTTCCTGCTCGACCGTGTTTCTCATCCGGTCCTTACGGGAACGCTCCCACCGCGGATCGATCTAAAGAAAAACTTAAGGAACGGGGCGCTGCGCTCTTAAGCCGCCACGGCGGCCGCGCCCGCGCGGAAGTTCACCGGGATGTCGGCGCCGCCGGCGTCCGGCACGCCGTAGCCGTCGATCAGCAGCACGCTCGGCGGGCGGCCACCGTCGTCGTCGCGGGCGTACTCGCAGCGCCCGCACCAGGCCCGCCAGGTCGTCCTCGCCGGACGGGCTCCCGCCCCGCTCGACCGGACCGGTGGAGCGGCTGCGCTCGGGTCGGGCTGTGCCCGGCGCCACAGCATCGCATGTTGCTTCGAACTCGAAGCAGAGCTATCGTCGATCGCAGATGCTTCGAATTCGAAGCGAGACCGCCGTGAGAGGGAGCAGGACCATGAAGGCAGTGCGTTTCCACGAGTACGGCGACCCGACCGTGCTGCGCTACGAGGACGTCGAGAAGCCCGTCCCCGGCGCCGGTCAGGTACGGATCCGCGTCGCGGCGACGTCGTTCAACGGCGTCGACGCCAACATCCGCGGCGGGTTCATGCGCGGCCCGATCCCGGTGAGCCTGCCGCACACCCCGGGCATCGACGTCGCCGGCACGGTCGACGCGCTGGGCGACGGCGTGACCGGGGTGCAGACCGGTGACCGGGTGATCGGCTTCCTGCCGATGGCCGGGACCGGCGCCGCCGCGGAGTATGTCCTGGCGCCGGCCGAGGCGCTCACGCCGGCGCCCACACGCGTCCCGCTGACCGACGCCGCGGCGCTGCCGGTGGTGGGCCTGACCGCGTGGCAGGCGCTGTTCGACCACGCCGGGCTCACCAGCGGCCAGCGGGTCCTGATCAACGGCGCGGGCGGCGCGGTCGGCGGTTACGCCGTGCAGCTGGCCAAGCGGGCCGGCGCACACGTCATCGCCGTGGCCGGCCCGCGCAGCGGTGACCGGGTCAAGGCCGACGGCGCCGACGAGGTCGTCGACCACACCACCACCGACGTGACCGAGGCGGTGACCGAACCGGTCGACGTCGTGCTCAACCTGGCGCCGGTCGACCCGGCGCGGCTGGCCGTGCTGCCCGGCCTGATCCGTTCCGGCGGTGTCCTGGTGAACACGACCGTGTGGATGCCCGCGCCCTCCGATCAGCGGCGCGGCGTCCGGGGCATCGACCTCTTCGTCCGCAGCGACGCCGGCCAGCTGGCGCACCTGGTGGCTCTGGTCGACCGCGGCGAGCTGCGGGTCGAGGTGGCCCGGCGGGTGCCGCTGGACGAGCTGCCGGCCCTGCACGCCGAGGCCGCCGCGGGGGCCCTGCCCAACGGCAAGGTCGTCGTCGTCGCGCCCGCCGCCTGACTCCCCGATCGACCCCTGAAGGAGACGACCACCGATGATTCCGGACGACGACCCGTCCCGCTCGCTGACCGTGGCGAACCCGGACGACCCGAGCACGACGTACGTCTCGCTGGTGGGCAACACGTACGCCATGCTGATCACCGGCGAGCAGACCGACGGCCGCTACTGCCTGATCGACATGCGCGTGCCCGACGGTGGCGGCCCGCCCCCGCACCGGCACGACTTCGAGGAGATGTTCACGATCCTCGAGGGCGAGATCGAGTTCACGTTCCGCGGCGAGAAGCACACCGTACGGGCCGGGTCGACGATCAACGTGCCGGCCAACGCGCCGCACCACTTCCGCAACGTCTCGGGTGCGCCGGCCCGCATGCTGTGCATGTGCACCCCGGCCGGCCAGGACGAGTACTTCCTGCGCATCGGTGACGTGGTCGCCGGCAAGGACGCCCCGCCGCCCCAGCTGTCCGCGGACGAGCTCGCCGAGCGCCGCCGCCGCGCGGCCGAGTTGGCCCCGACGTACCGCAGCGAGTTCTGGTAGGTCCGGCGGCAGCCCGGTCACGCGCAGTCCGGGAACCCGGGAGTCAGCCGGGGCGATCCGGTACCACCACGGTGGCGCGTGGGCTCGCGGCTCGCCCGGCACGGCGAGGGAACGATTCGTCGGGACGTCCCGGCGGCCGATCTCCGGCCGGATCCTTGCCGGTACGACGGGCCGGGCCCCACGGGAGCGCACCGCGCCCGGTGCGGCGGCGCGTCGGGTGCGGGTGTCACGCGACGCGCCGCCGGGCTGCTCAGGTCGTACACGGAAAGGGTCGGGCGGCAGCGGGCCGCCCGCGTCTCACGCCGCGAGGTTGAGGCGGCCGGCGCCGGCCCGGGCGTCGACCACGGCCGGCACCTGCGCGGTCGGGGTCAGCGGGCCGGGCCGCAACGTCGGCGTCCAGCCGGCGTCGGCGCCCAGATCCGGGTCGTGGGTGGCGTTGTAGGCGGCGAGCAGGTCGACCGCGGAGACCGGGCCGGTGCCGATCCGGGTCAGCGTGCCGATCTCGGTGAGCGCCGTGCCGCCCCAGTCGTGGACCACCTCGTCCAGGGCGAGGTCGGCGCTGCGCAGCACGAAGTTGTTCTCCGCGTGGATCGCCGAGTGGACGCCGACGCCCCAGGAGTAGCTGTAGGTGTCCTCGTCGGTCGCGTAGTAGTAGTTGTCGTAGAGGTCGATCCGGCCGAACCGGACGCGCGGCGCACGCTGGCCGACGTTGGCGAACCTGTTGTGATGGATGGTGACGCGCAGCTTCCCGACGTCCGCGCCGACCGTGTTGGTGGAGCCGATCAGCATGGTCTTGTCGTGTTCCTGGAAGACGTTGTACGAGATCGTCACCAGGTCGGACGCCCGGATCACGTCGAGCGCGCCGTCGTGCACCTGGTACGGCCGCCCGAAGTGGGACGGTTGCGCCGAGTCGTCGTTGTCGCCGTCGCTGAACGTGTTGTGGTCGGCCCACACGTGCGTCGCCCCGGTCAGCGTGATCAGGTCGTACGCCGAGTTCCAGTTCCCGGTCGAGCCGTCGGTCGGGTCCCAGGCCGGGAAGCAGTCGGCGGCGTCCTCCAGCCGCAGGTTGCGCACGATCACGTTGTCCACGTTGGAGATCAGCAGGTTGAGGCCGCGCAGCCGGGCGTTGCCGAGGCCGAGGATGGTCGTGTTGGACGGCACCCGCAGCTGGACGTCGGCCGCCTGGTTGCGCGCCGACCGCACCCGGGCCTCCTCCAGCGGGCCGCTGGGCCGGGTGGCGCGGCCCCAGACCGCCGGGTCGTAGGCGGCCAGGTAGCCGGCCAGCGAGTACGCCGGGTCGGCGTACGACGCGCAGTCGCCGTCCGGCCGGATGGTGCCGGCGACCAGCACGATCCGCGGCGCGGTGTCGGTGCCGCCGAGCGCGGCGGCGAGCTCGGCACGGGTGCGCACCACGTACACGTGGTCGCCGGCGGCGGTGGCGCCGCCGGTGGTCCCGGAGCCGGAGGCGGCCCAGCCGTCGTTCGCGGGCAGGACCTCGCGGGCGGCGGCGGGCACCAGGTCGGTGGCGGATGCGGGGACGGTGGCGACGCCGGCGAGGAGGAGGCCGGACGTCACCGCGAGAGCGGTTCTCCGAAGCATGAGCGCTCCTATTCAGGAAACGGGTTCCAGATGCATCCAGGTGAAGATCAGCGGATCGGCGCCCTGGCTGATCAGGTGGTGGTCCTCACCCGGTTCGAACACCACGACGTCACCGGCCTGGAATCTGCCGGCCTCGGCGCCCTCGATCTCGATGGCGCCGCTGCCCTGCACGATGACGAAGACCTCGGGGACGGTGTGCACGTGCCGGCCCGGCTCGTCGTGGGTGCGCAAGCCCGGTTCGGCGTACACCCGGAACCCGCCGTTGCGCACCACGTGTCCGGGCAGCACGCTGGTGAACCGCGGGCCGCGGTGGTGGGCCCGCAGGTCAGCGAGGCTCAGTTTGCGCATGGGTGGTCGCTCCCCTCTCGAAGATCACCTGTTGCGGGCCGGCCGCCCAGGGAAGGTCGTGTTCGGACGGCAGCAGGCCGGTGGCGGCGACCTGCCGGACGAGTGCGTCGGCGCCGGGCAGGACCAGCCCGCCGCCGTCCGGGTGCGGTCGCAGGAACACCGCGGGGATCGCCACCGGCGGCGCCGACGCCGCGATGGCCTCGGCGACCGCGGTGAACGTCCGGGTCCGGTCCAGCGGGGCGACCAGGGGCGCGCCGCTGAGCAGGTTCTCCAGCAGCCCGACCCGCCCCGGCACCTCCCGCGGCGAGCTCTCCCCCGGCATCCGCAGCCGATCGGTCGGGTACTCCAGCACGGCGTCGCCGATGCGGATCTCGCCGGCCACGAACACCGGCGAGGCCAGCGTCACCGCGATCGTGATCCGCCGCCGGTCCGCCCCGGTCAGCCGCAGGAACGTGCAGTCGTCCGTCTCGATCGGGCGGGTCCGGTAGCGTTCCAGCTCCATCCGGACCGGCGGGAACCCGTCGGCGACGGCCAGCGCCTGCATCAGCGCGTGCGCGAACGGGTTGACCAGCGCCCCGTCGAACGCGGTCTGCCGCCCGGCCCACGGCGAGCGCCGGTAGTAGCTGTCCGGCCGCCACCACGCCCCGGCCGCGGACACCGGCTCGGCCTCGCCGGCGGTCGCCGCGCGCAGCCGGGCCAGCGCCGCCGAGCCGAGCGCCTGGAACCCCACCTGGCAGCGCCGGCCGCGCTCGCGCACCGCGGCGGCCAGCGTGTCGTGCTCGGCGAGCGTGGTGACCGGCGGTTTCTCCAGCAGCAGGTCGGCGCCGGCGGCCAGGCAGTCCAGCGCGATCGGCAGGTGGGTGTGCGGCGGCGTGCAGACGATCACGGCGTCCGGGCGGGCGGCGGCCAGCATCTCGCGGTGGTCGCCGAAGAACGGCACGCCCGGCTCGGGGTCGACCGGGTTGCGGTCGCACAGCGCGGCGATCTCCAGGACGCCGCGCCCGGCGAGGTCCCGCAGCGTACGCCGGTGCGAGATGCCGTGCCCGCCCGCGCCGATCAGCGCGACCCGGGGCGTCATCGGGCGGCCGCCGCGACGGTGGCCGCCGCCCCGTGCCGGGCCAGCTCCCCCGACCAGCGGATCAGCTCGGTGCGCAGGGCGGCGTCGGCGGCCAGCTCGGCCGGGAACACCTCGTGCACCCCGAGCAGCGCGTCGACCAAACCGCGCGGGGTGTCCGGCTGTCCGGCGAGCGCGGCACGGATCCGCCCGGCGAGCGGGTCGTCGAGCGGCAGGGCGGCGCCGTCGTCGGCGTACCCGCGGGCGAAGCGCATCCAGCCGGCCAGGACCAGCGCCGCCCACACCGGCACCGCCCCGGCCCGGCGGCGGTCGGCGATCGTGCCGAGCAGCCGGTGCGGCAGCTTCTGGGTGCCGTCCATGGCCACCTGGTGGGTACGGTGTCCCAGCTCCCGGTTCGCGAACCGGTTCAGGACGGTCTCGCCGTACCCGGTCACGGTCACCCCGGGCGGCGGGGTGACCGACGGCGCGATGTCCTCGGCCAGGAACCGGCGCAGCAGCACGCCCATCCCGGGCAGCTCCAGCGCGTCCGAGATCATCTCGCGGCCGGCCAGCGCGCCCAGGTACGCGCACGCCGAGTGCACCGAGTTGAGCGCGCGCAGCTTGAGCGTCTCCCACGGGGCGACGTCGGTGGTCAGGATCGCCCCGGCGGCGGCCCAGTCCGGCCGCCCGCCGGGGAACCGGTCCTCGATGACCCACTGGTGGAACGGCTCGGCCACGACCGGCACGCGGTCGCCGACACCGAGCGCGGCCGCCGCCCGCCGGACGTGGTCGGCGCTGGTCGCGGGCACGATCCGGTCCACCATGGTGGCCGGGAACGCCACGTCCGGGCCCAGGCCGGCCCCGGCCACCTCCAGGGCCTGCTCCACCAGGCCGCGGATCCGCGGCCCGTTGCTCTGCAGGTTGTCGCAGCACAGCACGGTCAGCGGCGCGCCGCCGGCGGCCCGGCGCGCGAGCAGTCCCCGGGCCAGCAGGGCGGGCACGCTGACCGGCGGGGCCGCGCCGGTCAGCTGGGCGCGCAGCTCGTCGTCGAGCAGCAGCCGCCCGTCCGGCCCGAGCCGGTACGCCTTCTCGGTCACGGTCAGCGACACGATCCGGATGCCCGGGTCGGCGATGGCGGCCAGCACGCCGTACGGGTCGCCGGCCGCGTGGGCCAGCCCGGACAGGATGCCGACCGCCCGGGCGTGGTCCCCGCCGTCGCCGAGGGTGAGCACGCTGTAGAGCCGGTCCTGGGCGCGCAGCCGGTCCAGGACGTCGCGGGATCGCGGGGCGACGCCGACGATGCCCCAGTCGCCGCCGGCCGCCGCGACCGCGGTCTCGGTGTAGACGGCCTGGTGGGCCCGGTGGAAGGCGCCCAGTCCCAGGTGCAAAATGCCCGGCCGCACGTCGCCGGGCGGGACCGCGGGGCGGCACTGCGCGGCGAGCCGGGGCAGGGCGGCGAGGCCGAGCATGGTGGTCACCGTCATGCCGGCCGGTCCAGCCGGAAGACCCTCTTCGGCAGGTGGTAGGCCAGGTCGGCGATGGTCTCGGCGGCCTCGTCGAGCGGCAGGCGCCCCTCGGCGACCAGGCGGGCCAGGAAACCGGCGTCGATCCGGCGGGCCACGTCGTGCCGGGCCGGGATGGAGCAGAACGCGCGGGTGTCGTCGACGAAACCGGCGGTGTTGTAGAAGCCGGCGGTCTCGGTGACCGTCTCGCGGAACCGGCGCAGGCCCTCCGGGCTGTCCAGGAACCACCAGGGCGCGCCGAGGTAGAGCGCGGAGTACCCGCCGGCCAGCGGGGCGAGCTCGCGGGTGAACGTGGTCTCGTCCAGGGTGTAGAGGACGATCCGCAGGCGCGGGTCGTCGCCGTGGGCGTCCAGCAGCGGGCGCAGCGCCTGGACGTACTCGGTGGCCGACGGGATGTCGCCGCCGACGTCGCGGCCGTGCCGGGCGTGCAGCGCCCGGTTGTGGTTGCGCACCGAGCCCGGGTGCAGCTGCATGACCAGGCCGTCGTCGAGGGACATCCGGGCGAACTCGAGGAGCATGTGGGCGCGGAACGCCTCGGCGTCGCGGGTGTCGGCGGCGCCGCCCAGGCCCTTGCGGTAGAGCACGGCCGCTTCGGCGGCGCCCAGATCGAGGGTGGCGGCACTCGGGTGGCCGTGGTCGGAGCTGGTGGCGCCGGCCGCGACGAACACCTCGCGGCGGGCCCGCAGGGCGGCCAGGAAGCCCGGGTACGTCCCCACGTCCTGCCCGGTGAGCTCGCCGAGCGCGGCGACCCGGTCGGCCCAGCCGGCCCACTCCATGTCGACCAGGTCGTCCGGCCGGAACGTGGTGATCACCCGGCCGCCCGGGCCGCCCCAGCCGTCGGCGGCGAGTTTCGCGTGCGCCGCCAGGTCGTCGATCGGGCTCTCGGTGGTGGCCAGCACCTCGATGTTGAACCGGGTGAACAGCGCGCGGGGCCGGTACGCCGGCTCGGCCAGCCGGGCGGCGAGCTCGTCGTAGATCTCGTCGGCGGTGTCCGGGCCGAGCCGGCGGGTGATGCCGAAGACGTCGGCGAACACCTTCTCGGTCCACAGCCGCGACGGCGTGCCGCGGAACAGGTGCCAGTGCTGCGCGAGCAGCCGCCAGATGGCCCGGCCGTCCGTCTCCACCTCGCTGCCGTCGATGCTCGGCACGCCCAGCCGGGCGGGCGGGACACCCTGGCTGGCCAGCATCCGGGTGACGTAGTGGTCGGGCACCACGAACAGCCGGGCCGGATCCCCGAACGGCTCGTCGTCGGCCAGCAACGCCGGGTCGACGTGGCCGTGCGGGCTGATCAGCGGCAGGTCGCGGGCGTGGGCGTAGAGCTCACGGGCGATCTGGCGCCGGGTCGCCTCGGCGGGGAAGAGATGGTCTGGGTCGGTCACCTGATCTCCTCAAGATCTAGGAGGTCTTGCACACGGACGGCCTGGCCGGTTGCCAGCGATTCGTTGGCGGCCAGGCCGGTGAGCAGGGCACGGGCGCCGTCCACGGCGTTCGCCGTCCGGCGCAGCGGGTCGGCGGGCGCGTCCGGCCGGATGAGGTCGGCGAGCATCCGCACGTCGGCTCCCCCGTGCCCCTGCCGGGAGTACCCGTCCACCGTGATCTCCCGCGGCGGGGCCCAGAAGGGCCGCACCAGCAGGCGCCGTGACCCCTGCTCGGCGGTCGACAGCGAGCCGGGCTCGCCCTTGACCGCGCCGGCCGCGGCGGGCGCGACGTGATCGGTCTCCACCACCTCCAGCTCCAGGCGGCCCCGGCTGCCGTTGAACATCACCCGGTAGCCCTCCCACGGGGCGTACGCGGTGAGGTGGTAGCTCATCGAGGCGCCCCGGGCATACTTCACCAGCACGGCCATGTCGTCCTCGATGGTCACCCCGGGCGCGAAGACGTTGCGGTCGCGCAGATAGCCGTCGTGCTGCTCGGCTTCCAGATAGAGCTCGCGCATCGCCGGTTCGTCGGCGATGCGCAGCGCGAACGGGTCGCCCTCGGCGGCGGCCGCGCCGTGCGCGCGCTCGTAGTCGCGGGCGTACCCGTGCCGGCGGCCGGCCTCGCCGTAGAAGAACAGCCGGCCGGCCGCGAAGACCTGCTCGGGCGTGTCGTCCAGCCACCAGTTGACCAGGTCGAAGTGGTGGCCGGCCTTGTGCACGAGCAGGCCGCCGGAGTTGGCCTTGTCCCGGTGCCAGCGGCGGAAGTAGTCGGCGCCGTGCCGGACGTCGAGCAACCACTCGAAGTGCACCGAGCCGATCTCGCCGATCTCCCCGGACGCCAGGATCCGCTTCACCGCCTCGTGCAGCGGGTGGTAGCGGTAGTTGAAGGTGACCCGGACGCTGCGGCCGGTGCGCCGCTGCGCGGACAGGATGCGGCGGCAGCCGGCCACGTCGACGGTCATCGGCTTCTCGGTGACCGCGTCGCAGCCGGCCTCCAGCGCGGCGACCAGGTACCGGTCGTGGTAGCGGTCCACGGTGGTGACCAGGGCGACGTCGACGCGCTCGCGTGTGAGCATCTCGGTGAAGTCGGCGGCGTCGTACACCGGCACCGGACGGGCGAGTCGCCGGTTGTGGACGGCCGGGCGGGCCGGGTTGGTGTCGGCGAGCGCGACCAGCTCGGCCACGTCGGCGTGGTCGGTGGTGAGCGCCCGGATGAACATCCCGGCCCGGGCGCCGGCGCCCACCAGGGCAAAGCGGAGCATTCCGTCGTCTCCGTTCGGCAAACGTTTGCAACAGATTAGGAACGAGACCACGACGCAAGTCAATGGACCAACCATATTTGCCCCATTTTGCGGGATCTACGTCATGCCCCGGCAACAGTGATGACATCGAAGGGCGTTGACACTTCAGCAACCGTTTGCATTAATGGCTCCACCAGAGAGAGCCGGATCACATTCCGAGCAGGAGGCATCGTGGCCGTGACCATCCGGGACGTCGCCAAGGCGTCCGGAGTGCACATCTCCACGGTGTCGCGCACCTTCTCGGCGCCGCACCTGGTCAACCCCGAGACCCGCACGCGGGTGCTGGCCACCGCGGAGGAACTGGGCTACCGCCCGAACCGGGCCGCCCGGGCGCTGATCACCGGGCGCACCCACAACATCGGCCTGATCGTGGCCGACATCGCGAACCCCTTCTTCCCACCCATGATCAAGGCGGCCGAGACCCACGCCCGGCGACGTGACTACCATGTCTTCGTCGCCGACACCGACGAGGACCCGGTCGTCGAGACCGACCTCGTCCGGGCCCTGGCCAAGCAGGTCGACGGGATCCTGCTCTGCAGCCCCCGGATGAGCGACGACCAGATCGAGCAGCTGCGCCGCGAGGTGCCGCTGGTCGTCGTGAACCGCCTGATCGACGGGCTTCCGGCGGTGGTGATGGACGTCGGCGCGGGCGCTCGCTCGGCCGTACGCCATCTCGTCGACCTGGGCCACCGCCACCTCGCCTACCTGTCCGGTCCGCGCGGGTCGTGGACCAACCGGGAGATCCGCCGAGCCGCCGGGGCCGCCGCCCGGGCCGCCGGCGCGGAACTCACCGTCCTCGGCCCGCACCAGCCGGTGTCCTCGGCCGGTGCGGACACCTGCGAGGCGGTGCTCGCCACCGGCGCCACCGCGGTGCTCGCCTACAACGACCTGATGGCCATCGGCCTGCTCCAGTCGTTGCAGGACCGCGGTGTCGCCGTGCCGGAGCAGATCAGTGTCGTCGGCTTCGACGACATCGCGACCAGCGCTCTGGTACGACCCACGCTCACCACCGTGGCGAACCCGACCGCGGCCGCCGGGCGCGCCGCCGTCGACATGCTGCTCCAGCAGGGCGACGACGGCGCCACCGGACAGGTCACGCTCCGGACCGATCTGGTCATCCGCAACTCCACCGGGCCCGGGCCGTACGCCCCGGCCGGCGCGACCACCGCTCAGGTCGCCGCATACGTCAAGGAGTGACCCATCCCCATGACCGCACCTCGAATGTTGCGCGGCCTCGTGGCCGCTGTGATCGCCATGCCGCTGGCGCTGCTCGGCGCCTGCGGCGGTGACGACGGCTCGGGCAGCGACGGCAAGACCGAGCTCACCTTCTTCTGGTGGGGCGGCGAGGCCCGCGCCAAGCTGACCGAGCAGGCCCTGGCGCTCTACAAGCAGAAGCACCCGGACGTCACGTTCAAGACGACCTGGCAGGCCAACCAGGGCTACTTCGACAAGCTGGCCACGCTCACCGCCGGCGACGGCGCCCCGGACATCTTCCAGATCGACGACAACTACCTCGCCGAGTACGCCACCCGCAACGTCACCGAGGACCTCACCAGGTACAAGGACTCCGGCAAACTGGATGTGAGCAGGTTCCCGGAGAGCCTCTGGAAGTACGGCGTGGTCGGCGACAAACTCGCCGGCATGGCGATGGGCGAGAACACCCAGGGCCTGGTCTTCAACAAGACCAAGCTGGCGGCCGCCAGGCAGGAGCCGCCCAGGACCGGGATGAGCTGGGAAGAGCTGATCAGCTGGGCGCAGAGGGCCGGCGCCGCCACCAAGGTCGCCGGCACCATGGACCCCAGCGCCGACTACAAGGCGCTCTGGGTGTGGCTGCGGCAGAACGGCAAGGAGTTCTACACCGGCAATCAGCTCGGCTTCGCCAAGGAGGACGTGCAGAAGTGGTTCGAGCTGTGGAAGGGCGCCCGGGACGCCAAGGCCACCCCGCCCGCCGACGTGATCCACGAGGGCAACGCCACCGACATCACCAAGCAGCTGGTGGTCACCGGCAAGGCGCTCACCTCCTGGGTGTGGGCCAACCAGATGCCGGACATCCAGAAGAACACCAAGGACGAGCTGGGCGTGGTCGCGTACCCGGGTGACCCGTCCGCGCAGTGGGCGCGCGCCTCGATGTACCTGTCGGTCTACCGCGGCAGCAAGCACAAGGACGTCGCCGTCGACGTACTCAACTTCCTGGCCAACGACCCGGAGGCGGGCAAAGTGCTGGGCACCGACCGCGGCCTGCCGTCCAACCTGGACATCCGCAAGCAGGTGGCCGCGTCGGTGACCGACCCGGCGATGAAGGCCTCGATCGCCCTGGAGGACGAGCTGGTCAAGAAGTTCGGCGCGTCGCCGAGTGTGCCGCCGAAGGGCCACGCCACGGTCAAGACCGAACTGGTCAAGGCCGCCGAGGCCGCCCAGTTCGGCACCGCCACCCCGGCCCAGGCCGCGGAGCAGTTCGTCACGGCGGCCCAGGCCGCGATCAGCCGGTGAGCAACGTGGCGATCACCACCCGGCCGCCCACCCAACGGCCGCAGCCCGGTCCCGCCGCGCCCCAGCGGCGGGGCCGGCCCGCCCGGCACCGCGACGACGGCCGCGCCGGATACGTCTTCCTCACCCCCTGGCTGATCGGGTTCGCCGCGGTCACCGCGATCCCGATGCTGATGTCGCTGTACCTGAGCTTCACCGACTACGACATCCTCACCCCGTGGTCCGAGGTGAAGTGGATCGGCCTGGACAACTACCAGCGGATGTTCGGCGACGACCCGGCCTACTGGCACGCCGTCCGGGTCACCCTGATCTTCGCGTTCATCGCCACCCCGCTCAAGCTCGGTTCGGCGCTGGGCGTGGCGCTGCTGCTGAACCGCTCGTTCCGCGGCTCGGGCCTGTTCCGCGGGCTGTTCTACCTGCCGTCGCTGCTGGGCGGCAGCGTCGCCCTGGCGATGGTGTGGCACAGCATGTTCGACCGCAGCGGGTCCATCAACGCGATCCTGGGCTGGTTCGGCATCGAGGGCAAGGCCTGGGTCAACGACCCGGACACCGCCCTGGGCACGCTGATCCTGCTGGCCATCTGGCAGTTCGGCGCCCCGATGGTGATCTTCCTGGCCGGTCTCAAGCAGGTACCGAACGAGCTGTACGAAGCGGCCGAGGTGGACGGCGCGGGCGCCCTGCGCCAGTTCCTCAGCGTCACGCTGCCGATGCTCTCCCCGGTCATCTTCTTCAACCTGGTCCTCGAGACGATCCACGGCTTCCAGGGCTTCACCTCGGCGTTCGTGCTCTCCGGCGGCACCGGCGGTCCGGTCGACTCGACCCTGATGTACACGCTCTACCTCTACATCCGCGGTTTCGCGAACTACGAGATGGGCTACGCCTCGGCGATGGCCTGGGTCTTCCTGCTCACGATCGGGCTGGTCACGGTGGTGCTGTTCCGTACCGGCCGGTTCTGGGTCCACTACTCGGACGGAGACGACTGATGGTCACCGTGGTCGCCGGCCGCCGGCCGTTCACCCCGCGCTCGCTGATCCGCCCGGCGGTCCTGCTTCTGCTCACCGCACTGGTGCTGTACCCGCTGGTCTGGATGCTCGGCAGCTCGTTCAAGGCGCCCGAGGAGATCCTGAACAACGTGTCGGTGCTGCCGGAGAACTGGACGCCCGGCAACTACCCGGACGGGTGGACGCACTTCGACGTCGGCTTCGGCCGGTACTTCCTGAACAGTTTCATGGTGGCGGCGCTGACCGTGGTGGCCAACTGCGTGTCCTGCCTGCTCGCCGCGTACGCCTTCGCCCGCCTGCGGTTCCGGCTGCGCGGCTTCTGGTTCGCCATCATGATCGGCACGCTGCTGCTGCCCAGCCACGTGCTGATCGTGCCGCAGTTCGTGATGTTCCGGTCGTTCGGGTGGGTGGGCGGGCCGTGGCCGTACCTCCCGCTGATCGTGCCGCACATGCTGGCCACCGACGCGTTCTTCGTCTTCCTGATGGTCCAGTTCATGCGCGGCATCCCCCGCGAGCTCGACGACGCCGCGAAGATCGACGGCTGCACGGCGTACTCCGCCTTCCGCCACGTCATCCTCCCGCTGTCACGCCCGGCCCTGGTCTCCACCGCGATCTTCTCGTTCATCTGGACCTGGAACGACTTCTTCCGCCAGCTGGTGTACCTCTCCGACCTGGAGAAATACACCGCCCCGGTGGCGCTGACACTGTTCATCGACTCCACCGGCCAGTCGGCGGTGGGCCCGATGTTCGCCATGTCGGTGCTGTCGCTCGCCCCGGTCTTCCTGTTCTTCGTCGCCTTCCAGCGCCTGCTGGTCGAGGGCATCAACACGACAGGCCTGAAAGGATGACGCTCCCGCACCGCGAGCACCCGCTTCCCCGTACCCCGGCGGCGTCCCCGGCCCCTTCCACCGCCCGGGCCGCCGCCGGCCTCACCACCCCCGGCAGGCCGGAAGCCGCCCGCGCTTCCGGCCTGCCGGAGGCCATCCGGACTTCCCGCCCACCGGACCGCGCCGCTGTCCCGGGCCGGTCCAGGGCCGCTGCGGACCCGCCCCGGCCGGACGCCACCACCGGCCCGGCCGGCTCCGATCCCACCGGCTCCCACGCCGCCACCAGCCCGGCGGCCTCCGACACCACCGGCGGCCCCGGCGGCTCCCCCGTCACCGCCGGCCCGGCCGCCTCCGACGCCACCAGCCGTCCCACCGACTCCCACGCCACCACCAGCCCAGCCCGCTCCGACGCCACCAGACGCCCCACCGACTCCCACGCCGCCACCACCAGCCCAGCGCGCTCCGACACCACCAGACGCCCCACCGACTCCCACCCCACCACCAGCCCAGCCTTCTCCGACACCACCAGACGCCCCACCGACTCCCACCCCACCACCAGCCCGGCGGGCTCCGACACCACCGGCGGCCCGACCGGCCTCAGCGCCGCCGCCGGCATGCCGGAAGCGCCGACCGCTTACGGCGCGTCCGGCCTCCGGTCCGCCCTTTCCGGTACGCCGGCGGCCGGTCCCGTTCCCGGCGTCGCCTCTCCCGGAACGACCGACCGCCTGGACTGGCCGGCGGAGAAGGCGCCGCCGGCGCGGGCGGACTGGCGGGACCGGCTCACGCTCGCCACCGACCTCGCCCTGATCGGGATCGCGGTGACCGCCCTGGCGCTGCCGGTGGTCACCGCCCCGGCCGCCCTGGCCGCCGGCTCGGCCGCGGTCCACGACCGCTGCCGGGACGGCCGGCTGCCCGGCTGGCGCCCGGTGCTCCGCCAGTTCCGGCGCGGCATCCTCCCCGGCGTCCCCGCCCTGTCGGCCGCCGCCGCCCTGCTGATCGACCTGATCGCCGTCCGCGGTGGTGGGGTACCCGGCGGCCCGGTCCTGTTCGCGGTCACCGGCGTGGTCGCCGTCTGGCTCTCCGGAGTCGCCGCGCTGACCCTGGTCGCCCTGGGCCGCGCCCCGGACCGCACCTGGCGTGCCGCCGCCGCTTGGGCCTGGGACCGCCCGAAGTGCGCCACCGCCCTGGCGGTGACCGGCGTGATCGCCTTCTTCCTGGCCCTGGCCGTACCGGTCACCCTCCCCCTGGTGATCGGCTTCCACCTCTTCGCCATCCACATGATCAGCGACCGCCTCGCCCGCTGACCGCGGACGGGCCCGGAGGCCATCTCGTCGCACGACCACCCGGGAAGAGCCGGCCCGCACCCGGCCCACGCCGCACTCTCCGTCCAGAGGAAACCCTCTTCCCGCGAGCTCCGGGACGGACCGTCCCGGATCCGCCCACGGCACACCCCCGTCCAGACGACGCCTCCGGTTCCGCGAACACTCGGACGAGCCATCCCAAAGCCGTCCAGGACACACCTTTGTCCAGACGACGCCTCCGGTTCCGCCAACACCCGGACGAACCATCCCGCAGCCGCCCACAAAACACTCCCCGGCCAGACGACCCCGGGTCCGTGAGCATTGCGGCGAAGCAACCCCCTGTCGCCCGGAAGCGCATTCCGGCGCGGACGCATCCCGTGATGCCGGGCCGACCAGCCGGTTCGCATGCGGGCCGGGCCTCGCGGACGGAAGCGTCCCGAGGTCTTCCCCCCACCCTGCTGCGTGGACCCTCCGCCGAGCCCGGGACCGCGCACCACCGGTGGTCCACGTGACCCCGGTCACACTGGACAACCTTGCGGGGCATTTCGGCCACTCAGCGGGTGACCCCCCTCCCGCCGAGCAGCGACGAAGACCGGTGCGCATACCTTCAGCTCCCCGCCCGCAACGCCCCTACCCACCCCGCCCACCACAGAGGCCACCGTCGCCCCCGCGCGGCCCGGCCGGGACCCACGGGGGACGAAGAACGTGAGTCCGTTCACCAGCCATGGGGCGCCACGGAGGCGTGAATGAGCCCGGCCGGTTGCCCGGGCCCGCGCGCTCCGGTTCGCCACCCGGACTGGCGCACGATCAGGTTCGTCACTCGAGCTGGCGCACGATCAGTTTCGCCACCCGGACGGGCACACGACCAGGTTCGCCACCCGGACGGGCGCACGATCAGTTTCGCCACCCGGACGGGCACACGAGCAGGTTCGCCACCCGGGCCGGAAGCGGCGTCGAACCTGCGGAAGCCATGCACTGCCAACCTTCCGCCCAGGGCCGTGGCCGGCTCGCGCGGCTGACCCTCATCGATGCGGCTCCGGCTGCGTGAACCGCGGGAAGCGTCGCCTCACAGCACCTTGCCGCCACCGGTTCACCACGGTCGCCGGGTCGTCTCCGCCGCCTGCCCTGCGCCTGCACCCACATCCCGTCCCGGCATGGCTCAAGCGGCGGATCAGCGCTACTCATCACCGACTCCATCGACCGTCGGGTGGTCGTGGCCGCCTCGACCGGAACGGGAGGTGCGGACGCGCAAGCCACAACGCCGGATGCGCCCGTCGAGAGGACACTCCGCCGGATTTTCGCATGAGTCGCCCGCCTCGCACATGCGGTTTCGCTCCCGGCGGGTGACAGCGGCCGCCGCGGCCAAGACCGCTCGCACTGGCTGATCGGCGGGACCGCTAGGTCACGCCTGGTGACAACCCACAGGGAGTTTGGCCGCGCATTTTCTCGGCGCGACGGTGGACGGTTCCGTGGGTGCACGGTCGTACATCATCGGTTGGCATTTCGGCGCTATTCGGTTGCGCTGTTGCATGGGATCACCGGCGATACCGGGATTTCCGGTGCCGTCGGGAAATGGGATTGGCATGATCAAATACTGACATGGCGGGAGTGGGGTGCGGGAGAATCTTTGCATGGGGCAGTTGTCGCTGTTCGGCAGGGCTGAAATAGCTGCGATGCGCGATCGGGCAGCGTCGCGGAATTATTCGGCCGTTCGCGATGAATGGCGTCGTGAGCATGAGCGCCACCGCGCGTGGGGTTTGCGGCGCCGCCATGCCGAGAAGCTGCGCCATGCGCTTCGGGAGGGCTGCGCTTCGCGGGTGGCGCCCGCCACCACAGGTGGCCCTGTCCGGCCCGTGACGCGGGCTTCGCGGGCCGGGGACGCGGTTTCGCAAGGAAAGTCAGGCGCTGAGCAGGCGCGGACGGGGACTGCGCAGGCAGAGATCGAGGCTTCGCAGGCACGCGTCGCCGGTCCGCGGGTTCCAGTTGAAAGTTCGCAGGCAGAAGCCGAAGCGCAGCCGGCACGCGCCGCAACTCCGCAGGCCGAGATCGAAGCTCCACGGGCACCGCCCGGGATTCCACAGGCACCGCCCGGGATTCCACAGACAACGACCGGAACTCCGCAGACAGCGGCTGACGCTCAGCAGGCACGGACCGGCATCTGGCAGGCAGAGACCGGGACTCGGCGGACAGGAATCGACACCCCGCAGGTAAGGAGCAAAGCTCCGGAGGTGGCGGCGTTTGTTCCGCAGGCCGACGCGGCGGCCCCGCCGCAGGCGGTTACGACCGGAACGCTCACGGTGCCAGCCCGACAGGTGCAGGTGACGCAGCCGCCGGTCTCGGCTGCCCGGCTCGCGTCCCATGCGGAGCGGGCTGCATCCGGAGTCACCACCTTGGGAATGGGAAGCACCCGACCTCACCGCCCCGGAGCCGGGAGGCCCCGGCCTCAGCGCTCCGAAAGGGGAAAGACCCGGCCTCAGCGTTCGGAAATGGGAAAGACCCGGCCTCAGCGTTCGGAAATGGAAGAGACCCGGCCTCAGCGTTCGGAAATGGGAGGCACCCGGACCCACCACTCCGAAATGGGACGCGCATGGGCACCGCCGCGGGGCGGGGGTAGCCGAACCAGCGACCTACGACGGGAAAGTGCCCGAACCTGCGACCGTGAGGCGGCGAGCAGCCGAACCCCGCAACCTCGGACGGAAAGCACCCGGGCCTGCTGCCGCAAGACGGAGAGCACCCGATCTGACCGCCGCGAGACGGGAAGCATCCCACCCACCGCCGCGAGACGGAAAGCAGCCGAACACACCGGTTCGAGACGCCATCCCGGCTCACCGGCCGGGAATGGGCAGGACCAGGCCTCGCCGCCCCGCCGCGAACAGCTTTTGCTGGCTCTTCACAACGTGGCGTGTAGTCGGGGGCCGAGATACGCCGGGGCACCCGTCAGGGAATGGGGGCAGCTCGATGCTGGCGGCGGCGCGTGATGCCGGATGGGCCGCCGGCGATAATGTCGGCGTGGAGTATGTGTCCAGGGTGCCGGGTCCGCCGCTGGACGGGCTGATCGACGACCTCTACTACCTGGAGGGCGCCCCGCCGTACTCCCGGTTGATGCTGCCGGCGGCGCCCGCGCCATTGCTCATCGTCAACCTCGGGGCGCCGTTTCTCATCCGCGCAGGCACCGACGTAGACGCCGTGGAGTACGCCGACGGCTGCGCGGTTACCACGCCCACGCGTGCGTGGGAGTTCAGCTACCCAACGCCGACCCGGTCCGTGGGCGTCCACTTCAGGCCGTGGGGGCTCGCACCGTTCCTTCCGATGCCCGCGTTCGAGTTATGCGACCGACCTGCGACGGTGGGGCAGATCTGGGACCAGCCCTCTATCGCTGAGTTGCGACACCGACTGACCTTGGCGGACGCACCCCACGAGATGCTGATGTTGCTCGAGGAGGAACTGGTGCGACGGCTGCGGGTGATCGACGGTCTTGACCTGGTCCGCCAGATGAGCAGCGCCGTCGCGGCGACAGGCGGGACAGTGCCGATCAGCGACATCGGGGTGGCGGCCCGCGCCAGCAGCACGTATCTGGCGAAGCGGTTCAAGGCCGTAGTCGGTGTCACGCCGAAACGGCTGGCTCGCAGCTACCGCTTCACCTCCACCGTGTTGGCGATCGACGTCGCAGCACCGATCGACTGGGGAGACGTTGCCGCTGGCGCGGGCTACTTCGACCAGGCCCACTTCGTGCGCGAGTTCCGGGAGTTCACCGGGCTCACGCCGACCCGGTACGCCGCAGTCCGGCGGCGATTCCTGCGCGATCATCCCGACCACGTCCTGGACGGCTGGCCGCTGCCAGCCGATTGATTTCGTACAAGAGCGACAGTTCACGCCGCAGAAGACTTAGGACTCCGAACAGAGGAGGAGTCCGTGGGGAAAGTGGTCATGAACGCGTCGGTTTCGGTGGATGGTTTCATCGCGGCTGAGAACGACGATCCCGGTCCGATCTTCGAGTGGCTGGTCAGCGGTGAGGTGCCGTTGGACGACGGTGGCGTTCTGAAGGTGTCGCAGGCTTCGTTCGACTACGTCCGGCCGTACTGGGACGAGGTCGGGGTGACCATTGCCGGCCGTCACGCCTTCGACATCACCGACGGCTGGGATGGGACGCCTCCGAGTGGGATCGACCACGTGGTCGTGGTGAGTCACCGTGGTGCGCCCGAGGGCTGGGACCCCCAGGCGCCGTTCCACTTTGTCGACGGCATCGAGGCGGCCGTGGCCAAGGCGCGGGAGCTTGCGGGTGACCGCACTGTCGAGTTCGCTGCTGGCGACGTCGGCGGCCAGGCACTCGCCGCAGGTTGGGTCGACGAGGTGCGCATGGACGTCGCACCCGTGGTGCTCGGGTCCGGTAAGCGTTACTTCGGCTCCGTCGACGCGCAGCACCTGCTGGAAGGCCCGGACGTAGTTGTTCAGGGCAACCGGGTGCTTCACCTGCGCTATCGGGTGCGCCGTTGACTGATCTGAGTGGGTACGCGAAGAAGTCCGCTGCGACGGTGACACGAGATCGGGCGTCCGGCTGCGTTTGTGCATCGCTGCCCCGCCTGATTCGGGTGGCCCCCGGGATGTGGTGGTCGAGGTGACAACTCAGCGTTGTCGGGTACCACCGGGTTCACCGGGCTGCCGGTGCGGTGGTCAAGGGAACAAGAACGCCGACCATCGACAACCAGCACGCCTGCCGTCGGCAGCAGAGAGCCCGACCATCGACGACGTGCACGCCTACGACGTGCAGGCGGGGTCGCCGCGTTTCTCGGGCGGAGGCCGCGCACGGACGTGGCGCCGGAGGCTCGGAGGCCCGTGCCCGGGCCGCGCCCGCGGCCGGCGCGACCCGTCAGGGACCTCGGTGGCAACGACCGCCCGCGGGCCTCGGCAGCAACGACGACCCACCGGAACCCCCACGGCAACGACGACCCGCGCCACCGGCCCGCGGCAGCCCGCCCGGTCCCGTCGGGCGGCCCGCGCCGGCTCGGACGTCTGGTGATGTGGGGCCGGGATCAGCTGCCCCGGCGGTGCTCGAAGATCAGGTATGTCTCGGTGCCCGCGACCAGCCGTGTCCCGCTGAGCCGTTCGGTGATCACCGAGCGCAGGTCGTCGACGTCGGCGGCCGCGACATGCAGGAGGAAGTCGTAGTCGCCGGAGATGAAATACACGTCGCGCACCGCTGGGATGCCGGCCAGGGATTCGGCGAACTTGCCGATCGCGTCGCGCGCGTCGGAACGGATCCGGACCGCGATCATCGCCTGGATGGGGCGGCCCATCCAGGCCGGGTCGACGTCGGCGTGGAAGCCGCGGATCGCGCCGATCTCGCGCAGCCGGCGGATCCGGGTGAGGCACGTGGACGGGGCGATGCCGACCCGCTCGGCGAGCGCGTTGTTCGGCAGGCGGCCGTCGGCGCGCAGCAGGCTCAGCAGTTCGAGATCGATGTGATCGAGACCTCGAACATCCTTCGGCAAGTCGCTCATCACACGCCGCTGCTTCGAACGATGTGCGGGCCCCATGTTACGAACAGAATCTTCTTCGCCCGACTTGCCGGTTCACTGCACATCGTTTCACTCTAACCGCATCCGCGTCATCCGAGGCGCCGGGCGAAAGGAACATCCCCATGCACATCGGCGTGCCGAAAGAGGTCAAGAACCACGAGTACCGGGTGGCGATCACGCCCGCGGGCGTGGTGGAGGCCAGGCGCCACGGGCACGAGGTGATCGTGCAGGCCGGCGCCGGGGCGGGCTCGGCGATCACCGATGAGGACTACCTGGCGGCCGGCGCCCGGATCCTGCCGGACGCCGACTCGGTCTGGGACGCGGCGGACATGATCCTCAAGGTCAAGGAGCCGATCGCCGAGGAGTACCACCGGCTGCGCGCCGGCCAGATCCTCTTCACCTACCTGCACCTGGCCGCCGACCGGGCGGGCACCGAGGCTCTGCTGAACAGCGGGACCACCGCCATCGCGTACGAGACGGTCCAGCTGCCGGACGGCTCCCTGCCGCTGCTGGCACCGATGTCCGAGGTGGCCGGACGGCTCGCCCCGCAGGTCGGCGCGTTCAGCCTGATGCGCAACAGCGGCGGGCGCGGTGTCCTGCCGGGCGGGGTGCCCGGGGTGGCGCCCGCGAAGATCACCGTGATCGGCGGCGGTGTCTCCGGCGCGAACGCCGCGACCATCGCGCTGGGCCTGGGCGCCGACGTGACCGTGCTCGACCTGAGCATCCCGCGGCTGCGGCAGCTCGACGCCCAGTTCGGCGGCCGGGTCCGGACGCTGGTCTCCAGCCAGTACGCCATCGAGCAGTCGGTGATCGAGGCGGACATGGTGATCGGCGCGGTGCTGGTGCCCGGCGCGAAGGCGCCCACCCTGGTCGGCAACGACCTGGTGAAGCGGATGAAGCCGGGATCGGTGCTGGTGGACATCGCGATCGACCAGGGCGGCTGCTTCGAGGACTCGCGCCCGACCACCCACGAGGACCCGGTCTACCGGGTGCACGAGTCGGTCTTCTACTGCGTGGCGAACATGCCCGGGGCGGTGCCGAACACCTCGACGTACGCCCTGACCAACGCCACCCTGCCGTACGTCCTGCGGCTGGCCGACTCGGGCTGGAAGGAGGCGCTGCGGGCCGACCGGGCGCTGGCCCTGGGCCTCAACACGCACGCCGGTCTCCTCACCAACGACCTCGTCGGCTCCGCGCTCGGCCTCCCCACCGAGAGCGTCGACTCGGTCCTCGCGGCCTGAGCCGGCCCCCCGCGCGCCCTCCGTCGCCGCACCCGCGGCGGAGGGCGCGCCCCTTCTCGCCGGATGTGAAGCCCGGCAGGCGCGACCCCACGCGACGGAGAACGAAGCAGAGCCCGGCAAACGCGACCCCACCCGACACAGACCGAAGCACAGCCCGACAGGCGCGACCCCACCCGACACAGACCGAAGCAGAGCCCGGCAAACGCGAAGCCCGGGAAACCCGGCCCCACGCGCAGCGGGCGCCTTCCCGGGTCAGACCGGCCGGCGCGAATGTCACATCGATGCCATGCGGCCGCGCCGGTCATCGTGACCGGCGCGGCCGCGGCGCGTATCAGAAGGCCGGCAGGACCGAGCCCTGGTACTTGTCGGTGATGAACTTCTTGACCTCGGCGGAGTGCAGCAGCTTCTCCAGCTTGACGACCCGCGGGTCGTTCTCGTCACCGGTGCGGACGACGACCAGGTTCGCGTACGGGTTGTCGTCCGCGGTCTCCAGCGCCAGCGCGTCGGTGGCCGGCTTCAGGCCGGTCTCGATCGCGTAGTTGCCGTTGATCACCGAGAGCGCGGTGTCCTCGAGGCTGCGCGGCAGCTGGGCCGCCTCCAGCGACTTGAACTCCAGGTTCTTCGGGTTGCTGGCGATGTCCTTCTGGGTCGCCTTGACGCCGACGCCCTCCTTGAGGGTGATCAGGCCGTTCTTGGCGAGCAGGTTGAGCGCCCGGCCCGAGTTGGACGGGTCGTTCGGGATGGCCACGACGCCGCCGGACGGCACCTCGGCCAGGCTCTTGACCTTCTTGGAGTACACGCCGAGCGGCTCGATGTGCACCGGCTTGAGCGCGGTGAACTTGTAGCCCTTCGACGCGACCTCCTCCTCCAGGTACGGAATGTGCTGGAAGTAGTTGGCGTCGAGCTGCTTCTCCTTGAGGGCGACGTTCGGCTGGACGTAGTCGTTGAAGCTGACGATGTCCAGCTTCAGGCCCTCCTTGGCGGCCAGGTTGTCCTTCACGTACTGAAGGATCTCGGCGTGCGGGACCGGGCTGACGCCCACCTTGAGGGTGTCCGACTTCGCGTCACCGGAGTCGTCGGAGGAGCCGCACGCGGCCAGCCCCAGTACGAGGGAGGCGGCGGCCAGGGCGGCGGCGAGGGAACGGCGGCGCATGATCGAAAGGAGCCTTTCTGGTTTATCGGTGGGAGAGCCGGCGGGCGAGGAGATCGCCCACCATCTGGATGAGCTGGACGAAGACCACCAGTACCACGACCGTCGCGATCATGACCTTGCCCTCGAACCGGTTGTAGCCGTAGTCGATCGCGAGGGCGCCGAGGCCGCCGCCGCCGACCGAGCCGGCCATCGCGGAGTACCCGGTGATGGCGATGATCGTGATGGTGAAGCCGGAGATCAGGCCGGGCAGGCCCTCGCGGAGCAGCACCTTGCCGACGATGGTGCCGCGGCCGGCGCCCATCGCGGTGGCCGCGGCGACCACGTCCGCGGGCACCTCGTGCAGCGCGGTCTCCACGATCCGGGCGAAGAACGGGATGGCGCCGACGATCAGCGGAACGATCGCCGCGTCCGTGCCGATGCTGGTGCCGACCACCAGCCGGGTGAACGGGGTGATCGACACCATCAGGATCAGGAACGGGATCGAGCGGCCGAGGTTGACGATCATCCCGAGCAGCGCGTTCAGCGGCGGCGCCGGCAGCAGGCCGCCGCGCTCGGTCAGCACGAACAGCACGCCGATCAGCAGGCCGCCGATCGCGGTGAACAGCGAGGCGACGCCGACCATCCAGGCGGTCTCCTCCGACGCCGGGCCGAGCAGCTCGAACACTTCGGACCAGGTCACGACGCCACCCCCACACCCGCGCCGCGGCTGCGCAGGAACTCCAGGGCCGCGCTGTTCTCGTCCGGCCCGCCGGGCAGCGCGAGCCGCCAGCGTCCGGCCCGGGTGGCGGCCAGCGTCTCCACCGCGCCGCCGAGGATGCGCACGTCGGTGTCGAAGCGGCGGGCCAGTTCGGCGATGAGCGGGGCGTCCGCGTCGGCGCCGCTGACCGTGACGTCGACGACCGTCGCGCCGGGCAGCTCGGTCGGGCCCTCCAGCGGGAACAGGTCGCGGGCCAGCTCCGACCCGGGCCGCTGGAGCAGGTCGCCGACCGCGCCGGACTCGACGAACCGGCCGTCGCGCATGATCGCGGCGGACGTGCAGATCCGCTTCACCACGGCCATCTCGTGGGTGATCAGCAGGATGGTCAGGCCGAGACGCCGGTTGAGGTCGAGCAGCAGGCGCAGGATCGAGTCGGTGGTCTCCGGGTCGAGCGCCGAGGTGGCCTCGTCGGAGAGCAGCACCTGGGGGCGGGCGGCGAGCGCCCGGGCGATGCCGACCCGCTGCTTCTGGCCGCCGGAGAGCTGCGCCGGGTACGCGTCCGCCCGGTCGGCGAGCCCGACGAGTTCGAGCAGCTCGGCGACCCGGGCCCGGCGCTCGGCGCGCGGCACCCCGGTCACCTCCAGGGCGAACGCCACGTTCCCGGCCACGGTGCGCGAGGACAGCAGCGCGAAGTGCTGATGGATCATCCCGATCCGGTGCCGGGCCAGGCGCAGCTCGCGGCGACGCAGCCGGGTCAGCTCGACCCCGCCCACGGTGACCGTGCCGGCGTCGGGTCGTTCCAGCATGTTGACGCAGCGCAGCAGCGTGCTCTTGCCCGCGCCGCTGCGCCCGAGGACGCCGTAGACCTCGCCCTCGCCGACGCTCAGGTCGACTCCGTCGACCGCGGCCACGGACCGTTGTCGGGAGCGGTACGTCTTACGAAGACCGCTAATCTCAATCACGTAAACACCCTGGTCAGCCTGTGTGATCCGGATCGCAAAACCTACTCAGCTGATGGGTTTTGCCGCGTGGCCTACGCTAGCCTCCACACTGCCGCGAAGCCACTCGATGTAACGTCCCTCACTTGGTACGTCACTTTCCGGTAACACCGGGGCTGCCGAGCACCCCACCCGGCCCGCCCGGGCCGGGTGGGGTGCCGCCGGCTCAGCCGGCGGAGTTGCGCAGGGCGCGCTCGGTCTCGTTCGGCGCCGAGTCGGGGATCTCCGGCGTACGCCGGGTCTCGGCGAGCTCGACCATGTCGTCCGGGTGGATGCGGGGCGGCAACACGCCGAACCGCTCGCTCCGGTCCCGCCGGGCGTCGGCGTCGGCCGGTCGCGGGTCGTCAGTCATGCGCCGATCGTCTCACCGGCGCGCCTCGTGCACCAGGATGGCGACCTGCACCCGGTTGGCGCAGTCCAGTTTCTCCAGCAGCCGCGACACGTACGCCTTCACGGTCGGCACGCTGATGTGCAGCCCGGCGGAGATCTCGGCGTTCGAGCTGCCGGTGGCCACCGCCTCGGCGACCTCGCGTTCCCGCTCGCTGAGCCGCCGCAGCCGGGCGCGCGCCCGCTCGGCCCGCTCGTCCGCGGCGGCCGGCGCCCGGTCCCGGCCGACCGCGTGGCCGATCAGCCGGGGCAGCACCGACGGCGCCAGGATCGACTCACCGGCCGCCGCCCGGCGCACCGCGTCCAGAATCGCCTCCGGCGCGATGTCCTTGAGCAGGAAGCCGTTCGCGCCCAGCCGCAGGGCCCCGAGCAGGTGCTCGTCGGTGTCGAAAGTGGTCAGCACGATCACCGCCGGGTCCGGTCCGGCCCGCCGGATCTCGCCGGTCGCGGCGAGCCCGTCCATCCGCGGCATCCGGATGTCCATCAGCACCACGTCCGGGCGCAGCCGGCGGACCAGCTCGACGGCTTCCGCGCCGTCCCCCGCCTCGCCGACCAGCCGCAGGTCCGCTCCCGCGCCCAGCACCAGCGACAGGCCCACCCGGACCAGTGGGTCGTCGTCAACGATCAGTACCCGGATCACACCGGCCACGGTAGCCACGCCTCCAGCCGGAAGGTGAGGGCGCCGTCCGGGGCACGGTGCACGCCGTGCCGTAAGCGGCCGCCGAGCAGGTCGACCCGCTCGGTGAGACCGAGGAGGCCGGCGCCGGCGCCCGGTGGGGCCGGGGCCGGACGGGCCGGGACCGGATTGGCGATCAGCACGTGCAGCTCGCCGTCCCCGGCGCGGGACAGCTCGACGCGCACGGTCGTACCCGGAGCGTGTTTGCCCGCGTTGGTCAAGCCCTCCTGGACCAGGCGGTAGACGGTGCGGCCGAGGGCGGCGCCGGGCGGGGCCCCGGCCAGCCGGTTGTCGAAGTCCACCGGCACACCGGCCGCCCGCGCGTCGGTGACCAGGTCGTCCAGCTGCTCCGGACCGGGCTGCGGGCGCAGCCCGTCGCCCGGCTCGCGCGGCCCGGCACGCAGCACGCCGAGAATCTCCCGCAGGTCCTCCAGGGCCTGGTGCGCGCTGTCGCGGATGGTCGTCGCCGCCTCGGCCACCTCCTGCGGGGTCAGGTCGGGCCGAATCTGCAGCGCGCCGGCGTGCAGGCTGACCATGGAGATCCGGTGCGCGAGCGCGTCGTGCATCTCCCGGGCGATCCGCTCGCGTTCCAGCGCGCGCAGCCGCTCGGCGCGGACCCGGGCCTCCTCCTCGGCTCGCGTGGCCCGTTCCCGCAGGACCTCGATCAGGTCCCGGCGGGCGCGCATGGCGACCGCGACGGCCACGGTCGCGGTGAGGAACGCGAGGGTGAACACGAACTCGGCGGCCGGCGGCAGCTGCGGATCCGGGCGCAGCAGGCTGTAGGCCACCCCGGCCAGCAGATTCAGCGCGAGCAGCACCCCGATCACCGGGCCGCGCCGCCGGGTGATCACCGTGTAGAGGGCGATCAGCGCGGCCACGCCGGCGAAGTCGGTCACCGCGGTGATGGGCGCGAGCACGGCGGCCACGGCGACCGGATGCCGGCGCCGCCACCACAGCATGGTCGAGGCCGCGAAGGCGAGCAGCAGGCTGAAGAACGTCGCGTCTCCGGCGATCCGGCCGCCCGCCTCGGCGTCCGCCGCGATGACCAGCGCGCAGAATGCCGCCGCCAGGATCGCGACCACGTCGAAGACCCGCGCGGCGGCCCGCTCGGTCCGGATCACTGCTGCACCAGCCGGCGCCAGTGTTGCCTGTCGCCCTCGTCGCGGACCGAGTAACCCAGCTTCTCCAGGGTGGCGCGCAGCTCGCCGGCCTCCTCGGTGGCTCTCTTGCGCAGCGCGACGGCGCGGGCGGCGAACACCGCGGCGATCTCGGGCGGCAGCTCGTCGACGCCGGTCCACGGGCGGTAGAGGTCCGCGTACGGGTCGGTGTCGCTCCACGGATACCCGAACTCGCGGAAGGTCCGGGCCAGCACGCCCCACCGGGCCCGCGGCACGCACCGGGCCGCCTGGCGCGACTGCCGGTCGAGTACGACAAGGCTCTCGCCGTCGGGGTGCACGGCCGCGATATCGGCCCGCGGCAGCACCCGCCCGCCGAGGCGCACCTGCTCGCGGGTGACCGTGATGTGCGCCAGGTGCTCGTGCAGCGCCGCGGCCGCGAACATCCCGGCCGCGACCAGGAGCGCCCCGAGCACGGCGAGCTCCCCCCACGCGTCGACCCGGCCGAGCGCCACGAGGACCGGCCGGAACGGCAGCGGGGCGGGCAGCCGCAGCACCCACCGGGCGGCCACCGGCACACTCACGGTCAGCAGCAGGCCCAGCGCCGCCGGGCCGAAGGTGATCAGTATGCGGTCCGGCGGCGAGAACCCGAGTTCGGCGGTGTCCCTGGTCATGCCCCGACGCTAAGGCGCGCGGCGATCCGCGAACCAGTCGGCGAAAGTCGGTCGGGACTAACTTTGGTCTCACGCGGCGGCGCCCGCCCGACTGGGCCACCGCGACGGCCGACCACCAGAGCCTGCTCAGTCCCCGGTGACCGGGACGGCGAGCGCGATGGTCAGGGCGAGCACCCAGCCCGGGTCCTTGAGCTTCTCGCCGTACAGCTCGCGCAGCCGGGCCATCCGGTAGCGGACCGTCTGCGGGTGCACGAACAGCTCCGCCGCCACGTCCTCGCGCCGCCCCTGGTGCACCAGCCAGCTGCGCAGCGTCTCGACCAGCTTGGCCGCCGCCGTCCCGCGCTCGCCGGCCAGCGGGGCGAGCGCCCGCTCGCGCAGGTCGGCCAGCGCCTCCGGATCGGCCGAGACGACCAGCTCGGTCAGGTGGTCCTCGGTGTCCACGACCGCGCCGCCGGCCGGGGTGTGCAGCCGGTGCACCCGGATCGCCCGATCCACCGAGCCCTGCGCCAGCAGCCACGGCCGGGCCGGGCCGATCACCGCGTTGTGCCCGGTCAGCAGCCGGGTCAGGTGCGCCCGGGAGGCGCCCTGCGGGTCCGGCACCAGCAGCACCGCCATGCCCGGCAGGTCGGGCAGCGCCCCGGCGAGCGGCAGCGTACGCGGGTCGAGCAGATCGATCAGCCCGCGCGCCGCCCGCTCCGGGAGCAGGACCGCGGTGAGCGTCTGCGGCGGGGTCCAGTCGGCGCGCTCGGCGGCCGCCTGCAGCACGTGCGCCGGCTCCCCGGCGACCAGGGCCTGGGCGAGCTGCTGCAGGTGGCGCAGCCGGATGCGCCCGGAGGTGGCCAGCTCGTCGGCGTGCCCGGCGACGCTCGCCGCGGACAGCTCGTCGATGTAGGCGAACACCAGCTCGGCGAAGTCCGCGATGGTCCCGGCCGGCTGCCCGGTGCCCACGCTGATCGCGGCCAGCTCCCGCCAGGCCACCCGGGCGCCCACCCGGTACGCCGCGAGCAGCGCGTCCAGGCTGCGGCCGGAGCGTGCCTCACCGCGCCCCAGCGCGTACGCCGCCTCCAGCGCGGCCGCCAGCGGAGTGCCCGGGTCGGTGCCGGGCCGGGACACCAGATTGAGGAACGTCCCGAGCGCCGCCTGCACCGCCCGCTCGATCTTGTGCCCGAGCTCCCCGGCGAACGGCTCCGCGTACGCCGGCACCTCCATCGTGATCGCGGCGATGGTCTGCACGGCGACCTCGGGCAGCCCCCGGCGCAGCGGATCGACGACCTCGGCGGGTAAACGGTAGGACCGTACGTCACGCAGCGGTTCGAGCACACTTACCCCTCTTCTCGGACTGGTTATCACTCCCGTCGAACAATTATGGCCCTTCCGATTCACTTCTCCCGGTCATGCTTTCGCCCGTCCGGCACGCCAGGCTTGGTCAGGTGGCTGTTACACGGACATTGCGCAACGGCGCGTGGCGGATCGTCGAGTTGATCACTACTCCGGTGGTGCCGACCGACTACCTCGACGTGATCGCCCCGCTGCGCAACCCCGACGTCCTGCGCGCCCGGATCGAGGCGGTCCGGCCGGAGACCGCGAACGCGGTCACCCTGCGCCTGCGGCCCGGCCGGGGCTGGCAACCGCACCAGCCCGGCCAGTACGTCCGGCTCGGTGTGGACGTCGACGGCATCCGGTTGTGGCGCGCGTACTCGATCAGCAGCGCCGCCGGGCATCCGTCCGGGCACATCAGCGTGACCGTCAACGCCGTGCCCGGCGGGGTGGTCAGCTCGTACCTGATGAAACACGCCCGCCGCGGCATGATCGTGAACCTCGACCTGCCCGCCGGCGATTTCGTCCTGCCGCGTGAGCGGCCGGCGAAGAGCCTGTTCGTCACCGCGGGCAGCGGCATCACCCCGGTGATGGGCATCCTGCGCAGCAGCGTGCACGAGCTGTCCGACGTGGTCGTCGTGCACTCCGCCCGCACCAGCGAGGACGTGGTCTTCGGCGCCGACCTGCGGGCGCTGGCCGCGCAGGGCCGCATCCGGCTGATCGAGCGGCACACCCGCGCCGACGGCCGGCTCAAACCGGCCGACCTGGACGAGCTGGTCCCCGACCTGTTCGAGCGGGAGACCTGGGCCTGCGGGCCCGGCGACCTGCTGGACGGGCTGGCCGACCACTGGGCCGAGGCGGACGCCGGGGAACGCCTGCACGTCGAACGGTTCCGGCCCACCGTGCTGATCGCCGGCGACGGCGGCACGGTGACCTTCGAGCGATCCGGCGCCACCGTCGAGGCGCCCGGCGGCGTCTCCATCCTGGACGCCGGGGAGGCGGCCGGGCAGCTCATGCCGTCCGGTTGCCGGATGGGCATCTGCTTCAAGTGCGTGCTGCCGATGCGCGAGGGCATCGTCCGGGACATGCGCGACGGCCAGCTCACCACCGCCGTGGAAGGCGACAACGTTCTTGTCCAGACGTGCGTCTCGGCCGCCGCCGGGCCGTGCCGCCTGGACGCCTGACCCGCCCCCTTTGGAAGAACAGAGGAACTCGTGACGACGCTGCAACGCCAGGAAGTCAACCCGATCGGCCACCTGACCGCCGAGGACATCGAGGCGATCGGCCGTGAGCTGGACGCGATCCGGGACGAGGTGATCGCCGCTCGGGGGGAGCGCGACGCCGCCTACATCCGCCGGGTCATCAAGGTCCAGCGCAGCCTGGAGATGGGCAGCCGGGCCGTGCTGCTGTTCTCGCTGTTCCCGCCGGCCTGGCTGATCGGCACCGCCGGTCTGTCGGTGGCGAAGATCCTGGAGAACATGGAGATCGGCCACAACATCCTGCATGGCCAGTACGACTTCATGCGCGACCCGAAGATCCACTCCACGACCTGGGAATGGGACCACGTCACCCCGGCCAACCAGTGGAAGCACTCGCACAACGAGCTGCACCACAAGTACACCAACGTGGTCGGCAAGGACAACGACCTGGGCTACGGCATCATGCGGGTCGACGAGAACCAGCGGTGGCACCCGTTCTACCTGGCCCAGCCACTGTGGAACTTCATCAACGCGCTGTTCTTCGAGTACGGCATCGCCGCCTACGACCTGGAGCTCGGCCGCAACCTCAAGACCAAGAAGCGCCGCAACAACCCGGAGTTCCGGGCGAACGTGCGCGCCGTCGGCCGCAAGATCCGTCGCCAGGTGCTGAAGGACTACATCATCCACCCGGCGCTGTCCGGCCCGTCGTTCCTGCACACCATCGCGGCGAACTTCACCGCCAACATCGTGCGCAACCTGTGGAGCCACTCGGTCATCATGTGCGGGCACTTCCCGAAGGGCGTGTCCACCTTCGAGCGCACCTCGATCAAGGGCGAGACCCGCGGCGAGTGGTACCTGCGCCAGATGCTCGGCTCGGCCAACATCTCCGGCAGCCGGCTGATGCACATCATGACCGGCAACCTGTCCCACCAGATCGAGCACCACCTCTTCCCCGACCTGCCGAGCAGCCGTTACGCCGAGGTCGCGGTCAAGGTGCGGGCGCTGTTCGAGAAGTACGACCTGCCGTACGTCACCGGCCCGCTGCCGATGCAGGTCGCCTCGGCCTGGGCCAAGGTGATCCGGCTGTCGCTGCCGAACCGTAAGGCGACCCCGGAGCCGGACCACTCCCGGCCGCCGCGGCACCCGGCCGCCGAGCCGATCCCGGCCTGACGCGCGTCCCGCAGGCGCGGCCCACGGGACGCGCCTGCGGGCCAGGGCCGCCGGCCCGCCCACCGACATCCGAGACGGTGTTCAACTGGTGGACACACCGGCGACATCACCGACCGTCAGGATCACCGGGATGGTCTCCGATGTCGCCGCCACGCCGGTCGCGGTCTCCGGCCGGGTCTCGCTGCGCCGGGCCGCCACCGGCGCCGGACTGGCCCTGGCCGCCTGCTCGGCGATCCATCTGCTCGGACACCCGGTCGGCGCCTTCGCCCAGGCCACCGCCGTGCTCTGGGCGGTCGTCGCGCTGTACGACGCCGCCGACCGCCGGTGCCGGATCGCGGCCGCGGGCGCGGTCGTCACCGTCGCCGCGGGCTGGCTCGCCGCCGCCCCGCTCGCGCACGCGGGTCTGCCCGGCGGCATCGCCCGCGCGGCGCTCAGCGTCCTGGCCGCCAGCCAGGTGTACGCCGTCGTCACCCGCCTCGGTCAGACCAGGTAGGACAGCTCGGGCAGCTGCGCGCGGTAGGCGTCGACCAGCCGCTCCGCCACCGCCCGGTCGGCGACCAGCGGGTGGGTGGCCATCGCCCGGACCGCGGCGTCCCGCGAGCCGGTGGTGGCGGCTTCCAGGACCAGCCGGTCGGTGGCCTTCACCGCCCGGACCAGCTCGACGGCGTGCCCGGGCATCGGCGCGACCGGCAGCGGGACCGCGCCCCGGGCGTCGACCCGGCACGGCACCTCGACCACCGCGTCGTCGTCCAGGACGTCCAGGGTGCCGCGGTTGCGCACGTCGAGGATCAGGGTGGCCGGCTCGTCCCGGGCCAGGGCGCGCATCACGGCCAGGGCGACCCCTTCGTACCCGGCCGGGCGGCTCTCGTCGTGCTCGCGCTCGCCGGCGCCGGTGAGCTCGCGGTTCTCGGCCATGTAGGTCGCCTCCCGCTCCCGCCACGCGTCCAGCCACGCCTGCAGGGGGTCGCGGGTGGCGATCTCGTGATAGCCGCGTTCCTGCTGCGCCCGCAGGAACGCGCCGCGGGTCTGCGCGGCGCCGCGGACCGCCTCCAGGGTGCCGGCCGGGTCGTAGTAGTAGTGCAGGTACTCGTTCGGGATCGCCCCGAGCTCGCGGAGGTTGCCGAACAGGCGCCCCTCCTCGATGGTCCTCAGCCGCTGGTCGTCGGCGAGCAGCCCGGGCAGCAGGTCCCGGCCACCGGCGTGCACGCCGTAGAGCCAGCCGAGGTGGTTGAGACCGGCGTAGTCGACCCGCGCGTCCTCCGGTCGCACGCCGAGCACCCGCAGCACCCGGTCCACCATGCCGGTCGGCGAGTCGCAGATGCCGATCACCCGGTCCCCGAGGGTCCGGGACATCGCCTCGGTGACCAGCCCGGCCGGGTTGGTGAAATTGATCAGCCAGGCCTCCGGCGCCAGGCGGGCGGTCCGCTCGGCGATGCGCATCGCTTCCGGTACGGACCGCAGCCCGTACGCGATCCCGCCCGCCCCGACCGTCTCCTGCCCGAGCACGCCCGCGGCCAGGGCGACGTGCTCGTCGACCACCCGGCCGCGCAGCCCACCCACCCGGATCGCGGAGAACACGAACGTCGCGCCGGTCAGCGCCTCGTCCAGGTCGGTGGTGGTGACCACGGCCGGCGCGGCCGGCGCGTCCCGGGCCAGCGCGGCCAGCACCCGCCCGATCCCGTCCAGGCGTGCGCGGTCCACGTCCTGCAGGACGACCTCGGTGATCCCGGTGTGCCGGTGGTCGGCGAGCAGCGCCCGGTACACCAGCGGCACCCGGAAGCCGCCCCCACCCAGAATCGTCAGCCGCACCGCAACCCCTCTCCACCGGCGCCGTCCCGACGCCGGGTCAGCCTCGCCCGCTTTCCGCCGGCCGCGCCACCCTTTCCGCGCCCCGGGTCAGCCTGTCCCCTGTCCGTTCCCGTCGTCCGCCCGGGGTTCAGCCCTTCATCGCCGCGTTCCCCGCGTCCTGCGCCTGGCGCAGCCCCGGCGCGACGCCGAGCCGGCCGAGGAACACCTGCTGCAGGATCGGCGTGTACGCCGTGCCGCCCGCGCCGACGCGTGGCCCGACCGGCGCCGGGAAGGTCGTGCCGGTCGACGAGTCCAGGAACGGCTGCAGGTCCACGCCCCGCTTGCGCCAGTACTCGACGAACGCCGGCTGCGCCGCGGTCACCCCGGGGAACGCGTACCCGCCCTCGGCGATCGGCCGGATGCCGTCGGCCGAGCCGATCCAGTCGAGCACCGCCACGGTGGCGTCCCGGTGCGGGGTCTTCGCCGAGGCGACCGCGGCCACCCCGTGCACCACGCCGACCCGCCCGGCCGGGCCCCTGAGCATCGGCGCCAGCCCCCACCGGAAGCCGGCGCCCTCCTGCACGCTCTTGAGGTGGTACGGCCCGGACTGGAACAGCGCCAGCTTGCCCTGGGTGAACAGTTGCAGCGCCTTGTCGCCGTTGGTGTTGGTGTCCGCGGCGGACGGCGCGACGTGATCGGAGTTGATCAGATCGACGAGGTACTGCACGGCCTGGACGGTCTTCGGCTGGTCGGCGAAGTCGAAGGTGTCCCCGTTCTGCCACGTGCCGCCGTTCGACCCGACGAAGTCCCACAGGATCGCCTGCTGGTCGAAGGCGGCGTTGAAGCCGTACGTCCGGATCTTGTCGGGGTCGAAGCCGGCCTCGCCGGCGTGCCGGCCCGCGCTGTCCACGGTGAGCCGGCGGGCCGCCGCGCGGAACGTGTCGTTCCTGCCGGTGGGATCCCAGGTCAGCGTCGCCGGATCGACACCGGCCGCGCTGACGAGGTCGTTGTTGTAGTAGAGAGCGATCGAGTCCCAGAGCTGCGGCACCCCCCACAGCTTCCCGTGGCGGGTGTAGAGCTGGACCACCGACGGCGTCCAGCCCGGGTCCGGCTCGACCGGCAGCAGCTGGCCGTTGTCGGCGTAGAGGCCGAAGTTCGAGGTGTTGGTCCAGTAGATGTCGGCGGCCGTGCCGGCGGCGATGTCGGCCGGCAGCTTGGTCCAGTAGTCGGCCCACGGCACCAGCTGAACGGCCACCCGGATGTCCGGGTGCGCCTTCTCGAACGCGGCGAACGACTGCTCGTACGCCTTGGCCACCTGCTCGTCCCAGAGCCGGAAGGTGACCGTGGTCCTCCCGTCGGCCTCGTCGCCGCCGGCGACCGAGCAGCCGGCCAGCAGAGCCGTCACGAGCAGCAGGGCGAGTCGTCGCATGTGCTCACCTCATCCCGGTGATGGTGATCGAACGGACGATGTGCTTCTGGAAGATCACGAAAAGCACGAGCAGCGGCATGGTGGCGAGCGTGGTGGCGGCCATCACCAGGGTCCAGTTGCCGTGGTACTGGCTCTGCAGGCCGGCGACCGCGACGGTGAGCACCTGCCAGCGGGCGCCGCTGGTGACCACGAGCGGCCAGAGGAAGTCGTTCCAGTGCGAGACCGTCGTGATGATCAGCAGGGTGGCCAGGATCGGGCGGCTCAGCGGCAGCATCACGTGCCGCAGCACGCGCAGGTGCCCGGCGCCGTCGATGCGCGCGGCGTCCAGCAGCTCCTGCGGGACGGCCCGGAAGAACTGCCGGAGCAGGAAGATCGCGTACGGCGAGCCGAACATCGACGGCAGCACGATGCCCCAGAACGTGTTGACCAGGCCGGCCTCGCTGAGCAGCACGAACCGGGGCACCAGGACGGCGACCACCGGCACCATCAGGGTGGCCAGGTAGACCCAGAAGATCGCGTCCCGGCCCGGGAAGTCCAGCCGGGCGAACGCGTACGCCGCCAGCACCGAACAGATGAGCTGCCCGAGCACGACCACCAGCACCACCTGGACGGTGATCACCAGCGGCGGCACCAGGGTGTGCCCGCCGACCACCAGCTCGGCGTAGTTCGCCCCGGTCACCGGGCTGGGCGGGGCCAGCGGCGGCTGTCGCGCGAACTGCTGCGGCGTCTTCACCGAGGTCTGGATGCTCATCAGGTAGGGCGCGAGGATCAGCAGCGCCCCGATCCCGAGCGCCAGGTAGGTCAGCACGGCCCGGCGCATCGCCTCACCCCATCTCGTAGGTCGTACGGCGGCGGAAGTAGGACTGCTGGGCGAGCGTCACCGTGATCAGCAGCAGGAACAGCACGACCGACATGGCCGCCGCCCGTCCCATCCGGAAGTCGACGAACGCCTCGCGGTAGATCGCGTACGCCACCACCGCGGTCCGCCCGGCCGGTCCGCCCTGGGTCATCGCGTAGACCGTGTCGAACACCTGGAAGCTGCTGATCACCCCGGTGGCCAGCACGAAGAACGTGGTGGGGCGCAGCAGCGGCAGGGTGATCCGGCGCAAGCCCTGCCACGGCCCGGCCCCGTCGATCCGGGCGGCCTCGGCGTACTGCGGCGGGATGCCGGCCAGCCCGGCCAGGAAGAACAGCGCCACATAGCCCACATTGGTCCACACGGTGACCGCGGCGACCGACGGCAGCGCCAGGGCCGGGTCGGTCAGCCACTCGACCCGGTGGCCGATCAGCTGGTTGAGCGCGCCGTCGGACGGGTCGAACAGCCAGCGCCAGACCACGCCCAGCGCCAGCGGGGCGCTGATCCAGGGCAGCACCAGGATCGCCCGGAACACGCCGGAGCCGGGCAGCCGCTGGTCCAGCAGCACGGCGGCGGCCAGACCGAGCGCGGTCTGCAGCGGGATGACCAGCAGCACGAAGACCGCGGTGACCGCCAGCGAGCGGCCGAACGCGGGATCGGTGAGGATCGCCCGGTAGTTGTCCAGGCCGGTCCAGCGGGCCGGGCTGACCAGGTCCCACCGGAACAGGCTCAGGCCCAGCACGACCGCGACCGGCAGCAGCAGGAACCCGGCGACGCCGAGCAGGCTCGGGGCGAGGAACGCGAAGCCGGCGGACGTGTCGCGCCGGCGGCGCCCGGACGCGGCCGCCACCCGCTCAGCCGTCGCCATGGGCGGGCTCAGCGCTCGGCATACGCGTCGGAGAGGCGGGCGATGGTGGCGGTGGCGCGATGCACCGCGTTGCGCCGGCCGGGCGGGATGACCTCGGGCAGGAAGGCGTAGCGACGGGCCAGCTGCGCCTCGCTGGACTCCGGGTGGCGCCGCCCGGCCGCGTGCTGGGCCAGCCGCCACCAGTCGGCGATGTCGCCCCAGCCGGGCGCGGACAGCGAGCCGCCGAAGTGCTGCACGGACAGGGCCGCCACCAGGTTCGCGAAGGCCACCCGGTCGGCGAGCGGCCACCCGCCCAGCGTGCCGGCCACGAACCCGGCGGTGAAGACGTCACCGGCGCCGGTCGGGTCGAGCGCCTCCACCGGCACGCTCGGGACGGTCGCCACCTCGCCGGTGGCCGAGTCGATCGCGAGGGCGCCGTCGCCGCCGTCGGTGACCACCACGATCGGCACCAGCCCGGCCAGTTTGTCCAGGGCGGCGGCGGGCGAGCCGGTGCGGGTGTAGCGCATCGCCTCGACCGCGTTGGGCAGGAAGGCGTGGCAGTCCGGCAGCACGTCGAGGGCCTCCACCGACCACTGATCGGTCTCGTCCCACCCGACGTCCGCGAAGATCAGGGTGCCGTTGCGCGCGGCCCGGGGCACCCAGCCGGTGCCGGAGCCGCCCAGGCTGACCGCCGCGGCACGGGCCGCCGGCAGACCGTTGACCAGGCCCTCGGGATCGGTGGGGAGCGGGTGCCCGTGGGTGATCATGCTGCGGTCGCGGTCGTACGCCAGCGAGACGGTGACCGGCGAGTGCCAGTCGTCCAGGCGCCGGGACGCGGCAAGGTCGATCCCCTCCTGGCGGCTGAGCACCTGGTGACAGAACTCGCCGTACGCGTCGGTGCTCAGGGCGGTGCCGAGCCCGGTGCGCAGGCCGAGCCGGCTGGCCGCGACGGCCAGGTTGGCCACCCCGCCGGGGCACGACCCCATGCCGGACGCCCGCACCTCGGTGCCGGGCCCGGGCAGATCACGCAGCCCGGTGAAGACGACGTCGAGGAACACCACCCCGGGGACGAAAAGGTCGAGCTGGCGCGCCATTGGCCGATCTTACCTCCGTCCCGATAGGGCAGGTGGTAATTGATCACTGGATGCGGCGCAGGTCTCCATGCGCCGCACGCAGGGTGTCCACGTGGCGGTCGGTGCCCGGCGGCCGGATCTCGTCGAGCAGTCGCCACGCCTCGTCCAAAGACTGGGACAGCTCGCGGATGCGGCCGGCGTGCTGGCGGCGCACGTCCTCGCGGACCTTCTCGATGCGCCGCAGCCAACCGGCGCTGCTCTCCGGGCCGGGCCGGCCCTCCGCAGCGGCCGGGACCGCCTGCGCGGCCGGAACGGGCGGACCGGGCGGCGCGGCCGGAACGGCGGGCGCGACCGGAACGGGCGGTGACACCGGAGCGACCGGCGGCGCCGGTTGGAGGACGTCACGGGCCGGGACGATGGCGGCGATCGGGCGACCGCCGTCGACCACGACGGTGATCTGGCCGGTCAGGCCGGTGAGACGGACGAGTTGCTGGAAGCGGAGCCGGGCCTCGGCGACGGACAGCTCGATGCGGCGGCGGATCGGCATGGCTGGTTCTCCCATGTCCCGATGATGCGCGCGGGGTATGACAATAATTCGCCGAGAACCTCCCGGACACTCCGCTAGGTTCGCCGGATGACCGATTCACTTGTGGACCTCCCCACCGCCACCGACGTGCGCGACGTGGTCTCCCGGGCGGCGCAGGCGTTGCGGACGGCCGGCGACCGGGACTGGCACCTCCGAGCCGGCGACCTGAGCTGGTCCTGCTGGGAGACCGTGGAACACGTCGCCGACGACCTGTTCTCCTATGCCGGCCAGCTCGCCGCCGAGCAGCCACCCAGCGACCGGTACGTGCCGTGGGGCTACCGGCGCTCCCGCCCCGACGCGCCGGCGCTGACCGTCCACGTGGACCACGCCGAAGGCAACGCGGCGCTGGTGCAGGTGCTGGAGGCCGCCGGCGGCCTGCTCGCGGCGGTCGTCCAGGTCAGTCCGCCGCAGCGGCGCGGGTTTCACCCGTACGGGATCGCCGACGCCTCCGGATTCGCCGCGATGGGCATCACCGAGGTCCTGGTCCACCTGTACGACGTGGCCGCCACACTGGACCTGCGCTGGTCCCCCGATCCGGGCGTGTGCGCGCGCGCCCTGCGCCGGATCTTCGCGGACACACCGGCCGGCGACGACCCGTGGGCCACCCTGCTCTGGGCCACCGGCCGCGTCGGGCTGCCCGGCCGTCCACGGCGGACCGAGTGGCGCTGGCACGCCTGACCTGCGCCACCGCCGGTCGGCCTTCCCGCGCGACCGATCCCACGCGCCACGAGCATCCAGAGAGGCACATCGTCATGGGCGGGGCGCACCCGGCGTGGTCAGCGCCCGGCCACGACCGGCGTCCCCCGGCCGGCCCGCCGGGGCCGGGCCACCAGCAGGACCGCCGCGCCGAGGCAGAACAGGACCGCGATCCAGAAGACCGCGACCGTGTAGCCGGGCACCACCAGCGGGGTGAGCACGCCGGCCGTGGCCCCGACCTGCACCAGCGCCGTGTACGCGCCGGCGCCGCCACCCAGCCCCGCGCGCAGCGTCTCGCCGAGCAGCACCATGCCGATGCTCGGGAAGCCGGCGGCGAAGACCGCGTACAGCGCCTGGGACAGCACCAGCCCCGGATAGCCGCCGCCGGCGATCAGGGTGAGGAAGGACAGCACGCCGATCCCGCACACGCCGAGCAGGGTCCACCGGCTGCCGATCCGGTCGCCGACCGCGCTCACCGGGGCGAGCACGGCGACCTCGACCGCGACCGTGACCGCGAACAGCGCGGAGATCATCGGCCGGGGCGTGCCCGCGCCCAGCGCGTAGAGCGGCAGGTACACCAGCCGCAGGCTGTCCGCGGCCCGCATGAGCAGCACGGCCGCGGCCGCGGCGAGCACGGCGGGTCTCGCCGCGGCGGCCGGGTCCGTCCCGGGCGGCGGGCCGGGCTCGCCGGCCGGCGCGGGCCGGGGCAGGTGCGCGACCAGCGCCGCGACGACGGCCACGCCGACCGCGACCCGGATCGGGCCGACCGCCGGGCCGACGCTCGCCTCCCCCTGCGCGGCCAGCGAGAACAGCCCGAGGCCGGCCAGGTAGCCGAGGACGAAGACGGTCCGCAGCGCGGCGACGGTGCGCGCCGCGGAGCCGCCGGCCGCGGCGCCGGCCACCGCGAGGTACGACGGATAGACCACGCTCATGGCCATCACCAGGACCGCGGCGGGGTGGATCCGCCAGCCGGGACCGTCCGCCGCCAGCACGAGCCCCCTCTTCGCGTACGCGGTGCGCCCGGGCCCGCCCAGCCGCGCCGACGCCCACCGGCTGCTGCCGCTGGACGAGGCGCTGCGCCGGGTCAACACCGCGGCCGCCGTCGCTCCGGTGACGCCCGTGCTGGCGTGGGCGGCGCCGGACGCGGACCCGGTCGTGACCGACGTGGCCGCCCCCACCGCGCCGGGAACGGCCCTGAACGCCGCCCTGGCCCGCGCCGCCATCGGCTTCCTGGCCGGCCCGCACCGGTCGAACCTGCGCGCCTGCACGGCGCCGCGGTGCGTGCGGTACTTCGTCAAGGAACACGGCCGGCAGGAGTTCTGCAAGGCGTCGTGCAGCAACCGGGCCCGAGCCGCGCGGCACTACCAGCGCCACCACCCCACCGGCACGTGACCGCGCCCGCGCCACCCGCACGTGACCGCGCCCGCGCCACCGGCACGTGACCGCGCCACGCCACCGGCACGTGACCGCGCCCGCGCACCGGCACGTGACCGCGCCCGCGCCCGCGCCACCGGCACGTGACCGCGCCACCGGCGGCGCCACGCCACCGGCACACCGCGGCTCAGCGCCGGTGCCGCAACAGCGCCGTCATCGCCTCGTCCGCGCTGTCGCCGAGCACGGCCAGGTCCACGTCGGTGTAGATGCGCCGCCGGGAGTCGACCACGCAGTGCGCGCCGAGCATCAGCCGGTCCGGCGTGATCAGCGGAACGCCCAGGTAACTGCGCAGCCCGGTGGTGGCCAGGAACGGGTTGACCGCGTGCACCGGGTCGTCGCGGAAGTCGGCCACGCGGTACGGCTCGCCGTCCAGCACGGTCCGGGTGCACACCGCCCACTCCGCGGGTGCGCCCTGCGCGACGGCCACCCAGTCGCCCAGGCCGTACGAGCCGACGATCTGCTGCACGTCCGCGCCGAGCACGGTGACCAGCGACACCGGCGCCTCGAGGAGTTTCGCGCTGCGCTCGGCGACCCGGTCCAGGTCGGCGCGCAGCTCTTGCGCGGCCAGGTCGTACCGGGCCAGCTCACGCAGGCGGGCCGGGTCGGCGAGGCGGTCGTGGAGGGAGATGTGCACGGGACCTCCTGGGGGCGTCAGTGGCGGAATCCGCCGACGAGGGTGGTGAGGTCGCCGGCCAGCCGGGTGAGGTCGGCCGCGGCCTGCTGGGTGGTCCGGGCGCCCTCGGCGGTCGCGGCGGCCACCTCGGCGACCGAGGTGACCGTACGCGCGACCGCACCGCTGTTGGCGGCGGCCTCGGCGACCGAGCGGCTCATCTCCCCGGTGGTCGCGGTCTGCTCCTCGACCGCCGAGGCGATGGTCGTGGTGTAGTCGCCGATCCGCTGGATGACGTCGGTGATCTCGCCGATCGCGGCGGTCGCCGAGGTGCTGGAGTCCTGGATCGCGGTGATCCGGGCGGTGATCTCCTCGGTCGCCCGGGCGGTCTGCTGGGCCAGCTCCTTGACCTCGCCGGCCACCACCGCGAAGCCCTTGCCCAGCTCGCCGGCCCGGGCGGCCTCGATCGTCGCGTTCAGCGCCAGCAGGTTGGTCTGCTCGGCGATGCTGGTGATCAGCCGGACCACGTCGCCGATCTCGGCGCTCGCCGAGCCGAGCTCGGCGACCTGGTCGTTGGTGCGCGCGGCGACGGTCATGCCCTCGCCGGCGACCCGGGCGGCCTCGGCGGCGTTGGAGGCGATCTCGGTGATCGAGGCGCTCATCTGCTCGGCGCCGGCCGCGATCGACTGCACCCCGGTGTTGACCTGCTCGCTCGCCGAGCTGGCCGTGGTGGCCCGCTCGGCCACGTCCCCGGCGCCGCTCTCCAGCCGCGAGCTGATCGCGGTGAGCTGCTCGGACGCGCCGGCCAGGGTGACCGCGGAGCCGCCGATCGTGGCCAGCGTCTCCCGCAGCCGCAGCACCGCGGCGTCCAGGGCACGGCTCATCCGGCCCGGCTCGTCGGCCGCGGCTATCCCGGTGCGCTGGGTGAGGTCGCCGGCGGCGAGCGCCTCACAGACCGTGGTGACCCGGCGCAGCGCGCCGACGATGCCGCGGGCCACGACCACGCCCAGCCCCAGCGCGCCGACGAGGCCGACCACCAGGATCAGGATCGAGCGCAGGCGGCTGGCCCGATACCCGTCCTCGGCCTCGGCGGCGGAGTGGGCGGCGGCGGCGCGTTCCGCCTGGTTGAGCTCGGTCAGGCTGTCCCGGACCGTCTCCATCAGCGGGGTGACCCGCGCGCCGCGCACCTGCTGCCACTCGGCGAGCCGGTTGGCGCGCGACAGCGGGATCATCCGGGTGCGCGCGACGTCGACGTACTCGCCCCACGCGGCGGTCAGGCTCCGCACCGTGGCGGGCGCGCCGGCCGGCCCGGTGGTCTGGTACTCCCGCAGCGCGGCGTCGGCCTCGGCCAGGTCGGCGGTGAAGTTCTTCTCGTACGCCGCCTTGTTCGTGCCGTCCCGGTAGACGGCGTGACTGACCAGGTCCAGGCGGGACTGGGTGATCGCGTTCTGCACCCGGCCGAGGGCGGCGACGCTGGTCAGGTTGCTCGCGTAGATGTGCTGGGCGGACGCGCTGGCGCCGCTGAGCGCGGTCAGCCCGAGCACGCCGATCAGCAGCGCGACCACGGAGGCGACGCCGATCGCGAACATGATCTTGAAGTTGACGCCGAGATCGGCCCAGAACCGCTTCATCGTGACATCCCCCGCAGCCGGTGCCGCTCCTGTATCAGAAGAGTCGGCACCGGCCGCGCGGTGCTGAGCGCGGATCGGCGCGCCCGGCCGGACGTTCCCCGGCGAGCGCCGGACGGCGCCCGCCCGGCACGTGGATCAGTGCGCCGGCAGGACGATCTCCCCCGGGCGGGCCCCGCGCCGGATGAACACCGCGGAGACGACCGCGCCGATCAGGCAGAGCACGCCGGAGGCCAGGGCGGCGGTGTGCACACCGGCGACGAACGCGGCGCCGGCGCCCTCGATCACCGCCGCGCGTACCGTCCCGGGCATGTCCGGGGTGACCGGCGCGATGCCCATCGCGACCGCGTCCTGCGCCGCCCGCAGGCCCTGGGCCAGCGGCGCGGGCACGCCCGCGTCGGTGAGCGAACCGACCAGCGTGCCGCCGACCCGGCTGCTGATCAGCGAGATCAGCACCGAGGTGCCGAGCGCGCCGCCGACCTGCAGCATGGTGGCCTGCAGGCCACCGGCCACGCCGCCGTCCTTGACCGGGGCGTTGCCGACGATCGCCTCGGACGACGCCGCCATCACCATGCCGACGCCCAGGCCCAGGCCGATGAAGGACGGCCACATCGCCCCGTACCCGGAGTCGGTGTCCAGCAGCATCAGGCCGAACGAGGCGCCACCCTGCAGCACCATGCCCAGCGGCATCGAGAAGCGCGGCCCGAACCGGTCGGTGAGCGCGGCGCCGACCGGCGAGGCGACCACCGAGGCCAGGCTCAGCGGCAGGGTGAGCACGCCCGCCCAGACCGGGCTGTAACCGCGGACGTTCTGCAGGTAGAGCATGATGTAGAAGATCGAGCCGAGCAGCGTGAAGAAGTTGACCGCGGTGATCAGTGCGCCGATGGTGAGCGCCGGGCTGCGGAACAGTCGCATCGGCAGCAGCGGGTGCTCCAGCCGGGTCTCGAACCATCCGAAGAACACCAGGATCAGCAGCCCGGCGAGCAGCGTGCCCAGCGTGCGGCCGGAGCCCCAGCCCCAGGTCTCGCCCTTGACCACGCCGAAGACCAGGACCAGCAGGCCGGCCGCGAGCAGCGCCACGCCGGCCACGTCGAACCGGTGCCGGCCGGTGGAGTTGCGGCTCTCCGGCAGCACCAGCGCGCTGACGATCAGGGCCAGCACGCCGACCGGGGCGTTGAGGTAGAAGACCGACTCCCAGCTGACGTGCTGCACCAGCAGGCCGCCGACGATCGGGCCGAGCGCGGTGGAGACCGAGGAGACCATCGCCCAGATGCCGACCGCCATGCCGAACCTCCGCGGCGGGAAGACCGCGCGCAGGATGCCCAGCGTGTTGGGCATCAGGAGGGCGCCGAAGAAGCCCTGCGCGGCCCGGAAGGCGATCACGCCGTCGATCGAGCCGGCCAGTCCGATCGCGACCGACGAGACGGTGAAGCCGGCCACGCCGATCAGGTAGTACCGGCGCCGGCCGAACCGGTCGCCGAGCTTGCCGCCGAGGATCAGGGCGGCGGCCAGGGCGAGCAGGTAGGCGTTGGTGACCCACTGCAACTGCGCGGTGCTGGCCCGCAGGTCGCGGCCGATCTCCGGGTTGGCGATCGACACCACGCTGCCGTCCAGACCGACCATGAACAGGCCGAACGCGACGGCGGCCAGGGACAGCCAGGGGTTGCCGCGCCGGCCCGCGGGCGGCGCGTGCGCGGGGGTGGGCACGCCGGTTGCGGTGACTGCGGACATGAGGGGACTCCATCTCGGTGCGGAGGGTGCGGTCCGGCGGGGGCCGGGGTCCGTTCGATCTGCGGTACGGCCGGTCGGCCGCCGTCCGGTGTCACGCGCCCCGTGCGGGGCGCGTCGTCAGTGGCGCCCGCCGTCGCGGACGTGCCGGGCGATCCGGGCCAGGGCGGGCAGGGCCGCCCGTACGGCGTCACGCTCCTCGTGGGCGAGGTCGGCGAGGGCCGCGGACAGGTAACCGGTGAACAGCTCCTGCACCCGGTCGATGCGGTCGCGGGCCTCGCCGGTGACGCGCAGCCGCACCACCCGGCGGTCCCGCTCGTCCGGCTCCCGGGTCAGCAGGCCGTTCTTGACCATCGCGGTGACCAGGGCGCTGGCGTTGTTCGGCTGCATCTGCAGCTCGGTGGCGAGCTCCCGGACGGTGATCCCGGGCCGCTCGCGGATCTGCCAGAGCGCGACGATCTGCGCCTCCGGCGGCTTCGGGTGGGTGAAGTCGCCCTGCACCCGCCGGTCGAGGCTGCGGTGCAACTGGTGCGCCAGGTGCATGAGGGCCACGGCTTCGTCGGTCACCCGACCAGTATTAGGTATGTGGGCATACCTTTTGCAAGTTCAAGGGTTTTTGGTCACTTCCCGGCGTACCGGGGTCGCCGGTCCGGCGCGCTGGCCGGCCGCCGGGCTGCGGACCGGTACGCCACCGTGGGCGTGATCGGCAGCCGGCGCAGCAGCGGGCCGAACGGATCCCGGAAGGTCCGCGCGGCCGTGGTGAACAGCAGCGCGGCGGCCACCATGCCGACCGCGGGCAGCGCGATCAGCAGCGCCGCGACCGAACCGGCCAGGCCGGCCCACACCATCACGCGCAGGCCGACGTCGACGACCGGGATGCCGCTCGGGCGCTGCCGGGTCCAGATCGGCAGGAACGAGCTGGCCAGCGCCAGGGCGACGGCGCCGAGCATGGCGGCGCAGGTCAGGAACGCCTGTGGCCAGTGGTAGTGGCGGCCCAGGGCGTAACCACCGGAGAGCACGCACCCCAGCCAGACCTTGGCCAGGGCCCAGCGCCCGAACCGGACCAGCGGATCGTCGAAGTCGTCGGCCATCGTCGGGCTCCAGCCGTGCGCGGGTCAGCGAGCCCAGTCTAGGAGCGATCCCGCCGCCTCGGGAGCAGCCGGGACACGACCCGGGCGGCGGAGCGTCACCGGCCGGGCGACGGTGGGCCCGGTCGACGAGGCGGTGATGCCGGCGGAACGGGGCGGGTCCCGGGCGCCGCCTCCCCCATACCGAGGCGGCGCCCGGGCCCTCTGCCCGGCCGCCCGGGGGCATCGTTTCCGGGCGGCCGCCGTCTCACCCGGCCAGCCGGAACCGTTCCGCGTGCACCTGGCGGGACGGCACCCGCAGGCGGCGCAGGCTGGCCAGCACGGCGGTGGTCATCGCGTCCGGGCCGCAGACGTACACGTCCCGGGCGGTGATGTCGGGGACCAGCGACAGCAGCCGGTCCGGCGTGAACGGCCGGTACCCGCTCGCGCTGCGGCCGGCCAGCAGGTGCAGCCGGGCCCGCCGGGCGTCCGCGAGCGCGCGCAGCTCGCCGAGCAGCACCGCGTCCCGCGCGCTGCGCACCCGGTAGAGGACCACCACGTGACCGGTCAGATCCGGGTCCTCCAGCAGCGCCCGGATCGGGGTGACCCCGATCCCGCCGGCGATCAGCACCGTCGCGGCGCGCTGCCGGTGCGCCACGGTGAACGCCCCGTACGGGCCCTCCGCGTACACCCGCGCGCCGACCGGCAGGTCCCGCAGCCGGACGCTGGTGGCGCCGACCCCCTTCGCGGTGATCCGCAGCGACCGGCCGTTCGGCGCCGCCGACAGCGAGAACGGGTTCACCTGCCACCACCGCTGGTGGCCGGGGAACCGCCAGAGGAAGAACTGCCCGGCGCGGGCCGGCAGCCGCTCCAGCGCCCGGCCGGTGATGTGCACCGACACGGTGTCGTCCGACTCGGCGACGACCGCGGCGACCCGCAGCCGGTGCCGGGCGTTGCGGAGCATCGGGACCACCAGGCGGCCGGCGAGCAGGGCGCCGATCGCGAACGCCCACAGCCCCCACCAGTACCCACGGGCGACCGGGTGGGCCCGGAACGCGGCGCCCTCGTACACCTGGTGCAGCACGCCGAGCAGGACCACCAGGTACACCAGCAGGTGCACGGCGTGCCAGGCCTCGTAGGACAGCCGGCGCCGCGCGGCCCGGACGGACAGCGCCACGACCACCACGATCAGGCCGGACGCGATCACGCCGAGCAGGACCGGCGGCCGCCCGGCCAGGGCGGCGGCCGCGGCCGGGAGCGAGACCCCGTCGTACCGCGCGAAGCCGAGCAGCACGACCGCCGGGTGGGCCAGGGCCAGCCAGCACACCGCGTGTCCGGTCCAGCGGTGCCAGCCGGTGAGGCGGTCCATGCCGTACGCCCGGTCGACCACCGGCAGGCGGGCCACCAGCAGCAGTTGCAGGGCCATCGCCAGGGCGAGGTGCAGGCCGAGCAGCCGGCCGATCGTGCCGGTCAGGTTCCGGGCCGGACCGGCGGCCGTCCACAGCACCTGCACGGCGAGCACGTTGCACAGCACGAACGCCACGATCGCGGTACGCGTGACGCGCAGGGGACGGTTGAAGGTGAGGACTCGCGCCCGGGTCACGGCGATCATCCCGGTCTCCCCTCCGGCGGGAGCTGCTGTTGCCCGGGTGTACCACCGTGGACGCCGGGTGGTTCACCGGTCCGCGGGCGCGGGGCCGTATCCCGTCGCCGAAGGATCAAACCTCAGGAGTGCACCAGTTCATGGGCGCGTGCCATCGCGCCGGTGTGTGCCCCTCCCCGTCAAGAGATGACAGGCGCGGCTGGTGCCGGCCCTCTCGTTGCCGGATTGTCAACGGCAGGTCAACGAGCGAGGGGGATCGATGGACAGCCGGTACGAGGCGTTCTGCATGGCGAGTCCGCTGTTCTACGACGCGCTCCGGTCCGCCACCAACGCCGGCGTCTCGTTCGCCACCGCGGACCGCCCGCTGCCGCCCGGCTGGCGCCGCGAGGAGCAGGACGACTGGCTGGTCTTCTCGCCGGAGGCGCTGAACCTGCCGATGCAGGGCTGGAAGATCCACGTCTCGGCGTGCCTGGACAACGCCGACCGGGTGCTCGACAAGGTCTGGGACTACTGCGTGCCGCGCGGGCTGGAGTTCAAGTTCCTGCGCTCCAGCCCGGCGCTGTGGCTGCGCAGCTCCAAGTACGCCCCGCGCGGGTACAGCGGCAAGCTGGTCACCATCTACCCGCCGGACGACGCGGCGTGCGAACGGGTCCTGACCGAGCTGGGCGAGCTGCTCGACGGCGAGCCGGGTCCGTACATCCTGAGCGACCTGCGCTGGGGCAACGGCCCGCTGTACGTACGCTACGGCGGCTTCGCCGCCCGGTACTGCGTCACCGACGGCGGCCAGGTGGTGCTGGCCATCGCCGACCAGGACGGCACCCTGGTGCCGGACCGGCGCGACCCGGTGTTCTACGTGCCCCCGTGGGTGCCGCTGCCGGACTTCCTGGCGCCGCACCTGGCCGCCCGCAACGCGGTGACCGTCACCGACATCCCGTACACCATCGAGCGGGTGCTGCACTTCTCCAACGGTGGCGGCGTGTATCTGGGCCGGGACACCCGTACCGATGCCGAGATCGTCCTCAAGGAGGGGCGCCCGCACGCCGGCCTGGACAGCACCGGCGCCGACGCGGTGGCCCGGATCGACCGGGAGTACGAGGTGCTCAGCTCGCTCGCCGGGGTGCCCGGCGTGCCGGCCGTGTCGGACCGGTTCGACCTGGGCGAGCACCGCTTCCTGGCGATGGAGTACGTCGACGGGCGGCCGCTGCACCGGGCTCTGGTGCGCCGCTACCCGATGATCGACGTCGGCGCCGGACCGGCCGACTTCGCCGACTACACCGCGTGGGCGATGAACGTGTACGAGCAGGTCGAGACGACCCTGCGGCACATGCACGAGCGCGGCGTCGTCTACGGCGACCTGCACCTGTTCAACATCATGATCCGGCCGGACGACACGGTGGCGCTGCTGGACTTCGAGGTGGCCTCGACCACCACCGCCGCCGCCCGGCCCGGGCTGGGCAACCAGGGGTTCGCCGCGCCCTCGGGCACGACCGGCGTCGACATCGACCGGTACGCGCTGGCCTGCCTGCGCCTGGCCCTGTTCCTGCCGATGACGCAGCTGCTCTGGCTGTCCCGGGCGAAGGCCCGGGATCTGGCCGGGGTCATCGCCGAGCACTTCCCCGTGCCGGAACGCTTCCTCGCCGAGGCGGTCGAGATCATCGACCCGCCGGCGAAGGCGGAGCGGGACGGCGCGGACCACCACGGCCGGGGCGCGTCCACACCCGCCGCGAAGCCGTGGCCCGGGCTGGCCGACGACTGGCCCGGCCAGCGCGAGCAGCTGGTCCGGGGCATCCTCGCCAGCGCCTCACCGGACCGCACCGACCGGCTCTTCCCGGGCGACATCGAACAGTTCCGGCTCAACGGGCTGGGGCTGGCCTACGGCGCCGCCGGGATCCTGCACGCCCTGTCGGTGACCGGCGCCCCACGGCAGCCGGACCTGGAGGAGTGGCTGCTGCAACGGGTCAAGAAACCGGCCCGGGGCACCATGCTGGGCCTGTACGACGGCCTGCACGGGGTCGCGTTCGCCCTGGACCACCTCGGCCACCGCCAACCGGCCCTGGACCTGCTGCAGATGTGCCTCAGCGACGACTGGCAGGCGCTCGGCCTGGATCTGATGGGCGGGCTCGCCGGCATCGGCCTGAACCTGTTCCACTTCGCCGACCGGACCGGCGACACCGGCCTGCGCGACCTGGCGATGCGGGCGGCGCAGCTGGTCGGCGACCGCCTCGGTGACGTCGACTCGGTCCCGGAGACCAGTGGCCTGGAGAACCCGTACGCCGGGTTGTTCCGCGGCTCGTCCGGTCCGGCGCTGCTGCTGATGCGGGCGTACGACGAGACCGGCGGGCCGGACTTCCTGGACCGTGCCGCCGTGGCGCTGCGCCAGGACCTGCGCCGCTGCGTGGTGCGCGACAACGGCGTGATGGAGGTCGACGAGGGCTGGCGCACCATGCCGTACCTCGCGGCCGGCAGCGTCGGCGTCGGCATCGCCGTCGACCAGTACCTGCGCCGCCGCCCGGACGACCGGTTCACCGAGGCGAGCGCGGCCATCCACCGCGCCGCGCAGGCCCGGATGTACGTGCAGTCCGGACTGTTCGCCGGCCGCGCCGGGATGCTGCTCTACCTGGCCGGCCGGGCCACGGACCCGCGCACCGACCCGGCCGTGGCGGACCAGGCCCGGCGGCTGCGCTGGCACGCGATGCCGTACGCCGACGGGGTCGCCTTCCCCGGCGACCAGCTGCTGCGGCTGTCCATGGACGTCGCCACCGGAAGCGCCGGGGTGCTGCTCGCCCTCGGCGCGGCGCACCACGACACACCGGTCCACCTGCCGCTGATCGCGCCGGCCACGGCGCCGCGGCCACAGTCCCCCGTGTCGACGGGACACGGGTCCGTAGGAAACATCTAGAAGGAGGAACCTCGATGGCGCTTCTCGACCTGCAGGGCCTGGAGATGTCCGGTCTCGAGACCGGCGGTGGCAGCAGCAGCAGCACCGGCTGCGGCGTGGAGAGCACGGCCAGCCTGGTGGTGTGCGCGGCCAGCTCGCTGAGCCTCGTCACCTGCCACTGATCCACGCCATCGGCCGCGAACGGGGCAACCCGTTCGCGGCCGCGGTCTATCCGGGAGTGATCGATGCTGACCTTCGGCGCCGTCGTCCGGCGCAGCCGGCTCTGGCTTCCGCTGATCGCGCTGACCGCCGTCACCGGAAGTCTCAGCGCCCTGGCCCTGCCCACCGTGCTGGGCCGGGCCGTCGACGCGGTGCTCGCCGACGGCCACGGCGGCCGGTGGCTGCTGTGGGCCACGATCCTGATCGCGGCCGGCGTGCTCGTCGACGTCGTGGACGCGTTCGCGGCCGGCGCGTGCGTCGCCGGCGCCACCGCCTGGCTGCGGGAACGGCTGGTCCGCCACGTGCTCACCCTGGATTCGCGCGGCGCCGCCCGGTTCGAGCCGGGCGACCTGGTCAGCCGGGTCAGCGCCAACGCGCCGGACGCCGCCCAGGCCGGTCCGAGCGTCGTGCTGACGTTCACCGCGCTTTTCGCGCCGGTCGGCAGCCTGGTGCTGCTGGCGCTCATCGACTGGTGGCTGGCGGTGGCGTTCCTGGCGGCGTCGGCGCTGGTGGCCGTCGTACTGGTGACGTTCACCCGGCGCACCTCCCGGCTGCTGGCCGGTTACCAGCGGATCCAGGGCACGATGGCCGGCCGGCTGGCCGAGTCGCTGGCCGGCGCCCGGACCATCGCCGCGGCCGGCACCGTGGAACAAGAGCGGCGCCGGATCCTGCAACCCCTGCCGGAGCTGCGCGCGCAGGGCCTGCTGAGCTGGCTGGCGCTGGCCCGGGCGAGCGCGCAGGCGGCCGTCGTCGGCCCGCTCGTGCTCGTCGCCGTGCTCGGCGCCGGCGGGCTGGGGTTGGTCGCCGGCCGGATCACCGCCGGCGAACTGTTCGCCGCCGGCCAGTACGCGATGCTCGGCGCCGGGCTGGGCACGCTCACCGGGGTGCTGGGCCGGCTGGCCCGTGCCCGCGCCGGGGTGCGCCGCCTCGCCGAGGTCTTCGCCGTGCCCCCGATGACCTACGGCACGGCCGGCCTGCCCCCGGGCGCCGGCACCCTGCGGTTCGCCGGGGTCACCGTCCGCGACGGCGACCGCCGGCTGCTCGACCGCGTCGATCTGACCGTCCCCGGCGGCAGCACGGTCGCCGTGGTCGGACGCTCCGGCGCCGGCAAGTCGACGCTGGCCGCGCTCGCCTGCCGCCTGCTGGAACCCGACGAGGGCACGGTGCTGCTCGACGGGGTGCCGCTGCCGGCCGTGCGGCACGAGGCGCTCCGGGCCGCCGCGGGCTGCGCGTTCGAGCGGCCGGTGCTGGTCGGGGCCACGGTCGGCGACGCCATCGGGGTGGGGCGGGACGCCGGCACCGTGCGGGCGGCGGCGCGGGCCACCGAGGCGCACCGCTTCGTCAGCCGGCTGCCCGCCGGGTACGCGACCCCGCTCGCCGAGACGCCGATGTCCGGCGGGGAGGCCCAGCGGCTCGGGCTGGCCCGCGCCTGGCCGGCCGACCGGCTGCTGGTACTCGACGACGCCACGTCCAGCCTGGACGTGGTGACCGAGATGCTGATCCACCGGGCGCTCGCGGCGGACGGGGAACGCCGTACCCGGCTGCTCGTCACCCACCGCGCGGCCACCGCGGCCCGGGCGGACACGGTGATCTGGCTCGACGGCGGGCGGGTGCGCGCGATGGCGCCCCATCGGACGTTGTGGGCCGATCCGGCGTACCGGGAGGTGTTCGGATGAGACGCGAGCTCGCCGTGTGCGGCGCCGCGCTGCGGCGCCGCCCGCTGCTGGCCCTGGCCCTGTGGTCGCTGCCCGAGGCGCTGCCGACGGCCGTCTCCGGTCTCGCCGTGGCCCGCGCCCTGGACGCCGGCTTCCTCGCCGGCCGGCCCGGGACCGGGCTGGCGTGGCTGGCGACGCTGCTGGTCGCGGCGGCGGTCGGCGCGGCCGGCGCGCGCGGGGTGTACCGGCATCTCGGCGATCTCGTCGAGCCGCTGCGCGACGACCTGGTCCGCCGGGTGGTGGACGGGGCGCTGCGGCGCCGGGTGGCCGGTGGCGCCGAGGACGGCGCGGTGGCCCGGCTGACCCACCAGGTGGAGATCGTCCGGGACGCGTTCGCCGGGCTCATCGTGATCGTCCGCAGCTTCCTGGTGCTGGCCGTGGCCGCCGTCGTCGGACTGCTCGCGGTCGCGCCGGCGATCCTGCTGATCGTCCTGCCGCCGTTCCTGCTCAGCCTCGCGTTCTTCGCCGGCACGCTGGGGATGGCCGTCAGCCGCCAGCGCGCCTACGTCGCCGCGGACGAGCGGCTGGCCACCGCCTCGGGCGCGGTCCTGGCCGGCGCCCGGGACCTGCTCGCGCAGGGCGGCGAGGAGCACGGCGCCGCCATGGTCGCCGCACCGGTACGGGAGCAGGCCGCGGCGGAACGCGCCCTGGCCCGGGTCGCCGCGCTGCGCAGCCTCACCCTGGCCCTGGGCGGCGGGGTGCCGCTGCTGGCGCTGCTGGCCGCGGCCCCCACCCTGGTCACGCACGGCCTCACCGCCGGCGGGATCGTCGGCGGCATGACCTACGTGCTGCGCGGGCTCCAGCCCGCCCTGGGGACCGTGGTGCAGGGGCTGGGCGGCAGCGGCCTGCGCCTGGTGGTGACGCTGGGCCGCATCCTCGACGCCACCGGGCCCGGCGGCGCTCCCGCCGCGGCGCAACGGCCCGATCCGGTACGACCGTCCGGCACGGACATCACGCTGCGCCGGGTGACCTTCGCCTACGGGCCGTACGCCGAACCCGTGCTGCGCGGCTTCGACCTGGACATCCCGCCCGGCGACCACCTGGCCGTGGTGGGCCCCAGCGGGATCGGCAAGTCGACGCTGGCCGGCCTGGTGTGCGGGCTGCTCAGCCCGGACGAGGGCGTGGTGCTGCTCGGCGGGACCCCGGTGCGCCGGCTGGACCCGGCGGTCCGCGTGCTCATCCCGCAGGAGGCGTACGTCTTCACCGGCACCGTACGGGAGAACCTGACCTATCTGCGCCCGGCCGCCGGGAGCGCCGAGATCGACGCCGCGGTGACGGCGGTGGGCGCCGACCGCCTGGTGGCCCGGCTGGGCGGGCCGGACGCGACGGTCTGCCCGGACCGGCTGTCGGCCGGGGAGCGCCAGCTTCTCGCGCTGGCCCGCGCCTACCTCGCCGACGCCCCGGTGACCCTGCTCGACGAGGCCACGTGCCACCTCGACCCGGCCGCCGAGCGGCAGGTCGAGGAGGCCTTCGCGGCGCGCGCCGGAACGCTCGTGGTGATCGCCCACCGGGTCAGCTCGGCCCTGCGCGCCCGGCGGGTGCTGGTGCTCGACGGCGTTTCGGCCGCGCTCGGCACGCACGACGAGCTGGTGGACCGCTCGCCGCTCTACCGCGAGCTGCTGGGCCGCTGGACCGCCGAGCCGCTGGCCACGGTTCACACCCAGCCGGACTCCTGAGCCCGGCGCACCGCCTCGATCAGGGTGCGGGCGCCGGTCTTGGCGACGATCCGGGACAGGTAGTTGCGCACGGTGCCGTCGGTCAGGCAGAGCTTGGCCGCGATCTCCTTGGTCGGCCGCCCCTCGGTGGCCAGCAGCAGCACCTCGCGCTCCCGGCGGGTCAGCGGCGTCGTGTTGGCGCTCAGCGCGGCGACGGCGATGTCGACGTCGAGCACCGGCTGCCCCCGGGACAGCCGGCGCACACCTTCGATGAGCTGCCCCGGCGACGCGTCGGTGGCCAGCAGACCCACCCGCGGCGTCATCCGGGCCAGTTCGGCGCCGGCCAGGGTGGGCAGGCTGCGGTCCACGATCAGCAGGATGCGGCAGCCCGGCGCCGCCTTGAGCAGGTCGGTGCACAGGTCGTGCGCCACCGGCGGGCCGAGCAGCGCGTGGTCCAGCACCGCGACGTGGGGCCTCTCGCGGACCGCCGCCGTCACCGCCTCATCGTAGGCGCTCACCTCGGCGACCACGTGCACGTCGTCCTCCTGCGCGAGCATCTGCGCCAACGCCCGGCGGATCAACCTGCCCTTCTGCGCGAGGATGATGCGGATCACGCGACTCCTCCGATGAGATACACGCCCTTCTCTATAGCACTCTGTGACTCGACAGTCACGTTCTTGCAACATTGCCAGTCGTACGTGGACGAGCCGATCGGCCTGTGTGGACCGTCGGTCCCGCCACCCCGGCGGTGCGGCAAAGGACGGTTCTGCCACCGTACGGCCCTGATCGAGGGGGCGCGGGCGCATCACGGAAAACCTGCCCGGCCGGACGGCGGGCACATCCCACTACGGCCATCGATCGCTCTCCGTTCGGAGGATGCAACCGCGGCGTCACAACGAGCAACATGGTGGAGCCGTCCGGCCGACCGGTTCACCACCCGCCGCAGCGGGGCGGACGGCCGGGAGCACCGGTCGGGGCCGGCTGTCGGGACCGCAGCCGGACCCGCACCGGCGTGGGTCGCGTGCACGGCCGGCAGGAGGCGGCCCTACCCGGCCCGCGCACCCGACGCATCGTCAGGACCAACTCCACACGGGACGCCCGATGTATCGCCGGGGTCGCCCTTCCTACGCCGGAGCGTCCGCGTGCCGGAGCACGGAGCCGGCGACCGCGCGGCAGAAAGCAGCACCGGGCCGGCGACCGCGCGGCAGACCGGGAACACCGGGCCGGCCGCGCCGAGACGGGTGAGCGATACCGGTCACTTCGGGGCGTTCAGGTTGTCGAGGGCTTTCTCGGCGCCGCGGTGCAGGGGCACCGGGCTGGTGCGGCGGGCGGTGTCCAGGCTGATCTCCCGGGCCGCGCCGTTGGCCTGTTCGAGCTGGGTCTTGCGGTCGAACAGGGTTCGGGTCAGGGTGCAGGCGACGTTCGCGTCGAGGTCGGCGCGGACCAGCAGGAGGTTGGGAACGACGATGGCCGGGACGTCGGCGGGCCGCTGGTAGGTCGCGGCCGGGATGACGCCCTGCTGGTACACCGGGTTGATCTTCTGCAGGTTCGGCAGCAGCGAGGTGGCATCGAGGAACTCGACCTGATCCTTCGCGGTCGTCAGCAGATCGGTGATGCCCGGGGTGGGTAGCCCGCCGGAGAAGAACAGCGCGTCGATCGTGCCGTCCTTCATGCCGTCCACGGTCTTGGTCAGGTCGAGTTTCTGGGCGCTGACGTCCCGGGCCGGGTCGAGGCCGGCGGCGGCCAGCACCCGGTTCGCGATCACCTCGGTCCCGGACTTGGGGGAACCGGTGGACACCCGCTTGCCCTTCATGCCCGCGACGTCCCGGATGCCGGCCGCCTTGCGGACGATCACCTGGGTGTAGTTGGTGTGGATCCGGGCCAGCGCGGCCACCGGCTGCTTCGCGGTGAAACTGCCGGTACCGGCGACCGCGTCGGCGGCGGTGTCGGCGAGGGCGAACGCGACGTCGTAGGTGCCCGCGACCAGCTGCTGGATGTTCTGCACCGACGCGCCGGTCTCCGCGGCGGTGGCCCGCACCGCGCCGCCGGACGCGTTGACCTGCTCGGCGAACGCGTTGCCCAGCGCGAAGTAGACGCCGGTGGCGTTGCCGGTCGCGATGCCGACCCGGGTCTCCTTGTCGACCTGGCAGGTGACGTCGCCGCCGGTGTCGGTGGCGGCGGTGTCCTGCCGGCCACCGCAGGCGCCGGTGGCCACGGCGAGGGCGGTGAGCGTGGCGGCGGTCAGGATCCGTCTCATGCTTCTCCTCCGGGAATGCGTCTCATGCCTCTCCTGGCGGGAAAGGGCGCCTGCGGCGAACGGAACGGGGCTCACGGCCGGACACCACCGGCGCGCCGGGCCGGTGCGCCCGCACCGCGCCACCGGGCCACGGCGGCCAGCAGCGCGGACCCGGCCAGCGCCGCCGCCCCGATCCCGGCCGCCAGCGGCGCCAGGTAGAGCAGGAACAGCCCGGCGACCCCGGCCAGCGCCCGGCTCGCCACTGTGGCCCGGCCGACGCCCGGCACCCACCCGCCGGCCGCGACCGCCAGAGCGAGCACCGCCAGACCGGCCGCCGCGCCGGTCCACAGCACCCCGCCGGCCGGCCCCCTGGCCAGCAGGTACTCCCCGCGGTCGGTGAGCACGAAGGCGATCGGGACGAGGAAGGCGGGCAGCGCGTACTTCAACGCCTGCCACATGGTCGGCATGGTCCGGCCGCCGGTGATCGCGGCGGCGCCGACCGCGGCGAGGGCGGTCGGCGGGGTGACCTCGGAGAGCACCGAGTAGTAGAAGACGAACATGGCCGCGGCGGGAGCGGCCACGCCGAGCCCGAGCAGCGCCGGCCCGATGATCACCCAGCCGATGATGAAGCTGGCGGTGACCGGCACCGCGAGCCCGAGCACGGCGAGCGCCACCGCGGCCAGCAGCACGGTCAGCGCGAGCACCGCGCCGGGGTGGTCGGTGACCGCCCGCGCGCCGCTGACCAGCAGCGAGGCCAGCTGCGCGCCGAGCCCGGTCTTGGTGGTGACCGCGGTGATCACCCCGGCGGCGGCGCACACCGCGACGACCGGGAGCACCCCGCGCACCCCGGCGGCGAGCGCGCCGAACATCCGGGCCGGGGTCAGCCGCGCGGTACGGTCCAGGAAGGACAGCAGCACCGCCAGCAGCGTCGCGTAGACCACGGCCCGGGTGGCGCTCTCGCCGAGGGCGAGCAGCGCGACGATCAGGATCAGCGACGAGAAGTGGTAACCGAACCGGCTGAGCAGCCGCCACGCGCTGGTCGCCGGCATCTCGACGGCGCGCACCCCGAAGCGGCGTACGTCGATCTCGACCGCCAGCAGGATGCCCAGGTAGTACAGCAGGGTCGGGATCATCGCCCAGCCCAGCACGGTGAGGTACGGCACGTCGAGGTATTCGGCGACGATGAACGCGGCCGCGCCCAGTGTCGGCGGGGACAGGATGGCGCCCACCCCGGCCGCGGCCAGCATCCCCCCGGCCTGTTCCGGCGGGTATCCGGCGCGGCGCAGCATCGGCCAGGTGACCGCGCCGACGCTGACCGCGGTGGCGGTGCCCGAGCCGGACACGGTGCCGAGCAGGAAGCCGGCGGCCACCGCGGTGCGCCCGGCGGCGCTGCGCGAGCGGCGGAACGCGGCCACCGACAGGTCGACGAAGAAGCGGCTGGCGCCGGAGAGGTCGAGCACCGCGCCGTAGATGGTGAACAGCACGATGTACGTCGCGGCCACGTCGAGCGGGGTGCCGTAGAACCCGCTGCCGGAGTTGTAGAGCGCGTCGACGATCTGCGCGAAGTCGAGTCCGGCGTGGGCGATCGGCCAGGTCTGCGGGAGCCGGCCGCCGTAGTACCCGTACAACAGGAAGGCGCCGCAGACGATCGGCAGGGCGAGCCCGGTGGTCCGCCGCGCCGCCTCGATCACCAGCACGAGCAGCACCGCGCCGAACGCCACGTCGACGGGTTCGAGCAGCGCCTGCCGGTCGAGGAAACCGTCGTATCCGCCGCCGGCCGGGCTGACCGGGTAGAGGCAGACGGCCACGGCGAGCGCGGCCAGCAGCCAGTCCAGCCGGCTCGGCCGCTCCCCGCGACCGGCCCGCGGCCGGTACACCGGGAAGATCAGCGGCAGCGTCCCGGCCAGGAAGAGGATCAGGTAGAACTGGCTGCCCTGGGCCAGCGGCCGGAACACCTGCCAGAGCGTGAACGCCCCGGCCGTGGCGGCGACGGCGGCGACCGTGAGGGCGGTGCGTCCGGCGAGCGCGCGGGCGGGCCGCTCCTCTTCGTCGTAGTGGACGGCGGGTGGGGCATCGACGCCAAGGGATCGACCATCGCCCATGAATGGACACTACTACGGCGCCGCCCGCCCGAGGCCGGACGATCATCCGATGGTGGGCGCGGCACCCACCGGCCGCACCGCCGGGGCCCGGGCCCGACCGCCGCCCGGCCGCCGGAGCACGACCGGCCGCGGCCACCCGCCGCGAAAGAAGCGGACGGCCGCCGCCGAACCACCCCGGCGAACCGGACGGCCGCCGGATCAGGCGACCTCGCGCAGCCGCGCGGCGACCCGCTCCGGGGTGGTGTCGCTGATCCACGCCGCCATCGCCGACTCGACGCCGGCCAGGTACTTCAGCTTGCCGGGCGCCCGCAGGATGCTGAACACCTGCAGGTGCAGGCGGAACAGGTCACGGCCGGTCCGGACCGGCGCCTGGTGCACGCCGGCGATGTAGGGCAGCGGCTCCGGGCCCGGGAAGTACCGGTCCAGGCGGCCCAGCACGTCCAGGTAGATCCGGGCCAGGTCGTCGCGTTCCGGGCCGGTCAACTCGGTCAGGTCGGCGGCGTCGCGGTGCGGGGCCAGGTGCACCTCGACCGGCCAGCGGGCCGCGGCGGGCACATAGGCGGTCCAGTGCTCGGTCGCGGCGACGATCCGGGTGCCGGCGCGGCGCTCCGCGTCCAGGATGTCGCGGAACAGGTTGCCGCCGGTCCGGTCCCGGTGCCGGGCGGCCATCTCCAGCATCCGGGCCGCCTTCGGCGGCACGAACGGGAAAGCGTAGATCTGCCCGTGCGGGTGCGGCAGGGTCACCCCGATCTCCCGGCCGCGGTTCTCGAACACGAAGACGTGCTCGACGCCCGGCTGCCGGCCCAGCGCGGCGGTGCGGTCGGCCCAGGCCTCGATCACGGTGCGGGCCCGGTGCGGCGTCAGGCTGCCGAACGACCCCTGCGCTGCCGAGGAGAAGCACACCACCTCGGTACGGCCGCCGGCCGGCCGCACCGGCCACAGCGGATCGCCGTCGACCAGGCCCTCGGCGCCCCCGATGCGCGGGGAGAACGCCGGGAACCGGTTCTCGAAGACGACCACGTCGTAACCGGCCTCGGCGATCTCGGTGGGGAACCCGCCGGGGACGGTCGGCGCCAGCGGGTCCTGGTCGGCCGGCGGCATGAAGGTACGGTCGTTGCGGTGCGACGCCAGGGCGATCCACTCGCCGGTCAGCGGGTCGTAGCGGACCTGGGCGCCGCCGCGCAGCACCTGGTCGGCCGGGGGCAGCGGCCGGGTGTCCTCGGCCTGCCGGGTGGCCGCGCCGGAGACGTACGGCTCGGTGTCGTCGTAGTAGATGATCTCGCGGCCGTCGGCCATCCGCCGCGACGTCCGGCGCACCCGGTGCACCCGTTCCGGCTCGGTGGCGCTGCCCCGGCCGACCACCCGGATCGCGTCGATGGCCAGCAGCTGGGAGCCGGCGGCGACCAGCCGGTCGCGCGCGTCCTCGGGCACCGCGACCGGGGAGAGGGTGGCCAGCGGCAGCAGGTGCAGGGTGACCTCGGCGCCTGAGCGGTACCCGGCGTCGACCAGGTTGACCTGCCAGCGGGACCCGTCCCAGAACCGGTCGGTGACGGTGACCCCGTCGACCCGCAGCTCGCCGACGTCACCGGCCCAGTCGATCTGCAGCAGCGCGTCGTGCTCCGGGTCGGCGGCCCAGTCCGGCAGCTGCAGGCGGTACACCGCGGCGTGCTCGTCGAACGCCGCCGGGGCGGGGGCGGACGCGCGGCCGTCGTGCTTGCCGTACCCGGCGGGCACCACGGCGGCGGGGCGCAGCCGCACGGCCGGCACGTCCCCGGTCCGCGGGGCGGGCGCGGGCGCGACCGGCAGGTCGGCGAACCCGCGCGCGGCCGGGTCGTAGACCCGTACCGGGGCGGTGCCGGTGGCCTTGACCGTGATCCGCCCGGCGGCGTCCCACTGCAGTTCGTCGTCGCTGAGCAGGAGCCGGCGGCCCCCCGCCTCGCAGACCCAGACGGCTTCGGCCGCCTCGGCCGGCAGGAGGAGCACGTCGAGCCGGCCGTCGCGGGTCTCCACCCGGACCGGCTCCAGGCCGGGGCTGATCTCCCGGACCGCCGTCTCGTCGCCGTCGCGGACCGCCAGCTCGGGCCGGATGCCGGTCTCCGCGAGCAGGACCAGGGTGGGCACCGCGCCGCTGAGCAGGGTCAGCGCGGAGGCGGTGGCCCACGGCAGGCGCACCCCGCCGGCGGTCAGGTTGACCGGCCAGCGCGCCAGGGTGCCGGCCGGGATGTCCACCGGGCGGGACGGGAACTCCAGCTCGCCGTCGTCGAGGGCCACCCGGAAGCGGGCGCCGCGGTAGGTGTCCAGCGGGAAGTGCGGCTGGTGCCAGGCCACGAAGAGGAAGCCGCTGCGGCCGTCGCTGCGCAGCGCCCAGCGCAGCGTCCGGCTGTCCTCGACGCCGCTCGGGCGCACGTCGGGCAGGCTGGACGGCATCTCGGCGAGCCGGGCGCCGAACGCGGCGAGGAAGGCGTGCTGGCGGCGCAGCTGCGCGTGGCTGCCGGCGAGCGCGCCGGCCTCGCCGATCGGGGCGTGGAAGTCGTAGCCGAGGCGGGGCAGGTCGTTCGGGTAGCCGGTGGCGTGCGACTCCTGCATCCCGTCCGGAGCGTGCGGGTTGGTGCCACCGGCGTACATGTAGTAGCCCTGCCAGGCCGACCCGTTGCCGATCTTGCAGTGCGCGATGGTGGCGACGTCCAGCGCCGAGGGGCGCGGGCGCCGGTGGTAGGCGGTGGCCATCCCGCCGGCGAGCTCGCAGGTCGCGGCCGGGAACAGGTCGGAGGGCACGCGCGGGCCGCCCTCGGCCGCCTCGATGTTCTGCGCCCGCCGCACGTCGGCCCCGATGCCCGGGTCGTCCCAGACGTGCGAGAAGAAGTAGTGGTCGCGGAAGCTCGGCGCCCACGGCGCGTCCGAGTCGACCCAGAAGCCGTCGCCGTAACCGCCGTAGAGCGGGAGGACCTCCTCCTCGGGCAGCTCGGCGCTGTCCCAGGCGGTGGCCGTCCAGATCGGCGCGGACATGCCGGCCTCGCGGGCCATCCGCTTGAGGGTACGCAGGTGCTCGGGCTGGGTGTACAGCTCGTTCTCGATCTGGATGCCGAGCACCGTGCCCTCGGCCGAGGCGCGCCCGTCCAGCGCCGCGCCGATCCGCGTGAACCACTCCTGGACCATCGCCAGGTAGGCCGGGTCGTCGGTGCGGTGCCGGACCGGGGCGTGCTGCACCCAGTCCGGGAAGCCGCCGTTGCGGCTCTCGGCGTGCACCCACGGCCCGATCCGCAGCACCACGTCCAGCCCGGTCCCGACGGCCAGGTCGACGAACGCCGCCACGTCCAGGTTGCCGTCGAAGCGGTACCGCCCGGGGGCCGGGGAATGGTGCAGCCAGAAGATGTAGCTGGCCACCACGGTGACGCCGCCGGCCTTCATCTGGCGCAGGCGTTCCGCCCAGCGGTGCCGGGGCACGCGGCTGAAGTGCAGCTCGCCGGAGACCGGGATGACCGGCGTGCCGTTCCTGGTCAGGTACCGGTTGGTCAGCGACAGACCGGCCCGCACGTCCTCGTCGTTGCTCATCCGCGGCCGGCGCAGCGGCGTCGCCCACGGTGTGTGGCGCACGGAGAGCGGCTCGGGCCACGTCATTGGGTCAGTGGGCACGAGAACCCCTCCTCTGCTTCATGGCTGTAACCGGTCACAGGCCGGCGGCCCGAACGATACACAGGCTTAACGGGCCGGACGCAAGAGCTTGACACATCGCCGTAACAGCAGCACTGTAACCGGTCACAGGCACCGACCGAGGTCTGCGCCCGTCCCCGGCTTCTTCTCCCCCGAGCAAGCCGATCAAGGAGGATCGATGAGAAAGACATACGCCCCGCTGCTGGCCGCGCTCACCGCGGCGACCCTGTTCACCACCGCCGCGTGCAGCGGCTCGGACGACGAGTCCTCCGGCGGCGGCGCCGGCGACGAGAAGGTCTCGCTGACCTACTGGAGCTGGGCGCCGAACATGGACAAGGTGGTCGAGGGGTGGAACTCCACCCACCCGAACATCCAGGTCACGGTCAACAAGCAGGACGGCGGCGACCCCGCGGTGACCAAGCTGCTGACCGCGATCAAGGCCGGCAGCGGCGCGCCGGACGTGATGCAGGCCGAGTACCAGAAGATCCCCACTCTGGTCTCCGCCGACGCGCTCGCCGACATCTCCGCCGAGGCCGGCTCGCTCAAGGACAGGTTCCCCGCGGCCACCTGGAACAGCGTCACCCTGGGCTCGGACGCGGTCTACGGCGTCCCGCAGGACTCCGGCCCGCTGATGTTCTTCTACCGCGCCGACGTCTTCGCCAAGATCGGCCTGCCGGCCCCGACGACCTGGGACGACTACGCCAAGGCCGCGGAGAAGATCCACAAGGCGAACCCGAAGCAGTACCTGGGCACCTTCTCGGCCACCGACGCCGGCCTGTTCGCCGGTCTCGCCCAGCAGGCCGGCGCGTCCTGGTGGGGCATGAACGGCGACTCGTGGACCGTCGACATCAACGACGCGGCCACCCAGAAGGTCGCCTCCTACTGGGGCGGCCTGGTGGAGAAGGGCGTCATCGACAACAAGCCGATGTACACCCCGGAGTGGAACGCCGCGCTCAACGACGGCAGCCAGGTCGGCTGGGTCTCCGCGGTCTGGGCCCCGGGCGTGCTGGAGGGCAGCGCCAAGGACACCTTGGGCAAGTGGAAGGCCGCCCTCATGCCGCAGTGGGACGCCGCCAGCCCGGCGACCGGCAACTGGGGCGGGTCGGCGACCAGCGTCACCAGCCAGAGCAAGCACAAGAAGCAGGCCGCCGAGTTCGTCGCGTGGCTCAACAGCGACCCGGCCGCGCTCGAACTGCTGGCCGGCACGGCCAACGTCTACCCGGCCGCGAACGACGCCACCAGCACCGCGCTGACCGAGCCGCCGGCGTTCTTCGCCGACCAGAAGGACTTCTACGCCATCGCCGCCGAGGCCGCGAAGACCACCAGGCCGTTCACCTACGGCCCGAACGTCAACGTCGCCTACAGCGCGTTCAACGACGCCTTCGGCAAGGCCGCCGAGTCGAAGAAGGCGGCCGCCTTCACCGAGTCGCTGGCGACCATGCAGAAGACCACTGTCGAGGACATGAAGAACAGCGGCTTCTCCGTCGCCGGATGACCCGCGCCGGGTGGGGCGCCGGCGCGCGTCCCACCCGGTCTGACAGGAAGGTTTCGGCGATGTCGCTGACCACCCACGCCCCCCGTCCCACCGTCGCCGCGGCACGACCCGCGACGGCCCGCCGCGCCCGACCGGCCGCCCGGCGCGCCGGCGTCCCGTACGCCTTCCTCGCCCCCGGCCTGCTGCTGTTCACACTGTTCCTGGCGGCGCCGATCGGCTACGCCGGCTACCTGAGCCTGCGCAAGGTGAAGGTCAGCGGCCTCGGGCTCGGCGCCAAGTCGCGCAGCGAGGTGTGGGCCGGGCTGAGCAACTACACCCGTTCGCTGACCGACGGGGAGTTCCTGCCCAGCGTCTACCGCATCCTCGGGTACGGCCTGATCGTCGTGCCCACCATGCTCGGCCTGGCCCTGCTGATGGCCCTGCTGCTGGACGCGAACCGCACCCGTCCGGCGATCAGCGGCTTCGCCCGGATCGCGATCTTCCTGCCGTACGCGGTGCCGGCCGTGGTCGCCTCGCTGCTCTGGGGCTTCCTCTACCTGCCCCGGGTCAGCCCGATCACCGACGCCCTGCAGGCGGCCGGGATCGCCGCGCCGGAGCTGCTCTCCTCGTCCTGGGTGCTCTGGGCGGTGGCCAACGTCGCGATCTGGGGCGGCACCGGCTTCAACATGATCGTCATCTACACCGCGCTGAGGGCCGTGCCGACCAGCCTGTACGAGTCGGCCCGCATCGACGGCGCGTCCGAGCTGGCCATCGCCTGGCGCATCAAGATCCCGATCGTGATGCCGTCGCTGGTGATGACGTTCGTCTTCTCGTTGATCGCCACCCTGCAGGTGTTCGCCGAGCCGATGACGCTCAAGCCGCTGAGCAACACCATCTCGTTCACCTGGACCCCGCTGATGAAGGTCTACCGCGACGCCTTCGTCCGCAACGACATCTACTCGGCGGCGGCCACCTCGGTGGTCATCGCGCTCGCCACGTTCGTCCTGTCCTTCGGCTTCCTGAAGCTCGTCGGACGCCGGGCCTTCAACCAGGAGGACTGACATGACCACGGTGTCCCTGCCGGGCAAGCGCCGGCGCAGCACCACCGCCACCGTCCTGCTGCTGCTCGGCGCCGCGTACTGCCTGCTCCCGGTGATCTGGGTGCTGATCGCGTCGAGCAAGAGCTCCGGCGAGCTGTTCTCCACGTTCACCCTGGCCCCGAGCACCCACCTGTTCGACAACCTCGCCGACCTGAGCAGCTACCGGGACGGCCTGTACTGGCGCTGGATGGCCAACACCGCGCTGTACGCCGGCGCCGGCGCGGTGGTCTCCACGCTGATCTCCGCGATGAGCGGGTACGCCCTGGCCAAGTTCGACTTCCCGGGCAAGGGCTTCGTCTTCGACGTGATCCTGGCCGGCGTCCTGGTGCCCGGGGTCATCCTGGCCATCCCGCAGTACCTGCTGCTGGCCAAGGTCGGGTTGACCAACACCTACTGGGCCGTGCTGCTGCCCAGCTTCATCAGCCCGTACGGCATCTACCTGGCCCGGATCTTCGCGGCCGCCGCGGTGCCGACCGAGATCCTGGAGGCCTCCCGCATCGACGGCGCCGGCGACTGGCGCACGTTCGGCCGGGTGGTGCTGCCGATGATGCGCACCGGCCTGGTCACCGTGTTCCTGTTCCAGTTCGTCGCCATCTGGAACAATTTCATGCTGCCGTACATCATGCTCGGCGACGATCATCTGTACCCGCTCACGGTGGGCCTGAACGGCCTGCTCAACCAGGGAGCGAGCCAGCCGTCGATGTACACCGCGGTGGTGACCGGCGCGCTGGTGTCGATCCTCCCGCTGATCGCCCTGTTCCTCACCCTCCAGCGGTACTGGCAGGTCGATCTGGCCGCCGGTGGCGTCAAGGCGTAGGGCACGGTGACCACTATGATCCCGAACGTGTCGCGCAAACGCCCCACCATCCGCGATGTCGCGCGCGAGGCGGGGGTGTCGTACGCGACCGTCTCGCGGGTCCTCAACGGGCGCGACTGGGTCAGCCCGGAAGCGGTGCGCGCGGTCCGGGACGCCATCGCCCGCACCGGGTACACCACCAACCAGCACGCCCGGTCGCTGGCCACCGGACGCTCCGGATCGATCGCGTTCCTGCTCACCGAGCCGCAGCACCTGCTCTTCGAGGACCCGAACTTCTCGGTGCTGCTGCGCGGCGTGGCGCGGGCGCTCTCCGACCGCGAGCTGACCCTGATCCTGATGATCGCCTCCACCCCCGAGGAACGCAGCCGGACGATCGCGTACCTCAACGGCGGGCACGTCGACGGGGTGCTGCTGGTCTCCCCGCACTCCGGTGACCCGCTGCTGCAGCAGCTGGTGCAGGCCCAGGTCCCGATCGTGGCGTGCGGCCGGGTGCTGGGCCTGGAGGAGATGATGAGCTCGGTGTCGGCCGACGACCGGGCCGGGGCGCGCAGCGCGGTCGAGCACCTGATCGCCGCGGGCCGCCGGCGGATCGCCACGATCACCGGCCCGCTGGACACCTCCGGCGGCGTCGACCGCCTGGCCGGGTACACCGACGCGCTGATGGCGCACGGCCTGCCGGTGGACCAGAGCCTGATCGTGCACGGCGACTGGGCCCGGGAGACCGGCGCGGCCGGGATGCGTACGCTGCTGGACCGCTGCCCGGACGTGGACGCGGTGTTCGCCGCGTCGGACGCCATCGCCGCGGCCACCCTGCCGGTGCTGCGCGACGCCGGGCGCTCGGTGCCGGGTGACGTGCGGGTGGTCGGCTTCGACGACTCGGGGCTGGCGGCGACCACCGACCCGCCGCTGAGCACGGTGCGCCAACCCCTGGAACGGATCAGCGAGGAGATGGTCCGGCTCCTCGTCGACGTGATCAACGGCCGTACGCCGCTCTCGATAACCGTGCCCACCAGCCTCGTGCTGCGGGCCTCCTCCCCCGCCTGAGCCTTCCCGGGCCCCCGGGCCGGCCTCGGTTTCCCCCTCGCGCCGAGGCCGGCCCACCCCACGAGCCGAACGTCCCTTTGTCAATAAAGGAGCGTCATGAGACTCACCCTCGCCCTGGCCACCACCGGCCCGCTGCTGGCGCCGGCCGCCCCCGCCGCCGCGCACGACCGGAACCGGCTCACCATGCTCGGCGCGGACGTCTCCACCCCGCCCCGCGCGCTGCACCTCGGCGCGACGTTCTACGACCAGCGCGGACGGCGCGGCGACCCCTACGAGACCCTGAAGAAGGCCGGCGTCAACCACCTGCGGCTGCGCGTCCGAACAACCCGGCCAGCGGCTACGACCACCGGGCCGGGGTGGTCGCGCCGGCCCGCCAGGCGAGACGGCACGGCCCTGAGGTCCTGACCGACTTCCACTGCTCCGACACCTGGACCGCGATCGGCGGCAACGGGTGGGACACCGAGGACATCCAGAACTCCGGCACCGCCCGGGAGAACATGGCGACGTTCGACGACCGCGGGCGGATCAACCCGTACGTCGTCCGGCGCCGCTGACGAAGACCCCCCGGCGCCACCCCGGCGCCGGGTGCGTTCCTATCCCCGAAGGAGCGACATGCGCACCAGTGTCCGGGCCCTCGTCGGGGCCGCGCTCGCCGCGGTCACGCTGACGGCCGCCAACCCCGCCCCCGCCCAGGCCGCCACCACCCTCACCATGCTCGGCGCCGACGTGTCGTCGCTGCAGCGCACGCTCGACCTCGGCGGCAGGTACTACACCGCGTCCGGGACCCAGGCGGACCCGTACGACATCCTCAAGGGCGCCGGCGCCAACTACATGCGGCTGCGCGTCTGGAACAACCCGGCCAGCGGCTACAACAACAAGGCCAAGGTGCTCCAGCAGGCGAAGGCGATCAAGGCCAAGGGCCTCAAGCTGCTCATCGACTTCCACTACTCCGACACCTGGGCCGACCCGGGCAAGCAGTACCCGCCGGCGGCGTGGAGCTCGCACAGCCTCAGCCAGCTGCAGACCGACGTCTACAACTACACCTACGACGTGTGCACCGCGCTCAAGGCGCAGGGCACCACCCCGGACAGCGTGCAGATCGGCAACGAGATCAACGTCGGCATGCTGTGGCCGAAGGGCCAGGTCGTGAACAGCGACTTCGGCCCGCTGGCCAGCCTGCTCAAGCAGGGCTACACCGCGACCAAGGCCTGCAACAGCGGAACCCAGGTCATGATCCACACCGCGGACGCGGACAGCGACGCGAACGCGCGCTGGTTCTACGACGGCATCAAGGCGGCCGGTGTCTCCTGGGACGTCACCGCGCTCTCCTACTACTGCATGTGGCACGGCACGCTGGCGAACCTCTACAACGTGATCGCCGACGTGAGGTCGCGGTACGGCAAGCCGGTCGTGGTCGTCGAGACCGCGTACATGTACACCACCGCCGACGCCGACAGCGAGAAGAACTCGATCCCCGGCACCACCACCTGCGACGGCCAGCCCGCGACCAAGGCCGGCCAGGGCACCGAGTTCAGCTGGATCCAGAACACCGCCCGCAACGCCGGCGCCATCGGCGTCTTCTACTGGGAGCCCACCTGGTACGCCATCAAGGGCAACGGCTGGGACCCGGCGAACATCAACGGCACCGGGGACGGCTGGGACAACATGGCCACCTTCGACGCCACCGGCAAGTTCAACTCCGCGGTGAAGTGGACACCCTGACCATTTCCGGTCACCTCCGGCCCGGCGCTCCGGCGCCGGGCCGGTCCCATCCCCACCGGCCACCGCGCACCCCGCCCCGCCACCGCGCAGCGCCGGCCCCGCCACCGCGCACCTGCCCCGCCACCGCGCGCACCGCCCGCCCTGCCACCGCGCAGCGCCGGCCCCGCCACCGCGCACCTGCCCCGCCGCCGCGCACCGCCCGCCCCGCCTCCACGCACCCTGCCCCGCCACAGCGCACCCCGCCCCCCTCCCGGTGGCGCCGATGAGGGTCTGGAGCGAAGGGGCCGATGGGGCGAAGGAGGTGGACGGGGCGAAGGGGGGCGCGGACGGGGCCCTGGAGCGGCGCGCCGCGGATGCAGGCACGGCAGCACCTCGAATACACGGCGGGGGCACGCTGCGGATACGCGGCGGGCAGCACACCGCCGATACACCGCGGGCAGCACACCGCCGATACACCGCGGGCAGCACACCGCCGATACACCGCGGGCAGCACACCGCCGATACACCGCGGGCAGCACACCGCCGATACACCGCGGGCAGCACACCGCCGATACACCGCGGCAGCACACCGCCGATACACCGCGGGCAGCACACCGCCGATACACCGCGGGCAGCACACCGCGGATACACCGCGGGCGGCGCCGCGGGTGCGGCGCCGCCCGGGTGGGGTCAGACCGACGCGGTGTGCGGCTGGTCGCCGGCCGTTGCGGCGGCGCGGGCGGCGGCCGCCTTGCGTTCCAGTGCGGCGCCCTCGACGTCGAGCTCCGGCAGCCAGCGCAGCCAGCTCGGCAGCCACCACGCGGAGCGGCCGAGCAGGGCCAGCGCCGCCGGGACCGCGATCATCCGGATCACGAAGGCGTCGAACGCGATGCCGACCGCCAGGGCGAACGCGATCGGCTTGACCGTGTCGTTGCCCTCCGGGACGAACGCCGCGAACACCGCGAACATGATGGTCGCGGCGGCGAGGACGACCGGGGCGGCCTGCCGGAAACCGGTGACGATCGCGTCGCGCGGGGCCGCGCCGTGGGCGTGCGCCTCGTGCATCCGCGACACCAGGAACACCTGGTAGTCCATGGCCAGGCCGAACAGGATGCCGACGATGATGATCGGCGCGAGGCTGATGATCGGGCCGGTCGAGCCGGCGTTGACCACGTCGGCGAGCCAGCCCCACTGGAACACCGCGACCGTGGCGCCGAACGCCGAGCCGATGGTGAGCAGGAAGCCGAGCACGCCGACCACCGGCACCAGCAGCGAGCGGAACACCAGCACCAGCAGCACGAACGCCAGGCCGACGACGAGCGCCAGGTAGACCGGCAGCGCGTCGTTGAGCTTCTGCGACACGTCGATGCTGATCGCGGTCTGACCGGTGACGTACACCTGGGCGCCGTCGCCGTCGGCGACCGTGTCGCGGATCGCGTGCACCAGGTCGACGGTCTTCTCGTCCTCCGCGCCGGAGGCCGGGATGACGGTGATCAGGGCGGCGGACCGGTCCTGGTTCGGCCGGGCCGGGGTGGCCAGGGCGACGTCCGGCAGGCCGGCGACCTGCTTCTGCACCGTGGCCGCGTACGCCGCCGAGTTCGGCCCGTCCACCAGGATCAGCAGCGGCCCGCTGACGCCGGGGCCGAACCGCTGGTCGATCAGCGCGTCGGCCTTGGCCTGGGTGCTGCCCTCCGCCGAGCGCTGGGCCAGGGTGGTCTGCATCTTGAAGAACGGCAGCGCGATCACGCCGAGCGCCAGCACGGCGAGCAGCAGGCTGATCAGGCGCTGGTGGGTGACCGTGTGCGCCCAGCCACGGATGAAGCCGCGCCCGTCCGGCAGCTCGTCCTGCTCGGCCGGGTGGATGTGGCGCAGCTTGCGCGGCAGCGCCCGCAGCCCGATGAAGCCGAGGATCGCCGGGACCAGGGTGATCGCGACGAGCACCGCGACCACGATGGTGGCCGAGGCGGCCAGGCCCATCTCGGTGAGGAACGGGATGCCGACCACGGAGAGGCCGGCCAACGCGATCACCACGGTCAGACCGGCGGTCACCACCGCGGAACCGGCGGTGCCCACCGCGTACGCCGCGGCGGACTCCACGTCCTTGCCGGCGCGCAGCTCGTGCCGGAACCGGGTGACGATGAACAGCGCGTAGTCGATGCCGACCGCGAGGCCCAGCATGACGGCCAGGATCGGGGTGGTCGACTGCAGCTGCACGAAGCCGGAGAGCGTGGTGATGCCGGCGACGCCGATGCCGACCCCGATGATCGCGGTCAGCAGGTTCATCCCGGCGGCGACCAGGGAGCCGTAGCTGAGCGCCAGCACGACCAGCGCGACGACGACACCGATGCCCTCGGAGGCGCCGCCGATGTCGGCGGCGTTGCTCAGCGCCTCACCGCGCGCCTCGACGGTCAGGCCGCCACTGCGCGCCTGGACCAGCGCCTCGGTGATCGCCTCCCGGGCCTCGTCGGTGACCTCGGAGGGCTGCACCCCGTAGCTGACCGTGCTGTACGCCGCGGTCTGGTCCCGCGACACGGCGGGCGCCTGCGGGTCGAGCGGGTTGCTGGCCGCCACCACGCCGGGCAGTTTGCCGAGCGCGGCCACGGTCTGCGCGACCTGGCCCGCGTTCGCCTGGTCGGTGATCTTCTGCCCGGCCGGCGCCGCGAACACCACCTGCACCGAGGCGCCGGCCGACGCGTCCCCGAACCGGTCCTTCATCAGGTCCAGCGCGATGGTGGACTCCTGGCCGGGAATCCGGAACGTGTTGACGGTCTCGCCGGAGAGCTTGACCGCGCCGAAGGCCACGGCCAGCAGGGCGAGCAACCAGACGACCGTGACGATGATGCGATGCCGGACGGCCCCGAGGCCGAGGCGATGCAACAGCGTTGCCATGAGGTGGTCCCTTGTTCAGTGGGTGGAGGAATGCCCGAGCGCGTCGTAGGCGACGTCGACGAGCGTGGTGACCGCGTCCGCCGTGATGCAATCCCGCATGGCGACACTGGCCACCGCGAGCGCGCCGAGCGCGCCGGTGACCCGGATCGCCCGCCGCGGATCGACGAAGGGTTCGTCGCCGAACGCGGCGGCGACCTCCCCGCCGATCATTTCGAGCGCCGCGCCGAAGTCGCTCTCCGGCTCGGCCAGCAGGCAGGACAGCAGCAGCGCGACCACACCGGGCTGGCCCAGCGCGAGCCGGGCGATCCCGCTGATCACCGACCGGTCCCGATCCGGACCGGCGGGCAGCGTGACCACCGTCGTGGCGATCTCACGCAGCTGCCCCACGCAGCGCTCGACGACCGCCTCCTGCAGTGCCTCCTTGGTGGGGAAGCGGTGCAGCAGGCCGGTCTTGGAGTAGCCCACCGCGTCGGCGATGCGCTGCACCGACGTCTCCTTGAAGCCGTGCCGGGCGAAAAGGTGGGCGGCGGCGTCGAGGATCTCGTCGTCGATCTGCTGCTTGGTGGGACGGGGCATGGGACCACCGTAGACCGTAGTGGACCAGATCGGTCCTCCAGGGACCGTGTTGGTCCCCACAGTTGGTGACACTGGGCCCTGGTTACCCGCCGGACCGGGCTTCAATCCCGGCGCGGAGCACCCGCCCGGCCGGCGCCTGCGCACCCGAGCGGCTCCCCGGCCGCACCCGGCACCGCCGCTCTCGATGCCGACCAGAAGGCCGTGCAGCAGACCGCCCGACACTCCCACCCCGCCCTGCCCGGCTGGGCGGCGACCATGCTGCGGGGTCGCCGGCCGTTCGCCGCCGTGTGCGCCGCGCTGCTCGCGCTGGCCGTGACCGAGCCGCCGCTGGACCTCGCCGACTTCGCCGCCGCCGGTCGGCGGATGCTGAGCGGACAGCTGGACGGCATCTACGACTCCGGATGGAATCAGGCCGGCCCGCTCCAGTTCCTGATCAGCCGGCTGCTGATGATCGGCAGCCCGGGTGCCCTGCCGGCGCTACCGGTGCTGGTCACGGTGAACGTGGCGCTGGTGCTGGGTGCGATGGCGCTCTGCCGCCGGTTCAGCCCCGGGCCGGGTGTCGGGCGCGCCCTGCGGGAGAGCGCGACCGGCCTGCTCGCCCTGCTCTGGCTGGCGCTGCCGATCCCGTGGGAGGGGCACCCGGCGGAGCTGGCCATCCCGGCGCTGTGGGCGTACGCGAGTCTGCTGCACCGCCGCGGGCGGACCGTGACCGCGGCCGTGCTGCTGGGCGCCTCGGTCGCCATCGCCCCCTGGGCGGTCCTGGGTTTCCCGTGCCTGCTCGCGGTGACCGGTCCGCTGCGCGCGTTCCGGTCCTGGGTGCTCGCCGGCGCCGTCGGTGTCGCCGCCTACCTGCCGTTCGTGCTGAGCGGTCATTTCGGCATGTTCGGCCACGTGTGGGAGGTCAACCCGGATACCCTGGTCCACCTGCTGCTGCCCGGCCTGGAGGTGGTGACCTGGCCGTTGCGGCTGGTCCAGGCCGTGCTGGTGGCCGGCGGCTGCGCCGCGGTCGCCTACCGGTTCCGCGACCAGCGGCTGGTCTACGCGGCCGCCCCGGCCGCCGCCAACCTGGTGCGGCTGCTCACCGACCCGGTCAGCCTGCGCTACTACTGGGCGCCGGTCGCGGTCGCCACGGTGGCGGCGTTCGTGCTGGCCGGCGGCACCCGACGGCTCCGGCGGCAGGCGCTGGCGCTGCTGCTGGGCTACCTGGCGGCGGTAGCCGGGCTGACCAGCGGGCCGGCGGCCGGCTCGATCGCCTGCCTGGTCCTGCTGATCGCACTGCTGCTCGCCGGCGAGACGCGGACCGGGCCGCGCCGGACGAGCGCATGGCCCGAACGGACGAGCACCTCGCCGCACCGGACGACCCGGACGAGCACGCGGCCCGGACGGACCGGCCGGACCCGGCGGGCGAACCGGACCGGGCGGGCGAGCCGGACCCGGCAGGCGAACCGGACCCGGCGGGCGAACCTGACCCGGCGGGCGAACCGGACCCGGCGGGCGAACCGGACCCGGCGGGCGGGCCCCGCGCCGGCACGCCGGCCGTGATTGAGTGGGGCGCATGCGCAGCGCTCCCGCCGACCTCGTGCTCACCAACGGTCCCGTCTTCACCGCCGACCCGCTGCGCGGACCGGCCACCACGGTCGCGGTGCGTGACGGGCGGATCATCGCGGTCGGCGCCGACGACGTACGCGACCTGACCGGCCCGCGCACCGAGACGATCGACCTGGCCGGCCGGCTGCTGCTGCCCGGCTTCCAGGACGCGCACGTGCACGCGGTGATGGGCGGCGTCGAGCTGAACCAGTGCGACCTGACCGGCACCACCGACCTCGACGAGTACCTGCGCCGCGTCCGGGAGTACGCCGACGCGCACCCCGACCGGGAGTGGATCAGCGGCGGGGGCTGGGCGATGGAGGCCTTCCCCGGCGGCGTGCCGGGCCGTGAGCTGCTCGACCGGGTGGTCCCGGACCGCCCGGTCCATCTGATCAACCGGGACCACCACGGCGCCTGGGTGAACAGCCGCGCCCTGGAGCTCGCCGGGATCGGCCCCGGTACACCGGACCCGGTGGACGGCCGGATCGACCGCCGCCCGGACGGCGAGCCGGCCGGCGGCCTGCAGGAGGGCGCCATGCAGCTGGTGGCCCGTTTGCTGCCCGAGGTCACACCGGCCGAGCGGCTGGCCGGGCTGCTGCGCGCACAGGCGCTGCTGCACTCGCTGGGCGTCACCGCCTGGCAGGACGCGATGCTCTGCGCGACGAACGGCTATCCGGACGTCTCCGACGCGTACCTGGAGGCGGCCACCACCGGACGGCTCACCGCCACCGTCGTCGGCGCGCTGTGGTGGGACCGCGACCGCGGCGCCGAGCAGATCCCGGAACTGCTCGCCAAGCGGGATCGGCACACCGTGGGCCGGCTGCGCAGCGACAGCGTGAAGCTGATGCTCGACGGGATCGCGGAGAACTTCACCGCCGCGATGACCCGGCCGTACCGGGACTCGTGCGGCTGCGCGACGGCCAACTCCGGGCTGTCCTTCATCGACCCGGCCCAGCTGCGCGAGCACGTCGCCGCGCTGGACGCGCACGGCTTCCAGGTGCACTTCCACGCGCTCGGCGACCGGGCGGTACGCGAGGCGCTGGACGCGGTCGCGGCGGCGCGCGCCCGCAACGGTTTCCGGGACACCCGGCCGCACCTGGCGCACCTGCAGGTGGTGCACCCGGACGACGTGCCGCGGTTCCGGGCGCTCGGCGCGAGCGCGAACATGCAGCCGTACTGGGCGGCGCACGAGCCGCAGATGGACGAGCTGACCATCCCGTTCCTGGAGCCGGAGCTGGCCCGCCGGCAGTACCCGTTCGCCGCTCTGCGGGACGCCGGGGCGCACCTGGCGGCCGGCAGCGACTGGCCGGTGAGCACGCCCGACCCGGTGCAGGGCATCCACGTGGCGGTGAACCGGGCGCATCACGGCGGCGGCTATCCGCCGTTCCTGCCGGGGCAGCGGCTGGACCTGGTCACGGCGCTGACGGCGTACACCGCCGGGTCGGCGTTCGTGAACCGGCTGGACGACACCGGCAGCATCCGCGCCGGGTTCCGGGCCGACCTGGTGGTGCTGGACCGGGATCCGTTCGCCGCCCCGGCCGCGGAGATCGGTGACGCCTCGGTGGTGATGACGCTGGTGGACGGGAAAGTGGTCCACCACGCGTGAGTCTTCGCCACGGCGGGAGCCCGGGTGGCCGGGCGCCGGCGGGGCGCGGTGCGGGCGCGGGTCGTACCGGGAAGGGGCGGCCCGGACCGCGGCGGTCCGGACCGGTTCGTCGCCGGCGCTGCGCTCAGCGGTCCTCGTCGTGCTCGGCGACCTCGGCGGCCTCGACCGCGTGGTGGCCGTGGCGCGGCCCGGCCTCCAACTCCTCGGCGACCGGCTCCTCCTCGATCACCTCGGCGCTGACCTGCGGCGCGTCGGCCCACAGGGCGCGCAGCTGGCCCTGCATGAACTGGGTGAGGCGGCCACGGTACTCCCGGTCGAAGTTCTCCAGTGCCTCGATCTGCTGCTGCAGCGCCTCGCGCTTGGCGCCGAGGCTGCCGACCACGTCGTCGTAGCGCTGCTGGGCCTGCTGCTTGAGCTGCTCGGCGCCGTGCAGGGCGTCGGCGCCGATGGTCTCGGCCCGCTGCCGGGCGTCCGCGACGATCTTGTCGGCGGCCCGGCGGGCCTCCTCGGCGCGGGCCTGCGCCTCGCGGGCCATCAGCTCCGCGGCGGCGCGGGCCTCGTTGAGCACCCGGTCGGCCTCCTGGCGCACGTTGCTGGCGTGGGCCTGGGCGTCCCGGGCGATCTGCTCGGCGGCGGCGAGTGCGTCCGTGCGGATCTTGTCCGCGTGGTGCTGGGCGCTCGCGACGTGCTCCTCCGCGGTGCGCTGCGCCAGCGCCAGCACCTGCAACGCCTGGTTCGGCAGACCCGGGTTGGGCGCGATCACCTTGTGCTCCGAGGTCTCACTGTCAGTCCCATTGAGCAGCACTTCGACACGATCCTTATCTGATTGTCAGTCTTCGCCACGCACCGGTCCGGCTGGCACCGCAGGCGGAAGAACCCTCCGGAGCGCCATGACCGCCGAGGGTGTCGGCCATGATCGGCGGGATGCTACCAAGCTGAACGGGCCCTTAGCGAGGGTCGGCGAGCGCATCTCGGAGCGGTTTTACGCGGTTACTAATTAAGGGCGGTTTAGACCCATTAGTCTGATGAGAAACCTGCTCACAGATCTTCCGAGGACCGCCATGCGATGCCGCCGCGCGCTGGTCACCCTGGTGACCGTCACCACCCTCCTGTCCGGTACGCCGATGGCGGCCCACGCGGCGTACGCCGGCGAGGTCGCCTACTGGGCGATGAACGAGCCACCCGGCGCCACCCGCATGATCGACAGCAGCGGGAACGGGCTGAACGGGCAGATCGGGCGGGAGGTCGGTACCGGGATCTTCCACCACGGCTCGACCGGCTACCGGTTCGACCGGCTGGAACCGGACACCCCGCCGGCGCGGCCCGGCCACCTGGTCGTGGTTCCGGACGCCTCGGCGCTCAACCCCGGCGACCGGGACTTCGCGGTGACGTTGCGGCTGCGCACCACCCACCACTTCGGCAACATCGTGCAGAAGGGCCAGTCGACGACCGAGGGCGGCAACTTCAAGCTGCAGATCCCGAACGGGCGGGTGCAGTGCCTGTTCCGCGGCAGTCGCGGGGTGCTCGAGGCGATCGCGCCGTACTCCATCAACGACGGCGACTGGCACGTCGTCACCTGCGTGCGGGTGAGCACCGGGGTGGCGCTGGCGATCGACGGACGGCGGGTCGCCGGCCGGGAGGGCTGGACCGGCCCGATCTACAACAACTGGCCGCTGACCATCGGCGGCAAACTCGACTGCGACCAGCGCACGGTCGGCTGCGACTACTACGCCGGCGACCTGGACTACCTGTCCATCCAGACGGCGTAGCGGGTGGCCGGCCCGCGGACCGGCCACCCGCTCCGCGCGCTCAGCGGCCGAAGCCGCGGGCCAGCCGGTGGTACGCCTGGTTCCAGCGCACCTCCTTGGTGAACTGCCGGGTCGTGGTCGACGAGTCGATCAGCAGCAGTTCGGTGCCGACCATGTCGGCGAGGTCGGCCAGCTCCTCCGCGCCCACCGCGGACGACAGCACGGTGTGGTGCGGGCCGCCCGCGGTCAGCCAGCACTCGGCGGACGTGGACAGCGACGGGGCCGGCTTCCAGACCGCGCGGGCGACCGGCAGCCGGGGCAGCGGCTCGGTCGGCTCGACGACCTCGATCTCGTTGGCCACCAGGCGGAACCGCTCGCCCAGGTCGGCCAGGCCGAGCACGATCGCCGGCCCCGGGGTGGCGTCGAAGACCAGCCGGACCGGGTCCTCACGGCCGCCGATGCCCAGCGGGTGGATCTCCAGCTTCGGCCGGCTCGCCGCGATCGACGGGCAGACCTCCAGCATGTGCGCGCCGAGGATGACCTCGTTGCCGGGGGTCAGGTCGTACGTGTAGTCCTCCATGAAGGACGTCCCGCCGCCCGGCGCCATCGCCTTGAGCGTGTGCACCAGCACCGAGGTCTTCCAGTCGCCCTCGCCGCCGAAGCCGTAGCCGTCGGCCATCAGCCGCTGCACCGCCAGGCCGGGCAGCTGGCGCAGCCCGCCCAGATCCTCGAAGTTCGAGGTGAACGCGCCGAATCCGCCCTCGGTGAGGAACTGCCGCAGGCCCAGCTCGATCCGGGCGCCGTAGCGCAGCGACTCGCGCCGGGCGTCGAGCAGCTCGGCGGCCACCTCGTAGGTGTCCTGGTACTCCGCGACCAGCTTGTCGATCTCCGCGTCGCCGATCTGGTCCACCACGGCGACCAGGTCGTTCACGCCGTACGTGTTGACCGAGACGCCGAAGCGCAGCTGCGCCTCGACCTTGTCGCCCTCGGTCACCGCGACGTCGCGCATGTTGTCGCCGAACCGGGCCAGCTTGAGGTGGCGCATCGCGGCGTAGCCGCGCGCGGCGCGCACCCAGGTGGCGATCCGGGCGACGACCGCCGGGTTGCTGACGTGCCCGGCCACCGTCTTGCGCGGCACCCCGAGCCGGCTTTCGATGAACCCGAACTCGCGGTCGCCGTGCGCGGCCTGGTTGAGGTTCATGAAGTCCATGTCGATCTCGGACCACGGCAGCGCCACGTTGTGCTGCGTGTGCAGGTGCAGCAGCGGGACACGCAGCGCGTCCAGCCCGGCGATCCACATCTTGGCCGGGGAGAACGTGTGCATCCAGGTGATCACGCCGAGCACGCCCGGCGTCGCGGAGGCCCGGCGGCAGACGTCGAGGATCTGCTCCGCGCCGGTCAGCACCGGCTGCCAGACGACGTCCACGTCGAGCGAGTCGTCCAGCCTCGCCGCGATCTCCTTCGACTGCGCGGCGACCTGCTCCAGCGTCTCCGGCCCGTAGAGTCCCTGACTGCCGGTCAGGAACCAGATCTCCGCGTTGCTCATCGTGCCCTCCGTGTGACCAGTCGCTGCATGACGATGAAGCCGAACAGCAGGACGCCGATGACGATCCGCGTCCACGCCGAGTTCAGGTCACCCTGGAAATTGATGATGGTTTGAATCAGGCCGGTGACCAGCACGCCCAGCAGCGTGCCCAAGACGTACCCGGAGCCGCCGGTGAGCAGCACGCCGCCGATCACGCAGGCGGCGATCGCGTCCAGCTCCAGGCCGTTGCCCTGCAGCGCCCAGCCGGAGGTGGAGTTGATGCTGAACAGCACGCCGCCGAGCGCCGCGCAGAAGCCGCTGAGCGTGTACACCGCGATCCGGGTGCGCCCGACCGGCAGGCCCATCAGCAGCGCCGAGTCGGCGCTGCCGCCGATCGCGTAGACGTTGCGGCCGAATCGGGTCCAGGCCAGCACCGCCGCCGCGATCAGCACCGACGCCAGCGCGACGATCGCGATCGGCGTGGTCTTGACCCCGTCGGCCAGCGGGATGCGCAGGTCGGAGAGGCTGCGCCAGAGCTCGTCGCGGATCGGGATGGACTCCTGGTTGATGAACAGCGCCAGGCCCCGGGCCAGGAACAGCCCGGCCAGGGTGGCGATGAACGGCTCCACCTTGAAGAAGTGGATCACCGCCCCCATGCCGGCGCCGAGCAGCGCGCCGAGCAGCAGCACCAGCGGCAGGACCAGCAGCGGTGGCCAGCCGCCCTGCAGCAGGGTCGCGGTCAGCGTGGTGGTGAGCGAGATGACCGCGCCGACCGACAGGTCGATGCCGCCGGTGATGATCACGAACGTCATCCCGACCGCGACCACCAGCAGGACCGCGTTGTCGCGGAACAGGTTGACCACGACGCTGGGCTGGCCGAAGTTCTCGTAGTTGGCCACCCCGCTGAGGTACATGACCAGCAGCAGCGACAGGGTCGCCAGGATCGGGACGTACTTGGCGTTCGGCCGGTAGACCCGGCGGCGCGGGTTGACCGCCGGGTCCTTGGAGACCGCCTGGGGACTCATGATGGTCATGCGGGCACCTCCGCCCGGACAGCCGGGCGCGGCTTGAAGCGCCCGAGCACCTTCTCCCGGAAGGTCGTGGACTGGGACAGGCAGAGGACGACCACGACGACCGCCTTGAACAGCAGCGTGGCCTTGGCCGGAACGCCGATGGCGACGACCGTGATGGACAGCGTCTGGATCAGGATCGCGCCGATCACCGTGCCGGCCAGGGAGAACCGGCCGCCGATCAGCGCGGTGCCACCGATCACGACGGCCAGGATGGCGTCGAGCTCGATCAGGTTGCCGGCCGAGATGCTGTCCGCGCTCTTGATGTTGGCGCTGTAGATCAGACCGGCCAGGCCGGCGAACGCGCCGGACACCACGTACACCATCACGGTGATGCGGCGCGCCCGGATGCCGGCCAGCCGGCTGGCGCTCGGGCTGCCGCCGACCGACTCCAGCAGCAGGCCGAGGGCGGTACGCCGGGTCAGCACCACGATCAGCGCCACCGCGGCCATCGCGATCAGGAACGCCACCGGCAGCGCGAGGAAGAACCCGGAGGCGATGGTCGCGTACGGGCTGGACTGCACGTTGATGATCTGCCCGTCGGTGATCAGCTGCGCGACACCGCGCCCGGCCACCATCAGGATGAGCGTGGCGATGATCGGCTGGATCCCGACCACCGCGACCAGCGCCCCGTTCCACAGGCCGAGCACGGCCGAGACGGCGATCGCGATCGCCATGATCAGCAGCACCGGGCCGGCCGCGTTCTGGTCGCCGAGGTCTTTGATCAGCAGGCAGGCCACCGCGCCGGAGATCGCCATCACCGAGCCGACCGACAGGTCGATGCCGCCGGTGGCGATCACCAGCGTCATGCCCAGCGCGACCAGGACCAGCGGCGCGCTGCCACGCAGGATGTCGATCAGCGTGCCGAACAGGTGGCCGTCGTGGACGGTCAGGAACTGGTTGGAGGTGAACACGTTGACGACCAGCAGCGCCACCAGGATGGCGGCGGGCCAGAACAGCCGGTTCTTCAGGATGGTCATGAGGTAGCTCCGCTGGCGATGGTCTGCATGATGCGATCGGCGTCGACCCCGGCGGTGTTGTCCAGTTCCTCGACCAGCCGCCGGTCCCGCAGTACCGCGATCTTGTGACTGAGCCGGAGGACCTCCTCCAGCTCGGCGCTGACGAACAGCACCGCCATGCCGCCGTCGGACAGCTCGGCGACCAGCTTCTGGATCTCCGCCTTGGCGCCGACGTCGATGCCCCGGGTCGGCTCGTCGATGATGAGCAGCCGCGGCTCGGTGATCAGCCAGCGGGCCAGCAGCACCTTCTGCTGGTTGCCGCCGGACAGGTTGCGGACCGGGCGCTCCGGGTCGGCCGGCCGGATCTGCAGGGCCTTGATGTACTTGTCGACGATCTCGTCCTGCTTGCGGCGCGGGATCGGGCGCGCCCAGCCGCGGGCGGCCTGCAGAGCCAGGATGATGTTCTCCCGCACGCTCAGGTCGCCGATGATGCCCTCGGTGCGGCGGTTCTCCGAGGAGAAGGCGATCCCCCGCTTCATCGCCGCCTGGGGGTCGCGCAGCGTGACCGGCTTGCCGTCGATGGTCAGCTCGCCCTGGTCGGCCCGGTCCGCGCCGAAGAGCAGCCGGGCCAGCTCGGTCCGGCCGGAACCGAGCAACCCGGCCAGGCCGACCACCTCGCCGGCGTGGATGGTCAGGTCGAACGGGGCGATCGCCCCGGCCCGGCCGACGCCCCGGGCCTGCAGGACCGGTGCGGCGCCGGCGGTCCCGGTCCGGGAGCGCTGCGCCTTGTCCTCCAGGCCCTCCAGCTCGGCCAGCTCCTTGCCGATCATCTTCTGGACGAGCTGCACCTGGGTCAGCTCGGCGGTGCGGTACTCACCGATGAGCTGGCCGTTGCGCAACACGGTCAGCCGGTCGGAGACCTCGTAGATCTGGTCCAGGAAGTGCGAGACGAACAGGATCGCCACACCGTCGGCCTTGAGCCGGCGCATCACCGTGAACAGCTGCTCCACCTCGGAGGCGTCCAGACTGGACGTCGGCTCGTCGAGGATGAGTACCCGGGCGTCGATGTCGATCGCCCGGGCGATCGCCACCATCTGCTGGATGGCCAGCGAATAGCTGCTCAGCGGCGCGGTGACGTCGAGATCGAGGTCGAGCCGGCGGAGCAGCTCGGCGGAGCGCCTGCGCATCCGTCCCCACTGGATCTTGCCGAAGCGCCGCGGTTCCCGGCCGATGAAGATGTTCTCCGCCACCGAGAGGTTGGTGCAGAGGTTGACCTCCTGGTAGACGGTGCTGATCCCGACCTTCTGGGCGGCCAGCGGCCCGCTGATCCGGACCGTCCGGCCGGCCAGCCGGATCTCGCCGCCGTCGACCTCGTAGACGCCGGTGAGGACCTTGATCAGGGTGGACTTGCCGGCGCCGTTCTCGCCCATCAGGGCGTGCACCTCGCCGGGGAACAGCCGAAAGTCGACGCCGTCCAGGGCGACGACGCCGGGGAAGACCTTGCGGATGCCGGTCATCTCGAGGACCGGTTCGGTTATGGGTTCACCCATCGTGCACTCCGTTCCGCGGCGTGCGGACCGTCCCGGGCCCGGGACGGTCCGCACCTGCCTTGACTCAGTACTTGCGGTCCGGGAGGGCGGCCTTGGCCTGCTCCGGGGTGAAGGTGGTCTCCTCGGTGAGGACCCGCTGCGGGACGTCCTCGCCGGCCTTGACCTTCTTGGCCAGGTCCATCAGCTGCTTGCCGAGGAGCGGGCTGCACTCCACGATGTAGTTGATCTTGCCGGCGGCGAGCGCCGTCATGCCGTCCTTGACCGCGTCCACCGTGATGATCTTGATGTCCTTGCCGGGCTTCTTGCCGGCCGCCTCGATCGCCTCGATGGCCCCGAGACCCATGTCGTCGTTGTGCGCGTAGAGCACGTCGATGTCCGGAGTGGACTGGAGGAACTGCTCCATCACAGTCTTGCCGTCGGCGCGCTTGAAGTCACCCGTCTGCGCCTTGACGATCTTGATGTTCGGGTTCGCCTTGATCGCCTCGGCGAAGCCCTTCTGGCGGTCGATGGCCGGCGCCGAGCCCGTGGTGCCCTGCAGCTCCACGACGTTGACCGGCTCGTTCTTGCCCTCGTACTCCTTGACCAGCCAGTTACCGGCCTTCTTGCCCTCCTCGACGAAGTCCGAGCCGAGGAAGGTCTTGTACAGCGAGGTGTCCTGCGAGTCCACCGCGCGGTCGGTCAGGATCACCGGGATGTCGGCGTCCTTGGCCTCCTTCAGCACCGCGTCCCAGCCGGAGGTGACCACCGGCGAGAAGGCGATGACGTCGACCTTCTGCGTGATGAAGCCACGGATCGCGGCGATCTGCTGCTCCTGCTTGCCGCCGGCGTCGGAGAACTTGAGCTCGAAGCCCGCGGCGGCCGCCTCCGCCTGGATGTCCTTGGTGTTCGCGGTACGCCAGCCGCTCTCCGCGCCCACCTGGGAGAAGCCGAGGACCAGCTTGCCGTCGTCCCCGCCGGAGCCCTTGTCGTCGCCACCACCGCAACCGGCCAGCGCGGACACGGCCAGCAGGCCGGTCACCGCCGCCGCCATCATCTTCACACGCACCATAACCTCCTGAAACTGTTACCGTTAACAAATAAGCAGCGGAAGGCACACTGGTGCCAGGGCCGCGGAGTTCTTACGGGGGCTGCGACCGCCGTCACAGCTTGCGTTTCGTGAGTGTTACCGTTCTCAACGTGAACGTCAAGAGATCAGGATCGTTGTTTCCGGGAGATTGCAAGAACGGCGGTATCACCCCCGGTCGCCGAACGATCACCTGCTAGGAATCGTCCAATGCCGACCTCTGACCCGGCGCCGGACGGCGAGCCGGCTGCCCAGACACCCGTCACCGTGATCCGGCCGCGCCCCGGCAAGGAGCGCGGCAGCGTCATGCGCGACGTGGCCAAACTGGCCGGCGTGTCACACCAGACGGTCTCCCGGGTGATCAACGATCATCCCAACGTCCGGCCCGAGACCCGGGAACGCGTGCTGGCCGCCATGCGCTCGCTCAACTATCGGCGCAACCTCGCCGCCCGCACCCTGGCCACCCGCGAGTCCCGCACCCTCGGCATCATCGGCTTCGAGACCACCCTGTTCGGACCCGAGTCGATGCTCTACGGCATCGAGAGCGCCGCCCGCGCCGCCGGCTACCTGGTCAGCGTGGCGACCGTCCGCGAACTGGCCCACCGCCCGGTCCGCGAGGCGGTGGACCGGCTCGCCCAGCACGACGTCGACGGCATCATCGCGATCGCCCCGAAACCCGCCGTGACCACGGCGCTCACCCACGCGCCGACCGGCCTGACCTGTGTCGCGGTGGGCGGCGCCGGTTCCGGCGCCGATCCGTTTCCCACCGTACGGGTGGACAACGTGGCCGGGGCTCGCCTCGCCACCCAGCACCTGCTCGACCTCGGCCACGCCACCGTGCACCACGTCGCCGGGCCACCCGACTGGCCGGAGGCCCAGGCCCGGGTGGAGGGCTGGCGGGAGACCCTGTACGCGGCCGGCGCGGTCGTTCCCCCGGTCGTGCCCGGCGGGTGGGACGCCGCCGCCGGTTACGAGCAGGGCCGCCGGCTGTCCGCCGATCCGTCGGTGACCGCGGTGTTCTGCGCCAACGACCGGATCGCGCTGGGCGTGCTGCGGGCCCTGCACGAGTCCGGCCGGCGGGTGCCGGAGGACGTCAGCGTGGTCGGCTTCGACGACATGCCGGACTCGGGCTACTTCCTGCCCCCGCTGACCACCGTCCACCAGGACTTCGCCGAACTGGGGCGGCGCGCTCTGGCCCTGCTGCTGCATCACATGTCCCGGGCCGACGGCGAGACCCCGCCGTCGAACGTGGTGGTGGCCCCGCAGGTGGTGCGGCGGGCCAGCACCGGTCCGGGCAGCGCCTGAAGCCGCGGCGACCGGGCCGGCGGGCAGTGATCCGGGCGGCGGCGCACTGCCCCGGCCGTCAATCATCGCAACGCGGCGTACCGCCCCGGCCCGGCAGTCATCGCAACCGCGGCGCACCGCCCCGGCCCGGCAGTCATCGCAACCGCGGCGCACCGCCCCGGTGCGCGATGGTCGGGCCGCGGTGGGCCGGCTCCGGGTGCGCCCGGGCGGACACCCGCCGGGAGCCACCGCCTGATGTCCGCCGATCCGCTAGATTGCCGCCATGATCGAAGCCGGCGTTCCCGTGTTCGCGCTGCTGGTGGCGGCCTTCCTGGTTCTCGTCCCGGCCGGGGTGGGGATCACCATGATCGCTGCCGGCCTGCGCCGCTGGAACCACGTGCGCCGCCTCACCGCGACCGGCGAACGGGCGACGGCCACCGTGGTCGACAACCAGATGGAGGCGCACCGGCACGGCCTGATGCGTTTCCTGCCGGTCGTCACGTTCGTCACCCGGACCGGCCGGGAGATCCGTACGGTGCTCACCGACCAGAGCAGCAACCGGTCCCACCTGCCCGGATCCCAGCAGACCGTCGCCTTCGACCCGGAACGGCCGGACCAAGCGGTCTCCACCACCGGCCAGGCCCCCGGAACGGTGAGCGCGGTCATCATGGGCGCCATCTTCCTGCTCTTCGCCGGCGTCGCGCTGTTCCTGACCAGCCTGATCTTCCTGTCCCCCGGCAGCCCGCTCACCGACCTGCCCTGAGCCGACCTGCCCTGAGCCGACCTGCCCTGAGCCGGGCCGCCCGCCACCAGCCTGCCCTGAGCCGACCCACCTTGAGCCGGCCCACCGGCCACCGGCCTGCCCTGAGCCGACCCACCCCGAGCCGGGCCGCCCGCCACCGGCCGGGCCGAGGCGGCACGCGGCCGCGCCGTTTCGGGCTCACCCGCAGTGGTGAATGAACCCGCGCCTCATCGTTCACGCCCGTTACAGTCCGAGGGGTGTCCGACGGCGATCCCGTCCCGCGCGACACCGGCCCCCCGCAGTCGCCCCTTCAGCACCGCACCGGTCCCCCACGGCACTCCCCCATCCCTTCGGGCCTGAACGGCGACAGCACCGGGACCACCCCGTCGAGCGACGTCACGAGGGACCCCACCACCCTGCGACCGGAGCGCCGAGAGGACCGGACCACCCCTTCCAGCAGAGCGACGAGAGACAGGTGAGCGAAGTGCGATCGGACCCCGGCCCCTCCGGAGGCATCCCGGGATGGCTGCGCCGCCGCCGGCGCCCGCGGCTCTCCGGCGCGCTGCGCATCCGTGACGCGTTCGGCCTCGATGTCACCATCGCGCTGCGGGGCCGCGACAGCGTCCTGACCGACGCCGGCACCGGCCTGCCCGGCCACGGTGAGGTGTGGGCCGTGCACACCGACGCGGACGCCACCGAGACCAGCCTGATGATCAGTTACGGCCGTACCGCGTCGCCGGCGTCGCGCGAATCCGGCCTCTGCCCGCCGGGCGGCACCATCACGCTGTCGGGAACCCGATTCACCTGGCACCCCCCGGCCATCCCTCCGCACCGGACGCCGCCGCCGGCGCCCGCCGAAACCGGCGCCCCGCCCACGGGAACCGGCGCCCCGCCCGCGGAAACCAGCGCCCCGCCCGCGGAAACCAGCACCGCGCCCACGGAAACCAGCACCGCGCCCGCACCCACCGAAACCGGCGCGCCGCCCACGCCCGCGAGAACCGGTCCCCCGCCCCCGGAAACCGGTCTCCCACCCGCACCCGCCAGAAGCGGCATCCCGCGCCCGCGGGCCGGCGGGTCCAGCGGCGGCATCGCCGCGCGGGTCCGCCGGGACCCCGCCGACCCGCCCGCCGGCCGGCGCGGACTCAACGCCGCGCCCACCGCCGGTCACGACGCCGGCAACGCCCCGCCCACCGCCGGTCACGACGCCGGCAACGCCCCGCCCACCGCCGGTCACGAGGCCGGCAACGCCGCGCCCGCGGCCGGCCACGACCCGGGGCCGAACCGCAACGCGCGGACCCCGCTCCCCCGCTCCGGCAACACCCGGCCGACTCCCGGCGGCCTCCGCCAGCGCGTGCGTGCCCTGGTCCGCAACATCGCCCATTCCGTACGCCGCTGACCGTCCCGGCGCTCACCCGCGTCCCGCGCCCGAGGCGATCAACCGGCGGTACGTCTCGAAGGCCGGCTTGGGCGTGTAGTCCGAGCGCAGCAGGCCGAGCTGGAAGACCGGGTCCGGGTTGTCCGAATCCGCGTCCCGGAGCGCGAAGTGCTCGTACGTGTCGATGTTGAGCCGGTTCGCGTGCTCGGCGACGACGCCGACGACCCGGTCGAGCACCTCCGCCTGGCGCCGGTAGGAGCGTCCCGGTCCGGTCGCCCAGCCGTGCTCGGTGATGTGCACCGGCACCGACTCCGGGATCCCGGCCGCGGCCAGGCTCTGCTCCCGGAAGCCGGTCAGCACCGCGGCGACGACCGCGGGCAGCCGATCGGCCGGGACGGGCTGGAAGACGTCCGGGAAGAAGTCCAGCCCCACGTAGTCCAGCGCGTCGCGGAACTCCGTTCCGCCACGCCGGCCCAGGTCGGTCCAGAACCGCTGTTCCGGATCGAAGTCCAGGGTGGCGTTGCAGCCGATCCGTACGTCCAGGCCGAGCCGCAGGGCCTCGCGTTTCGCCTCGACGACTCCGGTGACCAGCGCGTCCCGGACGGCCGGGAAGCCACCGTCCCCACCCGGCCCGGCGTGGTTGGGCTCCTCGGTGACCTGCAGTGCGGCCAGTCGTGGCCCGTGCGCCCGCAGCTGCTCGCGCAGGAAGGCCAGCCAGCCGGTGAGGTCGGCGCCCGGCTCGCGGAAGCAGGCCACCAGGTCCAGCCGGCGCGCTCCGGTGGCGTACCGCGCCGGGTTCGGCGGCGCCTCCGGCCGGTGTGGCGCCGGAGCCCGGCCGGCACGCCGGGTGGCGTCGGCGTAGTGCGTGTAACCCCGTACCAGGAAGGGTTTGTCGCCGTGCAGGGCGCGCAGCGCCGCCTCGATCTTGTCGGGGTCTTCCGGTGGACCCGGGGTGACCTGGTCGCCGTCGGTGACGCCGAGGCCACCGGGATAGATGCCGAAGGTGAGCATGGCGGCAGCATAGACAGATTTTTGGTGTCACACCAAGTTTTGAGTGACACTATGATGGCGGGGTGGGGCTGCGTGAGGAGAAGAAGCAGGCGACCCGGACGGCGATCGCCGACGCCGCGCTCGGACTGTTCCTGGAGCAGGGATTCGACCGGGTCACCGTGGCCGACGTCGCACGGGTGGCGCGGGTGTCGGTGAACACCGTGTTCAACTACTTCCCCACCAAGGAGGACCTGTTCTTCGACCGGCAGGAGCAGGTCGTCCAGCGGCTGCCGGCCGCGATCCGGGACCGGGCGGACGGCGAGTCGGCGGTGGCGGCGCTGCGGCGGGCGTTCCTCGCCGAACTGGACCGGGAGGAGGCGACGCTGGGCCTCGATCCGGGCATGGCGGGGTTCTGGCGGGTCGTCGAGGAGAGCGCGGCGCTGCAGGCCCGGTTGCGGCAGATGCGCGATCGCACCGAGGCGGCGATAGCCGACACGCTGCGGGCCCAGACCGGCGTGGACGACGCGATGCCGCCGATCGCCGCCGCCATGATCGCCGCGGTGGATTCCGCGTTGCACGCGGCGATCCGGCGCCGGTTGCTGGCCGGGGAGGATCCCGATGCGGTACGGGCACAGGTGCGCGCGGCGGCCCGGGTCGCGTTCGACGCGCTGGAGCGGGGGCTGGGGACGTACGCGACGAAAGGCGCGACGTGACCACCGACCCGGCGCTGAGCGTCACGCCGGGTCGCGGTGCGTGCCGGCCGCCGCCCGATCCTGCGCGCCGGGCCGGCGCCGGAGGAGCGCACCGGATCGCCGCGTGCGGGACCGGCCGGCGGGAAGTCTGCCGGCCCGGGCGATGCTCCCAGTCACGCCCGGGCCGGCGGGCCGCGCCTCGCCCGGCCGGATCGGCCGGGGAGATGGCGGCGGCCCGCGGAGGCCCGCCCCGGGGCGCGTCGCGTTCTGTTCGCTCACCGGCCGTTCGCTGCCGCGACGGCCGGCGACGCGCGCGCCCGGGGTGGGTCAGGACCTGGCGGCCGGGTTTCCGTAGTACGCGCCCGGGCCGTGCTTGCGCTTGAAGTGGCGTTCCTGCAGATGCCGCGGCGTGGACGCGGACGGGTTCAGGGCCAGCGTCTTGATCGCCATCTCGGCGACCGCCTCCACGATGATCGCGTGCTCGACCGACTTCTTCGGGGTGGCGCCCCAGGTGAACGGGCCGTGGTTGGCGACCAGCGCGGCGGGCATGGCCGCCGCGGCCTCGTCGTCACCGATCGCCTCGATGATCACCTGGCCGGTGTTGAACTCGTAGTCGGTGGCGCACTCCTGCGGCGTCAGGCCACGGGTCACCGGCACCGGACCGTTGAACGTGTCGGCGTGGGTCGTGCCGAGCACCGGGATGTCCCGGTTGGCCTGGGCGAACGCGACCGCGTTGGTGGAGTGGGTGTGCGTGATGCCGCCGATCGACGGCCAGGCGAGGTAGAACGCGCGGTGCGACTCGGTGTCGACCGAGGGGCGCAGGTCACCGCCGAGCACCTTGCCGGTGGCCAGGTCGACCGGGACGAGCATGCCGGGAGTGAGATCGTCGTACGACACGCCGGACGGCTTGATCAGGAAGAAGCCGCCCTCGCGGTCCACGCCGCTGACGTTGCCCCAGGTCAGCTGGGCCAGTCCGGCCTTCGGGATCACCTGGTTGGCCAGCCAGACGTCCTGGCGCAGGGCCTCCGACCCGATCGTCACGTCGCCGCTCCTTCGCTGATTGTTAGCGCTCACTATACGGGATCCGCGGTGCCAGCTTACCGGCTCGGGGATCTACTTGTGAGCGCGAACACGCGCGGTTACCGCAGGTCGGCGGCGGCCGCGTGCACCCGATTACGCAGCGTGTCCGGCAGCGGGGCGTACCCGGCCCGCTGCGCGGCGGCCTGACCGGCACGGCTGGCCGCGTACGTCAGGAAACCGCGCGCCACCTCCGAAGCGCCCGTCCGGCACACCACCTCGTAGGTCACCTGCACCAGCGGGTAGGCGCCGCTGCGCAGCCGCGGGTAGGCGATCGTCAGGCGCAGGTCGTCCGCGCCGGCCACCGTGGCCGCGGCCACCGCGGCCGCCGCGGCCTCGTCGGTCGGCGGCACGAAGTCGTCGTACGCGTCCCCGATCAGCGCCGTGGCCAGCTCGTTGACCCGGGCGTAGGAGGCCTCGACGTACCCGATCGCCCCGTCCGTCCGGGTGATCGCCGAGGCCAGCCGGTCACTGCCGGCCCGGGCCAGGCCGCCGGGCGCGGGCCAGTCGCTCGCCGCCGGGAACGGCCAGTCGGCCCGCGCCGCGTCGGCCAGGAAACGGGTGAAGTTGGCCGTGGTCCCGGAGCTGTCCTCGCGGTGCACGGTGCGGATCGGGGTGGCCGGCAGCACCGTGTCCGGGTTGTCCGCCGCGATCGCCCGATCGTTCCAGCTGGTGATCCTGCCACTGAAGATCTTCGCGATGGTCGCCGGCCGCAGCCGCAGCTCGCCGACCCCGGCCACGTTGTGGGCCAGCGCGATCGGCCCGATCACCAGCGGCAGGTGCACGGCCGGCTCGCCACCGCAGCGGGTCGCGGCGGCGGCCCGGTCGGCGTCGTTGAGCGGGGCGTCGGTGCCGGCGAAGTCGCCGGTCCCGGCGAGGAAGGCGCGCACGCCCGCGCCCGAGCCCGAGCTGGCGTAGGCGACGGCCGCCTGCGAGCAGGCGATCTGGTACTGCCGGATCCACTCGTTGAGCGCGCTCGCCTGGGCCGACGAGCCCTGGCCGCGGGCCTCGCCGGAGGCGCACGGGACCGGCTCGGCGGACGCCACCGGCTCGTCACAGGCGGACAGCAGCAGCAGCGCGGCGAGCGCGGCCGCCCGGAGCTTCTTCATCTGCGACCTCTCAGCGGTATTCGGCCAGACGGCGGCGCACGCCGACCGCCACCAGCAGCACGATCAGGGCGAGGACCACCAGGGGCAGGGCGACCCAGCCGCGCAGGACGCGTTCCGCGTCGCGCCACGCGCGGTCGAAACCCTGCCTGCGTACGTCGGTGGCCGCGCCCATCGCGGCGTCGAAGTAGGCGAAGTCGAACGCCGCGTCGCCCCGGCGGATGCCGGTCAGCGCGTCCACCGCCGCGCCGGTGCGGCCCGAGTCGGCGAGCGCCAGCACCCTCTCGTGGTCGCGCTGGTAGGCCTGCCAGCGCCGGAGCGCCTCGTCGCCGGCCAGCTCGGCCAGGCCGGGACCGCACCGGTACCCGGCCAGCGGGTCGGTCGCGCCCAGACAGTACGCCTTGGCGGTGAAGCCGTCCCGGTAGACGGCCAGGTTCGCGCTGACCAGGTAACGGCTGCTGTCCGCAGCGGCGTCGTAGCCGATCGCGCGCAGCCGGGACAGGCTGAGGTACGGCGTGAGGTCGCCGTCCCGGGCGCCGGACAGCCGGCCGGCCTGGGCGGTCAGCACGATGATCGAGCCGAGCACGAGCAGCAGGCCGAGCGCGGTGGCGGCCAGCAGGGCCGGGTTCCACGTGCGGTGGAACCGGCGGGTCAGCCATCGCTGCAGGAGCACCAGCAGGGCGAGGAGGGCCCCGCCGAGCAGGACCGCCAGAGTGATGCCGGTGGCCTCGGTGGCCCGTTTCGCGGCGTAGACCCGGTCCAGCCGCGCGGTCGCGGCGTCGCGCAGCCGCTGGGCGTCCGGCAGCAGACGCAGGTGCAGGATGTTGGTCGCCTGCGTGTAATGACCCAGCGCGTCCGGCGGCAGCCGGCCGGGCTCGGTGGCCGCCCGGCCACCGCGGTCCAGGGCACTGCGGGTCTGGCCGATGCGCTGGTGATAGACGGCGAGGCCGTCCAGCAGGTCGAGGGCGACGGCCCGCTCCGCGGGACCGGACGCGGTGGTCAGCGAGCGCTGCAGGTCGGCGTCGGCCTGGCGGGACCGTTGCCGGTACGCCCCGAGCGCGTCCACCCGGGTGCCGGCCAGGGCGTCCGATCCGCCGGTGAGCAACAGGCGGGTGACCTGCGCGTCCATGTCGCTGAGCGCGACGTAGAGGTCGGCCGCGGTGACTGCCTGGGGGGCGGCCTCCCGGCCGATGACGCGCACCTGCTCCCGCACCCGGGCCATCACCAGGCTGGTCGCCGCCAGCAGGACGGTCGCCATGACGATCACGAGCGCCGACCACAGGCGCAGACGGGCGGGGGTCTCGCTCCGCACCAATTGGCGGGCGGTGGCTCTGGTCGTTTCCAAAACCGCTGGCACGCCGTCACGGTAATCCATCGCCGCACCCGCGCCACTGACCGGATAAAACGTCACCCGCCGTTCATCCCCGATTCCCCGGCGCGTTGTTCTGTCACGCGTTTTGCCACGTGGTGACGCATCTCAGGGGTCCTGGCGAAGCATCTGGTCAGGTCGCCGGAATTGCAGGGTTCCTGATGGAGGATATGGTCAGGTCGCCGGAATTGCCGGAACGACACGACTCCGGCACATTATCGGAATTCGCCGCCCGACGACCGTGATCAATCAGGATGGGGGTCCGGCCCGGTCGTGCCCGGCGCCCTATTTTCACCGCACCCCGCCGAGCGTGGTGTCATCACCATCGGTGTTGTTTCCCGCCTGTCCGCTCCGGCTCGCCGCCCCGCCGTGCTGGGCTCACCGCTCGTCCGCTCCGGCTCGCCGCCCCTCCGTGCTCGGCTCACCGCTCGTCCGCTCCGGTTCGCCGGCCCTCCGCGCTGGGCTCACCGCTCGTCCGCTCCGGCTCGCCGCCCCTCCGCGCTGGGCTCACCGCTCGTCCGCTCCGGCTCGCCGCCCCTCCGCGCTGGGCTCCCCGCTCCTGCGGGCGTGCCGGGCGCCTGGCAGCGACCCCGGGGCCGCGCCGGGGCGCGCCGCGGCCGGGGCGCCCCCGCGGGCTTGACCTTGCCCCTGGGGCAGGGCTCACGGTGGACCCGAGGGACGGGCGGGTCGTCTCCTCAGCGGCGGTGGCGGGAGAGGCGGCGGGCGGAGTCGTGATGCGGCAGATGCAGCGGATCGGGCAGGCCGTGGGCGGCGGACAGGCCGTCCGGCTGCTGGACGAGGTGTCCCGCGGCGACCAGGTCGGCCATCAGGCCGGTCAGGCGGGCGTCGAGCGCCGTCGAGCGCCGGGTGGACCATCCGTAGAGCTTGGTGACCGCGGCCAGCAGTTCGTCGATGGCCATGACGCCGCCGTCGATCACCAGGTTCTCCAGGGCCACCGCGAGCTCGGCGTCGGAGATCTGATCGGCCTTGCGGGCCACGCCCTGGGCCCGGCGGCGGACGACCGGGTGACCCTGGCGCGGGTCGGCGAGGAAGGCGCCGTCCCAGACCACGCCGGCCTCCTCGATCGCGGCCTCCACCGCGGCACGGGCCGGCCGGGTGATCCGGGTCAGGCCCCACTGTTCCCGCATCCGCTGCAGGACCACGCTGATGTGCACCGGGCCCTCGATCTCGGCCAGCCGCCGCACCGCGGCGACCAGCGCCGGACGCAGACCCGGGTCGGTGAGGACGGCGCCCGGCGGCAGCGGCGCCAGGTTCGCCTTGCGGTAGGGCCGAGCCCACTCGTCGGCGTGCGACACGGCCGTCCGGCCGCGCTCCGGGGCCGCCTCGACGGTCGCCTCCTCGTGGTGGATCCACCCGGGCGGAGCGGCCATCGTCTCCTCGAACTCGGCGACCGCGGCGGCGATGTCCGGCTGCCCCTCCATCGCCTGGTACCACGTGGGCCGTGGGGCCTCCCCGGCGTCCGCGTGGACGGACCGCTCGGCCACGGTGGCGGCCGCGTCGGCCAGGTCCGGGCTCAGGTCGGTGGACGTGAGCTCAGCGCGGATCTGCGAGATGGCGCCGAGACGGTCGGCGGGTTCGGTGGTCTCGTGCAGCCCGGCCAGGAACTGGGCGGCGGCCGCGGCCAGCTCCTCGGTGCCGACCCCGAACCGGGCGGCGACCTCAGCGAGGTCCTCACGGCTGGCGGCGGTGCGGTCGGCGAGGGCCGCGCTGGACCGGTCGGCCGGCGACACCATGCGTTCCGGTTCCGCGGGCTCCCCGCCGGTCGCGGCCGGCGACTCCACCGGCTCCCCGCGGGTCGCGACCGGCCACTCCACCGGCTCCCCGCGGGTCGCGACCGGCCACTCCACGGGCGTGACCGTGCGCCCGGATTCGGCCGGCTCCTCCCGGGACGCCACCGGCCAGTCGACCGGCGAGACCGCGCGCCCGGATTCGGCCGGCTCCGGGCGGGCGATCGACGGCCAGTCGAACGCCGTGACCGTGCGTCCGCGGCCGACCGGCTCCTCCCGGGTCGCCGTCGGCCGGTCGAATGCCGTGCCGGCGCCCTCGGCGTCTTCCGCGGTTTCGCCGGGCTCAGCCGGTTGCGGCCGGGTCGCCGAGGGCCACTCGACCCGCTCGGGGACGTCGGCGCGGCTGGCGAACGGCCACTCCGCGCGGACCGGGGCGTCCTCGGCGGGCGACCGGTCCACCTGCTCGGGATCCCGCTGCTCTGCGGCGGGCACGTCACCGGCCTCGCGGTCGGCGGCCGGCCACTGCACCGGCGACACGTGACGTCCGCCGGGTCCGGCCGGGTGATCACCAGTGGCGAGCGGCCATGCCACCCGGTCCGGGGCGTCCGCCCGGCTGGCGAACGGCCACTCGGCGCGGACGGTCCGGTCGGTGGGGGCGGTGGGCCACGTGGCCGGGTCGGTGTGCCCGGCACCGGCCGCAGCCCGGCTCCGTGCGGCCGGAGCGGCGTCCTCGCCGGTCCGGGCGGCGTGCGCGCCCCGGCGGCCGGTGTCCTCGCCCCGGTAGGGTCGCAGCTCGGCGACCGTGCTCTCCAGGGTGGTGCCGAGGTAGGCCTCGGCGGCGGCGAGTTCCTCGGCTCCGGCCTGCGCGGCGGCGAACTCGGCCGAGACCCGGGCCAGGGCGGCGTGTTCGGCCGCGTGCGTCGCGGCGACGTCCGCCTCGGCGGCCTGGCCGAGGATCGGTTCGGCCCCACGCCCCCGCGCCTGGACCGGCGGCGGCTCGTCGTAATCGAAATCGGGCACGAGGGCGCCGTCATGGGGCTCGGCCGGGGCCGGCTGCGCGGGGCGGGCGCCGTCGGCGGCGTGCGCGGCGGCGAGGTCGGCCTCGGCGGCTGCCTCGGCCCCCGCCAGACCCAGGTCGTCGGCGTCGGTCCAGGAAAGGAGGCGCTCGGCAGCCACGCCCGCGTTCGAGGCGGCCCCGAGCTCGTCGGCCACCGCCTCCGTGAAAGCGGACACCGGCTGGCCGGCAGCGTGTTCGGCGAGCACGGACTCCGACTCGTCCGCAGCCTGTTCGGTGTACACGGGCTCCGACTCGTCCGCAGCCTGTTCGGTGTACACGGGCTGAGGCTGGCGGGCACCGGCTCCCGGAGTCGCGGGCACCGACTCCTGCGCCGCGGGCGGGACGGGCCCGGCTTCCGGCACCCGTGCCACGGGCCGGACGGATCCGGCTTCCGGTGGCCGCGCCGCGGTCTGGGTGGAAGCGCCCTCCGGCGCCTCCGCGGCCGGTGGCATCCCGGACACCGCGGCGGCGAGTTCCGCCTCCGGCACCGGCTCGCGCCGGACCTCGCCGGCCTCCGGAACGAGGCGGCCCCGCTGCGCGGCGAATGCCGGTTGCCCGGCCCCGCTCCGGTCGTCCGCGCGGGCTGCCGTCGCGGCCGGCACGACGGGCGCCTCGGTCTGCGCCGCCGTGTCGCCGTAGCCGGCGGCGTAGCTCTCCGCGGCCTCCGCCACCGAGTACTTCTCGGCAGACGGCGAGACCTTCTCCGCGGCCGGCGTGGTGGCGACCGCCAGCTGCGGCACCTCCGCGTCGGGCAGGGTGGCGAACGCCTCCTCGATCGCCGCCCGCAGCCGCGCCTCCTCCCGCTGCCGGTCCAGGTACCACGCGGTGCCCCAGATGCGATGCAGTCGCCAGCCCAGGCCGGTCAGCACCTGCTCGCGGATGCGGTCCCGGTCGCGGGCGGTGGGCGCGGAATCGTAGGTCGTGCCGTCGCACTCGATGCCGAGGGCGTACGGCGCGTTGCGCCGGGCCGAGCGGCGCACCGCCAGGTCGATCCGGAACGCGCCGGCGCCGACCCGGGTGTGCACCCGGTAGCCCCAGCCGCGGATGACGTCGCGCACCGAGTCCTCGAACGGGGTCTGCGACTCGACGCCGTCCGGCTCCTCCAGCCGCAGCGCGGTCATTCCCCGGGCCGCGTAGTCGAGGTAACCGGCCAGGTGGCGCAGGCTGTCGTCGCCGTCGGGCAGGTCACGGGCGCGCAGCGCGGAGACGACCTCGACGCGCCGGCGGGCACGGGTGATCGCCACGTTCAGCCGGCGCCAGCCGTCCGCGCCGCGCAGGTCGTCGAACTCGTCACCGATCGCGAAGATCACCACGTCGCGTTCGTCGCCCTGCACGGCGTCCAGGTCCTTGATGAAGAAGCCGCGCAACCGGTCGTCCTCGGGGGGCACGACCATGTCCGCGACGGCCGCCTCCACCGCGGCCGCGTCCTGCGGCGTGCACACCACCACGCCGAGGGTCAGTTCCGGCCGGGTGACCAGGTGATGTGCGACCCGGGTGGCGACCACTTCGGCCAGCGGCTGCTCGCCGGTGGCCGGGTAGAGCTGCACGCCCCCGTCCGGGCCGGCCGGCGCGAAGGCCGGGAAGGTGTTGAGCCGTCCCTGGTAGAACGCGTGGTTGGCGAACGCGATCAGCGACTCGTCGCGGCTGCGGTAATGCGTGGCCAGGTCGAGCGTGCGGAACGCTCCGCAGGCCAGGGCCAGTTCCAGGATCGACCGCTGGTCGCCGCCGGGGAGCGGGGCGGCGGTCAGTTGCCGGTCGTCGCCGCAGATCACCAGGGCGTTGCCCCGATAGACGCAGGTGAGCGCGTCGGGCACCGGCACCCGGGACGCCTCGTCGATGATCACCACGTCGAACGGCAGCCCGGCCGGCAGCAACCGGCTCACGTCGGCCGGCGACATCACCAGGCACGGTTTGACCGCCATCGCGGCGTGCATGGTGCGGGCGAACAGGTCGCGGACCGGCAGGCGGTTGCCGTGCTGGGCGGCGGAGGCGCGCAGCAGGGCCGCCTCGCCGGCCGCCGCCTCGGCCGGCTGCAGCGCGTCGACGGCATTCATCACCTCGGCCGCGGCGGCCCGCTGCAACCGGAGGTCCCAGATCCGGAACTCGTCGACGAGCCGGTCGCGGGAGACCGCGTCGAGCGGAGCGAGCCGGTCGTCGTCCCGGATGATCGCGTCGGCCCACGACTCGAAGAGCGCGCGGCCGAGGACCGGCAGGATTTGCTCGACCGGGAGGTCCTCGGCGGCGCAGAAGTCGACGACGGCGTCCAGGCCGTGCTCGGCGAGGATCGCACGAGCCGCCCGGTGCTCGAACCACTCCTGCTGGCCCTGGCTGTCCTCGAGGAACTCCCGCAGCAGCGCACCGGCGGAGTCGCGCTCGCCCAGGGCCGCGCCGAGGCTCGGGTGCCGGCTGGGCGCGAACGCGCGCAGGATCCAGTCCCGGGCAGCCTGCCATTCGGCGACCCGGGCCGGCAGGACGTCGGTGAGACGCGCCCGGCCGAGAAGCTCGGCCTGCTCGGGGGTGAACGCGATGTCCGCGCCGTTGCGGATGCGCCTGGCCTCGGAGGTCCACGCCATCGCGGTGGCGAGCGCCTCCACGTCGGTCTGGGTGCCGCGGTAGGCGCTGCCGAGGACCCGGGCGTACTCCTTGGCGTTGGCCGACAGCGCCGCGGCGGCCTCCGCCGCGCTCTCCCGCAGCAGGCCGATCGCGGCCGCCTCCGCCAGGGTGAAATCCCGCCCGGCCGCGGCGCTGTACGCCTGCACCAGCTCGGCGACCGCGGTGAGCGGCTCGACGTGGGCGCGCAGCCAGGTGACCGCGTCGTGGATCGGGCCGGCGCCCAGTTGCGGCCGGGGCGCGTGCTCGGGCGGCGGGCGCAGCGCGGCGGTCCACCGGTCGAACTCCTTGCCGGCCTCGCCGACGATCCGGATGATCGCGCTGTTCGGGGTGGGCGCGCAGATCCGCTCGATGAGGGTGGGCAGCGCCTCCGGCGGGGTGACCTGCAGCGTCTCCTCGGCGGTCCGCAGCGCGCGTTCGATCGCCTCGAAGTCGGTGTCCAGCCGCTGCCAGTGCCGGCCCAGGATGCCGGCGTGCTCGGCCTCCGCCTCGTCGAGCTCCTGCAGGGCCCGTTTCCAGGCGGCGGCAGCGCTCAGGTTGGCCACCGCCTGGGACCGTTTCACGTCGGACCGGGCGATCTGTGCGGCCGCCCGCTTGTCACGCCGGTACGGCGCCCGCAGCTTGCGGATCCCCCGGTACTGATGGGCGAACCGCTCGGCCAGCTCGTCCACCGGCTCGGCCAGAGCGTTCTCGGTGAAGTACTCCCGGGCCCGTGTCTCGGCGGCCTTGACCACGTTGACCGCCCGCCGCAGGTGGCGCATCGCGGCGTGCGCGGCGTTGAGCCCGGGGCCGTCGAACCACGCGGGTTCCGGCTTGTCCGGGCGCGACAGCAGCTCGACGATCGTCGCCAAGCGGGGCAGATCGGTGAACGCCACCACGTTGGGCAGCCCGAGCCGGGCGGTGACCCGGTCCAGGCTGTGCTGGTGCTGTTCGAGACGGTCGGCCTCGTCGGCGAACCGGCGAGCCAGGCCACGGGCTTGCGCGGCGGTCAACGGCAGCAGCTCGACGGCCGGCGGGCGCAGATGGCTCAGGCTCGGGATGATCGGCAGCTTGCTGGGCGACGGCAGCGCGCTCCAGGTCACCCCGGCCCGGGCGCGGACCGCGTCCTCGGCCTGGTGCAGCGCCGTGAGATGGCGCAGCAGGCCCTCCGCGGCCCGGGCCACCGGTTCCAGGCTGTGCATGGTGAGCCACTCGTCCGCGGCCTCGGGCGGGCGGCGCGTGGCGTGCCCGACCAGCGTGGTCAGGGTGAGCGCCTCACCGATCGTGCCGATCGCGAACGCCTCGGCGAGCGGGTCGCGTTCGATCGCCTCGCTCAGGTGGTCCAGGGCCGTCTGCGCCTGATGCAGGCGGGCGTCGAGGCGGTTGTGGTCGATCACGTCACGCCAGAGGAAGTCGTCGCCCTCCCGGGCCGGACGCCAGGCGCGGCTGAGGCGTTCGGCCGCGTCCCGGACCCGCTGCAACGACTGGGTGGTGAGCGGGATCGGCAGCTCGCCCAGCGCGGGTCCCTGCGGCACGTCGGTCATCTGCGCGCACATGCCCAGCACGTCGTGCAGGCGGTGGCCGAGCGGCTCGCGCACCTCGTTCATCGCCTCGGCGTACGCGTTGAGCCGTTGCCGGTGCTCGCGCAGCGCCTCCCGTTCGTCGGTGGACAGGTCCGGCGGCGGCAGCGGGATGAAGTCGAGCGCGGCGGCCAGCGCGGCCGCCACCTGGTGCCGGCCGGTCCGGCCGCTGTGCAGTTCGAGGAGGTAGTCGTCGAGACCGCTGGGGGCGAGCCGGTCCCGCACGGTGTCCAGCGCGGCGGCCTTCTCGGCGACGAACAGCACCCGCCGGCCGGCGTGCAGCAGGCAGCCGATCATGTTGGCGATCGTCTGCGACTTGCCGGTGCCGGGCGCGCCGCGCATCACGAAGGTGCGCCCGTGCAGCGCGGCGGTGATGCAGGCCCGCTGCGCGGCGTCGGCGTCGAGGACCAGCGGCACGTCGTCCGGGCTGGCCAGCTCGTCGATACGACGACCGGAGATCACGTCGAACTTGAACGCGTCGGACTGCCCCTCGGGGCCGGTGGCCAGGGCCCGGACCACCGGATGGGCGAGGATCTGACGCTCGTGGTCGAGCAGGTCGGTGTACATCACCTCGCGGTGCACGGCGAACCGGGTGAGCATCACCGCCTCGTCGGAGTGCCAGTCCGGATGGTCGCCGAGAGCGGCGTCCAGGCGCGCCCAGAAGACCGTGACGTCGAGGGCGGCCAGGCTGTCCACGGCGGGCAGCTCGATGTTGTGCCGGCGCAGGCAGATGTCCAGGGCCGGGTTGACGATCGGATCCTCGGCACGGACCCGCAGCCGCGGATAGTCCTGCGGATCCGGGGTGACCAGATCGACCGGGATCAGCAGGATCGGGCTGACGTGCTCACTGCCGTCGTCACGCCAGCGGACCGTGCCCAGCCCCAGGTAGAGCGAGGCGATGCCCTGTTCGAGCAGGTCACGGTGGGCGGCGCGGCGCAGCGCCCGCAGCGTGGTGTCCATCTCGGCGTCGGTCATCGCGGTCTGGAACACGTGGGTGGCCCGTGGCCGCGGCCCCTCCGCCTGCTCCTCGATGCCGAGGAAACCGCACTCACGGCCCTGCTGGAGAGCCTCCACGATGCTGCGCGGCGACGGGCTGACGATCTCCACCACGCCGGGCGCCGTGGCCCGTACGTCGATCAGCGGATTGGCGCCGGTGAGGTCGAGCAGCCCGTCCCGCCACGACTCCAGCGTCGCCCGCACACGGGCATCAGGCCGCCCGGTCAACCCGTCCGATTGATCCCACCGCATTTTCCCATTCCAGCAAGGCGACGGGCCGCGTGGTGGCGTTTCCTCCGGTTAATCCGATGTTCCGCGCGGATCGGAGCAGACCGTTGCCTCAGCAGTCACACCGGTCCCACCTCAGTCCCAGGTGGGCACCCACCACTGCCATCCGGCGGGCGCGAGCGGCCACGAGGCGTCCGGTCGCCAGCCCTCCGGCGGATACCACCCGTCCGGCGGGGCCGGCCAGCCCGGCGGGACCTGGAACTTGATGCCGGTGGGCGCGGGCGGGATCGGCGGGTGCCGGTTCGGCTCCGGCGCCGGCGACACCGGCGCGCTGCCGCCGGCCGCGGCCGCCTGCTGTTTCATCACCACGGCGCTGAGCGCCGGGATCACCGTGGTCTCGGCGATCTCGCCGGCCCCGCCGAACAGGCCGGCCGGCTGAGCGCCGGCGCTGGGCACCTGATCGGCCGGACCACCGAACAGACCCGACGACTGAACACCCGCGCCCGACACCTGACCGGCCGCACCACCGAACAGACCCGACGACTGAACACCCGCGCCCGACACCTGACCGGCCGCACCACCGAACAGACCCGACGACTGAACACCCGCGCCCGACACCTGACCGGCCGCACCACCGAACAGACCCGACGACTGAACACCCGCGCCGGACACGGGGCCGGACGGGGCGTCGGCGCCGAACCGGTCGGCGGCATGTGCGCCGGCGGTCGGGGCCGGGCTGGTCGGGATGGCGCTGCCGGGCATCGGCGCGGTGGGCACGCCGGGGATCGGGTTGGCCGGGACCCCGGGGACCGGGACATCGGCGGCCTGACCTGCCGGAGCGCCGGACACCTGGCCGGAGCCGAACCCGGAACCCGGCGCGGATCCGGCGGCCGGGCCCGGGACGGCCCCGGCCGACTGGTCCTCCGGCTGACTTCTCCCGGCAATCGTCGGCACCGGGCCGCTGACCGAGGCCGCCCAGCTCGGCACCGGGCCGCTGGGCTGCACCCAGGTCGGCACCAGCTCGCTGCGGTCCATCCAGGTCGGCTGCGCGTCGCTGGGCGTGGCAGCCCACGAGGGCACGGCGTCGCTGGAACCCATCCAGCTCGGTACGGCCGACGTGCCGGCGGCGGGCAGGTCGGGGCCGGCCGCGGACGGCACGACCGGGGTGCTCGCCGGGGACGGCGAGACCGGCGCTACCCGTCCGGCGGTGCCGCGCGCGGCCGGGCCGGTCCAGCTCTCCGGCAGGTCCTGGACCCGGGCGACGTACAGCAGCACCTCGGTCTTGACGGCGTTGCTCTTGACCACCGCGCGAGCCGCGACGACCAGGCCCCGCTCGCTCTGGTAGCGCAGCACCGGCGCGAGCTCCTGGCTCGTCTTCGGGCTCAGGTCACCGACCCGGGCGTCGCCGAGGCGTACCTCGACCAGGTGGTCGGCCATCTCGTGCAGGGTCACGTACGCCCAGCACTCGCCCTCCGGCCGCTGGAACGGCACGAGCGCGTCGAGATGCCGCTCCTGGCCGTTGACCTGGAGCGCGGAACCGGTGGGCAGCAACCGGTGCTCCTGCAGGGGCGGCTCGTTGGCCGGCACGATCATGTGCGGCTCGGCCAGGTCGAGGCGGATCGTGCCGACGAAGGCCGGTGGGCGGCCGTCGTACTCGCCCCACTCGCGTCCGTGGATCTGCGCGTTCACCTCGGGGATCAGGTTGCGCCTGGTCAGCGAGGTGAGAACGTGGACGTACCGGGCGGCCTCCGGCCGTGGCAGGTGGCCGAGGAGGGCGTTGTCGGACCAGACCCCGACGGCGTTGCGGTCGTGGCGGTTGCTGCGGTCGGGTATCAGCTGGACCGGTACGGTTATGTCGGTTCCCTGCGGGTCGAAGTCACTGCCGAAGAGGGCACGTATCGCCTTCGCGTAGTGCGTCTCGCCGACGACCTCGGCGCTTGCCCAGCCCGCTTGTCCCCAGAGTTGGAACCGATTTGCCACACCGGAACGCTAGTGTCTGCTTTCCGTCAGTGACGTCGTCCATACGGATGACGACGGTCAGCCGGACGGTCCGTATCCGGAAGATCGACCCTCCGCGCCCGCGGGCCGCGCCAGAATGGCACGCCGCCGCCTGGACGAATCACCCAGTCGGCCCGTGCGGTAGACAAACCACCCGCCCGGCACGGCCGTCGGACAAGCCCGCGACAGCAGACAAGCCCCCGGAATGCCGCACCCGCCGACGAACCACCCGATCGCCGCGCCGGTCGCCACCCGCGACCCCGGACACACCCGGCGACGCGCGGCCTCATGGCCACCACCGCACCCACGCTCCGCGCGACCCCGGACCACACCCGACAACACACGGCCTCATGGCCACCACCGCACCCACGCTCCGCGCGACCCCGGACCACACCCGCCAACACACGGCCTCATGGCCACCACCGCACCCACGCTCCGCGCGACCCCGGACCACACCCGACAACGCGGACCCCGGCCGCCCGGAGCGCCGGGCCGGCGCAATCCAGAGGCGGGCGGACCGTGCCCCGGACCGGCGGGCCCGGGGCGCGCAGAGCCTTTCCTCAGAGCTTGATGACCATCTTGCCGGTGTTCTCCCCGCGCATCAGGCCGAGGAACGCCTCCGGGGCGTTGGCCAGCCCCTCGACCACCGTCTCCCGGGACTGGATCTTGCCGGCGCGCAGCCAGGCGCCCACCTCGGCGATGAAGTCGGGCATCCGGTTGCGGTGGTTGCCGACGATGAAGCCGCGCAGGTTGAGCTCCTTGCCGATGGCGAGCGCCAGGTTGCGCGGCGCGGCCGGCGCGGAGGTCTCGTTGTACTGCGCGATCGCCCCGCACAGCGCGACCCGGCCGTACTTGTTCAGCGACGCGATCGCGGCCTCCAGGTGGTCGCCGCCGACGTTGTCGAAGTACACGTCGATGCCGTCCGGGGCGGCTTCGCGCAGCTGCTGCCGTACCGGAGCGTCCTTGTAGTTGAATGCCGCGTCGAAACCGAGCTCGTCGACCAGGTGGCGGACCTTCGCCGCGGAACCGGCGCTGCCGATGACGCGCTTGGCTCCGCGCAGTTTGGCGATCTGGCCGACCATGCTGCCCACGGCGCCGGCAGCGCCGGAGACGAAGACGGTGTCGCCCTCGCGGAACTGCGCGATGTCCAGGAGACCGACGTACGCGGTGCAGCCGGTCATGCCGAGCACGCCCAGATACGCCGAGAGGGTGGGCGCCGCCGCCGGGTCGACCACCCGCACCTGGGCGGCGTCGGCGAGCGCGTAGTCACGCCAGCCCAGCGCGTGCACCACGATGGCGCCGACCGGCACGTCGGGCGACTGCGAGGCGACGACCTCGCCGACCGCCGCCCCGTCGAGCGCCTTGCCGACCTGGAACGGCTCGACGTACGACTCGACGTCGTTCATCCGGCCGCGCATGTACGGGTCGACCGACATGTACTGGTTGCGGATCAGCACCTGCCCGGGCCCGGGCTCGGGGGTGGGCAGTTCGGCCAGCTCGAAGTTGTCGGCGGTCGGCCACCCGGTGGGCCGGCTGGCGAGACGGATCTCCTGCATCAGGCACTCCTTCCAAAGCGTCGTCAGTGATCGACAGTACGTCGAAAAACTCGACACCGCGTCGACTCTGCTCTGTTAACCGCGTTACCGTGATCGTCATGAGCCCCGCCCCCGCCGGCCGCCGCCGCGGCCCCAGCAAGGGCGATCTGCGTGAGCGGGCGATCCTGGACACCGCCCGGGACCTGCTCAGCCGCAAGCCGCTGGCCGCCATCACCATCGACGAGCTGGCCGCCGGCGCGGAGATCTCCCGGTCCAGCTTCTACTTCTACTTCGACTCCAAGCTGGCCGTCGTGGTCGCGTTGCTGCACGGCCTGGCCGGCGAGCTGGGCCGGGACGCCGGACCGTGGCTGGAGGGCACGGGGCCGGACGTGGCGGCGCTGCGCCGCTCGCTCACCGCGCTCGCCGCACTCTGGCGCGACCAGGGCCGGCTGCTGGCCGGGGCGCTGGCGGCCGCGCCGGGCTGCCCGCCGATCGCGCAGTGGCGCGCCGGGCTGCGGGAGGCGCACATCGAGCGGCTGGCCGCCCGGATCGAGCGGGACCGCGCCGCCGGACTGGCACCGGACGGCCCGGCGCCGCGGGTGCTGGCCGCGATGATCGACGACCTGCGCACCGCCGCCTTCGCCACCGCCAGCGACCCGTACGCCCTGGTGGACGACCTGGTCACGGTGGAGCTGCGGATCATGTACGGCGATTTCCCGGTTCGCCACTCGGACGGGTGATTCACCGGGCACCCTGAGGTCATGCGGATCAGTGTCATTGGAGCAGGGCAGCTCGGCGGCACTCTGGCGACGTGGTGCGCCGAAAGCGGGCACGAGGTGGCGGTCACCTCCCGGCATCCGGACCGGCTGACCGACCTGGTCCGGCACGGCCACGGCCACATCCGGGCGATGCCGATCCCGGAGGCCGCCGAGTTCGGCGAGGTGGTGCTCTTCGCGCCGAACTGGGAGTCGGCGCGCGAGGCGGTCGACCTGACGCACGACGCGCTGGTCGGCAAGGTGGTCATCGACGCGACCAATCCGACGCACGGAGCCGTCCGGGTGCCCGGGATGACGCCGGGCGCTCCCGGCCCGGCCGGCCTGGGCTCCTTCTCGCCGGCCTACCCCTCGACCCTCGACATCCCCGCCTTCGTCACGGTGCCGGAGCCGCCCGGCAGCACCATGCTGGAAACACCCGAGAAGAGCGGGTTCGAGACGCTGATCTCGTGGGTGCCGGAGGCGCACTGGGTGAAGGCGTTCAACACCATCCCCACCGAGGTGCTGGACCGGCGGCGCGGCCACGACCCGCTGCTCGCCGAGTACGTCTGCACCGACCAGCGCGACGCCCGGGAGACCGCCTGCCAGATCATCCACGACCTGGGGTTCGCGCCGTTCTTCGCCGGTGGCCCGCCGGCCGCCCGGCTCACCGAGACCGGCGGCCCGCTGCAGATGCGCGAGGTCGACGTCCAGGACGCCAAGGACGTGCTGGCCGAGGCGCTGGCCACGGTCCGCTGACCGAGGCGCGGCCCCGGCGGCGCCCGCGGCAGCCCGCCGCCGCACCGGGACGCGCCCACGGCAACGCGCCACACCGGGCCGAGCCCGCGGCGGGCCGCACACCGGTGTGCGGCCCGCCGCGGGCTCCGCAACAGGTCCTAGACTGCGTCCGGTGGAGATCGTGGAACTGCTCGCCTCCCCGGCGCACCGCTTCGAGGGCCGGCCGGCCGACGGACCGGCCCCGGCGCCCGCGGGCGAGCTGGCCGGCGAGATCCGGATCCGGGCCGGGCTCGGCATCGTGGGCGACCGCTACTTCAACCACCCGGCGCACCGGGACGCCTCGATCACCGTGATCGCCCGGGAGTCGCTGCCGGACGGCGCCGGGCTCGCCGAGACCCGCCGTAACATCCTGGTCGCCGGGCTGCGGTTCGGCCGGCGGACGCTGGACGACCTGGTCGGGTCGGTGCTGACGCTGGACTCCGGCGACGGCCCGGTCCGGCTGGCGGTGCGGCGGCGGGCGAACCCCTGCGCCTGGATGGACGTGACCCTGGGCCCGGGCGCGTGGCGGGCGCTGCGCGGGCGGGGCGGGATCCGCTGCGTACCGCTCGACGACGGCGTCCTGCGCGTCGGGCCGCTCACCGCCTCGGCGCAACCGGCCACGGTCGTACCGTAGAAGGTCCCGGCCCGGCCACCGATCCACCGCGACCCCGCGCCCACCCACCGCGGTCCGACCGGCCCGGCGCGACCGATCGACCCGCGCGGCCCGGGCGACCGTCGCTCAGGCAATGTCGGAGACGGCCGATAGGAGCAGGTCGGACGTGTTCGCGGGAGGTGGCGGTGACATCTGGTTACCGGCTCTCGCTGGCCCGGACCGCGCTCTTCGCCCTGCTGTACGCCGCCGCCGTCCACGCCGGGCTGCGCACCGCGATGGTCGCCGACGGGGTCGGCATGGTCTGGCCCGCGGCCGGCGTGGCCGCGATCTGGTTCTGCGCGCACCGCGACGCGCCCACCCGCCACCTCGACGTGCTCCTGCTGGTCGCCATCCTCGGCGGGGGCACCTGGCACACCACCGGGAGCCCCTCGATCGGCGCGGTCACCGCGGCCGCCGGGCTGATCCAAGTGTGGATCTTCCGGTGGGCGCTGGGCCGCTGGCGGCCCGAGCTGTGGGGCGGCGGTGGCGCCGAGACGCTGCGCTCGCCGCGCGATCTGTGGGCGCTGCTCGGCGCCGCGCTGGCGGCCAGTGCCGGCGGGTGCGTCGCCGGCCTGCTCGGCCTCGGCCTGGTCACCGGCACGCTCCCGGTCGCGATGGCGGTCCTGTCGCTGGCCCGGCACCTGGCCAGCCTCGTGATCATCGGCACCGCCGGGATCTACCTCGGCGCGGCGGCGCACGCCCGCCCGGACCGGCGCCGCCGGCCGCGGGCCGGCCCGTGGCGGTGGGTCGAGACCGCCGGCGTCCTCGCGGTCAGCATCGCCGGCCCGGTCGCCGCGTTCGCGTACGACCACCGCCTCCCGCTCTCGTTCGTGCTCCTGGGCTTCACCGTCCTGGTCGCCACCCGGCTGGGCACCGCGTGGGTGCTGCTGCACACCGCGGTGATCAGCGCCGTGGCGATGCGGTACACGCTGCTCGGCTCCGGCCCCTTCGCGGCGGTCGCCGACGTCGGCCAGCGGGTGCTGCTCGTGCAGCTGTTCTGCCTGGTGGCCGCGCTGGTCGGGCTGGCGCTGGCGCTGGGCCGGGACGAGCGGCACACCCTGGTCACCGCGCTCGCCCGGGACAAGGCCGAGCTGGCCGCCCGCCAGGCCGAGCTGGCCGCGGAGAAGGAGAAGGCGTCGCACCACGCCGAGCTGCTGGCCACGATCATCGACTCGATGGCGGACGGACTCGCCGTGATCGACGCGCACGGCCGGGTGACCCTGCGCAACCCGGCCGTACAGGAGCTTCTCGGCGGCCGTACCAGCCCGGACGACCAGCTCGCCGGCCCGGACTGGTACGGCCTCCACCACGCCGACGGCAGCCGGTACGCCGACGACGAGCTGGCGTACCTGCGGGCGCTCGCCGGTGAGGAGGTCCGCGGGGTGGACATGCTGGTGCGCAACCCGGCGGTGCCGCAGGGCCGGGTGGTACGGGTGACCGCCACCCCGCTGCCGGAGACCGACGGCACGCGCAGCGCGGTGGTGCTGTTCCACGACGTGACCGCGGAACGCCGGCACCGTGACGAGCTGACCAGCTTCGCCGGGGTGGTGGCGCACGACCTGCTCAACCCGCTGGCCAGCGTCGAGGGCTGGACGGCGGCCACGCTGGACGCGCTGGAGGGCGTACCGGAGCACCCGAACCTCGACCAGGCGCTCGCCGACCTGGCCCGGCTGACCCGGGCCGCCGCGCGGATGCGCGGCCTGATCGACGGCCTGCTGGCCTACGCCACGGCGCGCGAGGCGGCGGTCGCCCCGGTCCCGGTCGACCTGGCCGAGGTGGTCGCGGACATCACCGGCGCCCGCTGCGACGCCGCGGTGGCGGCCGGGAAGCCGGAGCCGCGGTTCACCGTCGGCCCGCTGCCGCCGGTGCACGCCGATCCGGTGCTGGTCCGGCAGCTCATCGACAATCTGGTCGGCAACGCCGTCAAGTACACCGCGCCCGGCGTGGTGCCGCTGGTGCGGATCAGCGCCGACACGGCCGGCGGCATGGTGACGGTACGGATCGCGGACAACGGCATCGGCATCCCGGAGGGCCAGCACGAGGCCATCTTCGGCAACTTCCACCGGGCCCACGCCACCAGCGGCTACCTCGGCACCGGGCTGGGCCTGGCGATCTGCAAGCGCATCGTGGAACGCCACGGCGGGGTCATCGACGCCGCGGACGAACCGGGCGGCGGCTCCCGTTTCACCTTCACCCTGCCGGCCGCCACGGCGCCGGCCGCCCCCGCGCAGCCGCTGTGCCGGATCTGAGACCCCGGGCGGCGTCAGCGGCACGGCGTCGGGCAGCTTCCGGGACGTGGGTGCGGCTCGGGCCGGGCGGCGGCGTCAGCGGCACGGCGTCGGGCAGCTTCCGGGACGTGGGTGCGGCTCGGGCCGGGCGGCGGCGTCAGCGGCACGGATGCGGACAGCGGCCCGGGCCGGTATACGGCTCCGGCCGGACGGCGACGTCAGACGAGGATGTCGACCACGCCGCCGCCGGGCTCCAGCCGGGCGATCTCGTCCCGGCTCCGCAGCACGGCGATCCGGTCCTCGTCCAGCTGCGAGCGGTCCGCGCCGCGCACCACGTGGCCGAAGAGCTGCTGACAGTCCTCGCGCAGCCGCAGCCACGCGGCGTGCGTCGCCCAGGCGGACGACGGGGTAGACGTGCCGATGCCGATGCTCATCGCAACTCCTTGATCGTTCTGCGAGGGCCCCGACGATCGGCCGGCGTTCGGCGGACCTGAGAACTCCCGCACCGGCGATCTCGGCGGGCCGCCGCCGGAACCGGCGACCCGCTCGGCGGGCCGCCGCTGGGACCGGCGACCCGCTGAGCGGGCCGCTCCGGTCCCGGGGTGAACCGCATACCCGGGACAGTTCGGTCAGGTAGCGTCGGAACGTTGGATATCGAATGCGGACGGGAGGAGCGTGCCCGTGTCGGCCAGTCCCCGCCGCGCGACGGTCGCGCGCCCCGACCGCAGGACCACCCCGGGACCGGGCCGGGAGAGCGCCGTCGTCGGCGCCGGCCCCGTGGTGTGATGCCGGTGTGGCCCGCCCTGACCGTCGCCGTGCTCGTCGTGCTGGCCACCGCGGCCGTGCTGGTGCGCCGCCGGGCCGGTCGCGGCGCCGCCGGGCCGGCCGACGCCGCCGGTCCGCAGACCCTGGCCGAGGCGCGCCGGATGCTCGCCGAGCTCACCGAGGCGCTGCGGGAGCGCGACGCCGAACTGGAGCGGATGCGGGCCGACCGGGACGCCCGGACGCAGGCCACCGCCCTGCAGCAAAAGCAGCTCAACCAGCGGCTACGGCGCCGCGCCAAGGAGGCGATCGACAGCACCGCGGCGGTGATCGGCGGCAAGCTGGAGGACGTGGTGACGCAGGTCAGCGCGGCCCGGGACGCCGCGACGGCCACCCATGAGCGGGTCACCGTCACCAACGACGCCGCCGAGGCCCTGGTCCGCCGGGCGCACAGCGCCGACGAGGCGGCCACCGCGCTCAACGCCAGCCTCCGCCAGGTCGCCGGGATCGCCAGCGTGATCTCCGGGATCGCCTCGCAGACCCGGCTGCTGGCGCTGAACGCGACCATCGAGGCGGTCCGGGCCGGAGCCGCGGGCAGCGGTTTCGCGGTGGTCGCCGACGAGGTGAAGAGTCTGGCCGACACCACCGCGGACTCCACCGAGCAGATCACCAGCACGATCGCCGCGCTGGAGGCGGACGTGGCGCAGATGGGCGGGACGCTCAGCGCGATCATCCGTGACGTCGGCGACATCGAGGACGCGCTGCGCCAGCTCGGCGGGATCGCCGACCAGCAGCACGACATCGTGATCCGGTTGCACCGCAGCGTGGACGCGACGATGGCGCAGATCGGCGATCTGTCCGACGTGGCGGAGCGCCTGGACCGCCGCCGGCACGACCGGCTCGCCGTGGACGGCACGGTCCGGGTGCGGGTGCCGTCGAGGTCGCAGCCGGTCGCCGCGCGGATGGTGGATCTGAGCTCGGACGGCCTGGGCTGCACGTTGCCCGCCGACGTCCCGGTCGCGGTCGGCGATCTGATCCGCACCGAGTTCACCTTCGACGGCCTGGACGCCACGGTCGACGCGAAGGTGATGCGCCGCAGCCCGCGGGACGGCCTCACCGAGATCGGCGTGCAGTTCCACGACCTGCCCGACGCCGTGCGTCACGACATCGAGGAATACCTGACCCGGATCGGCGCCGGCTCGGACGCCGGGTGACGCCGGGCGTTCACGAGGTCTCCGGCACGCCGAAGACCTCCGGCAGCGGATCGGTCAGGTAGCGCTGCACCGACGGCCCGACCGCCGCCGCGATCACCTCGGCCGGCGCCGACGCGAGCGGCTCCACCTTGATCACGTAGCGGGCCATCGCGATCCCGACCATGTGACTGGCCGCCAGGCTGACCCGCAGCGGTCCCTGCGCGTCGTCCAGGCCCAGCCTGGGCACCGCCCGGCGGAGGATCTGGCTGCCCACGAACTCCCGGAACAGGTGGGCGGTCCACTCGTTGCCGACCGCCGAGCGCAGCAGCGCCACCCCGGCCGCGCCGCCCGGCCCGTCCCAGATTCGCAGGAACAGCCGGACGAACCGCACGCCGAGCTGCTCCGGGTCGCCCTCGGTGGCCGCGTCGAGCAGCTCCTGCGGGTCCAGCGGCGCCTGCATGGCCGCCAGGAACAGCTTGTCCTTGGTGCCGAAGTAGTGGTGCACCAGCGCCGGGTCGACCCCGGCGCCGGTGGCGACGGCACGGATCGACGTCCCGTCGTAGCCGCGCTCGGCGAACGCCGCGCGGGCGGCGGCGAGAATCGCCTCCCGGGTGTCCGGGTTGCCGGGCCGGCGCCCGGTCCGTCGTGCCATCCGAAAGCCCCTTCCCGGTACGACCGTCGCCCCGAGACGCTATACGCCGCCCCGCCTCACGCCGTGCGCCGGCGCAGCGTCGCGGCGCCGACCGCCAGCGCGACGATGATCGCGCCCACCACGATGCCCAGGTCCCGCCACATCGTGCCGGTCGGGTAGGCATGCGCGCCCACCTCGGTGAGCGCCTCCACCGAGTACGACATCGGCAGCACGTCGCTGACCGCCTGCAGCCACCCGGTCATCGCCGCACGCGGCACGAACAGCCCGCAGAGCAGCAGTTGCGGCGCGACGACGAGCGGCATGAACTGCACCGCCTGGAACTCGGTGCGGGCGAACGCGCTGCACAGCAGGCCGAGCGCGACGCCGAGCACCGCGTTGGCGACCGCGATCAGCACCACCGGGCCGAGGCCGCCGGCCGCGTGCATGTCCAGCACCCAGTAGGCGAACCCGGCGGCGACCGTCGCCTGCGCCGCGGCCGCGCCACCGAACGCGATGCCGTACCCGAAGAGCAGGTCCAGCTTGCCGACCGGGGTGGTGAACAGCCGCTCCAGGGTGCCGCTGGTGCGTTCCCGCAGCATGGCGATCGAGGTGATCAGGAACATCACGATGAACGGGAAGATGCCCAGCATGGTCAGCGCGATGCGGTCGAAGACCCGCGGCTGGTCGTCGTACATGAAGTAGATCAGGGTGATCAGCAGCGTCGGCACCACGACGATCAGCCCGACGGTGCGCGGGTCGTGCCGCAGCTGGGTGAGGATCCGCCGGATCGTGCTGAGCAGGATCATGACGCGCCCCCGTCCGGGCCGCAGCCGGCCGGGTGCGCGGCGCGGACCCCGGTCCGGCCCGCGTCCCGGGACCGGATCAGGTTGAGGAACGCCTGGTCGAGGTCGTCGCTGCCGGCGGCCCGCTTCACCCCGGCCGGGGTGTCGTCGGCGATCAGCGCGCCCTCACGGATGAGCAGCAGCCGGTCGCAGCGGTTCGCCTCGTCCATCACGTGGCTGGAGACCAGCACGGTGGCCCCGTCGGCGGCCATCCGGCGCAAGTGCGCCCACAGCTCGTCGCGCAGCACCGGGTCCTGCCCGACCGTCGGCTCGTCGAGCACCAGCAGCTCGGGACGGCTGACGATGGCGCAGGCCAGCGAGGCGCGGCTGCGCTGACCGCCGGACAGGTCGGCGACCAGCTGGCCGGCGGCGCCGGTCAGCCCGACCGTCTCGACGGCGTGATCGGCGGCGTCCCGGCCGAGGCGGTAGAGCGACGCGAAGTAGCGGGCGTTCTCCCGGACCGTCAGGTCGGCGTAGACGCTGGGGGCCTGGGTCAGGTAGCCGATCCGGCTGCGCAGCGCGGGCGAGCCGGCCGGGACGCCGAGCACCGTCACGGTGCCGGCGGCGACCAGCTGCACGCCGACGACCGTCCGCATCAGGGTGGTCTTGCCGCTGCCGCTGGGGCCGAGCAGTCCGGTGACGCTGCCACGCGGGACGGCGCAGGAGAGGCCGTCCAGCACGGTCCTGCGGCCGCGTCTGACGACGAGACCGGAGACCTCGATCGCGGTGTCCATCATCCCTCCCGGGAACTCATCAACTGTTGAACTCAACGGTAGGTGAGTTTCCCGCCCGTGCGGAACACCGAAATTCGGCAAATGGTGAAATCAGGCGTGCGCGTAGCGCCGCAGCACCTCGTCCACGTCCTCGTCGGTCAGCTGCCCGAAATCCTCGTACCAGCGGCCCACCGCGCAGAAGTCCGGCGGCGCGCTCAGGCACACCACCCCGTCGGTCTCCGGCGCGAGCAGGTCCCGCGCCTCCGGCGAGCAGACCGGGACGGCCAGCAGCACCCGTTCCGGATTCCGGCCGTTGATCCAGCGGAGCGCGGCGTGCGCGGTCACCCCGGTGGCCAGCCCGTCGTCGACCAGCACCACCACCCGGCCGGTGATCGCCGGGGCGGGCCGGTCACCGCGGTACCGGCGCACCCGGCGGCGCAGCTCCAGCCGCTCGGCGTCCAGGGTGCCGCTCAGGTCCCGCTCGGTGAGCCCGGCGTACCGCAAATTGTCCTGGTCGTAGACCGGCGGCCCGTCCTCGGCGATGGCGCCGAGCCCCCATTCGGGCCGGCCCGGCGCGCCCAGCTTGCGGGCCACCACGATGTCCAGATCGGCGCCGAGCCGGTCGGCGACCGGCGCCGCGACCGGCAGCCCGCCCCGCGGCAGCGCGAGCACGATCGGCCGGTGCCCACACTCGCCCACCGCCTCGGCGACCCGCTCGGCGAGGGCCCGACCGGCCCGGGTGCGATCCCGGAAGATCATCAGGTCACCCCCAGCGACGGGTCTCGGCCAGGTGCCGCAGCGCCGGATGCCGGCTGTCCGGGCGGGGCGTCGCCTGGCCCAGGAACGTGCTGAACCACTCCCCCGCCTCCTCGGCCACCGCCTCGAGCGCGCCCGGCTCCTCGAACAGGTGCGTCGCCCCCGGGATGATCCGCAGCTCGGCGTGCACCCGCATGGTGTTGCGGGCCTCCTCGTTGAGTTCCAGCACCGCCCCGTCGCGCTCGCCGACGATCAGCAGCGTCGGCACCCGCACGTCGATCAGGGCCGGCCCGGCCAGATCCGGGCGACCGCCACGGGACACCACCGTGCGTACGACGTCGGGCCGGGCCGCCGCCGCGACCAGCGCCGCCGCCGCGCCGGTGCTGGCCCCGAAGAGCCCGAGCGGCAGCCCCGCGCTGGCCGGCTGCGCCCGCAGCCAGTCGATCATGCCGATCAGGCGGTCGGCGAGCAGCCCGATGTCGAACCGCCGCTGCCCGTTGTCCTCCTCCGGCGCGAGCAGGTCGGCCAGCAGCGTGGCGAACCCGCGGCGCTGGAGCGCCCGGGCCACCGCCTGATTGCGGGGGCTGTGCCGGGAACTGCCGCTGCCGTGGGCGAAGAGGACCACGCCCCTGGCGTGCTCGGCGAGGGTGAGGTCGCCGTCCAGGCACACCTCGCCGAGATCGATTCGTTCCGTGGTGCTCCAGGTGGTCATGTCCGTCCCTTTCTGCTCGGCCGTTGCGGGCGTGCATTCCGGGGAGACAAGTCCCACCGTACGCGTCCTCAGGTGCACCGGCGGCCGGCCGATCGGGAGGGGGTCGAATGCCCAGGAGATCCACCCCGATGTCTGTTCCCCGGCTCAACCGCACGCCGCAGACGCCGCCGGTGGCACCGGTCCGGGCCGCGGCCCGGGGACGCCACCAGAACGTCCGAGACGACGCCGACTCCCTCTCCGGCCGCGACCGCGGGCTGATCCACCAGGTCACCGGCCAGCGGATCGATGCCGGCCAGCACAACGCGCGGCCACCTGGAGCCGGCACTGCGCCACCTCGCCCGGCGCGGCCGGGGCAACCGCCTGGACGTGAGCGCCTGACGCCGGCCGGGGTCAGCCCCGCCGGGTCCGCTCCACCAGCGCCGCCGCCACGTCGCGCAGCTTGCGGTTGGTGTCCTGGGAGACCTTCGTCAGGATCAGGAACGCCTCGTCCGGACCGCACCGGCGCTCACCCATGATGATGCCCTTGGCCTGCTCGATCACCGCGCGGCTCTCCATCGCCGCCTGCATGTGCTGGGCCAGGGTGGCGGTGGTGTCGTACAGGTGGGCGTTGGCGACGGCGACCCCGGCGTACCGCACGAACGTCTCGGCCAGCGTGACCGCCTCGTCGTCGAAGGCCCGCACCCGGGCGCCGTAGACGTTGAGCGCGCCGGTGACCCGCACGATGGGCAGGCCGACCGAGAGCACGCTGCCCACGCCGGCCGCGGCGGCGCTCGCCGGCCAGCCGGCCCAGCGGTCGTCGGCGCCGGTGTCCGGGACGTGGACGGTGGCCTGCGCGGCCGCCGCCTCCAGGCACGGGCCGAGGTCCCGCTCGTACTGCAGGGTGTCGAGTCGCAGCGCGGTCGCGCCGGTGTACGCCGGGGTGTACGCGCCGCTGTCCCGGATCAGGGTGACCGATACCTGCTCGGCGCCCGGCACGGTGCGCCGGGCCAGCTCGGTCACCCGGTGCAGGACACCGTTCAGGTCGGTCTCGCCCAGCTTGATGCGGCCGAGTTCGGCCAGGGCCGCGGCTGGTTCGGCTGGATCGTACGCCATCAACGTCAGAAATTCCCCGCAGCGGAGCGCGGGCCGCCGACAGGCGACTCGCGCTGGATCAACCGGTGACGCTGCCCGGAGGACCGGACGGTCCTCGGACCCGCGCCGCTGCTTGACGCTGGTTGGCCGATGTTGGTGTCCGACATCGGCAGCAGGACGCCGATACTACCGATACCCGGCCGGGGATGCCCAACACGGTGGCGGGACCGGCGGCCGGCGGCGCCGCACCGGCGCGACCGGAAGAGCGGGGGCGGAACGGCGGCACCGCAGCCGCGCGACCGGAACACAGCGGGGGGCGCAACGGCGACGGCGGAACAGCGGGGGCGGAACAGCGGGGGCGCAACGGCGACGGCGCAACGGCGACGGCGCAACGGCGACGGCGCAACGGCGACGGCGCAACGGCGACGGGGATCGCCCGGCGGGATTCCGGTCCACCGGGCCGCCCCGGCGGGTAAGAAGGATGAGCATGACGCCGGATCCGTTGGACCCCACCGCCGCCTTCCGCGAACTGAGCCGCATCAACCTGGGCGAGACCGATATGGAGGGTGTGCTGAGCACCGTCGCCGGCCTGGCCCAGCGGGCCGTGCCGGGGGCGCGGGACGTCTCGGTGACCCTGATCGGCCAGAAGCGCCCGCGCACCATAGCCAGCACCAGCGAGACCGCCATGCGGATCGACGGCTGGCAGTACGAGCACGGTCGCGGCCCGTGCCTGGACGCCAGCCGCCAGCACATCACGCTGCGCATCGACGACGTGGTGGCGGAACGCCGCTGGCCCGGCTGGAGCGAGCACACCGCGGGCCTGGGGATGCACAGCACGTTCAGCGTCGGGCTGCCGATCCGCGAGCAGATCTCCGGGGCGTTCAACGTCTACGCCGGGACCGCGCACGCGTTCGACGACGACGCCGTGCTGCTGGCCGAGACGTTCGCCGGTTACGCCGCGGTCGCCCTGACCAACGCGCACCTCTACGACACCACGGTCGTCCTGACCCAGCACATGCAGGCCGCGATGGAGAGCCGCGCGGTGATCGAGCAGGCCAAGGGCATCATCATGGGCCAGCGCCACTGCACCGCGGACGAGGCCTTCGCGATTCTGTCCCGCGCCTCCCAGGACGCCAACCGCAAACTCCGCGAGGTCGCCGCCGACCTGGTCGACCGCGCCCAGCGCCCGTCGTAGCCGGTCGGCGCCGGAGCGCCGCGGCCAGGCGGCCCCGGGCCCCCACAGCCGAGCGTTCATAGCCGCGCGGCCCGGGACTTCATAGCCGGACCGCCGCAGCCGGGCGACCCCGGACCGCCGCAGCCGGGCGACCCCGGACCGCCGCAGCCCCTGCGGCGCCGGGCCGACCGGGCCGGCCGGGTGCGCGCGGCCGCGTCCGGCCCCGAGGGCCGCGGGACGGTGCCGGTCAGCGCGGGCGGTCCAGCAGGTGGCGCCAGTGGCGGACCAGCGGGGCCGGGCAGGCGATGTCCCGGATGCCGGCGGCCAGCAGCTGCTCGTGCAGGCGGGGGCCGGGGCGCAGGTCCAGGGCGAGCTGGCAGGCGATGTCGCGGGCGGCGGCGACCGAGGCGGCCCACTCGATCAGCTGGGTGACCACCAGCGGCAGGTGGTCCGGGGGCAGCAGCACGTCGTTGCGGACGCTGCGATCCCAGACCACGGTGTGCTGGGCCAGGTCGGCGGTGCTGACGCGCAGCAGGTGACAGTCGTCGACCAGGTCCGCGACGCCGAGCGCGGCGGCCGGGGTGGCGATGTCGAGGCCGAGCCGCCAGCGGCCGCCGGTGGCCGCGACGAACGCGGAGATCTCCTGGCGCGCGGAGACCATCGGCAGGACGACCAGCGGATCGCCCGACGGGCACTCGCCGACGAGCGCGTCGAAGGCGGCCAGCGCCTCCGGGTGCAGCGAGCGGACGCCCCGGCGGCCGAAGGCGGCGGCGGGCGGCCCGCCGGCCGGCTCGTCGAAGTAGCGGATCGCCGGCAGCGGCCGGCCGGACTCGGCCAGCAACCGCCACAGCCGCACCCGCTCCGCCTCGGGCAGCGCGCGCAGGTCCTCGGCGCGCAGCGGGGCCCAGCCGTCCGCGAGGTGGGCGGCGTCCTGGGCCTCGGCCAGGTTGGTCACCTCGGCGTGGATCCGCAGGGTCGCGGCGGCCGGTGCGGGCGGCGCGGTGGTCGCCTCGTCGAAGTCGACGACCACGTCCTGACCGAGCCAGCTGTCGTCGACCGGCACTCCGGTGAGGACCGGCACGGGCAGCGCCCAGAGCGCCCGGGCCTCCGGGGCGTACGGCGTGACCGGCTCCTCGACGATCACCCCGGACAGCCGCGGGGCGAGCGTACGGATCAGGTCGACGTCGGGTTTCTCCAGGTAGAGCAGGACCCGGCCGAAGACGATCTCCTCGATGCCGGTGCGGTCGACGAGCAGCCCGCGATGGCGGCCGAAGCCGTACGCGATGCCGGGCTCGTGGTCGTCGCCGGTCCGGTCACTCATGCGCCACCTCGCCTCACTGACGGGGACGGAAGTCCGCTACGGACGGTAGCTCCATCGGGGGCGTTCGCGCAGCCCGCGACGGTGCCGGATGTCGTGCCGGGGTGCCCGGCGGCGGACGACCGGCCGCCGGGCCGCGGCGTGGTCAGTGCGTGATCGGGATGCGCCAGAGGGCCGGTGTCTCCCGGTCGGCCGTCCGGCTCACCGATCGCAGCCACAACAGGGCGATCAGCGAGATCAGTAGCAGGCCACCCCAGGACAGCACGGTGAACAGGTGGGTCTGCGACGCGGTGGGCTCCGGCTGGTAGCCGCGCTCCAGCAGGGAGTACTGGTACGGCGTGCCGGTCAGCACCAGGGTGACCAGCAGCGCGATGCTGTGCATGCTGTCCCACAGCGCGTGCAGCACCGCGACGCCCAGGTAGGACAGCAGCAGGCGGCGGGTCATGGCGAAGTGCCGGCGGCCGCTGGCCGAGAAGAGCACGCCGCCGAGGATCGCGGTCCACAGGCCGTGGCCCAGCGGCGCGAGCAGGCCGCGCAGCAGCTCGGTCTGCACCAGCTGGGTCAGCGACAGGCCCTGTGCGGTGAAGAGCGCGGTGAACGCGTAGCCGGCCGACTCGAACGCGGCGAATCCGAAGCCGACCGAGGCGCCCAGCACCAGGCCGTCGGCGGCGTACTTGTGACTCAGCCGCCGGGTCAGGAAGGCCAGCGCGGCGAGCTTCGCGGCCTCCTCGATCAGCCCGACGCCGAGGAAGAAGGCCGGCGACGGGTGCAGCAGGTACGTCTCCAGCAGCGACGCGGCGAGCACGCCGAGCACGCCGCCGGTGACGAACGTGCTGAACAGCAGCTCCGCGGTGACCTCGCCGCTGTGCCGGCGGCTGAACGCCCACAGCACGAACGTCACCGGAACCAGGAAGCTGCCGAGCAGGACCAGGGTGGGTATCAGGTTCGGATTGCCGGTGGCCAGCGTGACCACCACGGTGAGCAGCCAGAGGACCAGTCCGGTGAGGAAGACCCGCAACCAGTGACGGCGGCGGGGCGGTGCGGTGGTCTGGTACATGTCGCGCCTCCCGCGCAGATGTGAGCGGCACCGTCGTACCCACCGCAGCGGACCCGCACACGGCGGCCGGCGTTCCTCCCCGCCGGTGGCCGGCGTTCCTCTCCGCCAGCCGGCGGCGTTCCCCCCGCCGGCCGCCGGCGTTCCCCCTCGATGGCGGGCCAGGCCCGGCGCCGGTAGCCGGCCACCGGCGTGATGGTCGATGTTCACGTTCACAACGCGGGGTGTTGGCCACCGCGTGACCGGGCGCGCCGAGGGTGGACCGCGATCTTGCCAGCACCCGTACCGTGGAGTTCCCCCATGCCCTCCCTCCCCGTGAGCCGCCGGACCGTCCTGCGCGCCTCCGCCGCCGGGGCCGCCGGTCTCGTCGCCGGACCGGGCGCTCTCGCGCCGGCCGCTCCCGCCGTCCCCGCGGCGGCATCCCCGGCGTTCGTCGACAGCTACCGGACCAACCTCGTCGCGAACCTGACCGCCGAGACCAACGCCGCGCTCCGCATCCTGTCCGGCTTCGGCCGGGTGTGGTCCACCGGCGCGGCCTGGAACAGCGGCACCGTCCTGGACCGGGCGTTCCTGCGGGCGAACATCCGGTACGTGGTCAAGGCGACCACCCACCGCACCGACGCCGAGGCGGCCCGGGCGTTCCTGGTCGACCGCCGGCACCAGAGCTACTCGGTGACCGCCGGCCTCGGCCCGCTCGCCGAGCTGTACCGGGCCGGCGCGCTCGCCGTCACCGGCGTCACTGCCGCGCCGGACACCACCCCGGCGACCACGATCAGCGATGCCGTCCCGACCGGCGCCCCGGCCGGCTCGGCGATCGGCGCCGGCTCCCCCACCTCGCCGCTGGGCCGGGTGGTCACCCTGGTCAACACGGTGCGCGGCGGCTACTCCTCGGGCAACCCGGCGAAGCTGGCCTTCCAGTACCCGCGCCCGTGGCGGCTCACGGTGGACAGCGAGGTCGTCGACACCGGGCGGGTGGACGACCTCGGCTACCCCGTCTACGACTCCGAGGTCGTCGTGGCGCCGGCCCTGCTGCGCCAGCGCGGGACCGCCCCGGCCGACGACGGCGGGTACGTCAGCGGGCACAGCAACGCGCTGTTCCTGGCCGCGCTCGCCTACGCGTACGCCGTCCCGGAACGGTTCCAGGAGCTCGTCACGTGCGCGTACGACCTGGCGCACACCCGGATCGTGGCCGGCATGCACTCGCCGGCCGACGTGATCGGCGGCCGGGTCCTGGCCACCGCGCTGGCCGCGGCCATCCTGCGGGACCCGGAGAACGCCACGCTCAAGGCGGAGGCGCGGGCCCAGGCGCTGGCGTACTTCCAGTCCCGGGTGGGCGCCGACGTGCACGGCTTCGCGCACTCCGGTGCCGACGAGTACGCCGACCGCGAGCACAACGCCCGCCACGTCCGGCACCGGCACACGTACGACCTGCCGACGCACGGCCGGCGCGTCCCGGTCACCGTGCCGGCCGGGGCCGAGGTGCTGCTCGAGACCCGCCTGCCGTACCTGGACGGCGAGCAGCGCCGCGAGGTGCTGCGGACCACCGCGTCCGGCTCGGGTCACCCCGTCCTGGACGGTCCGGAGCAGTGGGGCCGGCTGAACCTGTTCGCGGCCGCCGACGGCTACGGCGCGTTCGACGCCACGGTGGCGGTCACCCTGGACGCGGCGCGGGGTGGCTTCCACGCCGCAGATGCCTGGCGCAACGACATCGGTGGCCGCGGCGGCCTGGTCAAGCTCGGTTCCGGCGCGCTGACGCTGTCCGGTGACAACAGCTACCGGGGTGGCACCACACTGGCCGGGGGCACCCTGACCGCCGCGGCGCGCACCGCGCTCGGCGACGGCGACGTGACCGTCTCCGGCGGCACGCTGCGGCTGGCGGCCGGCGGGGTGCGGGTGCGCCGCGACTACCGGCAGAGCGGCGGCACCCTGGCGGTCACCGCCGACCCGCGGGGCCGGGCCGCGCTGGTGATCGACGGGGATGCCACGCTGGGCCGGGACGCGACGCTGTCGGTCACGGTCGCGCCGGGCGGCCGGCACGCGTACGACGCCCCGGTGCCCGTGCTGACCGCCCGCCGGCTGCGCGGCCGGTTCGCCCGGGTGGTGGTGGCCACCCCGGGTCACCGCGCCGAGCTGGTCTCCTACCGGGACACCGTGGCGGTGCGGCTGCGTACCGCCTGACGCGGACCCGGGCGCCGCTGGTCCGGGCACCCGCACCAGCGGGACCCGGGCCAGCGGCACCCGGGCCAGCGGCGCCCGGGTAAGCAGCGCCCGGGTAAGCAGCGCCCGGGTAAGCAGCGCCCGGACCAGCGGCACCCGGGTAAGCGGCATCCAAGCCGGCGGCTTCGGGGCCGTCGGCGGCGGGGCCGGCGGCGGTCCGTCATGAGTCGGCCGCCGGCTTGACAAACATCGACGACCGGCCATTGGATGGGTCCGGGAGGTAACCACATTGACCGTGCGCCGCAAGTGCCTCGCCCTCGTTACCGTCGCGCTGGCGCTGGTCACCACGCTGGGCGCGCCGGCCGCCGCGGCGCCGGCCTGCGCCGCGCCCACGCCCAGCACGACCCGCCCCGGTTATCTGGTCGCCGACCCGGGGTGCGACCTGTCCGGCACGCCGTTCACCCCGCTGACCGACGCGGACGGACGCACGCTCTCGCGCATCCACACCGGCGTGCGGGACGGGGCGGCGTACCGCGTCGAGGTGCCGCTGCGCTGGAACGGGCAGCTGGTCGTCTACGCGCACGGTTACCGCGGCACCGGCACCGTGGTCCACGTCGACAACCCCGCGCTGCGCGCGCACTACATCCGCAACGGGTTCGCCTGGGCCGCCTCCAGCTACGCCACCAACGGGTACGACGTGGGCCAGGGCGTCCGTGACTCGCACGCGCTGATCGACACGTTCCGGCAGGTCACCGGCCGCCGGGCCGGGAAGGTCATCATGAGCGGCGCGTCGATGGGCGGGCACATCACCGCGGTGGCGATCGAGCGCTTCCCGCGGGCGTTCCACGCGGCCATGCCGTACTGCGGCGTGCTCGGCGACACCGCGCTCTACGACTACTTCCTGGACGCCAACGTCACCGCCGCCGCCCTGGCCCGGGTGCGGATCGACCTCCCGCTGACACCTCCCGCGGACTATCCGCAGCAGTGGCGGGCCCGGGTCGGCCGGATCCTGCCCGCGCTGGGCGTCAGGGCCGGCAGCGCGCCCGCGCTGACCGCGGCCGGCCGGGCCTGGTCGGACGCGGTCGAGCGGCGCAGCGGCGGGGACCGGCCCGGATTCGACTCGGCGTTCGCCTACTGGAACGCGGCGAGCTCGCTGGCCCCGCTGAGCGACCTGCCGTTCCTGTTCGGCCTCTACCCCGGCCTGTCCGGCGGCACCGGCGGGATCGCCCCGGGCAACGTGACCGACAACCGGAACACGTACTACCGGCTCGCCGACAGCGTCCTGCCGAGCCTGCGTGAGCTGAAGCTCAACGCCGAGGTGCTGCGGGTGCAGCGCACCGCCTCCGCCGACCCGGGCCTGGCCGGCATCCCGCGTGTCGAGGGCCGCCCGTCCGTCCCGGTGCTGTCCCTGCACGACATCGGCGACCTGTTCGTGCCGTTCTCGATGGAGCAGGAGTACGCCCAGCGCGCCGCCCGCAACGGCCGCGCCGGCCTGTTCGTCGCCCGCGCCGTCCGCGGGGTCGGCCACTGCGACTTCACCGAGGCCGAGCTGGCCCGGGGCTTCGACGACCTGGTCTCCTGGATGCGCACCGGCCGCCGGGCAGCCGGGGACGCCATCCTGGACCGCCGGGTGGTCGCCTCCGCCGCCTTCGGCTGCCGCTTCACCGACGGCGCCCACACCGGCTTCACCGCCCCGCCCTGCCCCGCCTCCAGCCGCCCCCGGACCACCGCGTCCCGGCCCTGACCCACCGGTCCAGCCCCAGCACAATCCCGTCGTCGAGGCCGACGACCCGTCCAACCCCGCCACGACCACGCCGTCAAGGCCAACGACCCGTCGAACCCCGCCACGACCACGCCGTCAAGGCCAACGACCCGTCCAACCCCGCCACGACCACGCCGTCAAGGCCAACGACCGGGATGTCCGCACTGGGCTTCGTCGCTCGGCACGACACCCGCCGTTTTCGGGACCGCGCCGCTGCGCGACGACGACGGCAATCAGCGATTTGCCCTGTCGAGACAGAAGAGTCGCCGTGCCGGGTCGTCGCCCGATGTGACGCTCCGCCCGGAACATTCGAGTCGCCGCAGCGATCCGTCACATTCCGCCTTGCGGATTACCCCCGTTCCGGGGGCCGGATGCGACACGATCGAAGTGATGAGAATTGGCATGATCAGATACTGACTTGAGCCCGGCGCGGAGCGGGATAATGGTGGCATGGGGCAGTTGTCGATGTTCAGCAGAGCGGAAATCGCGAGAATGCGGGACCGGACCGCTTCGCGCAATTATTCGCCTGCTCGCGACGGGTTTCGTCGCGAGCATGAGCGTCGGCGTTTCTGGGGTTTGCAGCGCCGACATGCCGAGAAGTTGAGGCGTGGTGGCGCGGGGACGTCGACTGCGCCCGCCGGCAGAGCTGACCGCACTCGCCCAGCGATCACGGCTTCACTCCCGGCGGGTTCGGCTCCACCGCCGGCCGCCCCGGTTCCCGCCCCACCACCCGGTGCCCCCCGCCTCACCGACCCCGCCTTGGGCTCCACCACCCACCGCCCCGGTTCCCGCCCCACCACCAGCGACCCCCGCCTCACCCACCCCGCCTTGGGCTCCACCACCCACCGCCCCGGTTCCCGCCCCACCACGAGCGACCCCCGCCTCACCACCGACGGCCCTGGCCTCACCAGCGACGGGCCTGGCCTCACCAGCGACGGGCCCGGCCTTCATCCCGACATCGGGCCACCATCCCGCCACCACCGATCGCCCCGCCCCACCATCGACGCCCTCCAGCTCACCACTGGCAACCCCGACCCCCACCCCACCACCGGCGGCCCCGACTCACCACCGACGGCGCCCAGTTCCCGGCCCACCATCGACAACGTCCGTATCACTTCTGGAAACCCGACGGCCACCTCACCACCGATTACCTCACCGTCAACACCGATCGCCCAGCTCCTGAGTCACCACCGGCCAGCCCCGCCTCACCACCGAACGCGCCAGCCGCCACCCGAGCACCGACAACGTCCATCTCTTCACCGGCAAGCCCGGCCTCGACCTCCCAGCAAACCTCAGCCTCACCGGCAGCGGGCCGACCCTCCCGACCACCGACCACCTCGACTCCACCGACGGCGAAGCTCGCCTCGGGATCAGCGGTGTCGGGATCAGCGGTATCGGCGTCCCACCGGGCGCGCAGTCCGGCACGCAGCGAGCGGTTGCGGCTCTGGCGTCGCCTTCACGAGCGCCGATCCCCCGTCTGCGGCATCTGCCCCGGCCGCCGGTTGATCGCGCGTTCGATCGGCGACACCGGCCGTCGCGGTTTCATCGCGTGGATTGTGCCGGGTTTCTGGCGCGCTCATCGCCGCCGGTCCGCCCGGGGGATTCCCTGAAAAGGCTGGTCACTACGGGAGGGTGGCGGAGGTGGCACTCGGCGATATCCGCTGCCGCCTGGCCCGCGGGGGTCACCGGGTGGTGGCCGAGGCGATGAAGAGCAAAATCGGCGGCCAGGATAACGAAAGGAGAGCCGCTGGCCGAGGTGAAAGAAGGCAATTCGGTGAAAGAATGGAGGCAGGGTCGGCGCCCGGCGCAACCGAGACAGGGCCGGTGACCCGACGCAATGGAAGCACGGCCGGTGACCGAGACAATGGAACAGCGCCCGTGACGAAAGTAATGGAAGCAGTATCGATTGCCGAGGAACAGAAGCACGGGTGGCGGCCGAAGCAACGGAGACATGGTCGGCGGCCGAGATAACAGAAGCAGAATCGGTGAGCGAGGTGACGGAGGCGGAAGTTTCCCGCGTCGGCGGCCGGTGCCGGTTTCGCCGGTTTGGGGGTTCGACGGTTCATGTGCTTCCCGGCTGGAAATGCGGTGCGGATGCATGGTTCGCTGAGTTTGCGCAGTCGCGAAGCGCCAGGCAGAGGGAACGCAAGGCACGTCAAAACGCAAGGCACAGGGAACCCGAGGCACACCAGAACACCAGGCACAGGGAACCCGAGGCACACCAAAACTGCAGGCAGAGGGAACGCAAGGCACACCAGACTGCAGGCGGAGGGAACGCAGGACCGGCGGAGGCGAGGCAGAGGGAACGCCGAGCCGTGGTCAGGCGCCGCCGGCCACCGTCTGCTCCAGGATCTCCCGGAAGGCGCGGGCCGCCGGTGACTCCGCGCCGGCCAGCCGCTGGGCGGTGAAGATGGTCCGGCGGGGCGCGTCGTCCAGGGTGAGCAGCCGGCAGGACGCCGGGCGGCCGACCCAGACCAGGTCGGGAATCAGCGCGACGGCGTTGCCGGTCTCCACCAGGCGGATGTGGGCCTGCAGGTCGGCGGTCTCGTAGCGGACGTCCGGCTCGAAGCCGGCCCGGCGGCACAGCTGCTCGGCGAAGTGCCGGGAGGCGGCGCCGCGCGGTTCCATCACCCACGGCATCTGGCGGGCCGACTCCAGTGAGTCCACCGGGCGCAGCGAGTCCGGCTCGGCGGGCAGGGCCAGGCGGATCGCGTCGGTGCACAGGTCGCGGCGGTCCAGGCCGGGATGGTGCGGGGCGGCGTGTGCCGGGTACTGCTCGGCGATCACCATGTCGAAGTCGCGCGCCCAGGTCTCGCGCAGCGCCTCCTCCGGCTCGCGCTGGACCATCTCCACCCGCACGTCGGGGAACCGCGCCGCGGTGGCGCGCAGCGCCGCCGGCATGAACGCGAGCGCCGCGGACTGGAACACCGCCACCCGGACCCGGCCGGTGACCCGGGTCGCGGCCGCCTGCAGCCGCGCCTCGGCGCGCTCCAGGGTGTCCAGCACCTCGCCGACCGACGCGACCAGCGCCTCGGCCTGCGGGGTGAGCTGCACCCGGCGGCCGGCCTTGCGCAGCAGCACCGTGCCGGTTTCCTTCTCCAGCTGGCTCAGCTGCTGGCTGACCGCGGACGGGGTGAAGTTGAGCGCCTCGGCGACGGCGGCCAGCGTGCCGCGGATGGCCAGTTCGCGCAGCAGGATCAGGCGGCGGATTTCCAACACCGGGCACACGTTAGCTGAACTGAAGATTACCCGTCACGAACGATCGCTTTTCCTAACCGGATCACGCCACTCAAACTGTCGCTGAAACCGGAAGGAGATCCCGATGTCTGAGATCGCCGACGAGACGATCGCTCTCGTGCGTCGATGGCTGCGCGAGGCGGCGACCGTGCCGGTCGGCGGCTCCGCGGCCCAGCTGGCCGGCCTGTTGCGCGACCCCAAGGGCCTGCCGTTCGCGGTCGGCTTCGTCGACGGCGTGGTGCGGCCCGAGGACCGGCGGGTCAGCGCCCGCGCGCTGCGCGCCCTGGCCGCCGACGTGCCCGCGTTCCTGCCCGCCCACCTGCGCGCCGCGGTCAAGCTCGGTGGCGCGCTCGCCCCGGTCCTGCCGGGTGTGGTCGTCCCGGTCGCCCGGCGCGCGCTGCGTCACATGGTCGGCCACCTGATCGTCGACGCCACCGACGCCCGCCTCGGCCGGGCGATCAGGAAGATCAGGGCCCGCGGGGTACGCCTCAACGTGAACCTGCTCGGCGAGGCGGTGCTGGGCCGCGGCGAGGCGTCGAGGCGGCTGGGCGACACCGAGCGGCTGCTGGCCCGCCCGGACGTCGACTACGTGTCGATCAAGGTGTCGTCCACGGTGGCCCCGCACAACCCCTGGGCGTTCGACGAGGCCGTCACCGACATCGTAGAGAAGCTGCTCCCGCTGTTCACCCTGGCCGCGCGGACCGGCAAATTCGTCAACCTGGACATGGAGGAGTACAAGGATCTCGATCTGACGATCGCGGTCTTCACCCGCCTGCTGGACCGGCCCGACCTGCTGGCCCTGGAGGCCGGCATCGTGCTGCAGGCCTACCTGCCCGACGCGCTGAGCGCGATGATGCGGCTGCAGGTGTGGGCCGCGGCGCGGCGCGAGCGCGGCGGCGCCGGGATCAAGGTACGCCTGGTCAAGGGCGCCAACCTGCCGATGGAGCGGGTCGAGGCGGCGCTGCACGGCTGGCCGGTGGCGACCTGCGACAGCAAGCAGGCCACCGACACCAACTACAAGCGGGTGCTGGACTACGCGCTGCACCCGGACCGGATCCGCAACGTGCGGCTCGGCGTGGCCGGGCACAACCTGTTCGACGTGGCGTACGCCTGGACCCTGGCCGGCCGCCGGGAGGTGCGCGCCGGCATCGAGTTCGAGATGCTGCTCGGCATGGCCGAGGGCCAGGCCGAGGCGGTCCGCCGCGAGGTCGGCGGCCTGCTGCTCTACACGCCGGTGGTCCGCCCGGAGCAGTTCGACGTGGCGATCGCCTACCTGATCCGCCGCCTCGAGGAGGGCGCCAGCTCGGACAACTTCATGTCCGCGGTGTTCGAGCTGCACCAGGACTCCGCGCTGTTCGAGCGGGAGGAACAGCGGTTCCTCGCCTCGCTGCGCGACCTCGACGACTCGGTGCCGGCGCCGAAGCGGGTCGCCGACCGGTACGCGGCCGTGCCCCGCTCGGCGCCCGGGCGCTTCGTGAACACGCCGGACACCGACCCGGCGGTCGCCGAGAACCGCACCCGGATCCGCGCGATCCTGGATCGCGTGCCGGCCTCCCGGCTGGGCCTGGACGTCCCCTGGGTGCACGAGGAATCCGTGCTCGACGAGATGCTCGGCAAGGCCGCGGCCGCCGGCTGGGGTGGCGTGGACCGGCGGGCGGCGCTGCACCGGATCGGCGAGGCGCTGGAGCGTCACCGCGACGTCCTGCTCGAGGTGATGGCGGCCGAGGCCGGCAAGACCGTGGACCAGGCCGACCCGGAGGTGTCCGAGGCGATCGACTTCGCGCACTACTACGCCGAGCTCTCCGCGCGGCAGCCCGACGGCGCGACCCCGGTGCCGGCCCGGCTGACCCTGGTCACGCCGCCGTGGAACTTCCCGGTGGCGATCCCGGCCGGCTCCGTGCTGGCCGCCCTGGCCGCCGGATCCGCCGTCGTGCTGAAACCGGCCGGGCCGGCGCAGCGGTGCGGGACGGTGCTCGCCGGGATCCTGCGCGAGGCGCTGGCCGCGGCCGGCGCCGACCCCGACCTGGTCACGTTGCTCCAGGTGGACGAGGGCACGCTCGGCGCGCGGCTGGTCGCGCACCCGCTGGTCGACCGGGTGATCCTGACCGGGGCGTACGAGACCGCGGAGCTGTTCCGGTCGTTCCGGGCGGACCTGCCGCTGCTGGCCGAGACCAGCGGCAAGAACGCGATCATCGTGACCCCGAGCGCGGACCTGGACCTGGCGGTCAAGGACGTGGTGGCGTCCGCGTTCGGGCACGCCGGGCAGAAGTGCTCGGCCGCGTCGCTGGTCGTGCTGGTCGGCTCGGTGGCCCGTTCGCAGCGGTTCCGCACCCGGCTGCTCGACGCGGTGTCCTCGCTGGAGGTCGGCTGGCCGACCGCGCCGCGTACCCAGGTCGGACCGCTGGTCGAGCCGGCCTCCGGCAAGCTGCTCGACGGGCTGACCACGCTCGGCGCCGGGGAGACCTGGCTGTTGCCGCCGCGCCGGCTGGACGAGTCCGGGCAGCTGTGGAGCCCGGGGATCCGGGACGGCGTGCGGCGCGGGTCGGCGTACCACCGCACCGAGTACTTCGGGCCGATCCTCGGGATCATGACGGCGGCCACCCTGGACGAGGCGATCGAGGTGGTCAACGAGGTCGACTACGGGCTCACCTCGGGGCTGCACTCGCTCGACGCCGGTGAGGTGCGCACCTGGCTGGACCGGGTGCAGGCGGGCAACCTCTACGTGAACCGCGGCATCACCGGCGCCATCGTGCGACGGCAGCCGTTCGGTGGGTGGAAGCGCTCGGCGGTCGGCCCCGGCACCAAGGCCGGCGGCCCGAACTACCTGATCGGGCTCAGCGGCTGGGCGCCGGCGCCGGCGACCGTCCAGGCCGAGATCGACCACCCGTCCGTGCGCGCCCTGCTCGACGCCGCCGCGTCCGTGCTGACCGGCGCGGAACTCGCCGTGGCCCGGCGCGCCGCGGGCAGTGACGCGGCTGCCTGGGCGGCCGAGTTCGGCCGGTCCCGGGACGTGTCCGCGCTCGGCGTCGAACGCAACGTGCTGCGTTACCTGCCCACGCCGGTGACCGTGCGGCTGTCCGCCGGCGCGCCGGTCGCCGACCTGGTCCGGGTGCTGGCCGCCGGGCTGCGGGCCGGCGCCCCGGTCCGGGTGTCGGTCGCCGCGCAGCTGCCCGCGGCCCTGGCGGCGCACTGCCCCGGGCTGGTCGTGGAGTCCGACGCGGTGTTCGCGGCCGGGCTCGCCGGCGCCGGGCGGGTGCGGCTGATCGGCGGCTCGGCGGCGGAGCTGGCCGCCGCCACCGGCGGGCGGCCCGACCTGGCGGTCTGGTCCGGTCCGGTGGTCGAGGCCGGCCGGGTGGAGCTGCTGCCGTTCCTGCGTGAGCAGGCGGTCAGCATCACCGCCCACCGGTTCGGCAACCCCCTGCCGATGGCCGCCGAGGTGCTGTGACGGTCAGACGATCGTGAAACCGGGCGGGAGGGCCGCCCGCCCGGTCAGCGCGCGCAGCAGCGGCACCCCGCCGCCGACCGCCAGGGCGGTCCGGGACGCGAGCCGGACCGCCTCGGCCACCGTCTCCACCGGCAGGTCGTAGGGCAGCCCGCTCGCGGCGGACGCGTCCAGCCCGTGCACGACCAGCTCGAACGTGCGTGTCGGGAGCCAGTCCCGCACCCGCATCCCGCCGACCGGCGTGACCACCACGTCGTCGTCGCCGGCCCGGGACAGCGCCTCGGTGGCCCGGCCGATCAGTGTGCTGACCTGATCGGCCGGCTGCTCGCCGAGCGCCTTCCCGGCCGCCCGGGCGTCGTCGGTGGCGGCGGCGCGGGCGGCCGCGACCGAGTCCGCCGGGGCCGACCGGGCGTACGCGAAATATCCCTCCGGCGTCGCGACGTCCACCCGCGGGGCGTGCGTCGCGAGCACCTCGGGCACCTGGCGCAGCGCCGAGCTCACCGTGTGCCCGAGCAGGTCACGCAGCGTCCACCCGTCCAGCGCCGGCGCGTCCAGGCGGTCCGGCGGGAGGGCGGCGACCAGGCCGGCGTACGCGATGGCGGCGGATCGGAAGGTGCGGCGGAAATCCATCTCACCAATCTGCCAGATCCGCCCGCGGCGGAAAGGTCGCGATCTCGGCGCTCCAGGCGTCGGCCGCGCGCCGCAGGGTCTCCTCGGTGACCTCCAGGCGGATCCGGTGCACCCGGTCCAGGCCGGCGCCGGGCAGCCAGGGCGGCAGCGTCTCGTGCGAGAACGCCACCTCCAGCCGGTGCAGGCCGGGCTCCGAGGGCAGCTGGCGGAACGCCACGGTCGGCTCGATGAACCGCAGCTCGTCGTAGTCGGACCGGCCGTGCAGCCAGTCGACCAGCTCGATGCTCTCCGCGACGGTCAGGCACGGGCTGTCGATCTGCCAGGTGTGCCCGTCGCAACCGGCGGCCGCGACCGACACCACCAGCCAGTCCTCGGCCGGGTCGCCGGGCGCCGCGTCGGCCTCGTAGCGCAGCGGCCGCATCCGCAACCAGCCACCGGTCTCCGAAGCGATCTGCATGACATCATTCTCCCCGCCCCGCGCGATCACCGGATAGCCTTCGCCGGTGCTGCTACCCCTTCCTCCCGGCGACTTCCAGGCCTACCTGTTCGACTGCGACGGCACCATCACCGACTCGATGCCGGTGCACTACCGTGCCTGGCTGGCGGCGCTGGCCGAGTGGGAGTGCGACTTCCCGGAGGAGCTGTTCTACGCCTGGGGCGGCCGCCCGGTCGCCGACATCGTGGCCGAGCTGAACATCCGGCACGGCCTGGCGATGCCGGTCACGGCCGTGGCGCGGCGGCAGGAGGCGCTGTTCCGGGCCGCGCTGGGCACGGTCCAGGCGGTGCCCGGCGTGCTCGCGCACATTCGGGAGGCGTACCAGCGGGTGCCGTTCGCGGTGGTCTCCGGCAGCACCCGGGAGTCGGTGGTCGCGTCGCTGGAGGCGCTCGGGCTGCTGGCGCACTTCCCGGTGCTGGTCTGCGCCGAGGACTACGCGCGGCCGAAACCGGATCCGGAGGCGTACCTGACCGGCGCCCGGCTGCTCGGCGTCGACCCGGCGAAGTGTCTGGTCTTCGAGGACACCGAGCTGGGCGTGCGGGCGGCGCAGGCGGCCGGGATGGCGTACGTGCGGGTGCCGCCACCGTGGGAGCGCTGAGATTTCGTTAAGGTCGTCGGCATGACCGCCGGCTTCCAGGACGTACCCCCGACCACACTCGCCGACCTGCTCGGCCGCGACCAGGTGATGGACGCCGGGATCCGGCCGCTCTGGACGCCGGTGCCCCGGGTGGCCGGACCGGCGTACCCGGTGCGCTGCCCGCCCGGCGACAACCTGATGCTGCACGCGGCGATCTACCGCGCCGCGCCCGGCTCGGTGATCGTCGTCGAGTCCGGCGACCTGGACTACGCGCTGGCCGGCGGCAACGTGTGCGCGGTGGCGCACCGGCGCGGCATCGCCGCGTTCGTCCTGGACGGGTTGATCCGCGACCTCGGCGAGGTGCGCGCGATCGGCTTCCCGGTCTTCGCCCGGGGCGTCATCCCGATCCCCGGGACGAAGACCCGGCTCGGCACGCACGGCGTGCCGGTCCGGTGCGGCGGCGTCACGGTACGCCCGGACGACGTGGTCGTGGCCGACGAGGAGGGCGTCGTGGTGGTGCCCGCCGCCGGTCACGCCGAGACGCTGGCGGCCGCCCGGGCGAAACTGGCCGACGAGGCCGCCACCTCGCTCGACGACTGGGAGCGGGCACACCGGGCCCGCGTCGAGCAGGCCCTCGCCGCGCACGGCTTCCCCGGCTGACCCGGCTCACCAGCGGTTGCGGGTCTCCTCGGCCCAGCCGGTCAGGCCGTCCAGATCGATCCTGTGGCCGTCGGCGGCGCGCGCCCAGCCGGCGAACCGGCCGAAGCACTGGTGCGTCTCGCCGGCCAGCAGGCCCAGACCGGTCCGCGCCACCCGCTCGTGGAACGGCTGGAACGACACGTCCACCCCGGGACCGGTGATCCGCCACGGCTTGAGCCGGTCGGCACGGTCGTACTCCCAGCGCAGGTCGGAACCGATCTTGTGCAGGCGGCCGTCCTCGAACACCCCGTTCTCGGTGGTGCCGGTGCCGTCGGTCCACGTTCCGCCCAGCTGGATCGCCCGGCCCTCACCCGCGCCGGCCGCCCAGTTCCAGGTCGCCGAGTACGGCCACCGCCCCCGCCCGTGGTCCAGCGTCGCGTACGACCCCTGGGCCGGAACGGCGTGCTCGACCCCGCGCACCACCAGCCGGCCGTGGACCGGACGGCCGACGTCCTTCACCGTGTACTGGAAGCGGGTGCGGCTCCAGGCGACCACGACACCGAGCGAGTCCCGGTCCTCGACCACCGGCATGGTGAGGTCCACCTCGAGGTCACGGGCGCTGGCGCGGAGGGTGGTGGCGTCCGGGGCCTGGTCGATGGCGATGGTGACGCCGCCGCCGGACGCCGACACCCGCCCCGACCCGCTGCGGTCGGGAAGCACCACGCCGCGGGCGAGCGGGACCGTCGCGTCCACCGCGAGCTCCCGGCCGCTGACCCGGTCGAGCAGGTAGAGGCCGTGCACCCCGGCATAGTCCAGGGACGCCACCACCACGCCGAGGATGTGCGCGGGGGTGACCACACCCCAGTACTCCCAGCGCTTGTTGCGGCCCCAGCCGGGCAGGTTCGCCCGGTGCAGCGGCCGGCGGCTCCAGCCGACGGCCGCCGGGTTGAGACGGCCGTCCGGCAGGCAGAGATCGACCGGCTCGGTGATCTGGATCTCGTGGGTCACGGCCGCAGGTTACCGCCGAGTCACCCCGGTGTCCCACCCGGACGGCCGATGATCATTCCATCGTGGACCGTCGCGGCCTCCCACGCCGGCCACGGCCGGGTCCGGTGCCGACCATGGCCGCCGCGGCCGCAGCCGGTTCCGGCCGGGGCGCTCGTGCCGATCGCCCCGGCCCCGCGATCCGGGCGCGGCGGCCCACGGTCCGCTCGTCACGGTCCGCGGCCCCGGTCGTCACGGTTTGCGGCTCAGTCGCCACGGCGCGCGGCCCGGTCGCGGCGGCCCACGGTCCGCTCGTCACGGTCCGCCGCCCCGGTCGTCACGGTTTGCGGCTCAGTCGCCACGGCCCGCGGCCCGGTCGCCGCGGCCCTCCCGCCCGGCAACGCGGTGATCCTCCACTCCGGACCGTTTTACCCGGCCCGATCCGCAGGGCCACCGACCGCGCCCGGTCCACGAGCGCGGGGCGTCCGGCACGTTGCGGTACACCGGTTCGCCGAAGTGATTTCCGGCTCGTTACCATCCGCCCGGAAACCTTGCCTTTCATACATGCTCATCAATAATGAGCGCCATGAGAACAGCCGAAGCAGGAGCTACCGGGCACCGCGGCACGGATTCTCATCCGGCGGCGCAGCCCCGCCCACCCGACCGCAGCACACCCGCAGCCACCCGCATCCGCCCACCCGGCGCCACCCCGGCCACCGCCCGCACACACCCACAGCACCGCACCGCTTCCGGAACCACCCGGGTCCGGTCAGCCCGCACCGCTCCGGCAACCGCCCGCACACACCCACAGCACCGCACCACTCCCGCAGCTGCCCGCATCCGCCCACCCGGTGTCTCGCTCGGGCCGGATCGGTCGCGTGCGGCGAGGCGGGTGATGCCATGACGCCGGCAGCCCACCCAGCCGCGAAACCGGAACCATCCGCCGACCCGCGGTCACCAGCTCCCCGAACCAGCCGCACCCGCCCACCCGGCCGCGACGACACCCGGCCCGGAGGCCGGAAAACCACGCGGTGGCCGGCCACCGCCAGACCGTTCCACACCAACCCTTTCCGATACGACCTGATGCTTCCGCCCAGCGACCAAGCCCCACCCCGGCCGCATCCGCACCCCGCACACCCCGGCCCCGCGACGCCCGCCCACAAGGCCCCCGCCCGCGGCACCGCCGAGCGCGCCGCCCCCAACCGCATCGCGGCTCCCATCCGCACCGCCGCCGAGCGCGCAGCTCCCATCGACCTCATCGCTCCCATCGGCATCGCGGCTCCCATCCGCATCGCCACCGAGCGCGCGGCTCCCATCGACCTCACCGCTCCCATCGACCTCACCGCTCCCATCGGCATCGCGGCTCCCATCCGCACCGCCGCCGAGCGCGCCGCGCCCACCCGCAACGCCGCCATCCGCGCGAGCGCGGTCCCCGTCGCCACCCGCACGTCCTGTGTCCGCGGCACCGCCACCCACGCGACCGCCGACCTCGCCGCCACCCGCAGCGTCGCGGCCATCCGCGCGACCGCAGCCCCGGTTCCACCGCACGGCGCGACTCCCGCACTCCCGGCGGGCCCGGCGACCTCCGCCCCGCTGCCGCCGCACCCGGCTCCCACCCTGGCCCGGGAGATCCCCGCTGCCGCCACGGCTGCGGAGAACCCGCACACCGCAGCGCGCACCCACCACCGGAACACCGCCCCGGCCGAGGAGATCCCCGCTGCCGCCGTGGCCCCGCAGAAGCCCTACACCGCAGCGCGCACCCACCACCGGAACACCGCCCCGGCCGAGGAGATCCCGGCCGCCGCCGTGGCCCGGGAGAATCCCCACACCACAGCACACACCCACCACCGGAACACCGCCCCGGCCCGGAAGACCGCCGCTGACGCCAGTCCGCACACCTCAGCGTCCACCGGTCACCCGGCTCACACCGGCGCGCCGACCGGACCTGCCACTCGTGCCGCTGCGCCCGCCGGCCACCTCGCGCACGCCGCGCGCCGAGCCGGCGCTGCGGGCGTTCGCCCTCCGGCGCGGCCGGGGACGGGACTTGCCCGTACCGGGAAAATCGAGCCGCGGGCCGCGAGCGGTGGCCGCCACCCGGCGCCGAGCCTCGCCGCGGCGGCACACCGCCCACGCCGCGCCGTCAGGTCTCCCGCCGGCGCCGGTGGCCACCCGGCCCGCCCGCCACCGTCGAAGCAGCGGTGCACTCGGCAGAACCACGGATGTCACCGGCGCCGCCGCGACGCCGATCGGACGCGGCGGCGCCGACCGAACACAGCACCGCAGGCCTAACACAGCACCGCCGGTCGGACGCGCGGCGGCGTCCGTCAGACGCGGCGGCGTCCGTCAGACGCGGCGGTGCCGGTCGGACGCGGCGGTGCCGGTGTGATCAAGATCCACTCTGGTTGTGGGAGCGGCTGATGCGGGTAATGGTGGGGGAACATGCCGATTCCAGAGGAGCGTTCGCATGCCCTCAGTACCCACGATCGAACTCAACAACGGGATCACCATGCCGCAGGTCGGCTATGGCGTCTTCCAGATCCCGGAGGACGAAACCACGCGAGCGGTGACCGTCGCGCTGGAGGCCGGCTACCGCAGCATCGACACGGCTTCGGCCTACGGCAACGAGGCCGGTGTCGGCGCCGCGTTGAAGGCCTCCGGGATCCCGCGTGACGAGCTGTTCGTCACCACCAAGCTGTGGAACACCGACCAGGGCTACGACAGCACGCTGCGGGCCTTCGACGCCAGCCTGGCCCGGCTCGGCCTGGAGCAGCTCGACCTCTACCTGATCCACTGGCCGACCCCGAAGCAGGGCAAGTACCTGGACACCTGGCGGGCACTGGAGAAGATCTACCAGGAGGGCCGGGTCCGCGCCATCGGCGTCTCCAACTTCCTGCCCGAGCACCTGCAGGCGGTCGCCGATCTGGGCGGCACCATCCCCGCGGTGAACCAGATCGAGGTGCACCCGGCGCTGCAACAGCGCGCGGTCCAGGAGGCGGACCAGAAGCTGGGCGTGGTGACCGAGGCGTGGAGCCCGCTCGCCCAGGCCGGCGTGCTGGACAACCCGGCGGTGACCGCGATCGCCGAGGCGCACGGGCGCACCCCGGCGCAGGTGGTGCTGCGCTGGCACCTCCAGCAGGGCCGGGTGATCATCCCGAAGTCGGCGACCCCGTCCCGGATCCGGGAGAACCTGGACCTGTTCGGCTTCGAGCTGACCGCCGAGCAGATCAGCGCGATCGACGCCCTGGAGAGCGACGGCCGTATCGGCCCGCACCCGGACTTCTTCAACTAGCCGGGGCCCCGCCGGAGCGCCGGCCGCGCCTCCACGGCCGGCGCTCGGCTCTACCGCGGCCGGCGCAACCGCTTCCCGGGGACGGTGCAGCGGGCCCCGGCCGCCGAAGCACGTGAGGCCGGCAACCGACCCAGCACCCCACCGACATACCCCCGCGAACCGGCAACCCCGCCGCCCGCGCACGCAGCGGACCGGCAACCAGCCCAGCACCCCCACCACCGACACACCCCACGGACCGGCAACGCCACCACCGGCGCACGCAGCGGACCGACAACGAGCCCGGCACGCCCACCGCCGACACCCCACGAAGCAACAACCTCGCCACCGGCGCACGCAGCGGACCGGCAACCAGCCCGGCACGCCCACCGCCGACACCCCACGAAGCAACAACCTCGCCACCGGCGCACGCAGCGGACCGACAACCAGCCCAGCACCCCCACCGCCGACGCACCTTACGGATCGGCAAGCAGCTCAGCATCTCCACCACCGACACCCCGCGAACCAACAACCTCGCCACCGGCGACGCGGTGCGGGCATCCGGTCAGTGGGCGGGGAGGAGGTCGAGGGCGGCCTGCCAGGTGAAGGGCTGGGCGGGATCGGTGAGCCGGACGCCGGCCGTGCGCAGCAGATCGAGGTGCGCGGCGAAGGCGGGATGGGCGGCCAGCGCGGGTTTCACGTGCACGGCGGCGACGATCGGGACCGTTCCGCCCAGGTACTCGTTGAGCAGGCCGACGGCCAGATTGTCGTTGACTCCGGTGGCCCACTTGTTCAGCGTGTTGAAGGTGGCCGGGGCGACGAGGACCGCGTCCGGCGCGAGATCGGGCCACGGCTCGTCGGGCCGGGGCATCCGGTGCAGCACGGGGCGGCCGGTGCGCTCGGCGACACCGGCCAGGAACGGCCAGCTCGCGGCGGTCGGCGTGGCGAGCACGGTGACCTGCCAGCGGGCGGCGTGCAGCAGGTCGACGAGTTCCCCGATCCGCCGCAGCGGGGTGGCCGCGCAGGTCACCAGGAGCAGTTCACGGCGGGTGGCGGTGTCGGTCACGCACGGCAGGCTAGACCACAGGCGACGCTCAGGCGGCTCACAACCGGGCGCGTCACAGTGGGGACACGTTCACCGGCACCCCGGAGGTAAGTGATGGGTCTCCTCGGCATCATCGGCCTGGCCCTGCTGATCGTGCAATTCCTGCTGCTCGCCCGGGCGGTGCTGGACTGGAGCATGGTGCTGGCCGGCCCAGCCGTGCCCGGCTCGTTCCGCTCCCGGCTCTCCGGCGGCGTCCACGCGGCCACCGAGCCGATCCTGGCCCCGGTCCGCCGGGTGATCCCGCCGCTGCGCGCCGGTGGTGTCTCCATCGACCTGGCGTTCATCATCGTGTTCTTCGCGGTCACGGTCCTGCGCAGCCTGATCTGATCGGTGCCGGTGCCGGCATCTGCGAGCGAGGGGGCGAGACCACGCGTCCCGGGGTCAGCGTCGGCCCCACATCCTAGGACCGAGACCGAACTTCCCTGGACCCAACTCTCCCGGACCGAACTCTTCCCCGGACCGGGCTCCGTCCCGGGACCGATCTTCTCGGCCGGGGTTCCCTCCCCGGACCGACCTTCGAGGCCCGGGCTCCCTCCCCGGACCGACCTTCGAGGCCCGGGCTCCCTCCCCGGACCGACCTTCTCGGCCCGGGCTCCCTTCCCGCACCGAGCTCCCCCTCGGACCTAACTTCTTCCTCGGCCCGGAGTCCTTCCCCCGACAGAGCTACTCCCCCGGACGGAGACCGAGGTTCCCCCGAGCCGAGACCGAGCCTCCCCCGGGCCGAGAGCGAGCCTCCTCCCAGGAGCAGCACCGAGCCGTTCCCCAGACCGCGGTCAAGCCCCCTCCGGAGCAGCGCCGAACCTCTCCAAGGCCAGGCGCCAAGCCCCTCCTGGAACAGCACCGAACCCCCGGGAAAGGCCGGCGCCAAGCCGCACGCCCAAGACCAGCGTCAAGCCGCACGTCCTGGGACCAGCGCCAAGCCGCACGCCCTAAGACCAGCGTCAAGCCGCACATCTCGGCACCAGCGCCGAGCCGCACACGCTGGGACCGCGCCACCACGGGTCCCAGGACCGACGCCGACCGACGCATCCTGGGAACGACACCAACCGACGCGCCGGGACCGCGTTCCTACCGGGTCTCCCGTGGTGCACGGCCGCGGAACGCGGAGCGGTGAGTAGGCGCCGCAGTTCTCCCGGCATCCGCTCGGCGGATGCCACTCGCGCCGGTCAGAGCAACGTGGAGATCGAGTCTCCCAGGCTGCCGTCCAGGGGCGTGCTCACCTCGCAGAACCGCCACCTCTTGTCCGTACCGCGAATCAGCGAGATCCGGACCGTGGTCGCCTTCAACTCCGGCAGATACGCCAGCACCTGCGTCTTGGCGCCGGTCTTGCGCGGGGTCACCGCCTCGGCCGGGCGGCTCACCTGGATGTCGAGGCTCACCTGGTCGCCGAACGGCGCCGAGGTGGCCGACGGGGACGGTGACGGCCAGCGCAGCCCGGTCACGACCGGGGTGGACGTCGTGACGTAGGCGCCCTGGTTGACCAGGGACCGCGTCTCCGCGATCAGCTGGTTGGCAGCGGCGCAGCCGGGTGCGGCGACGTTGACGACCAGGGCCGGGTCGGGGTTGGCGATCAGCCACTGGCCGTACTTGATCAGGGAGCCGACGACGACGGGCAGGTTCGTGCCGGTGTTCGCCAGGCTCGGCGCCGGGTTGCTGGCGGCGACCGGGGTCTGCACGAACGTGCTGACCGGACCGGGTATCACGGTCGGTGCCGGGGACACCGAGGTGGTGGTCGAGCCGAACGCGGTACACCCGGCCAGACCGCAGGCCGAGGCGAGAGCGGCGGTCAGCCGCAGGGCACGACGGGGGGTCGGTTGCATGGGGATTCCTCCGGGGTACGACGTTGCGCGGAGAGTCCCGTCGGTTCCGGAGCCGCCGGCTTGAGGAATCGTCGGCGGGAATCCGCGGCGCGCCGGTGACCCGGGCCGGGGCGCTCGGCGGGGATCGTACGTTCACGGGGCGACAGACTGCTGGCGTCCTGACCGGTACCGGTCAGGACGCGGCTGGTTCCCAGAGCAGGAGCTGGCGGTGCTGGCTGAAGCCGTTGCGCAGGTAGAAGCCGACCGCGCGGCGGCCGGAATGGACGGTCACGTGCGACAGGCGCCGGGTACGGGCCTCGGCCAGGATCGCAGCCATCAGCGCGGTGCCCATGCCCTGGTTACGGTACTGCTCACGGACCATGACCGATGGGACGTCGCCGTAGCGCCGGTCCAGCGAGTCGTTGCGCGGCACCCGTTCCGCGACGAGCAGCCAGGCGGCGGCGACCACGCCACCCTCGACCTCGGCGACGAACGGCAGATGCGTCTCGGCATGGGCAGCCACCCACTCGGCGTACGCCGCCAACCTGTCCGGTTCGATGTCCTGCAGCTCCGCGAGCGCCGCCACATCCGCGGCGTCGGCCATCCGCACGATCACCGGCGCAGTGTAGCCGGGTACGAGATCCACCGCTGTCTCGTCGGCGTCAGGGAAGGCCGTGGCCGGATGCCAGGGAGCCACTCACACTGAAGGCGGGTCCCAAGGCCGCCGCGAAAGCGGTCACGCTCAGCGGCGTCGCCGGACTTGTCGAGCGCTGTCCGGCGGTTGCTCGGCGACGACTCGAAGCACCCCGGATATCGCGGAGCGCGACACGCCGGATAACGCCGATTCGAGTTTCGGGCAACGGCTCTTCTTGCAGCGGTGGAAAGTTCGGATCGCACTGACCCATACGTCATTGCCCGTTTTGGATTTCCCCTCACAGATGACGACCAGCAGCATCACCAGCCTTCGTTCCGGCAGCCGAAGGTTCAGCTTCTCATGCAATGGAGATTGGCATGATCAAATACTGACTTGGGCACGGCGGCGAGCGGGATAATTGAGGCATGGGGCAGTTGTCGCTGTTCAGCAGAATGGACCTCGCGGGGATGCGGGACCGGGCCGGTTCGCGGAATTATTCACCGGCTTGCGACGCGTTTCGTCGTGAGCATGAGCGTCGGCGCTTGTGGGGTTTGCGGCGCCGTCATGCCGAGAAGTTGCGGCGCGTGGGCACCGCGCCGCTGACCGCGCCCGCCGGCAGGGGTGACCTGACCTGCCCGGCGATCACGGCTTCGCCCGCAGTGGGTTCGGCCCCGCTCCCGGTCACCCCGGTCTCCGCTTCGCCCGTGGCAGAACCGATCTCACCATCGCTGACCCCGGCCCCCGCTCCGTCCCCGGCAGACTCGACCTCACCACCCGCCGTCCCTGCTCCACCAACAGCGGACTCCACCTCACCACCGGCCCCCGCCTCACCAACAGCAGATCCCGCCCCAGCACCCGCCGCGCTCGCCCCCAACAGCGGACTCCACCTCACCACCCGCCCCTACCCCACCAACAGCAGACCCCGCCCCACCACCCGCCGCCCTCGCCCCGCCAACGGCAGACCCCGCCGCACCACGCGCCGCCCCCGCCCCACCAACGGCAAAGCCGGCGTCAGGACCAGCCGTTGCGGCTCCCGGTTCACCAACGGAGGGCTCGACCTCACAGCCGCCGGAGCCGGCCTCGCGAACAACGGACTCGGCGTCAGCTCGGGCTGTGCAACCCCGGTGGGGATCCCGTGCTCCCGAGGCCGGCTCCACCCTCCCGGGCGTCGATTGCGAGCCGGCGATGCGTGCCGATTCCGCCTCGGCGGCGCGCGCCAATTTCGAATCCGCGGCGTGCACCGGTTCCGGCCACGGGGCGGGGCGCGCGAACGGCTTCAGCTCAGGCGCGGTCAGCCGCATCGATCGTTGTGGGCACATCACCTGAGCCGCGCCCGGTTTCTGGCACGCCGTCAAATGCCGGCTCCGCCGGGGGCCGATTTTCCCGAATAAGGTTGGCCGCTGCGGGATGATGGTCGAGGTGGCACTCAGCCATATTCGGCGCCGCCGGGCCTGCGGTGGTCACCGGGTGGTGGTCGAGGAGATAAAAAAGGAATTCCTGAGTACCGTCGAGCCTGCCTCCATCAGCGGGTGGTGGTCGCGGCCATGAGAAACGACATTTCTGGGCATCGCCGAGCCCGCGTCCACCAGCAGATAGCGGCGGCGTCCAAGAAAGAACCACATTCCGAGGCACCGCCGAGCCCGCGCCCGCCAGCGGATGGTGACCGCGGCGGTGAGAGGCCAGATTCCTGGGTACCGTCGGTCGATTTTGGTTCGCTGTTATCGGTGGGTGGTGGCTCACGTGCCTTTCCGGTGGGCATGTGGTTGCGGGCGTCATCCGCCGGCATCGCCACGAGCAGGGGTGGTGCGCGAAGGCGTTGTCATCGGCCGGATGAGTGCATAGCGGCCGGATTCGATCACCAGCACGCGCCCCGGCCCATCTTCGCGGTGGCCGCCTGGCCGCCGAGGTCGCCGGCGTCCGGCGACCGGGCGCCGCCAGTGTCCGGCAACCCAACACCACCGGCGCCCCGACAACCCGACACCGCCACTGCCCGGCAACCCGACACCACCGGCGCCCCGACAAACCGACACCGCCACTGCCCGGCAACCTGCCACCGTCGGCGCCCCGACAACCGACACCGCCACTGCCCGGCAACCCAACACCACCGGCGCCCCGACAACCCGACACCGCCACTGCGCGGCAACCCGACACCGCCAGCGCCCGACAACCGGGCTCAGCGCACCTGCTTGGCGCTGAACTGCATGCGCGGCGCGGCGTAGGACTCCTGGGCCTGCACCAACTGGAGTTCGCGCTCGCCGGATCGGTAGGTGGTCTCGATCAGGTCGAAGACGCTGGAGGCCGTGCGTTCCAGCGACAGCGCCGCGTCCCTGGTTGCGACGTAATGGGCGGTGAACAGGGCCGCCGTGACGTCACCGGAGCCGTTGACCTTGAACGGCAGGTACGGGGTGCTGACCAGCCAGGCGCCGGCGTTGTCCACGACCAGCATCTCGATCACCCCTTCCTCCCGGTCGGGCCGCTCCACGCTCGTCACCAGCACCGTCGATGGGCCCATGTCGCGGGCGAGGTCGGCCGAGGCGAGCGTGGAGTCGATGCTCGCCGGCTCGGTGCCGGTCAGGTATCCCAGCTCGAACTGGTTCGGGGTGATGATGTCGGCGACCGGCACGACCCGGTCCCGCAGCAGGTCGGGGATCTCCGGTGCGACGAAACATCCGGACTTGGCGTTGCCCATGACCGGGTCGCAGGCGTAGAGCGCGGAGGGGTTCGCGGCCTTCACCCGGCGCACGGCGTCGATGATGACGTCGCCGATGCCGACTCCGCCCTGATATCCGGACAGCACGACGTCGATCTGCGGGAACACCCCGCGCTCCTCCACGCCGAGGAGGATCTCGGCCACATCCGATGGCGGGATGAGCGGCCCCCGCCAGGCGCCGTAGCCGGTGTGGTTGGAGAAGTTCACCGTGGGGACCGGAACGACCTCGACACCGATGCGCTGCAACGGGAACACGGCCGCGGAGTTGCCGACATGGCCGTGGGCGACCGCCGACTGGATGGACAGAACCTTCATCGCCTCAGCTTAGATACCCGGCCGGGGCCGGCGTGGGCGCGGAGTCCCGGGACCCACGGATCAGGGGCCGGTCATCCGGGCGTCCGGGCCGAGGACGGCCGGGACGGGAACAAAACCGGCCGGGTCGCCCGCGACGTCCCAGGGGCGACGGCCGGCGAGGCGCAACCGGCGCCGGCCGGCACCCGATGCGGTGCCGGTTTCGAAACGACCGCGCGGGAAGCGCGGCACGCCCAACGGAAAAGACGGCACGACCGCAGCACTCACGTAACACACCGCACGACCCCGAGGAACGCACGGCACAACCCACGCAGGGCACCGCAACGAACCGCGGGAGGCGTCATGCGCCGCCGGGCAGCGCCGCCACGCACCGCCGGGCCGCGCCGCGGGGCCGCTACGCGCCGCCGGGGATCGCCGCCGGGGATCGCCGCCGGGGATCGCCGCTACGCGCCGCCGGGCAGCGCCGCCCGGCCGCGCCGCCGGGGATCGCCGCTACGCGCCGCGGCCTTCCCCGAGCAGGTGCCTCGCGGCGAATTCCAGCGCCTTGGTGTCGAAGAACGCCTTACCGCCGTCGTGGCCGTCCCACTCGTACACCTCGATCTCCTTCGGGCCGGTGAGCTCGGAGTACGCGGCGAAGACCCCGGACGGCGGGCAGACCGTGTCCATCAGCGCGGTGGACAGCAGGGCCGGCGCGGTCACCCGCCGGGCCAGGTGCACCACGTCGAAGTGGTCGAGGGTGGCGAAGGTCTGCGCCGCCCGGTCCGCGTTGGCCCGCAGGAACTGGACGATCTCCTGGAACGGGTAGCTGTCGGTGATGGTGACCGCGCGGCGGATGTCGCAGAGGAACGGCACCCCGGCGACCACCGCGGCCACCCGGTCGGGGACCAGGCCGGCCGCCGCGATCGACAGCGCGCCGCCCTGGCTCTTGCCGGTGGTGACCAGCCTGGTGGCGTCGACGCCGGGCAGTTCGGCGGCGGTCTCCACGGCTCGGGCGGCGTCGGTGAACAGTCGCCGGTAGTAGTGCGTCTCCGGGGAGCGGACGCCGCGGGTGAGGAAGCCGGGGGTGGACGGGCCGGCGCCGTCGGCGTCGGCGTCGGGGGTGTCGCCGCCGCGCCAGTTGCCGCCCTGGCCGCGGGTGTCCATCACCAGGTGGGCGTAGCCGGCCGCGGCCCAGAGCAGCCAGTCGACGGGCAGGCCACGACCACCGCCGTACCCGATGAACTCGACCGCGATCGGCAGCGGGCCGGTCGCGCCGGCCGGAACGTTGAGCCACGCCTTGATCGGCTGGCCGGCGAAGCCGGTGAAGGTCACGTCGTAGGTGGTGACGCCGCGCAGCGGGGTGGTGACCTCGGTCAGCTCGACCGGTTTCGCGGCGGCGCGCGCCTCGTCGAGGGTGCGTGCCCAGAAGTCGTCGAAGCCCTCGGGCGCGGGGGTGGTGGACCGGTACGTGCGCAGTTCCGGGAGCGGGAGATCAAAAAGCGCCATGTCCGACACGGTAGGGGCTGCCGTGGGCGGATTCCAGGCGGGCGGGCACGATGGTCGCCATGTCCGGCGCGCACCAGAGCTCCCGCCCGGCGCCGCACGTGCTGGAAGCGGTGCTGGAACGGCTGACCTATGTGAACGAGGAGACCGGTTACACCGTGGCCCGGGTCGCCACCGGCCGCGGCTCGGACCTGCTGACCGTGGTCGGCGCGCTGCTGGGCGCGCAGCCCGGGGAGAGTCTGCGGCTGTCCGGCTGGTGGAGCTCGCACCCGCAGTACGGCCGGCAGTTCGAGGTGGTCTCCTACACCACGGTGCTGCCCGCGACCATCCAGGGCATCCGCCGCTATCTGGGATCCGGCCTGGTCAAGGGCATCGGGCCGGTCTTCGCGGAGCGGATCGTGGACCATTTCGGACTGGACACGCTGCAGATCATCGAGGAGTCGCCGGAGCGGCTGATCGAGGTGACCGGCCTCGGCCCGAAACGGACCGCGAAGATCACCGCGGCCTGGGCCGAGCAGAAGGCGATCAAGGAGGTGATGGTCTTCCTGCAGGGGGTCGGGGTGTCCACCTCGATCGCGGTGCGGATCTACAAGAAGTACGGCGACTCGTCCATCTCGGTGGTGAAGAACAGTCCGTACCAGCTCGCCTCGGACGTCTGGGGCATCGGGTTCAAGACCGCCGACACCATCGCGCAGGCGGTCGGGATCCCGCACGACAGCCCCGAACGGGTGAAAGCGGGCCTGCAGTACACGCTGTCGCAGGCGACCGACAACGGGCACTGCTTCCTGCCCTCGGCGGAGCTGGTCGCCGAGGCCGCGAAGATCCTCGACGTGCCGGGCGGACTGGTTCCGTCCTGCCTGGACGAGCTGGTCGAACAGGAGGGCGTGGTCCGCGAGGGCGACAACGTCTACCTGGTCCCGTTCCACCGCGCCGAGGTGTCGCTGGCGTCGTCGCTGGTGCGCCTGCTGCGCGACCGAGCCGACCGGATGCCGTACTTCGCCGGGGTGGACTGGCCCCGGGCCCTGGCCTGGCTGCACAAGCGCACCGGCTCGACGCTCGCGCCCGAGCAGGAGGCGGCGGTCCGGCTGGCGCTGACCGAGAAGGTCGCGGTCCTCACCGGCGGACCCGGCTGCGGCAAGAGTTTCACCGTACGATCGATCGTCGAGCTCGCCGCCGCCAAACAGGCCAAGATCCAGCTGGTGGCGCCGACCGGCCGGGCCGCGAAGCGGCTCGCCGAGCTGACCGGCCACCCGGCCGCCACCGTGCACCGCCTGCTCAAGCTGCAGCCCGGCGGGGACGCCAGCTACGACCGCGACAATCCGCTCGACGCCGATCTTCTGGTGGTCGACGAGTCGTCCATGCTCGACCTGATCCTGGCGAACAAGCTGGTCAAGGCGATTCCGCCGGGCGCGCACCTGCTGCTGGTCGGCGACGTCGACCAGCTGCCCTCGGTGGGGGCCGGCGAGGTGCTGCGCGATCTGCTCACCGCCGAGGTGATCCCGCGCGTGCGGCTGACCCAGGTGTTCCGGCAGGCCGCGGAGAGCGGCGTGGTCACCAACGCGCACCGGGTCAACCGGGGCCGGCCGCCGCAGCTGGACGGGATGCGCGACTTCTTCCTGTTCCCGTGCGACGACACCGAGGCGACCGCCGGGCTCACCGTGGACGTCGCGTGCACCCGGATCCCCCGCAAGTTCGGCCTGGACCCGCGCCGCGACGTGCAGATCCTCACTCCGATGCACCGCGGGCCGGCCGGCGCGGGCGCGCTGAACACGCTGTTGCAGCAGCAGCTGACCCCGGCCCGCGACGGGCTGCCGGAGCGGCGGGTGGGCGGGCGGGTGTTCCGGGTGGGCGACAAGGTCACCCAGATCCGCAACAACTACGACAAGGGCGCGGCGGGGGTCTTCAACGGCACGGTCGGCGTCGTGACCGGGCTGTCGCCCGAGGAGCAGATGCTGACGGTACGCACCGACGAGGACGAGCTGATCGAGTACGACTTCGACGAGCTCGACGAGCTGGCCCACGCGTACGCCATCACCATCCACCGCTCGCAGGGCTCGGAGTACCCGGCCGTGGTGATCCCCCTGACCACGAGCGCCTGGATGATGCTGCAACGGAACCTGCTCTACACCGCGATCACCCGGGCGAAGAAGCTGGTGGTGCTGGTCGGCTCGCGCCGGGCGCTGGCCGCCGCGGTCCGGACGGTCGGCGCGGGACGCCGGCACACCGCGCTGGCCGAGCGGCTCGGCTCCTGAGCCGGCGGGCCCACCGCGTGCGGCGGCATGGCGCCCCACCGGCCCGGAATCGATTTCCGCGCACCCGGACATCAGCGGGATTTCATTCTTTCGAGGCGGTGATTCATCCCACCGAAGTGAACTAGCACCGCGGGCCGGAAACCGGGCGTTGATTGGTGGAACACCGGCCGAACGGCCGCCGTTGCCGGACACCCGGGCAACGGATTCCGGTAGACACGGTGAGGCTCGCCGGAATCGCTGACGTCAGCGTCGGAAATAGTCTTTGCCGGACGCCGTCCCCATCGCAACCAACGGAGGTTTCCGATGATCCGCCACCTGACCGCCGGCGCGGCCGTGCTCGCGTCTCTCGGCCTGGCCGCGCCGGCGCGGGCGCAGGCGCTGCCCGGACCGGACGAGATGATGATCATCGACGTGGTGAACGCGAACGGCTCGGGCTGCCCGGACCGGTCCGCGAAGATCGCGGTGTCGCCGGACAACACCGCCTTCACGGTCACCTATTCGGAGTACACCGCGCAGGTCGGGCCGAAGGCCGGTCCGCTCGATTTCCGCAAGAATTGTCAGCTCGCACTGGACATCAAAGTGCCGTCCGGTTTCACGTTCGCCATTGCCAGCGCGGACTATCGCGGATATGCCAGCCTGGCGCGGGGGGCCTGGGCGCAGAGCTCGGCCAACTACTACTTCCAGGGCCATTCCCGCACCACCCGCAGCGAACACAACTTCACCGGGCCGTTCGAGGACAACTGGCAGCGCACCGACCGGGTGGCCATCACCTCGCTGAGCTACCTGCCGTGCGGCGAGCGCCGCTATCTGAACATCAACACCGATCTGCGGGTGAACCGCGGCACCTCGGACGCCCGCAAATACACCAGCTTCATCTCGATGGACTCCACCGACGCCGCGATCAACACGCTGTACCGGGTCGCCTGGAAGAAGTGCTGACCGCTCACTTCTCGAACGCCGCCCACGGGCTCTCGGCGGGCGGACGCGGGCCGGGCGTCTCCTCGGCGGCCGGCCGGTCCGTACGCGCCGCCGCCCGGGCCGCGAACAGCGCGGCCAGAGCCGTGGTGATCGGCACCGCGGCGATCAGGCCGATCGTGCCGACCGCGCTGCGCACCAGCTCCTGCGCGATCAGCTGGCCGGTGAGCAGCTCGCCGACCGGGGTGCCGCCGGTGGCGAAGAGCAGCATCAGCGGCAGGGAGGCGCCCGCGTACGCCAGCACGATCGTGTTGATCACCGAGGCGATGTGCGCGCGGCCGATCCGGGTCGCCGCCCGGTAGAGCCGCCGGAAGCCGTACGCCGGGTTCGCCAGGGCCAGCTCGGTGACCGTGGCCGACTGGGTCACCGTGACGTCGTCCAGCACGCCGAGCGAGCCGATCACGATGCTGGCCAGCAGCAGGCCCCGCATGTTGACCTCGCCCTGGGTGATCGACAGGAAGTTCGACGTGTCGTCGGCGACCCCGGTCAGGTGCACCGCGGCGACGGTGACCTCGGCCAGCACGGTCGTGATCACCAGGCTGGCCAGGGTGCCGGCCACCGCGATCGTGGTGGTGATGGTCAGCCCGTGCGTCAGGTACAGCACGGTCAGCATGATCGCGGCCGAGCCGACCACCGCCACCAGCATCGGCGACCGGCCGTCCAGGATCGCCGGGACGATGAAGAACAGCAGCACGGCGAAGGTCACCGCGAGGCCGGCCAGCGCGGTCACCCCGCGCCACCGGCCGAAGGCGATCACCGCCAGGGCGAACGCCACGCCCAGCAGCCACAGCTCGCGGGACCGCTGGTGGTCGGAGATCGAATAGGTCAGGCCACCGCCGTCGTTCTCCAGCCCCATCAGGTTCACCCGGTCGCCGGACTCGATCACCGGGGCGCCCGGGCCGTACGGCAGCTCGGTGCTCACCTCCTCGCCGCCGGCCAGGCGCACCACGGCCGTGCCGCAGCCGGTGGGCTGGACCTCGCCCTGCGGGACCGGGGCGCACTCGGCCGGGGTGATCGACCGGACCACGCCCTGGGCCTGCACCGGCCCGCCCGCGGGGTGGTCGGCGCGCGGGGCGTCCCGCGGCCAGAGCAGCAGCATGCCGAGCACGGTCGCCAGCACCGCCGGGATCAGCAGGAGCAGCGTGAGCCGCCGGGCGTTGGGCAGTGGGCCGGCGGTGGGCGCGTCGTGGCTGTGGTGGTGGCCACCCATGGGCACTGGCTCCTCGTCAGGCGACGGTTCGGGCAAGCGAACCGTACCCGGCGCGGGTCAGGCGGGACGGTTGCGGGCGGCGGCGCGGTCCCTCGACGTACGCCCGAAGACCAGCCAGAAGTCGGTGACCGCCAGGCTCAGCACCGGCCGGTGCCCGGCCAGGTACGCCAGCGGCCCGCCGGGGTCCGGGCGCCACGCCGCGTGGGTCGTACGCCACCCGGCGCGGCCGCGCACCGGGGTCCGCTTGACCTGGCCGCCCAGCGCCTGCGCCACCGTGAAGCCGAACGGGAACCGGCCGGGCAGCCGCCGCCGGAGCCGGACCAGCGCGGACGCGAGCGGGGCGCCGCCGGGCGTCGCGGCGGTGGCGTCCACCAGGTCGTCGTCGCCGTCGATGCACAGCCGCGCGATGTCCTTGGGGATGCCCCAGAGCCGCCGGCCGCCCTCCCGGGAGGCCACACTGTCCACCCAGATGTCGGTGATGCTGACCCGGGGCCGGCCGTGCTCGTGCACCAGGACGGCGCTGAGCAGCTCGTGGTAGTGCAGGACGCCGCCGGGCTGGTAGTCGACCCAGGCGGCGCCGACGGCGGCCCGGCCGCCCAACGACAACGGCCGTGCCGCCGCGCCCAGAACCTCGGGCAGCGGCGGCACGGCGCGCATCGGGACCAGGAAGACCGAGAGGTACATCTGTCCGCGCAGGTGCCAGGGCTCGGGCGGGTACATGCCTCCACACTGGCACCGATGTATCAGTAACGGAAGCGGGACACCACGCTCTGCAGCTGGTTCGCGGTGGTGGTGAGCTCGTCGGCCGCGCGGCGGGTGTCACCGACCGAGTCGGTGGTGCGGCGGGTCGCCTCCGACACCCCGGTGATGGTCGCCGCGATCTCCCCGGCGCCGCCGGCCGCCTCGGCCAGCGTCCGGTTCATCTCCTGGGTGGTCGCGGTCTGCTCCTCGACCGCCGAGGCGATGGTCAGCTGCAGGCCGTTGATCCGCTCGATGATCTCGCTGATCTCCTCGATCGCGCTGACCGCGCCGCTGGTGTCGGCCTGGATCGACTGCACCCGCTGGGAGATGTCCTCGGTGGCCTTGGCGGTCTCCTGGGCCAGGTCCTTGACCTCGCCGGCCACGACGGCGAAGCCCTTGCCCAGCTCACCGGCGCGGGCCGCCTCGATCGTCGCGTTCAGGGCCAGCAGGTTGGTCTGCTCGGCGATGCTGGTGATCACCTTGACCACGGTGGCGATCTCCGCGGACGACTCGCCGAGCCGGGCCACGATCGCGTTGGTCGCCGCGGCCGCCTGCACCGCCTGCACCACGACGTCGGTCGCCTCCGAGGTGGAGACGCTGATGTCGCGGATCGCCGAGCCCATCTCCTGGGCGCCGGCCGAGACCACCTGCAGGTTGCCGGAGACCGTCTCCGCGGCGGCGGAAACCGTGCCGGCCTGGGCGGACGCCTCGGTGGCGGCCGCGTCGACGGCGGTGGACACCGAGGTCAGCTGGCCGGCCGCGTGCTGCAGGGTGGCCGCGCTGCCGGCCAGCTGCACCACGTCGTCGCGGAGCCGGGCGATGCCCCGGTCCAGCGCGGCGGCCATCTGGCCGACCTCGTCCTGTCCGACCACCCCGGAGGTACGGGTCAGGTCGCCCTCGGCCAGCCCCTCGGCCAGCCGGGAGACCCCGCGGACGTCGGCGCGCACCCGCGCCGCCACCCGGAATCCCATCAGCAGGCTGAGCAGCACCCCGACGGCGAGCACGCCGGCGATGGTCCAGCTCGCCGAGGTGGCCGCCGAGTCGGCGTCGGCGATCTGCGTCTCCGCCATGGCGGCGGCCTGGTCCTGCAGGCCCTTCGCGTCGGCGCCCAGCTTGTCGTGCAGCTGGGTGTATTCGGTGAGGACCCGGGTGAGCTCCGCCTGCGACAGGTTGCTGCTGTCCTGGTCCAGGAAGGCCAGGAAGGCATCCCAGTCCTTCTGCGTCCGGGCCACCGCGGCGTCGCCCGGCAGCGCGGTCTCCAGGCTGCTCAGCGCACCCTCGACGGCCTTCTTGTTGGCCGCCATGACCTCGCCGATCTCCTTGGCGAACTGCGGGTAGAGCTGCATCGAGGACGAGTTGCCGACGAACGCCTCGACGTTCTGGCTGAACGACGTGACCGCCGACTGGATCGCGATGGACTTGTGCTGTGCGTCCGCCGCCTTCTGGTTCAGATCGTGTACCGTGCTGATCGACATCCCGCCGACGATCAGGCCGCCGACCGTTGCTGTCAGCGCCGCGGCCCCGATCTTCGTCCGGAGGGAGCGGTTGTCGAACGCGCCGCCCAAGCCCATCTCATACCTCTTTCAGCAGTGTTTGACACCCGCTGAATCGGCACCGGACGGCCCCACTTGAGAGACGTCGGACAGAGCTTGGAACATCAGGCTCGCCGAGGTGGCGCCCGGGTCCTGGTGACCGACACTGCGCTCGCCGAGATAGGACGCCCGGCCCTTGCGGGCCCGCATCGGCACGGTGGCCTCGGCGCCCGCCGTTGCGGCGCGCGCCGCCGCCGCGGCCGCCTGCGCCAGGCCCGCGCCCGCGGCCACCGCCTGCTCGAAGGCGTCCAGCGCGGGCGCGTACGCGTCGATCATGGTCTTGTCGCCCGGCGCCGCGCCGCCCAGCTTGCGGACCGCGTCCAGCCCGGCGCGCAGCGCCGCCACCAGCTCGTCCGGCCGTACCGCCGAGGTCTGCGGCAGCGCCCTGCCGGCCGCGCGCAGGGCGCTGCCGTAGAGCGGGCCGGACGCGCCACCCACCCGGGACATCAGCGTGCTCCCCGCCTTGGCCAGCACCTCGCCGACGGTCGGCGGGGCCTCCTGGTCCAGCGCGGCGACCACCGCGGTGAACCCGCGGTTCAGGTTCACCCCGTGGTCGCCGTCGCCGATCGCGGCGTCCAACCGGGTGAGCCGGTCGGCGCCGGCGGCCACCGCGGCGGCGGTGGCGCGCATCCACTCCCGGGCCAGCGCGACGTCCATGGTCAGGCGCCCCAGCGCAGGCCGGGGGTGCGCACCGGGGCGTCCCAGAGCCGGATCATCTCGTCGGTGGCCCGGCACAGCGTCAGCGACATGCCGGCCATGTCCAGACTGGTCACGTAGTTGCCGACCAGCCGCCGGGCGATCGGCACCCCGCGCTCGGCGAGATACCGGGCGGCCTCGCCACAGATCAGGTACAGCTCGATCAGCGGAGTCCCGCCGAGCCCGTTGACCAGCAGGATCACCGGGCCGTCGAACGGCTTGGCGGCCAGGATCGCGTCCAGCGCGGTGCGGACCAGTTCCCGAGCGGGGCGCAGCCTCTCCCGGTGCCGGCCCGGCTCGCCGTGGATGCCGACACCGGCCTCGATCTCGTCCCCCGGCAGCTCGAAACCGGGGCGGCCGGCCGCGGGCGTGGTGGCGGCGGTCAGCGCGTACGCGAACGAGCCGGACGCCGCGTTCACCTCCCGGGCCGCGGCGGCGACCTCGGCCAGCCCGCCGCCCTCCTCCGCGCGCGCCCCGGCGATCTTCTCGACCAGCAGGGTGGCGCCGGTGCCGCGCCGCCCGGCGGTCCAGGTGGAGTCCTGCACCGCGACGTCGTCGTCGACCAGCACGGTCTCGACGGTGATCCCCTCGTCGGCGGCCAGCTCCGCGGCCAGCTGGAAGTTCAGCACGTCGCCGGTGTAGTTCTTGACGATGTGCACCACCCCGGCGCCGCCGTCGACGGCCCGGGTGGCGGCCAGGATCTGGTCCGGCACCGGGGAAGTGAAGATCTCCCCGGGGCAGGCCGCGTCCAGCATGCCCGCTCCGACGAAGCCGGCGTGCAGCGGCTCGTGCCCGGACCCGCCGCCGGAGACCAGGCCCACCTTGCCGGGGCGTGGCGCGTCGGCCCGGGCGATGTAGCGCTGCGCGGTGTCCACCCGCAGCTCGGGGTGGGCGGCGGCGAAGCCGTCCAGAGCCTGGGCGACCACATCGGCGGGATCGTTGATGAACTTCTTCACGACCGGCTCCCTCCTCACGGTGATTTCTCCATCACCCACTGCATCCTCGCGCGGTCTAGAGTCGAGATCCATGGGGCTGGTGGGAATCGTTCTGGTGTCGCACTCGCAGCAGCTGGCGTCCGGCCTGCGCGACCTGCTGCGGCAGGTGGCGACCGGGGAGGTCCGCGTCGAGCCGGCCGGCGGCACCCCCGACGGCGGCCTCGGCACCAGCCCGGAGCGCATCGAGGCGGCGATCGGGCGCGCCGACTCCGGCGCCGGCGTGGTGATCCTCGCCGACCTGGGCAGCGCGGTGCTGACCACCCGGGCCGTGCTCGCCGACGCCCCGGGCCCGCTGCTGGTGGACGCGCCGTTCGTGGAGGGCGCGGTCGCCGCCGCGGTGACCGCGTCCACCGGCGCCGACCTGGAGACGGTCGCCGCGGCGGCCCGGGAGGCGCGCGATGTCGGGAAGTTCTGAGATCGGCGTGGTCCTGGCGGCCGCGCTGCACGCCCGGCCGGCGGGCGAGGTGGTCCGGGCCGCGGCCCGCTTCCGGTCCACCGTCGAGGTACGCCACGGGGCCCGCGCCGCGTCCGCGCGCAGCGCCCTGAGACTGATGTCGCTCGGCGCGGACGCCGGCGCCGCGGTCACCGTGCACGCGACGGGCGACGACGCGGCGGAGGCGGCCGCGGCCGTCGCGGACGTGCTGCGCACCGCCGAGTGAGCTGACCACCCCCCACCACCGGCCCGGCAGCCTGAAGCACGGCCCGGCGCTTCGGGACGCGGCCCGGCGATGGGACGCGGGCCGGGGATGGGACGCGGCCCGGCGGTGGGAGACGCGGCGGTCACCCCGACGTTCTCCACCCACCGCCCTCCGGCTCGCCCCTCCACATCGTGGACCTCCGGCTCACTCTCCAGTTCGCGGGTCTCCGAAACTTTCGGAAGCCAGGAACTGCGGCTACAGGACTGAACCGGTTGAGGTTTCCGGAAAGTGTCGGTAGCGTTTCGGCCGGTGTCGATAATCTTCGATGCCTCCAGATCCCCGACTGGAGCTCCCATGAGACGTACCCGCGCCATCCTCACCGTCGTGACCGCCGGCGCCGTCGCCGCCGGCGGCTTCCTCGCCCTCTCCCCGGCCGCGGACGCGGCCACCACGCTCGGCTCGGCCGCCGCGGCCAAGAGCCGCTACTTCGGTACGGCCGTCGCCGCCTACAAGCTGGGCGACGCGACCTACGCCGGGATCCTGGACCGTGAGTTCACCATGGTCACCGCGGAGAACGAGATGAAGTGGGACGCCACCGAGCCGACCCAGAACTCGTTCAGCTACACCAGCGCCGACACCATCGTGGCCCGCGCCAGGGCGAACGGGCAGCGCGTCCGCGGCCACGCACTGGCCTGGCACTCGCAGCAGCCGGGCTGGGCGCAGAGCCTCAGCGGCTCCGCGCTGCGCTCCGCCATGGTCAACCACATCACCAAGGTCGCCACCCACTACCGCGGCCAGATCTACGCCTGGGACGTGGTGAACGAGGCGTTCGCGGACGGCTCCTCCGGCGCCCGGCGTGACTCGAACCTGCAGCAGACCGGCAACGACTGGATCGAGGTCGCGTTCCGCACCGCGCGGGCCGCCGACCCGGACGCCAAGCTCTGCTACAACGACTACAACACCGACGGGGTCAACGCGAAGAGCACCGCCGTCTACAACATGGTCAAGGACTTCCTGGCCCGCGGCGTGCCGATCGACTGCGTCGGCTTCCAGTCGCACTTCAACCCCGCCTCCCCGCTGCCCGCCGACTACCAGGCGAACCTGCAGCGCTTCGCCGACCTGGGCGTCGAGGTGCAGATCACCGAGCTGGACATCGCCGGGTCCGGCAGCGCGCAGGCCGACAGCTACGCCCGCGTGGTACGGGCCTGCCTGGCGGTGACCAGGTGCGCCGGGATCACCGTCTGGGGCATCCGTGACTCGGACTCCTGGCGGGCGAGCGACACCCCGCTGCTGTTCGACGGCAACGGCAACCCGAAGGCCGCCTACACCTCGGTCCTGACCGCCTTCGGCGCGAGCGGCGACCCGTCCGCGAGCGCCAGCGCGTCGGTGAGCGTCAGCCCGTCGGTGAGCGTCAGCCCGTCCGGCGGCACGGCCGGCTGCGCCGCGACGCTGTCCACCAACGCCTGGACCGGCGGTTTCGTCACCACCGTCACGGTCCGGGCCGGCGCCGCGCCGCTGACCGGCTGGCGGGTCGCGGTCACCCTGCCGACCGGCGCCGCGGTGACCAACTCCTGGAGCAGCACCGCCAGCGGCTCCACCGGCGCGGTCACGTTCAGCAACGTCAACTACAACGGCAGCGTCGCCGCCGGAGGCAGCACCAGTTTCGGCTTCCAGGGCACCGGGTCCGCCCCGTCCGGTACGCCGACCTGCACCGCCTCCTGATCCGCCGCCGGGGGTCGTCGTGATCCGGCGGCCCCCATCGGCCGGCGCGCCGTCGCTCAGCGCTCCAGGATGGCCACCACGCCCTGGCCGCCCGCGGCGCAGATGGAGATCAGGCCGCGGCCGGAGCCCTTCTGGGCGAGCAGCTTGGCCAGGGTCGCCACGATCCGGCCGCCGGTCGCGGCGAACGGGTGCCCGGCCGCCAGCGAGGAGCCGTTGACGTTCAGCCGGTCGCGGTCGATCGAGCCGAGCGGCGCGTCCAGACCCAGCCTCTCCTTGCAGAACTCCGGCGACTCCCAGGCGGCCAGGGTGGCCAGCACCTGCGAGGCGAACGCCTCGTGGATCTCGTAGTAGTCGAAGTCCTGCAGGGTCAGGCCGTTACGGGCCAGCATCCGGGGCACCGCGTACGCCGGGGCCATCAGCAGCCCCTCGTCACCGTGCACGTAGTCGACCGCGGCGGTCTCCGAGTCGGCGAAGTAGGCCAGCACCGGCAGCGAGTGCGCCTGCGCCCACTCCGGCGAGGCCAGCAGCACGGTGGACGCGCCGTCGGTGAGCGGCGTGGAGTTGCCCGCCGTCATGGTCGCGTCCTCCCGGCCGTACACCGGCTTGAGCGTGGCCAGTTTCTCCAGGCTGCTGTCGGCACGCAGGTTCTGGTCGCGGGTCAGTCCGAGGTAGGGGGTCATCAGGTCGTCGAAGAAACCTCGGTCGTACGCCGCGGCGAGCCGCCGGTGCGAGGCCAGGGCCAGCTCGTCCTGCGCCTGGCGGCTGATCTCCCAGCGCAGCGCGGTGAGCGCCGCGTGCTCGCCCATGGACAGACCGGTGCGCGGCTCGGCGTTGCGCGGGATCTCCGGCCGCAGCGCGTGCTGCGGGCGCAGTTTCGCCACCGCCTTGAGGCGGGCGCCGAGCGTACGGGCCCGGTTGAGCTCCAGCAGCGCCTGCCGCATGTCCTCGTTGACCTGCAGCGGCGCGTCCGAGGTGGTGTCCACGCCACCGGCGACGCCGGCGTCGATCTGCCCCAGCGCGATCTTGTTGGCGACCAGGATCGCCGCCTCCAGGCCGGTGCCGCACGCCTGCTGGATGTCGTATGCCGGGGTGCCCGGGTCGAGGCGGGAGCCGAGCACCACCTCACGGGTCAGGTTGAAGTCCCGGGAGTGCTTGAGCACCGCGCCCGCGACGACCTCGCCGAGCCGCTCGCCGGCCAGCCCGAACCGGGCGATCAGCCCGTCCAGCGCGGCGGTCAGCATGTCCTGGTTCGAGGCGGCGGCATACCTACTGTTCGACCGGGCGAACGGGATACGGTTACCGCCCAGGACGGCGACGCGGCGCACGGTCGGCACGACGATCTCCCCACATCGAAGCAACAGAAACACACATCGAAGAAACCAAAGCTACTGACCGGTAGGGTACTCGCATGGCTGACAGGTACGCGAACTTCGCCAACTCCGGTCCGGGCCGGGCCGTGGTCAAGCGGCTGGGGCTGCCCGACCCGCCCCGGTTGCGACGCTACCGCCCCGGCGACCCGCTGACCGCCGGCCCGGTCCTGCTCGGCGCGGCGCCGGGCGGACGCCTCGGCGAGCCGGTCGGCAAGCTGCTGGAGCGCGCGGGTGTGCCGGTCGTCGCCACCGGCGCGGAGGGGGTCCGGCACGGCGCGCTGATCTTCGACGCGACCGGGATCACCGACTCCACGCGGCTGCGGGCGCTGTTCGACTTCTTCCATCCGTACGCGAAAAGTCTGCACGTCTGCGGCCGCGTCATCGTGCTGGGCACCCCTCCGGAAGCTGCCGCCTCCCCGAAGGAGGCGACCGCGCAGCGGAGCCTGGAGGGCCTGACCCGCAGCATCGGCAAGGAGTTCGGCCGGGGCGTGACCGCGCAGCTGGTCTACGTCGCGCCCGGCGGCGAACAGTCCGTCGAGTCGACGCTGCGCTTCCTGCTCAGCGGCCGCTCGGCGTACGTGTCCGGCCAGGTGATCCGGATCGGCGCGGGCGCGGCGAGCGAGCCGGCCGACTGGGACCGGCCGCTCGACGGCAAGCTGGCCCTGGTCACCGGGGCGGCCCGCGGCATCGGCGCGGCGATCGCGGCGGTCCTGGCCCGCGACGGCGCCGAGGTGATCGCCCTGGACGTGCCCGGCGCCGGCGACGCGCTGGCCGACGTGGCCAACCGGGCCCGGGGCCGCGCCCTGCAGCTCGACCTGACCACGGCCGACGCCCCGGAACGGCTCGCCGGCTATCTCGCCGCCGGTCCGCACGGCGGCGTCGACATCGTCGTGCACAACGCCGGCATCACCCGGGACAGGACCATCGCCAGGATGGACGAGAGCCGGTGGGACGCGGTCATCGGAGTCAACCTGACCGCACCCGAGCGGGTCAACGACGTGCTGCTGGACCGCGGACTGATCAAGCCGGGCGGCCGGATCGTCGGGGTGGCCTCGATCGCCGGGATCGCCGGCAACCGCGGCCAGACCAACTACGCCACCAGCAAGGCCGGCGTGATCGGCCTGGTCCAGGCGACCGCGCCGCTGCTCGCCGGGCGCGACATCACGATCAACGCGGTGGCGCCCGGCTTCATCGAGACCGCGATGACCGCGAAGATGCCGTTCGGGCTGCGCGAGGCCGGCCGCCGGCTGAACAGCATGTCGCAGGGCGGCCTGCCGGTCGACGTGGCCGAGACGATCGCCTGGTTCGCCTCGCCCGGCTCGGCGACCATCACCGGCAACGTGGTGCGGGTCTGCGGTCAGAGCCTGCTGGGAGCCTGACGTGGTGGCCGTCGTCGAACTCAGCGAGGGCCCGGGCACCGGCGCGGCCTACGTCCGCGCCGCGCTCGGCATGCTGCCCGGGATGCGCCGCGGCGGCGCCCTGCCGGACGTCGAGCTGGTCCACCGCGGCGTCACCGTGGACCGCTCGCACCTGGCCCGCTACGACCGGGCCTGCGGGCTGCGGCTGACCGACACCCTCCCGGCGACCTATCCGCACATCCTGGCGTTCCCGCTGGCCATGCGGCTGATGTCGGCTGCCGGCTTCCCGCTGCCGATGATCGGCCTGGTGCACGTGACGAACCGGATCACCGTGCGCCGCCCGATCGACGCGGGCAGCCGGCTCGACCTCACGGTCCGCGCCGCCGACCTGCGCGAGCACCCGCGCGGCCGGCAGTTCGACATGGTGGCCACAGCGTCGGTGGACGGGGCGGAGGTGTGGCACGGGGTTTCCACGTACCTGCACAGAGGCTCCGGCCGCGCGGACCCCACGCGCGCCGCTTCCGCCGCGGTCAGCGCCTCGCCTTCGCCGGAGTCCGGCGCTTCCGGTATCGCGGGGACATTCGGCGCTGCGGGCCGCGCGGAAGCTTCAAGCCGGGCGGGCACTGCCGGCCACGGCGACCTTCCGGGCCGCGTGGGCGCTCTCGGCACCGCCGGCCGCGCGGAAGCTTCAAGCCGGGCGGACACTTCGGGCGCTGCCGGCCACGGCGGCCTCCCGGGCCGCGTGGGCGCTGCCGGCCGCGCGGATGCTTCGGGCGTTACCGACAATCCTGGGCCGGCGCACGGCGCGGGAGCCGGGAAGGTCCTGGAGGCGGCGGGAGACGCGAGCGCCGCGAGCACTCCTGGAGCGGGCAACACGGGAGCCCTGGGCTCTGCCGTGAGCTCTTCCGGGGCGGGCGCCGCGCGCTCTGCCGGGGCGGGCGCCGCGCGCTCTGCCGGGGCGGGCGCCGCGCGCTCTGCCGAGGCGGGCGCCGCGCGCTCTGCCGGGGCGGGCGCCGCGGACGCCGGGGCCGGGCCGCTGTGGGCGGGCGGAGCCGTCTGGCGCCTGCCGGTCCGCACCGGGGCCGACTACGCCGCCGTCTCCGGCGACCGCAACCCGATCCACACCTCGCACCTCGGCGCGCGACTGTTCGGCTTCCCCCGGCCGATCGCGCACGGAATGTGGACAAAAGCCCGCTGCCTGGCCGCCCTCGAAGGACGCCTGCCCGAGGCGTACACCGTGGACGTCACCTTCAAACAGCCCATCCTGCTGCCCTCGACGGTCCGCTTCACGTCTTCACCGACCGCGGCGGGCTGGGACTTCACGGTGCTCACCGAGCGCCCGCACCTGCTCGGTTCGATCACCGCGATCTAAGGCAGAACCCTTCCCGGGTACGCCCTCGTGGCCGCGCCCGCAGGCCACGGCCAAGCCCCGTGGCTGCCCGCGCGACGCCGCCCCACCCCGGACCGCCGCGCGCCTCCCGCTGCCGGGCTGGTGTTGGTGGTGGTCATCCGGGTCGGACAAGGACTTCCAACACCAGCCGAGCGCCGGGAGGGCGCGCCGGGGCATTACGGGACGCGGTCCAGCGGGCGAGCGGTAACCAGCGGCACCGCGCCCGGAAGGGCGGCGCGGCGAGCGACGCGGCGCGGCGAGCGACGCGGCGCGGCGAGCGACGCGGCGCGGCGAGTAACACGGCGCGTAGGACGAGCCGCACCCCGCCCCGAGCAATAGGAACCCACCCGAGCAAGCGGCGCAACGCCCGCAGCGCACGCCGGGCAAGCGGCACAACGCCGGGGAAAGAACACGGGAGCCGCACCGAGCGCGAGGCAAGTGGCTCGGCACCGGGGTGAGCGGCGCAACGCCCGGAAGGCATGGGGCGAGCGGCACGGCGCGTGCGGCGTGGTCGGCGCGAGTGGCGCGGCGCGGACGGCGCGAGTGGCGCGGCGCGGACGGCGCGAGTGGCGCGGCGCGGGTGGCGCGGCGCGGCGCGGGTGGCGCGGCGCGGCGCGGGTGGCGCGGCGCGGCGCGGGTGGCGCGACTCGAACGGCGCGGGGCGGGCGGCGCGGGCCGGGTGGTGGGGTGGGTGTGATGGGGGTGGGTGTGCCGGTTTCGCGGCATTGGGGAGGGCCGGGCCGCGCGCCGGGGCGGCCGGGAGCAGGTGGTTTTTCGGGCGTCTGGGGGTCGGTGCGGGTGGTTTTTCGGGCGTCCGGGGGTCGGTGCGGGTGGTCGGGAGTTGAAAACCCCGGGGGGTTGTGATCCGCGTTACGCGCCTCTAGGGTTACCGGCGAGTCAAGTCGCCGTCGCGCTCGAAGGGGTGGCTCTGCCGTGGAGTTCTGGCTCGATCTCAACGAGGAACAGTCCGACCTGCGCGAATGGGTCCACGGCTTCGCCGAGTCGGTGATCCGCCCGGCCGCCGCCGAGTGGGACGAGCGCGAGGAGACGCCCTGGCCGGTGCTGCAGGAGGCCGCCAAGATCGGGCTGTACGGCTTCGAGTTCCTGATCAACACCTGGTCGGACAACACCGGGCTGTCGCTGCCGATCGCCAACGAGGAGCTGTTCTGGGGTGACGGCGGCATCGGCATGGCGCTCTCCGGGACCTCGCTCGCGGTCGCCGCGATCTACGGCTCGGGCACCCCGGAGCAGCTGGTCGAGTGGGTGCCGCAGTGCTTCGGCGACGCCGGCGAGCCGAAGGTCGCGGCGTTCTGCAGCACCGAGCCGGAGGCCGGATCGGACGTCGGCTCGATGCGCACCCGGGCGGTCTACCACGAGGCCACCGACGAGTGGGTGCTCAGCGGCCAGAAGGCGTACGCGACCAACGGCGGCATCGCGAACGTGCACGTGGTGACGGCCAGTGTGGACCCGTCGCTGGGCTCGCGCGGGCAGGCAGCGTTCGTCGTCCCGCCGGGCACGAGGGGTCTGACCGGCACGCGGAAGCTGAAGAAGCTGGGCCTGCGCGCCTCGCACACCGCCGACGTGTTCCTCGACGACGTGCGGATTCCGGGCAGCTGCCTGCTCGGCGGCAAGGAGGCCCTCGACGCGCGGCTGGCCCGGGCCAAGGCCGGCGGCCGGGGCAACGCCGCGATGCGCACGTTCGAGCTGTCCCGGCCGGCGGTCGGCGCGCAGGCGATCGGCATCGCCCGCGCGGCGTACGAGTACGCCCTGGACTACGCGAAGCACCGGGTCCAGTTCGGCCGCCCGATCATCGAGAACCAGGCGGTCGCGTTCGCCCTGGCCGACATGCGCATGGAGATCGACGCCGCCCGCCTGCTGGTGTGGCGGGCCGCCTGGATGGGACGCAACGACAAGCCGTTCACCGCCGGCGAGGGCTCGATGTCCAAGCTGAAGGCCGGCGAGGTGGCCGTGGCGGTCACCGAGAAGGCGGTGCAGATCCTCGGCGGCGCGGGCTACCTGCGCGAGCACCCGGTGGAGCGGATGTTCCGGGACGCCAAGATCTACACGATTTTCGAGGGCACCTCGGAGATCCAGCGGCTGGTCATCTCCCGCGCGATCTCCGGCATGCAGATCCGCTGACAGGGGGCGACATGGACGCGCTCTTCGTCGCCGGCACGATGCTGCGGCGCGGGCTGCTGAACCCGGGCCACCCGGTCCGGATCGTGCGGCAGTTCGCGGCGCTGGGCCGGTGGGGTTTCGGCCTGGCCGGCGAGCTGCGGCAGGCGGCGGCCCGCAGCCCGCGCCGGGTCGCGGTGATCGACGAGCGGCGTCAGGTGACGTACGCGCAACTGCTGGACCGTGCCGAGCGTCTCGCCGGCGCCCTGCCGGTGGCTCCCGGCGACCGCGTCGGCCTGCTCTGCCGCAACTCGGCGCGGATGGTCGAGGCCCTGGTCGCGGTGACCACGCGCGGCGCCGACCCGGTGCTGGTCAACACCGGCCTGTCGCCGGGCCAGCTGGCCACCGTCGCGGCCGACCAGGGACTGCGGGCGCTGCTGTTCGACGACGAGTTCGCGCCCCGCGTCGCCCCGGTGCCGGACGTGGTGAAGATCGGCGAGGACCGTGTCGAGGAGCTGATCGCGGGCGGGCCGGCGCCCCGGCGCACCCGGCCGCCGCAGCGGCCCGGCCGCACCATCGTGCTCACGTCCGGGACCACCGGTGTGCCGAAGGGCGCCCGGCGCCCGACGCCGGGCGGATTCGGGCCGCTCTGCTCGGTGATCGACCGGATCCCGCTGCGCGCCGGGGAGCGGGTGCTGATCGCCGCGCCGCTGTTTCACACCTGGGGCTTCGCCGGCCTGCAGATCGCCCTGGCGCTGCGCGCGACGATCGTGCTGCGCCGCAAGTTCGACCCGGCCGCGGTCCTCGACGACCTGCTCCGGCACCGGTGCACCGGGATGATCGCGGTGCCGGTGATGGCGCAGCAGCTCATGGAACTGCCGCCACCGGCGGCGCGCCCGGCGCTGCGGGTGGTCGCGGTCAGCGGCTCGGCCCTGCCCGGCGGGCTGGCCACCAGGTTCATGGACCGGTACGGCGACGTGCTGTACAACCTGTACGGTTCCACCGAGGCGTCCTGGGCGTCCATCGCGACCCCGGCCGACCTGCGCTCGGCGCCGAGCACGGCGGGCCGGCCCCCGCACGGCACCCGGGTCGCGGTGCTCGACGAGGACGGCCGGCCGGTGCCGGCGGGCGCGGTCGGGCGGCTGTTCGTCGGCAACGAGATGCTGTTCGAGGGCTACACCAGCGGCGCGTCCCGGGCCATGCACGACGGGCTGCTGGCCACCGGCGATCTCGGGCATGTGGACGCCGACGGCCGGGTCTTCGTCGACGGCCGGGAGGACGACATGATCGTCTCCGGTGGGGAGAACGTGTACCCGGCCGAGGTGGAGGGGCTGCTCGCCGAGCTGCCGCAGGTGCGCGAGGTGGCGGTGATCGGGGTGCCGGACGACGAGTACGGGCAGCGGCTGGCGGCGTACCTGGTGTTGCGCGACGGCGAGACGCTCGACCCGGAGGCGGTGCGCGAGCACGTACGCCACCACCGGGCCCGGTTCAGCGTTCCCCGCGACGTGCGCTTCCTGGACGCGCTGCCGCGCAACGCGACCGGCAAGGTGGTCACCCGGGAGCTGCCGCGCTAGCCGTCGCCGTGCAGGATGCCGCCGGCGCCGGTGGCCAGCAGCACGGCCAGCACCAGCAGGTCGGCGACGCCGAGCAGGACGGCGGCGCGGGCGGCCGGGCGGCCCCAGCGGCCCGGTGTGCCGCGGCGCAGCGCGGCCAGCCCCAGGCCGATCGCCAGGCCACCGAAGACGACGCTGAACAGGAACAGGCCGGCCGCGCCGAACGCGACCGCCGCCGCGGTACGCCCATCGACCGGCACCACGGCCAGCCCGTCGCGCGGCGCCACGTCCACCGTGGCCGCCACCGGGACACGCCGGCGCCGGCGCAGGACCACGTGCCCGTGGGTGACCACCAGACAGACCGCGCCGGCCAGCACGCCCAGGGCCAGGCACAGCCACGGGTGCCCGGTCAGGGTCACCGGGCCGGCCAGCAGGATCCACATGAGCAAACCCGCGGCGAACAGCATTCGGACATCTCCTTCGATTCCGGAGGTGTGCCGCTGCATACCCCGGGTATCCGGCGACCATGCCGCAACGCTTCCACGACTACGACCGGGTGGCCATCGTCACCGGCTCCGACTCCGGTATCGGTGAGGCCACCGCCGTCGCCCTGGCCCGGGCGGGCTTCGACGTCGGCGTGACGTTCCGCTCCGACGAGGCCGGCGCGGCGCAGACCGCCGCCGCGGTCCGCGCCGCGGGCCGCCGCTGCGAGGTACGCCACCTCGACCTGACCCGCCTGCCCGGGGCCGCCGACGTGATCGACGACCTGGCCACCGCCCTCGGCGGACTGGGTGTCCTGGTCAACTGCGCCGGCACCGGGATCGCCACGCCGGTGGTGGACACCGGCTGGGACCGGTGGCGCGAGGTGCTCACGGTCGATCTGGACGGTCCGTTCCTGTGTGCCCAGCGCGCCGCCCGCCGGATGCTCGCCACCGGCCGCGGTGGCCGGATCGTCAACGTGACCAGCGTGCACGAGCACGCGCCCCGGGTCGGCTCCGGCGCGTACTGCGCCGCCAAGGGCGGCCTGGGCCTGCTCACCAAGGTGATGGCGCAGGAGCTGGCGCGGTCCGGGATCACCGTGAACGCGGTCGCTCCCGGCGAGATCGCCACCGAGATGACCGGGAACGAGGACGTCGATCCGTACGGTGTGGAGCGTCCCGGCATCCCGGCGGGCCGGCCCGGCGACGCCAACGAGGTGGCCGCCGTGATCGCCATGCTGGCGTCCCCGGAGGCCGCCTATGTCACCGGCGCGTCCTGGGTGGTCGACGGCGGGATGCTGCTGATGGGCCCGCAGGCCGGTTCGCACCTGCCGTCGCACGACTGGCGGGAGGGCTGACCGGCCCCGCCGGGTCCCGTGGCCGCACCGCGCCCCGGCGGGCGCGCGACGTGCCGGGTCAGCGGGTGGCGCTGGGCTCGGTCGTCTCCCGAGCGACCGGGCCGGCGGCCGAGCGCCGGGGCAGGGTCGCCGGGTCCGGCAGGTCGAGCAGGTCGTTCTCCGGGGCGGCGATCAGCCCGTTGCGGTGCGCGATCAACCGGCCGCCGGCGACCAGGTCGTCCAGCATCTCGGCGAGCCGGGCCATCCCGGCCCGCCCGGTGCTCCAGCCGAACAGCCGGGCCGCCGCCGCCAGCAGGTCGTCGCTCTCCACCAGGCCGGCGTCGAGCACCAGGTACTCCAGGGCCAGTTGCAGCTCGCCGTCGGCGACCTGGTCCGGTTTGCGGGCCACCTCGTCGCCGGGCACCCGGACCGCGGGCAGCGGCGCGTCGGCCGCGGTGACGAAGGTGCCGTCGAAGCTCACCGCGGCCGACGCGATGGCCGCCTCGATGGCCTGCCGGATCGGCTGGGTGATCCGGCTCAGGCCCCACGCGTCGCGGATCCGGCGGGTCAGCACGGCCAGGTGCACCGGGCCCTCCACCTCGGCGATCCGCTCCACGGTGCGTACCAGCAGGGCCCGGACCACCTGGTCGTTGACCCGGGCGGCGGCGGGCAGCGGCTCCAGCACGGCCCGCTGGTAGGGCAGCGCCCACTCGGGTGGCTGCGCCGGGCGGGTGAGCAGGTCCAGGTCCGGTTCGGCGAACACGTCCGGCACGGCCAGGGCGTTCTCGATCGCGGCGCGCAGCCGGCCCTCCTCCCGGATCCGGTCGTGGAACCACGCGACGCTCCAGATCCGGTGCAGGTGCCAGCCGAGACCGTGCAGCACCTGCTCGTGCAGGCGGTCGCGGTCCCGGGTGACCGGGACGCCGGCGTACGCCGGGCCGTCGCACTGCACGCCCAGGGCGTACGCGTCGCCGGCCGGCTCGGGGTGGCGTACGCCGATCTCGATGCGGCACCGGCCCGCGCCGACCTGGCGCGTCACCGGGTAACCCCAGCGCTCGACGGTGTCGGCCACCGCGGCGGCCAGCGGGGACAGCTCGGGGGCCGGCCACGGTGGCCCGCCGCGCTCGGCGTACTCCAGGTAGGCCGCCAGCCGCCGCTCCCCCTCGTCGGCCGGCTCGTCGCGGCGGGCCTCCGGGATCGCGGTGACCACCTCCACCCGGTGCCGGGCCCGGGTGATCGCCACGTCCAGCCGGCACGCCCCGGTCGGGCCGCCGGCCGCGGCCAGGTCCGGCCCGGTGGCCAGGATGATCACGTCACGTTCGTCGCCCTGCGCCGCGTCGGCGGACTTGACGAAGAAGCCGGTGAGCGGGTCGTCGGCGAGGAACCGCTCCAGGTCCGGGCGGGCGCCGATGACCGCCTCGACCGCGTCGGCGACCGCGTCGGCCTGCCCGACGGTCAGCGTGATCACGCCCAGGGACAGCGTGGGGCGGGTGCTGAAGTGGTGGGCAACCCGCTCGGCGACCAGGGCGGCCTCGACCGGGGCGTCGGCGGGGGGCAACAGGTGCAGGCCGAGGTCCGGGCCGGCCGGGTGCGCGCTCGGGAAGGTGAGCAGCCGGTCCTGGTAGAAGGCGTGGTTGGCGAAGCCGACCAGCGACTCGTGCCGGCTGCGGTAGTGCCGGGTCAGGCCCAGCCGGGTGAAGGCGCCGCAGTCGTTGGCCGCCACCATGATCGACGGGCGGCCACCGGCCGGGGGCAGCTGCTCGTCGTCGCCGATCACGATCAGTGACTGGCCGCGGTACGCGCAGGCCACCGCGGCGGCGGTGGTCATCCGGGACGCCTCGTCGATGATCACCACGTCGAACCGCCGGTCGGCGGGCAGGTAGCGGCTGGCCGCGGCGGGCGGCATGACGAAGCAGGGTTTGAGGGCGGCGGCCGCGTCCCAGGTTCGCTCCAGCAGCTCCCGCACCGGCAGGTGGCCGTCCTGCTTGAGACCCTCGTCGCGGATCAGCGCGGGCGCCCCGTCCGCGGTGACCGGTGGCCGGCGCGCGTTGACCGCCTCGATGATCGTGCCGGCCGCGTCCTGCGCCAGGTCGGCGTCGAGCCGGCGGAACTCCTCGACCAGCTCGTTGCGCTCCACCGCGGTCAGCGGCGCCAGCCGCTCGTCGTCGGCGATCACCGCGTCGGCCCAGGCCCGGTACACGGCCCGTTCGATCACCGGGTACAGCAGGGCGACGTCCACGCCGTGGTCGGCGCAGTGGTCGACGGCGCTGTCCACGCCGTGCTCGGCGAGCACCCCGCGGGCGGCCAGGTAGTCGAACCACTCGCGCTGGCCGGTGTCGTCGTCGTGCAGGTCGCGCAGCAGGTCGCGGGCGGTCTCGTAGCGGTCCAGGCTGGTACCGAGCCGGACCTGGCGGGCCGGCCCGAAGGCGTCGATGATCCGCTGCCGGGCCTCCTGCCAGCCGCTGATCAGCGCCGGCAGCTCGGCGAGCGGGCCGGGGTACGGCGCCAGCGCCGCCGCCTGCTCCGCGGTGAGCGCCGCGTCCGTACCGGTGCGCAGGGTCCGCGCGTGCGCCGCCCACTCGATCGCCCGGTGCAGCTCCCGCAGGTCGGTGTCGCGTCCCCGGTACCCGCGGCCGAGCACGTCGTGCAGTCCCGGCGCGCTCTCGGCCAGCGCCCGGGCCGCGTCGACGACCTGGGCGCGCACCTGCGCGACGGCGCGCGCCTCGGTGAGGTCCAGATCGCGTCCGGCGACCGCGCTGAGCTGCCCGATCACCTCGGCGGCCGTGCGCAGCGGCCCGACCTGGACGCGCAGCCAGTCGATCGCGGCGGTCACCGGGCCGTGCGCGAGCTGCGGGCGGGCCGCCGCCTCCGGCTCCGGGCGCAGCGTGCCGCGCCAGTGCCGGAACACCTCCCGCGCTTCGGCGACCGTGGCCAGCAGCCCGCCGTCGCCGCCCCGGTTGCAGACGTAGTCGATGACCTCCGCCAGCGACTCCGGCGGGGTCACCCGCAGCACCTCGGCGACCGTGTCCAGGGCCCGGCCGATCGACACGAAGTCGGTGTCCAGGCGCCGCCAGTAACGGCCGAGCAGGGCGGCGTTCTGCCGTTCCGCGGCGAGCAGACCCTCGTTGGCGCGCCGCCAGGCGACCGCCAGGGGCAGCTGGGCGACCGCCTCGTCGGTGCTGACGCCCGGTTCGGCGAGCGCGGCCACGGTCTCGCGGTCCCAGCGGTGGGCGGCGAGGAACCGGCGCACGCCGCGGTGCACGGTGGCGAAGCGTTCGGCGAGGTCCTCGACCGGCTCGTGCAGCACCGCGTCGGAGAAGTACACCCGGGCCGCGGCCCGGGCGGTGGCGACCGCCTCGACGTGCCGCCGCAGCGCCCCGGCCGCGGCGTGCACGCTGGCCTGCGCGCCCGGGGCGAACCAGGCCGCCTCCGGCTTGTCCGGCCGGGCGCCCAGCTCGGCGACGGCGGTGACCAGTTCGACGTCGGAGAAGCTGACCACCTCGGGCAGGCCGAGCCGGCCGGTGATCCGGTCCAGGTTGCGCTGCTGATGTTCCAGCTCGTCGGCGTCGGCGGCGAACCGGCCGGCCAGCGCCTTGGCCGCGGCCTCGGACAGCGGCTCCAGGTCGACCGCGGGCGGGGTCAGCTCGGGCTGCTCCGGCAGGTCGGCGACCGGCTGCCCGGCCAGCTCGGCGGCGGCCCGGCCGGTGCGGTCGCGGGCCAGCTCCTCGGCCGCGCGCATCTCGTCGAGCTGCCGCGCCAGGGTCGCGGCGGCCTCGCGGACCGGGCGCAGGCTGGTTGCGGTGAGCCAGTGATCGGCGGCCGCGGCGGGCCGGCGCGCGCCGTGCCCGGCGAGCTCGGCGAGCACGCCCGCGTCCGCCGGGAGCCGCACGTGGAACGCGGCGGCCAGCGGGGCGTAGGCGTCGGTGGCCGCGGTCAGCGCGTCCAGGGCGAGCTGGGCGCGCAGCAGGGCCGGGCCGAGCGGCTCCTTCTCGACCACCTCGCGCCAGCGGAACCCGCTGCGCTCGGTGGCCGGCCGCCACGCGTCGCGCAGGCGCTCGGTGGCGGCCCGGATGTCATCCAGCGCGTCCCCGGTCAGGGCCAGCGGTGGCAGGGCCGGGGCCGGGCCCTGCGGCACGTCCTGGAGCTGCGCGTACCGGCCGATGACGGCATGCAGGCTGCGGCCCAGCGGCGCGCGGTCCTCGTTGACCGCCTCCGCGTACGCGGTGAGCCGCTCCCGCCGGTCCCGCAACGTCTGCCGGTCCAGCTCGTCCATGCCCGGCGACGGCAGCGGCACGGCCTCCAGCGCGGCGGCGAGCGCGGCCGCCACCTGCTTGCGTCCGGCCCGGTGACCGTGCAGGTCGAGCAGGTAGTTGCCGAGTCCGGCGGCGACCAGCCGGTGCTGGACCACGTCCAGCGCGGACGCGGTCTCGGAGACGAACAGGACCCGTTTGCCGGCGTGTGCCAGCGCGCCGATCATGTTCGCCACGGTCTGCGACTTGCCGGTGCCGGGCGGCCCGTCGATCACGAAGCTGCGCCCGTCCAGGGCGGCGGCGACGCAGGCCCGCTGATCGGCGTCGGCGTCCAGCAGCAGCGGCGTCTCCCGCGCGTCGATCTGCGCGGCGGTGGGCGGCGCGAACCGGAAGTCGCCGTCCTCGGCAGCCAGCGCGCGGATCACCGGGTGCCGCAGGATCCGGTCCTCGTGCTCGGCGAGGTCCTGCCGGATCGCCTCGCCGGCCAGGTCGAAGCGGGCCAGCACGACCGCTTCGGCGACCCGCCAGCCGCTCCGGCCGGCGATCCGTTCCCGCAGCTGGTCGAGGTCGGCGGTGAGGTCGATGCGGTGCTCGCGCAGCCGGTGCGCCAGGGCCGGGTTGAGCAGCGGGTCGCCGGTGGCGGCGCGCAGCCGGGGCACGTCGCCGGGGCCGAGCGCGACCAGCTCGACCGGGGTCAGCAGCAGCGGGCTGGCGTGCCCGGCGCCGTCCGCGTCCGTCCAGTGCAGCAGGCCGGTGGCCAGGTGCAGGACGTTCTCGCCGTGGTCGAGGCTCTCCTGGTGCGAGTGCCGGCGCAGGTGCCGCAGCAGGGTGTGCAGGGTGTCGGCGGGCAGGTCGGTCGCCAGCCGTTCCGAGCCCCCGGGCCCGAAGGACCAGTCACGGCCACGGCGCAGGCGCTCGGTGACGGCGGCCGCGCCGGGGCGGGTGATCTCGACCAGGCCGGCGCCGGCACGCGGCAGGTCGAGGAGCCGGTCGGCGGCGCCGGGGTCGGTGATCCCGGCGCGCCAGGCGGCGAGCGCCGCGCGGACGTCGTCTCCCGGCCCGAGGTGTCCCTGCGCATCATCCGGCCCCATCTGCCCATTGCAGCAAGGCAACCGCAGCCGTGCTGGCGATTCGCCCGGATCATCGTCCGGCCGGTGGGTTTTCCGCGGCGCCGGCCGGTCCCGGCGGCCGGCGCCGCGACCCGCCACCGCCCGCGCCGCGATCCGCCGCTCGCCACCCGCGCCGCGACCCGCCGCCGCCCGCGCCGCGACCCGCCGATCGCCCCCCGCGCCGCGAACCACCGCCGCCCGCGCCGCGAACCACCGATCGCCCCCCCGCGCCGCGACCCGCCGATCGCCCCCCGCGCCGAGACCCACCGCCGCCCGCGCCGCGAACCACCGATCGCCCCCCGCGCCGCGACCCGCCGATCGCCGCCCGCGCCGCGACCCGCCGATCGCCGCCCGCACCGCGTGCTCAGCCGCGGCGGCGGGCCACCAGGACGGCGTCGTGGACGGTGCCGTCCCGGCCGTCGGGCAGCGTGGCGCGCCGCGGGCGTTTGACCGCGGTCAGCACCTCCCATCCGGCCGGGTCCAGGTCGGCGGCCACCTGTTCGGCGGTGAACATCATGTCCGGGAAGTGCATCCGGTGCGTGCTGTCGGCCAGGTCGTCCGGGTGGTGCCCGACGATCAGCAGGGTGCCGCCGGGCCGGACCGCGTCGGCCAGCCGGGCGTACAGCTCCCGCCGGGCCGGCTCGTCCAGGTGCATGAAGTGCGCCGAGACCAGGTCGTACGACCGGGCGGCGGGCGGGTCGGCGCGCAGGTCGGCCTGGGTGAAGGCGATCCGCCCGGCGAGTCCGGCGGCCGCGGCGTGCTCGGCGGCGCGTTGCAGCGCGACCGAGGAGATGTCGACCGCGGTGACCTCCCAGCCGCGTTCGGCCAGCCACACCGCGTCGGCGCCCTCACCGCAGCCGACGTCCAGCGCGCGCCCGGCGCTCAGCCCGGCCGCCTCGGTCACCAGCTGCGAGTTGGGCCGGCCGCTCCAGATCGACGACTTGGCCCGGTACCGCTGCTCCCACGCCTGCGCCTCGTGCATCGTCTCCCGCTGGCGCCGGTACTCGGCGACCGCGGCCCGGGTCTCCTCCGCGATCAGGTCCATGTTGATCATCGCGGCGGCGGTCTGCCCGCCCGCGGCGGCGACCGCCACGGTCGCGCCGAGATTGGTCACGTTGCCGGCCACCCAGACCCCGGGCACCGAGGTCGCGCCGGTCTCCTCGGCCGGGATCCGCACCCCGATCACCTGCCCGTTCATCTCCATCGGCACCGGCTGCAGCCCCAGCGAGGCGAGGAACTCGGAGCGGGCCACGAAGCGGGGGCCGAGCGCGATCGCGTCCAGCCGGATCACCCGGCCACCGGCCAGGCGTACCCCGGTGATCCGGTCGTCGGCGACCTCGACCGCCTCGACCGGCTCGCCGACCACCGGGATGCTGCGGGCGGCCAGCTCCTCGAACTGCTCGGGCGCCGGCATCGCCGCGCCGTTGAGCAGGTAGATCACCTCGTCGCTGAGCTGCCGCCACACCTGCGCGCCGTGCAGGCTGAGCGGGCCGGTGACGAGCACCCCGATCCGCCGGCCGCGCAGCTCCCAGCCGTGGCAGTACGGGCAGTGCGCCACGTCGCGTCCCCACCGCTGGGCCAGCCCGGGAATGTCCGGCAGTTCGTCGAGCAGCCCGGTGGTGACCAGCAGCCGCCGGCCGCGCACCTGCGTGCCGTCCGCCAGGGTGACGAGGAAGCCGTCCGGGGTGCGCTCGGCCTTCTCGGCGGTGCCGGTGCGCAGCTCCCCGCCGTACCGGGCCACCTCGGCGCGGCCGGCCGCGTAGAGCTCGGCCGGCGGGACACCCTCGCGGCCCAGCAGGTTGTGCACGTGGCCGGCCGGGGCGTTGCGCGGCTCGTCGCTGTCGATCACCAGGACCGAGCGCCGGGAGCGGGCCAGGGTCACCGCTGCGCTGAGTCCGGCGGCGCCACCACCGATCACCATCACGTCGTACGTCTGCTCCACCGTGGGCTCCTCTCCTGACCGTCGTTGCCGACCACCGTGCCCGGCATGCCGCCGAAACGGCAAGTATCGTTGCTGTTATGGCAAAAGACCTGGAGGCGGCGCTCGCCGCCGTCGGCCCGCAGCTGCGCACCCTGCGACAGAAGCGCGACATCACGCTGACCCAGCTCGCCGAGACCACCGGCATCTCGGTCAGCACCCTGTCCCGGCTGGAGTCCGGCGCCCGCCGGCCGACACTGGAGCTGCTGCTGCCCCTCGCCGAGGCATACCAGGTCACCCTGGACGAGCTGGTGGACGCGCCGGAGACCGGTGATCCGCGGGTGCGGCAGCGGCCGATCGAGCGCCACGGGCACACCTACATCCCGCTGACCCGGCGACCCGGCGGCGTCCAGGCCTACAAGCAGATCATCCCGCCGACCCCGGCGGACTTCGCCATGCCGCAGCAGACCCACGAGGGCTACGAGTGGATCTACGTGCTCAGCGGCCGGATCCGGCTGCTGCTCGGCGACCACGACATCGTGATCCACCCGGGCGAGGCCGCCGAGTTCGACACCCGCCTGCCACACCTGGTGCTCAACCCGGGCACCGAACCCGCCGAGATCATCAATCTCTTCGGGCCGCAGGGCGAGCGGGTCCACGTCCGCGCCCGCCCGCAACGCTGACCCGGCGCCGCTGATCGTGCCCGGCCCGGAGCTGCCGGCAGGCGGGGCCGGCGCGAGGGCGTAGGTTGTCGGGGTCACGGTGGCGGAAGGGGCGGTGGGGTGGGCGGGGACAGCGAGCTGGCGGTCACGGTCGAGGACGGGGTGGCGCTGCTGGAGATGCGCCGGCCGCCGGCCAACCACTTCGACGAGGCGCTGATCGGCCGGATCGTGGACGCGGCGACCGCGCTCGACGACGACCCCGGCTGCCGGGCCATCCTGCTCGCCGCCCAGGGCCGGCACTTCTGCGCCGGGGCGGATTTCGGTGGCGGGGAGTTCGCCACCGATCACGTGGCCGCCGCCGAGCGGCTGTACCGGCGGGCGGCGCGGCTGTTCGACGTACGCACGCCGATCGTCGCCGCCGTGCACGGCACCGCCGTCGGCGGCGGCCTCGGCCTGGCCTGCGCCGCGGACTTCCGGGTCGCCGAGGCGACGACCCGGTTCGTGGCGAACTTCGCCCGGCTCGGGTTCCACGCCGGTTTCGGGCTCAGCGTGACGCTGCCCGAGCTGATCGGCCGGCAGCGCGCGACCGACATGATGCTGACCGCGCGCCGGGTCGGCGGCGAGGAGGCGTTCCGGATCGGGCTGGCCGACCGGCTGGCCGAGCCGGGCCGGGTGCGCGAGACCGCCCGGGCGCTGGCCCTGCAGATCGCCGCGGCAGCCCCGCGGGCGGTCCGGTCCATGCGGGCCACGCTGCGCGGCGACCTGGCGGCCCGGGTACGCGCCGCCCTCGATCACGAGCTGGCCGAGCAGAGGGCACACTGGGCCACGAGGGACAGCGCCGAGGGCATCGCGGCGAGCCTGGCCCGGCGCACCCCGGTCTTCACCGGCGAGTGACGCCCGCGGCCACGCACGTCACGGGCCGGCACGCCGGCGTCACGGGCGCGCCGGGAACATGACGACCATCGCGACCCCGGGGTCGCGGGCCTCGGCGACCGCCTGGCCGCCGTGCGCGACCGCGAGCTGCCGGACGATCCACAGCCCCAGCCCGACACCCTGCTCCCCCTGCGCCGCGAACCGGCCGAACAGATCCTTGCGAAGGGTCTCCGGGATGCCGGGCCCGTGGTCGCGCACCTCCAGCCGGTCGGTGGCGCCGTCCCGGGCGACCCGTACGACGATCGGCGGCCGCCCGTAGCGCAGCGCATTGGTGAGCAGGTTGATCAGGATCTGTTCGAAGCGCTGCCGGTCCACGCAGAGCGTGGCGTCCTCGGCGATCTCCACCCGGATGTCCGCGCCCGGGTGGACGTACGACAGCGCGTCGCGCACGAGCTCGCGCGCCGGATACTCGCCCAGGTCCAGCTTCAGGCGCCCGGAGCTGTCGATGCGCTGCACGTCGAGCAGGGCGTCGGCCAGCCGGTGCAGCCGCGCGGTCTGCCGCAGCGCCACGTCCAGCATGCCGGCCCGCGTCCCGGTGGCGTCCTCGCGCAGCTCGTCGAGCACCAGCCGCACCGCGCCCAGCGGGCTGCGGACGTCGTGCGCCAGCGTATTGATCATCGCGGCGCGCCACCGCTCGATGCGGGCCAGCCGCTCCCGCTCGTCGCGCAGGTGCCGGGCCTGCGCCTCGATCAGCAGCGCGACGGCGAGCGCGACCGGCATCAGGACGGCGGCGCCGGCCAGCACCACGGGCGGCTGTCCGGTGAGGATCAGCGGCACCAGGTACGCGAGGGTGGCCGGGACGGCGTAGGCCAGCAGGATCCACCGCGGGAAGTGCAGCGCCGCCCAGGCGTAGACCAGCACCAGGAACGGGCCGGTGCCGGTCGCGACCCCGCCGAACGACCAGGTGGACAGCCCGAGCACGGCGAAGGCCGGCAGGGCGAGCAGGGCCGGCGCGTGCGGGGCGGCCCGCTCCCACGGGATCGCGACGGCGGCCGGCGCCAGGACGAAGTCGCACGCCGCGACGACGAGCAGCCGCCCGGACCGGTCCGGGTCGCTCAGCATGCCGACCAGCGCCAGCGCCCCGGCCAGCGCGAACAGCGCGGCGCTCTGCCGGGCGGCGGCGCGCGCCCCGGTGCCGAGAAGCCGGAAGATCCTGGTCTGCTCTACGCCGACAGGATATTGGCGGTCCGTCGTGCGGTTCCCGGCTTGTCGCAGAAAGGCCGCTAGACGACCCGGTTGCGCAGCGGCTGCCCGGCTCGCAACGCCCTCACGTTCTCCTCGATCAGGGCGGCCGCGCCGAGCGGCCGGCCGCCGGCCGCGTGCGGCGTGATGATCACGTTCGGCTCGTCCCACAGCCCGGACCCGGCCGGCAGCGGCTCGGTCTCGAACACGTCGAGGGCCGCGCCGGCGATCCGCCCGCGGCGCAGCGCGGCGAGCAGAGCGGCCTCGTCCAGGGTGCTGCCCCGGCCGACGTTGATCACCCAGGCGTGCGCCGGGAGCCGGTCCAGCACGGCGGCGTTGACCGCCCGCTCGGTCTCCGGCAGCGCCGGCAGGATCGCGATCAGCACGTCGGCGGTGGGTAGCAGCTCGGGCAGCCGCCGCGGGGTGACGACCGGGAAGCCGTGCCGCTCGCCGGCCGTACGCGCCACCCCGGTGACCCGGGCGCCGAGCGCGGCCAGCAGCGGGGCCAGGGTCCCGGCGATCCCGCCGAAGCCCCAGATCACCACGTGCGCGTCGCGCAGCGTACGGAAGGCGCCCGGCTCCCGGACCGGCTGCAATCCGCCCAGCTCCGCCGCCCAGCGGTGCCCGATCTGGGCCCGGACCAGCAGGTTCAGCCGGCGGGCGGCGGCCAGCACGAGGGCCAGCGTGTGTTCGGCGACGGTGCGGTCGTGCAGCCCGAGCCCGGCGGTGACGATCACCCCGGGCGCGAACCCGGCCCGCAGCACGGCGTCCGGCCCGGCGGCCAGGGTCTGCACCCAGCGCAGCCGGGTCAGCTGCCGCGCCGCGCCGGCCAGCTGGGTCGGCGGGTTGCCCCAGACGACCAGCGCCTCGGCGTCGGCGTGCCGCTCCGGGATCGGCTCGGCGACCGGGTAGACCACGCCGGTGACGCCCTCCGGCAGGGTGAGGTCGAGTTCCACCGAGTCGGGCAGCAGCAGCTTCATGGGTGGTGAGCCTGCCAGGTCAGCGGCGCGGCCGGTACAGCACCGCGGTGGCGTGTTTGCGTTTCCAGCGGCCCACCTCGGCGTATTCGGTGGTCAGCAGCTCACGCAGGCCGGGGCGGACGGTCAGCGGGTCGGGCCGCCGGTCGGCCACCATCAGCCAGATCCCGGTGGAGCCGGCCAGCCGCGCCGCGTCGTCCGGGTGCTCGGCGGCGATCAGCAGACCGGTCCGCGTGGACGGGATGCTGAGCAGGACGTCGCGCGGCCGGCTGGGCAGCCGGCGCAGGTAGTAGTCCATCCCGGCGCGCATCGCCCGGTTCCGCGGTGGGTAGACGATCACGTCGCCCGGCTGTTCGTACCGGCCGACCAGGGCGGCCAGGCCCCGGTAGTCCGGGCCGTTCTTCGCGGTCGGCTGGCGGATCGCCCGCTGCCCCGGCACGGCGACCGCGGCGAGCAGCAGCAGCACCGCGCCGATCCGCAGCAGCCGGCCGTCGAGCAGCCCGCGCCAGGTGCGCGGCTGCGGTGCGCCGGCGGCGAGGGCGACCGCGGCCAGAAGCGCCAGCGGGGCCAGCGCGACGAGCATGTACCGGGCCACCCACATCGGCGTGACCAGCACCGACGCGACCGCGACCGCGATCACCGGGGCGAGCGCCAGCACCGCCACCGGCACCAGCCGGCGCGCCGGATGCCACACCGCGAGCACCGCCATGCCCAGCAGCAGCCAGGCCACCGGGCTGGACCCGGTGATCTCCGCGGGCATCCGGCGGATCGCGCTCGCCGTGATCGGCGGCACCCAGTGCAGCTGGGTGCTGTCCTGCCGGGCGCCGAGGCCGGCCAGGGGTGCCAGCGGCGCCACCGCGACGACGACGGTGAGCAACCAGATCCCGGCCAGCCGGGGGTCACGCCGCCGCCGGGCGACGATGCCGACCGCGACGGCATGGGCGGCCAGGGTGCTGAGCGCGACGAGGTGGAACGCGCCGAGCAGCAGGACGGCGCCGCCGTAGAGCACCCAGACGTACCTACGCCGTGCCGCCGGGACGCCGGTGGCCGCGGCGTCGGGCCCGGCCGTCCGTGCGGCGTCGCGGCCACCCACCGCGACGAGCAGGAGCAGCAGCGAGAGCATGGAGAAGAAGCAGACGAACGCGTACGGGCGGGCCTCCGCCGCGTAGCGCGACGTGTTGGGGACGATCACCAGGAGCACGCCGGCGGTCAGCCCGATCAGCGGGGTGAACAGCCGGCGGCCGAGCTCGGCGGTCAGTCCCACCGCCGCGGCCATCGCCAGGATCGAGGGCAGCCGCAGGGACAGCTCGCCGTCGCCGAAGAGCGATGTCCAGAAGCGCAGGAACGCGTAGTACGTGCCGAACACCGCGTCCACGTTGTGGATCAGCCGCCAGATCTGTCCGAGGGTCCGCTGCGACACCTCGGCGGAGGTCACCTCGTCCCAGCTCAGCCGCGGGCGGGTGGCGCCGGTCAGGGCGACGGCGAGCATCAGCAGCGCGGAGATCGATCCGGGCAGGACCGCCCGTGCGCGGTCTGCCGCGACGGACGTCTCCGGCCGGACGGCGTTCCCGGGCTCGCTCACGTGGCGCTCTCCCCCGCCGGCGCTACCCGGCATCCGCTCGGCTCCTCGCCTCAGGGAACGTATCGTGCCCGCGCCAGAGCCCGGTCCGGTGAGCTTTCTCATGCACCCGGCCGTGTACCCGCGCCGGGCGCGCACGGCGGAGGCCACGGCGGCACGTGCCGTGGCCTCCGCGCGGGTCCGCCGGTCAGCTGCCGACCGGGCCGCCGTCGGGGCGCCAGGTGACGATGACCGACGGCTTGGCGTAGCCGCCGTCCGGCCACACCGAGGCCGGCTTGTCCACGGTGGCGCCGGAGATCTCACCCGGGTGCTGGACCGCGGTGAAGACCGACCGGTCGTCCGAGGTGATGAACGGGCCGCAGGTCTCGGCGCCACGCGGCACCGTGAGGAACTGCTTCAGGTGGCCCTTCTCCCGGCCCTCGATCGGCGTGGCGAACAGGCCGTCGTTGCTGCCCAGCGCGTTGCCGTCGGTGGAGATCCACAGGTTGCCGGCGCTGTCGAAGGCGACGTTGTCCGGGCAGGAGATCGGCGAGACGGCGCTCTTGTCGTACCCGCCGAAGTAGGTGTCGGCGGCGGCCGGGTCGCCGCAGACGATCGGCAGCGCCCAGGTGAACGTGGTGCCGGTGTGGTCGCCGCCGTCCTCGACGATCTCGAAGATGTGGCCGTGCTTGTTGGCGTTGCGCGGGTTGGCCTCGTCCGCGGGCGCGTTGGCGCCGACGCCGCGGTTGGAGTTGTTCGTCATCGCCGCGTAGATCTTGCCGGTGCGCAGGCTCGGCTGCACGTCCTCCGGGCGGTCCATCTTGGTCGCGCCGACCGCGTCACCGGCGAGCCGGGTGAAGGTGAGCACGTCGGCCGCGGTCATCCCGGGAACGAAGGAGTGGTTGCCGGAGACCAGCTTGATCCACTGGCCGCGGCCGTCGAACCGGCCGTCGGCGGGCAGCTTGCCGGTGCCGTCGATCTCGGCGGCCGGGCTGTCACCGGTGACCTTGGCGACGTAGAGCGTGCCGGACTCCAGCAGGGTCAGGTTGTGCCGGCGGGCCAGGTGCGAGTGCCCGGGCATGAACTTCTTGTCGGACACGAACTTGTACAGGTACTCGAACCGCTCGTCGTCACCCATGTACGCCACCACGTGGCCGTTGCGGGCCACGATGACGTTCGCGCCCTCGTGCTTGAGCCGGCCCAGCGCGGTGTGCTTGCGCGGCGTGGAGTCCGGGTCGAACGGGTCCACCTCGACCACCCAGCCGAAACGGTGCGCCTCGTTCGGGTGCTTGGCCAGGTCGAACCGCTCCTGGGCACGGTCCCACTTGCGCGAGCCGCTGGGGTACCGGGCGGTGGTGGTGATGCCGTAGCGGGCCAGCTTCGGCTTGAGCGCCTCGGGGGCCTGGTCGGCGCCGACGAAGTACTGGTTGAAGTTCTCCTCGCCGGAGAGCACCGTGCCCCACGGGGTGACGCCGCCGGAGCAGTTGTTCAGCGTGCCGATGACCGTGGTGCCGCGCGGGTCGGCGGCGGTGCGCAGCCAGGCCGACCCGGCGGCCGGGCCGGTCAGGCGGAACGTGCTGGCCAGGGCGGTGAACCGGCGGTTGTAGTGCAGGCGGCGGCTCTTCACCGGACGCCACTGCCCGGTACGCCCGACCCGCTCGATCTCCACCACGGACAGACCGTGCGCGGCCATGGCCACCTCGATCTGCTCCACGGTGAGCGCGTCCAGGGTGGTGAAGCCCGGGAACATCAGCTCCTCGTTGGTGTACTCGTGGTTGACCACCAGCAGCGCCTTGTCGTCGCAGCCGGGCAGCGGCAGCACGCCGACGAAGTCGTTGTTGAAGCCGAACTGCCGGGCCTGCCGGGCCGCGGTCTGGTGGTGCAGGTCGAACTCGGGGGCGCCGGCGACGACCGGGTCGCCCCAGCGGATCACCACGGAGGTGCGGTAGCCGGCCGGGATGGTGACCGCGTCCAGGGTGTTCGGCGCGACCGGCTCGAAGGTGAGGGCGCCGGCCCGGGTGGGCTTGGGCTTGCGGCCACCGGCCAGCGCCTCGGTGGCGGGGGCGGCGGCGGCCGGGCTCGCCAGGCCGGCCACCGCGGCGCCGCCGAAGCCGAGCACCATGGCGCCGACGGCGCCGGCGCGGACCACGCCGCGGCGGCTCATCTCGGCGTTGACCACGTCACCGAGGTACGGGTTGGCCGACTCGTTGGGCGCGGGGTGGTCACACGCGTTGCCGCATCGGTAGAGACAGGTCATCGCGTCCCGGCTGCCGCCACTGTGTCCGAGCAGCGGAAGAAGACGGCGATTGGTGTCTGGCATTGGTTCTCCCTCGTGGATGTCCGCGCTGATGGCGGGCAATCGCCGACGGTAGGTGCGCGGGTGTACGCCGGCCACCGGCTCCGGGTGAACGTGAGGTGAACGTCGATGTCGGTCACCGGTCGGGCACGCACCGGCTCGGACACCCCGCCGATCCGGGGCGGAATCCGCCCTGTCCGGACCTTCTGCGTTAACGCTAACAAGACCGAGTCCGGCGCGCCAGGGACGCAATTGAGCAGCTCGGACATCGACACCGTCCTCTTGACAAGCACATCGATGTTTGCGTACACATTGCTGAGCTCGCGGTACCGAAACATCCCCGACACACTCGCGTTGCGTTCCCCGTACCGGAGGACCCCTCATGCCCAGAATCCGAACCCGCCTGGCCGGCGCGGCAGCCCTGCTGGTGTCGCTGCCGCTCGCGGTCGCCCCGCCGGTCTCGGCCGCCGCCGCCGAACCGGACTACTCGATCAGGGTGAGCCCGGACGCCACCGGCCCGGCCCTGTCGAAGCAGCAGTACGGCGTCTTCTTCGAGGACATCAACTACGCCGCCGACGGTGGCCTCTACGCCGAACTGGTCCGCAACCGCTCGTTCGAGTTCACCGCCACCGACGCCGCCGGGTTCACCGGCCTGACCGCTTGGACGCCCACCGGCGCCGCCACCGTGGTCAACGACGATCAGCGGCTCAACGAGCGCAACCGCAACTACCTCAAGCTCACCGGTCCGGCCGCGGTCACCAACGCCGGCTACGACACCGGCATCGCCGTACGCGACGGCGCCACCTACGACTTCTCGGTGTGGGCGCGCACCGACGCGGCCGGCGGCGCCCCGCTCACCGTCACGCTGCGCACCAGCGACGGCGCCGCCCTGGCCGCGCCGCTGCGCCTGACCGCGAAGAGCGACACCTGGACGAGGTACACCGGCACGCTGCGCGCCACCGGCACCAGCGACCGGGCCCGGCTCACCGTCGACAGCCGGGGCGCCGGCACGCTGCGGCTGGACGAGATCTCGCTGTTCCCCCGGGACACCTACAAGGGCCGCCGCAACGGCCTGCGCAAGGACCTGGCCGAGAAGATCGAGGCGCTGCACCCGGGCTTCGTCCGGTTCCCCGGCGGCTGCCTGGTCAACACCGGCAGCATGTACCCGTACGACGCCGCGAACGGCTACCCGCGGGCCCGGTCGTACCAGTGGAAGGACACCGTCGGGCCGGTCGAGACCCGGGCGACGAACAAGAACTTCTGGGGCTACAACCAGTCCTACGGCCTCGGCTACTACGAGTACTTCCAGTTCTCCGAGGACATCGGCGCGATGCCGCTGCCGGTGCTGCCGGCCCTGGTCACCGGCTGCGGGCAGAACCGGGCCACGAACGACCCGGCGCTGCTGCGGCAGCACATCCAGGACGCGCTGGACCTGATCGAGTTCGCCAACGGCCCGGTCACCTCGACCTGGGGCAGGCTGCGCGCCGACATGGGACACCCGAAGCCGTTCGGGCTGACCACCGTCGCGGTCGGCAACGAGGAGAACCTGCCCGAGGAGTACTGGGCGAACTTCCTGCAGTTCGAGTCGGCGATCAAGGCGAAGCACCCGGACATCACCGTGGTGAGCAACTCCGGCCCGGACGACCAGGGCGGCACGTTCGAGAACCTGTGGGCCAAGAACCGCTCGCACGGCAGCGACATGGTCGACGAGCACTACTACAACAGTCCCGCCTGGTTCCTGCAGAACAACGCGCGCTACGACACCTACGACCGCAACGGCCCGAAGGTCTTCCTCGGCGAGTACGCGTCGCTGGACGCCAAGTTCTCCAACTCGCTGGCCGAGGCGGCCTACATGACCGGCCTGGAGCGCAACGCCGACGTGGTCAAGATGGCGTCCTACGCGCCGCTGCTGGCCAACATCGACAACGTGCAGTGGAAGCCGGACATGATCTGGTTCGACAACGACGAGTCCTGGGGCTCCACCAGCTACCAGGTGCAGAAGCTGTTCATGAACAACGTCGGTGACCGGGTGGTGCCGAGCACGGTCAGCGGCGGCGGCGTGGTGCGGCCCAGGCCGATCACCGGCGCGGTCGGCCTGTCCACCTGGCGCACCGCGGCGACCTATGACGACGTCAAGGTCACCCGCCCGGACGGCACGGTGCTGTTCAGCGACGACTTCAACGACGGCGACGCCGACGGCTGGACCGCGGTGCAGCCGCGCGGCACGTGGACGGCGACCGGCGGCGGGTACGCCCAGACCGACACCGCCTCCGAGGACACCATGGTCAAGGCGGCGACGATCACCGACACCGACTACGACTACACGCTGAAGGCGACCAAGCAGGCCGGCGCCGAGGGCTTCCTGGTGGCGTTCGGCGTCCAGGAGACCGGCAACTTCTACTGGTGGAACCTGGGCGGCTGGAACAACACCCAGGGCGCCGTGGAGAAGGGCGTCACCAGCGCCAAGGAGCAGCTGCTCACCAAGCCGAACACGGTGGAGACCGGCCGCACCTACGACCTCAAGGTCCAGGTCCGGGGCACCAGGGTCACGCTGTTGCTGGACGGCGTGGAGTGGGGCAGCTTCGACGACAACGCGGTCACCGAGCCGTTCGCTCAGGTGGTCACCACCGACACGAAGACCGGCGAGCTGATCGTGAAGGTGGTCAACGCCCAGGACAAGCCGGCGGTCACCCGCATCGACCTCGGTGGCCGCAAGGTCGCCACGACCGCGAAGATGACCGTCCTGGCCGGCGACCCGGGTGAGCAGAACACCCGTACCGCCGAGCCGATCCAGCCGGTGACCAGCACGGTCCGCGGCGTCTCGGCGGACTTCACCCGCGAGTTCCCGGCGAACTCGGTCACCTTCCTGCGCATCCGGACCCGATGAGGAGCCCGCACATGACGTACGTCAATCGCCGCACCCTGCTCAGGGGCGGCCTCGGGGTGACCACCGCCGGTGCCCTCGCCACGATCCTCCCGGCGGGCGCCGAAGGCGCGCCGCATGCCGACCCGGTGCCCACCGACGCGCAGATCTACGGCGTGCCCACCACCCAGCCCCTGGTCAGCCGGCGGGCCGACCCGTTCGTCACCCCGCGGGTGAACGGCATGTACTACTTCACCGGCTCGGTGCCGGAGTACGACCGGATCGTGGTGCGCGGCGCGAGCACGCTCGCCGGGCTGACCGACGCCGCCGAGACGACATCTGGAAACGGCCGGCGACCGGCGTCATGGCCGGGCACATCTGGGCCCCGGAGCTGCACCGCATCGACGGCAGGTGGTACGTCTACTTCGCCGCCGGCGACTCCGACGACGTCTTCCGGGTGCGTATCTACGTCCTGGAGTCGGCCCTGGACGACCCGCGCGACGCCGCCGGGTGGAGCCTCAAGGGCAAGGTCGCCCTGGAGTGGGACAGCTTCGCGCTGGACGCCACCACGTTCGCGCACCGCGGCCGGCGGTACCTGGTGTGGGCGCAGAGCGAGCCGGAGATCGCGGTCAACTCCAGCCTGTACATCGCCGAGATGGCCAACCCGTGGACGCTTTCGAGCAAGCCCACCCGGATCACCACGCCCACCCGTGGCTGGGAGATCCAGGGCTACCGGGTGAACGAGGGCCCGGCCGTGCTGATCCGCAACGGGCGGGTCTTCCTCACCTTCTCGGCCAGCGCCACCGACGCGCGCTACTGCATGGGCCTGCTCACCGCGGACGCCGACGCGAACCTGCTGGAGCGGGCCAGCTGGGTGAAGACCCCGGACCCGATCTTCGTGAGCAACGACGAGACGAGGCGCTGGGGTCCCGGGCACAACGCGTTCACCGTGGCCGAGGACGGCAAGACCGACGTGCTGGTCTACCACGCCCGCGACTACGAGCAGATCACCGGCGACCCGCTGTACGACCCGAACCGGCACGCCCGCGTGCAGAAGCTCTACTGGCACCCGGACGGCACCCCGCTGTTCGGGGTGCCGGTCGGCGACGGCGGCCCGATCGTGCGCCTGTCGCCGCGGGACTCGCGGGACTCGTACGTCCGCCACACCGGCTCCGCCGTGCAGGTCGCGCAGGCGCCACGGGACCTGGGCGCCACCCAGTTCCGGTTCGTCGCCGGGGCGGACGGCGCGGAGACGATCCAGTCGGTGGACCAGCCGTCGCTGTTCGTCCGGATCGACGGCGCCACCGTGCGGCTGGACCCGACCGGCACGCCGGTACGCCGGATCCCGGCCAAGGGCGGAGTGACCATCCGCAGCGCCGCCGACCCGACGATCCACCTGCGGCAGTCCGCCGGTGTGCTGACGGCGGGCCCGAAGGCGACGGTCTTCCGCCTGAGCTGACCGGCGCCGGTTTCGCCGGGCCGGCCGGCCCGGCGAAACCGGGGCTCGACAACTCAGGTCGGCCACCGGCCGCCCGATGATGCGGGGGTGTTCACCGCCGAAGCCTCTCAGATCACCGAGCAGCCGGTGGCCGACGGCCGGTCCCACGCCGTCGACGCCAGCTCGCTCGCGTACCTGCGCGTCGACCGTTCCGGCCTGATCCGAGACTGGAATCCGGCTGCGGAGCGGCTGTTCGGCTGGCGCCGCGACGACGTGCTCGGCCGCCGGCTGGCGGACACCATCATCCCGCCCGCGCTGCGGGCCGCCCACAACGCCGGGTTCGCCCGGCGGCTGGTCACCGGCGAGCGGCCCGGGCCGGGTCACCGCTTCGAGATGCCCGCCGTGCACCGCGACGGCTCCGAGTTGAGCATCTCGATGACCATGGACGCGCTCGGGGACGAGGGCTTCTGCGCGTTCATCTCCGACCAGACCGAGTGGCACGAGGCGCGCCAGGAACTGCAGCGCAGCAACCAGCTGATCACCGCGATCCTGCAGCACACCACCGCGATGATCTCGGCCAAGGACCTGGACGGCCGCTACCTGTTCGTCAACGGCGAGTACGAGCGGGTCTTCCAGGTCACCGCCGCCGACATGGTCGGCCGGGGCGAGCAGGACGTGCTGCCGGCCGCGGTCGCCGCGCACAGCCGGGCGCACGACGTGCAGGTGGTGGAGAGCGGCGCCGCCCGGACCGTGCTCGAGGAGCTGCCGTTCGGCGACGACATCCGCCAGTACGTGGTCACCCGGGTCCCGCTCACCGACCCGGACGGCTCGGTCTACGGCGTCTGCACGATCGCCATCGACGACACCGCCCGCCGGCGCAGCGAGGCCGCGCTCGGCGCGAGCGAGGAGCGTTTCCGCAACACCGTGCACAACGCGCCCGGAATGCTCTACCAGTTCCGGGTCGAGCCGGACGGCCGCGCCGGATTCAGCTTCGTCTCCGACGCCTGCCGCGAGCTCTACGGCGTCGACCCCGAGCAGATCACCACGTCACAGGCCGACATCCTGGACTTCATCGTCGAGGAGGACCGGGAGTCCTTCCTGACCTCGGTCCGGGAGTCGGCGAGCACCCTGCAACCCTGGGAGTGGCAGGGCGGCATCGTCCGCCGCGACGGCCTGCGCCGCTGGCTGTACGGCACCGCGCGGCCGCACCGGGAGCCCGGCGGCGCGACCGTCTGGGACGGGATGCTGCTCGACCGTACCCGGGAGCACACCGCCCGCTGTGACCTGGAGGACCTCGCCCGCCGCCTGGCCACGCTCTCCTTCACCGCCACCGGCGACCGTGACCCGGTCGCCGAGCTGGTCGACCCGGCCGACCACGACGAGCTCGCCCGCGCCTGGGCCGCGGCCCGCGCCGGCGCGCCCGCCGACACCGAGCTGACCGCGGCCGGCCCGGACGGCGGCCGGCTGCTGGTCCGGCTGCGCCCCCGCGTCGAGGGCGGCCGCACGCTGGTCGACGGCGCCTGCTTCCACCTCGGGGGGCGCCCGTGACGGCGACCGCACCGGGACCGCGGCTGCCCCGCAAGCTCGGCGAGATCGGCATCCCGACCACGCCGCTGCCGGCGAGCACCCCGATCAGCGAGATCGAGGCGACGCTGCACGGTGACCGGCACACTCCGGGCGTCATCGTGCGCACCGAGGCCGGGCACCGGCTGGTCAGCCGCGAGCTGCTGGACCGGGCGGCGACCGGGCGTCTCGGCTTCGGCCGGGCGCTGACGATCCGGCGGACCGTCGGCGACCTGTCGCTCGCCGACACGCTGACGCTGCCCGCCGACACCGACATCGACGTGGCCGCCCAGGCCGCGCTGGCCCGTCCACCCCGCGAACGCGAGGAGCCGGTGCTGGTCAGCTGGCCGGACGGCCGGCACGGGATCGCCCCGATGATGGACCTGCTGGCCGCGATGGCCGGCCGGTACGCCCGGCTCTCGCGCACCGACCAGCTCACCGGGCTGCCCAACCGCAGCACGGTCGCGGCCGAGGGCCAGCGCCGCCTCGACGCCGGTGGGTTGGGCGCCGTGCTGCACCTGGGTCTGGACCGGTTCCAGGACGCCAACGACGTGCTCGGCCACCACGGCGCGGACATGCTGCTGCACCGGGTCGCGGTCGCGCTCAGGGCGGTGAGCGGCACCGGCAACCTGGTCGCCCGGCTGGACGGCGACCAGTTCCTGGTGCTGCTCTCCGAGCTGCCGTCCGGGTACACCCGGCAGAGCATGGGCCGGCACATCGCGGCCGGCATCCGCGGGCCGCACCCGATCGACGGCCTGCCGATCAGCGTCGAGGTCAGCATCGGGATCAGCCCGGCCGACCACCACGACATCGCGGTGCTGCAGCGCCGCGCCGCCGCCGCGATGCGCCGTGCCAAGCAGGACCGGACCGGCGTGGTCGAGTGGACCCCCGGCCTGGACAGCACCCAGCGGGTCGACCTGCGCCAGCTCACCGAGCTGCGTACCGGCCTGCGCAGCGGGCACCTGCGGCTGCACTACCAGCCGCTGCACGACGCCACCAGCCGGGCGCTGGCCGGGGTGGAGGCACTGGTCCGCTGGCAGCACCCGCAGCGCGGGCTGCTGCCGCCCGGCGTCTTCCTGCCCGACGCGGAACGCTCCGACGTCATCCTGGAGCTGACCGACTGGGTGCTGGCCGAGGCGCTGCACCAGGCGGCGCTCTGGAAACGGCAGGGCCACCACGTGCCGGTGTCGGTGAACCTGCCGGCGGCGTATCTCGCCCAGGACCGCGCCGTGCCGACCATCCTGGCCCTGCTGCAGCTGGAGGGCGTGCCGGCGGACCTGCTCACCGTCGAGATCACCGAGACCGCGGTGCTGATCCGCCCGGACCAGGTCGCCGCCCAGCTCGCCGAGCTGCGACTGCGCGGCGTGCGGGTGGCGATCGACGACTTCGGCACCGGGTACACCTCGCTCGGCCTGCTCCCCCGCCTGCCGATCGACGAACTCAAGATCGACCGGTCGTTCGTGGTGCAGATGCACGACTCGCCCGCGCACGCCACGATCATCGAGTCGGTGATCGCCATCGCGAGGTCGCTGGGCATGAAGGTGGTCGCCGAGGGCGTCGAGGACGAGCCGACCGCGGCCGACCTGGCCCGCGCCGGCGTCGACCTGCTGCAGGGCTACCACCTGAACCGCCCCACCCCGCCGGAGGCCGTCCCGCTGCCCGCGCCGGCCCCGCTGCCCACCGCCGCCTGACGGCGACGAACCACCCTTTCCCGGTACGAGCCCCGGGCGCATGACGGATGTTCAGCGGGAGGTGCGGCAAGCAGATGCTGTCTGCCCGGATCAGGTCGACGGTTCGAGGATGACCACGGGGATCTCTCTCGTGGTGGCCTCCTGGTACTTCCGGTAGGACGGCATCATCGTGATCATCAGCTGCCACAGTCCTGGTCCTTCTTCTGCCGGGGCGATCCGGGCCCGCGCGGGGAGGGTCTCGGTCCCGACCTGGATGGTGACGTTCGGGTCGGCGCAGAGATTGAGGAACCAGGCGGGGTGCCGGTCGGCTCCCGCGTTGGACGCGACGACAACATAGCGATCGTCCTCTCGTGCGTAGGCCAGCGCGGTTCGGCGCAACTTTCCCGATCGGCGGCCTCGCGTGATCAGCAACAGGTCGCTCACGCCGGGCCGGGGAGTGCCGTTGGTCTCTGCGAAACGGCGGATGTGTGCGGCGACCCAGGGGTTCGGGCTGTCGAAGATCTCGCCGGCCATCAGGCGGCCTCGACACCGAGATGGGTCCGGTGGTGCGCAGGGGTATCGATCTCGTCGATCAGCGCGACGGCGAGGTCGGCGTACGAGATGCGACTGGCCGCGTCGGCCATCGCCGTGCGGTAGCGCCCGGAGCGCGCGCCGCCGTGGTCGAAGTCGCCGGCAGGGCTGACGACCAGCCAGTCCACGCCGGTGGTCGCGGTACGCAGCACCCGCGTACCGGCGGCGTGGGCGAGGTAGAACGAGCGGTACTCCTGCGGATAGCCGGGCGTGTCCATCAGCGCCACCCCGTGCTCGGTCTGCAACGTCGACGCCAGGCCGACCACCAGCAGCCGGGTTACCTGCGCGCGAGCCAGTCCGTCCAGCAAGGCGCGGGCAGCGCCGGTGTAGAGGGCGCTGGGCCGCACTGCGGCGTCGTGGACGGCGCTGATCGCAGCATCGTGTCCAGCGGCCTGCCGGGCGACGCTGTCCGCGTCCGTCACGTCACCAGCCATCAGCTGCACGCCGTCGCCCGACAGGCCGCCATGCCCGCCCGGATCACGAACCACCGCGGTGACCTGGTGACCACGACGGCGCGCCTCGGCGACGGCCGCCCGTCCGGCCCGGCCGCCCGCACCGAAAACCACCAACCTGCCCATCTCGGCACCTCGCCTCTCTGAGCCGGCCCCATCGCCGGCGCCGCCGCAGACCGTATCCGGACAGGTAGTTACCGATCGGATACCGGCTACCGTGGAGGTCGTGACGATGCCCCTGGATCCCGACATGTTCGACCCGGTGTGTCCCTCCGATCTGTCGCCGATCCGGATCGGCGACAAGTGGGCCGGCATGATCGTCCGGTGCCTGGAGCAGGGACCACGGCGGTTCTCCGAGCTTCGCGTTCCGCTGCGTGGCATCACGGCGAAAGCGCTCACCAAGTCACTCAGGACGCTGCAACGTGACGGCCTGATCGAACGCACCAGCCACCTCGGGCCGGTGCGTCGCGTCGAGTACGAACTGACCCCTTTGGGCCGCAGCCTGCTCCAGCCGATGACCGCCGCGTGCGCCTGGGCCCGGGAACACTGGGAGGAGCTCCTCGACGCCCGCGAAGCATCGACTGGCGGCCGGCGTGGGTGACGGCTGGCAACCTGAGCCGCGCACGAAGAAGCGGGAGCTGACCCGGATGTGGGCGGACAACGCCTACACCGGCCTGACCGACTCGACCCGCAACGATCTCGACCTCACCTTCAAGGTCGTGAAGAAGCCACCGAACCAGATCGGGTTCAAGGTGCTGCCCCGCCTTCTGTGGAATCTGGTTCGTCAAGTCCGTCCGGCCATGACGGACCGGCTTTCCCGCGAATCCGGGTTGCCTGCCCGCGATTACGCGGCCCGCAGCGAGGCAGAAGCGGATGTCGGTGACCTCTGCCGATCAGGGGTCGAAGTTCCAATACGCCGGCAGGGCGCCGTCACACGGAGCACAGGTGAAGTCGCTGTCGCGGACGATGTTGCGCTCGCCGCAGGAACGGACATCGCCGGCAGACGAGCTTGGTGGTGAAGTCCCCGAGCTGCGTGAGACCTAGGCGATCGAGCGCTGCGCCGACTGCCGTCCAGCAGTCCGGATCGGGACAGTAGCCGGTCGATTGGTTGGTCACCTCAAGCACGTGCCGCGCCCCCGCTGCGCCGGCGAACGTTGTCTCGCCCGCGGCAGGTACGTCTCGGCCGGTTGCAACGGCGACATGCTCGCTGCGACGCGGGGCGGCCCTGAGCGAGCCGTCGAGCGCAACGACGAAGGTGAACGGCTCGTCGAACTCGGCTCGGGTCCGCGCGGCCGGCCAGCGGTCAAGAACAGCGCGGGAGCCGACATTGACCGCCTTTATGGGTGGACGTTCGTCCTGGGGTTCTGCTGGACCGACATAGCGATACCGGCCCAATCTTCCCTTCTCGCGAAGGTAGCCAGTCGCTGCGGGGTTCGTCGACCCAGTTCCGCGCCCGACAGTTGGCGGCCGACGGACCACCCAGGCGCGCGACTTGCGGCATGAGGAGAACGTTGTCTTGCAGGTGCGTTCTCCGGATCCGACTCACATGGTGATCAACAACCCCGAATCCATTTTCCGGGTTCTCCCCGATGTCCGGCTGGCGCGATTCGTTGCAGTATCACTGTGTGACGAAGCGGTGGCGACACCTGACCGTCTGGCTGCACGTATTGACGTCGGTCGGTTGGATGGCCCAGGCAATGGCGTTATGCGTGCTGCTCTCCGTCGGGTATGGATCCGACGTCTCGGTCCGTAGTGCGGCCACTTCCATGGCGCACGTCCTCGACGGCCGCCTGCTGGGGCCGATGGCTGACGCCTCAGCCTTCACGGGCATCATGTTAGCCGCCGCCACGCCTTGGGGGTTCTTCCGGAACTGGTGGGTACTCATCAAGTTCGTGATCACGCTCGTCCAGCTCTACCTGGGAATCTTCCTACTTTCTCCGGCGCTCACGGAGTCCCTGACCGCCGGACCGTCACGGGTGCAGATCGCCGGGTCCGGGCTCATGGCAAGCGCCATCGCGTTCCAGGGCTGGCTTTCGGTCGCGAAGCCGTGGGGAAAGGTCCGCGCCCACCATCGCGCCCCCGTCGGAACCGGGCCCCGCTGGATCTTCGTAGCGACGGTGGGCGGAGGTCTTGCCGACCTGGCATTCGCCCTCGCCATTGGTCACCCCATGCCTTTGCTCTCGCTCACACTGCTCGTCATCGGATTGATCCGGCGGCCGCGCTGGGTAAACGGTCGAACGGCAAGGGCGGCTGTTCCGTAGTCACGTGGACGGGACCCTCCGATGAACTGGCGAGCGCAGCGTGCAGGTGGCGAGTTCTCATCTGAAGTGGCGAGCGGACGAGCGTCCAGGACGGTCGTTCGATCAGGGAGTTGGGCAGGGTCGGGTAGCCCGGAAGGATCGCACCCCCCGGGCTACCCGACTCTGCATCGGCAGCCTTGAGAAAGCCGATCTCAGTACCATTTCTGATCCGGTGTGTTCAAACATTTCCACTGGATCACCGGTGCTCCGTCAGCCATGCCGCTGCCACCGACAGCCATGCATTTTCCGCTGTTCTGGTTGACAAACTCGTACGTCCCACCATTTCGTCTGCCATACCACCGCTGGTCTGGAATATCCGCGCACGGCCACTGGATAACATGGGCACCTTCTGCCGTGCTAGCGCCGCCGACACCCAGACATTGCCCGCTGTTGTCATTTCTGATCTGCCAATAGTCGTTACCTAGCCACCGCAGGATCCAAGACGGTCGCTGGTGCCCAAACAGGTCCATTGAATCGCTTCCGCTCCCGGTGCGGTACTGGATGCCCCAATAGCCAGACACTTATGACTATTCAGGTTATGAAGGGCCATCTGACGATCGACCACTCGTGAAGGGGTCGACGGTTCCTTTGCCTGAACCTGCGGTGCACCAAAGCCAAGCATCCCCATGCCCGCAAGCATGACCGTCGCCACAGAGGAACAAGATTTTCTCATTTCCCGTCCTTCCATCCAGCCGATGGATTCTCAGTATAAGTTCGACGATCGCGCGTCCTCGCCAGTTCGGGAAATTGACTATGATGAGTGTTTTTCATCCTGCGTAGCGGGGCGTGGTGCAGAACGAGGATGGCCCCGCACGATCGCGGTCGCGCGGCGTGGGCAGCAACGCAGCTTCACCAGGATCTTCCAGATCTTGAGCGTGGCGATCGCCCGCTCACCGCGCGCGGATCTTGGCGTGAGCCCGGTTGACCGCCCTCTGCCGGCGTGACAGCTTCGGCCGGAAACGGCGCCGTTCGAACGCGGCCGAAGCCCATACCAGCCGCCCCAGCGCGTCGGCGATGACCTGTACGTTCACGCCGTGCCGCTGGTGCTTGCCCGAGTAGTACGGCTTCTGGTCGGCGACCCGGTCGATCGGGATCAGCGTGCCGTCCAGGATCGCGTACGCCAGCTGCCGGATGCGTTGCATGGCCGTGTCCAGGTCCTCGGCCGCTGCGCTGAGCAGGACGATCGCTTCCTGGACGTAGCGCCAGGCGGTTGGATGCCGATCTCGAAGCCGGCGGCGAGGCGAGGGTAGGTGTCACCGTTGCGCAGGTGGGCCCGGGCCAGCAGGGCCTGGCGAGCGGGGCTCAGCCGCCGCCATCGGGATCTGCGCTGCTGGCGGTGGCCGCGGATGCGCTCGGCCAGGTGGTTCAGGGTCCGGCTGGACAACGAGATCGTGGACGGGTAAGACAGCATGGCGAGGCTCCCGGTCGGGGCATCGGGTTCTGGTCGATTTGCTGTCCTACTGGAGCCTCGTCCTCATCGATCACCGCCCCCTGACGACCCCGATTGACCTGCAACATCAGGTTGAAAAGGCTCAGTAGTAGCTACTCATGATCTCGGTCGCCCACCCGGGTTGACGGACCTCCCCGCGCGGTCCGAACTCCGCCATGTACGGTTTGATGTCAAGCACCGGGGTGCCCGCTACCGCGTCCAGTCCGCTGACGTAGAGGTCGTGCCCGTCCACGCGGTGCAGCCGGCAGCGGGAGACCCCGATCCGGTTCGGGCGGTTCTTGCCGCGTTGGGCGAAGATTCCGACCAGCGGCCAGGCGGTGTTCCCACGCGGATGCCGGGCGCCGGTCTCCACCTTCTCCGGGGGCACCTGGTGGAAGTGGAACACCACCTCGAGGTGGGAGAAGTCGCCCAACCCGGACAGCGCGTCCTGGCCGAACTGAGCGGCGTCCAACCGGATCACGGCCTCCACACCGTCCCACGCGTCATCGAACACTTCCGCACGACCCCCGAGCACGTGTGCCACCGGCTGTGCGGTCACCACACTCCGGTCGGTGCGGTCCCCGATCTGCTCTTGCACCAGCGATTCCCCTTTCTTCGGCTCGCCACGGGCGAGATGGATGTCCGGCCCCAGCGGTGGCTACGCGGCAGGACCGCATGCGGCGATGACGGCGTCGGGCGCCCCGGACCGCCACGCCGGGAACCACCACGGGCGGGTGGTGAAAGGCCAGGATGCTGCCGTGCGGCGCCGGGCTCGGCCAGGGCCGCCGCCTCGAACCGCTGGTCCGGGATGCGTCAGATGCGCGCCAGACAGATGCAGGGTCCGCATTGGAGCGACGATACCTAAGACTCTCAGCGAATCACCGCCGGGCGATCAGCAGGAACCCGGCGTCGGCGCGGGCGCCGGACGGCGCGTGGCAGATCACGTGGACGGCGTCGTCGTCCGGGCCGATCACGCAGCTGGCCGCGGTGTCGTACGGCGTCACCTGGAGGTCGCCGGTGCCCGGCAGGCCGCCCAGGCCGACCCGGTACTGCCCGCGGCCGGTGCGCGTGACCACGCTCGCCTGCCCGGCGCGGTTGAGCTGGAACGGCCCCCGCGGGGTGTACCGCGCCTCCCCCGGCCGGTCCGCGCGCAGGTAGCCGCCGTGCACCGCGTCGGGCCCGGCGGCGAACGTGATCGCGAACCGGGAGTCCACCGGCTGCCCGGTCACGTCCCGGCACCGCACGCGCACCGCGAGATTGCGGCCTTCCGGGTACGCGAACCACCGCTGCACCTCGCACACCGTCGCCGCGTCCGCGACCGGGGTGACCTTCACCGTGCCACCGTCCACATCGTCCATGCTGCCGAAGTGGACGACGTACGAGCCGGTGTCCTCCCGGTCGGCCGAGTTCGTGCCGCCCCGGCCATTGTGGCTGTACTCGTCGTCGACCGTCTGGCTGGTCCGGCCCGGGTCGCCGAGCCGCAGGTAGGCGGCCGCTCCGGCACCCGCGCCGAGGTGCCATCGAGCCGTGAAGCCGCTGTCGGCGGGCTTGCCGGCCCGGTCGAAGCAGTTCACCCGGAGCAGCTCGTCGGCACCGTCCGGGTGCCAGTCCAGCAGGGTGCAGATCCGGTCGTCCCGGGTCACCGCGGTGACTTCGGCGACTCCGCCGGCGCGACCGAGCCGGCCCAGCACGACCAGGTAGCGGCCGGTCCCGGAGCGTTCCACGGTGTTCTCGGCGCCGGCCGAGTTGCACTGCCGTCCGGGGCGGTACCGGTCCTCGCCGGGCCGGTCGGCGAGGACGTAGCCGGCCGGCTGGCGCGGCGCCCGGCAGGGCGGTTCGGGGCGCGCCGGTTCCGGCCTGGTCGCCCAGGTCACCGCCATGACCAGGATGGGCAGGACGCCGCCGGCCACGGCCACGGCGGCGACCAGCGCGCTGATCCGGGGCTCGGACGGGGCGGCCCGGGCGCGCGGAGCGAGCCAGTCGCCGACCGCGGTCATCGTGCGGGCGCCCAGGCGGTCGAGGCGCCGGCGCCAGTCCGGGACGGTACGGGCCGGCGTCAACGGCATCCCGCGCCGCACGTCCGGCCGGCCTCGGTCGTGGGCGGGGAGCTTCCCGCGGCGGGCTGCGCCGAGGACGACGGCGGGCCGGGTGGCGGGGTCTGCTCCGGCTGCTTCACCGGCCGAGCGCCGGCCGAGTACTTCGGCCGGACATACCGGGCACGGCTGGTCGACTGAACCGGGTGGGCCGGTCGTTTCGCCCGATCCGGCCGGGCCGAGCGGGTCGGGATGGCCGGCCGATCCGACGTACCGGAAGGGTCGTCCTGCCGCGCCGGGCCCGCCCCGCCCGGATCCGCGTGCCGCCCGGCGCGGCCCGGCCGGTTCCTGCCGGACGCGGTGTCGCGGCCGCTCCCCGCCGGTTCCCCGGTCCCCGGCATCTCGTCGCCGGGCAGTACGTCCCGGGTGGGCATCTCGTCGCCGGGCAGCACGTCCCGGGTGGGCATCTCGTCGCCGGGCAGCACGTCGCGGGTAGGCATCTCGTCGCCGGGCAGCACATCGCGGCCCGGGGCCTCCGGGGCGAGCACGTCGCGGCCGCCGGGCGCGTCCGGTGGCAGGCTCGCGGCGACCGGGGCGAGCTGCCGAGAACCGCCGGACCCGCCGCAGCCGGCCACCGCCAGCACGGCCAGGGCCGTGGCAAGCAGGAGGGGACTCCCTCGTTTCACCGCACCTCCACCACACCCGTCTGCTCCTCAAACGACCCACCACGGGAACGGTGATGCGGCCCGGGCGGACCGCTCGCGGTACGCACACCGGGCCAGGAGCACGCCGGGATGACGCCGAGCGGAGCGCCGGGACGGGCCCGCCACCCGGCGGGGGGCTTCCGGCTCCGGTCGCGGCGGCTTCCCGCGGCCCTCGCGGGGGGCGGAAACGAGTTGCCGTACCGGGCGTCCACGTGCGACGGTTCGCTGCCGCCGACGTCCACGAGCGGCCGGGCACCGTCCCGCAGACCCCTACCGACAGGGCATGACACCGTAGATGACCACATCCATGCTGAACCCCGAGGACGCCGCGCGGTGCCGCCGCTCGCTCGCCGAGGAACAGACCGCCAGCCTCGCCGCGACCGATGACTGGGCACACGTCGACAGGGACCGCGTCCACCGGGACTGGCACGAGTTGTACAGCGAGATCGCCGCCGCCATCACCGCCGGCGCCCGGCCGCAGGACGAACCGGTCCAGGAGCTGGTCGGCAGGCATTACGCCATCGCCAGCCGGTTCTACCCGCCCAGCCGGGACGCCTATCTCGGCATGGCGCTGCGGTACGCCGAGGACGACGCGATGCGGGAGTGGCACAACTCCTACCACCCGCGGATGGTGGAGTTCCTCGGCGGGGCGATGCTGCGGTACGCCGAGACCCGGCTCTGACCCGGCCGCGTGCCACCGCGACGAGCGGCGACAGCGCGGTCAGCCGGTGAGAACGGCGCAGGCGCGCCGGTGGCCCGGTCGGCTCAGGCGTACTGCCGGTAGACGGCGCGGGCGACGCAGGCCGGTTTGTCCGAGCCGTCGATCTGCACGGTGAAGTCGAAGGTGCTCTGCACGCCGCCGGGCACGTCCTCGACACCGACCACGGTGGCCGCGAGGCGGATCCGCGAGCCCACCCGGACCGGGCTGGGGAACCGGACCCGCTCCAGCCCGTAGTTCACGCCCATCTTCGTGCCCTCGACCTTGAGCAGGTCGGCGAAGAGCGGGATGACCAGCGACAGCGTCAGGTAACCGTGCGCGATCGGGGCGCGGAACGGGCCCTGGGCGGCACGCTCGGGGTCCACGTGGATCCACTGGTGGTCGCCGGTGGCCTCGGCGAACGTGTTCACCCGCTCCTGGGTGATCTCCAGCCAGGAGCTGGCGCCGAGGTCCTGGCCGACGAGCGACTTGAGTCCGTCGAGCCCGTTCACGGTCGTGGTCATTCCGATTCCTCTCCGCACATCCGGCGTCCGGCCTGGCACGCTGGATCCCGCCCCGCGCGACCGGCCGGCGACCGGGCGCGGGAGATCCACGCCCCTCAACCTCTCACGGACCGGCCGGGATGGGAACCGCCGGGACACCCCGCCGGAGGGCGCGCCACCGGCGGGGCGCGGAGCGTGTGGCGGCCGCGGCGGGCCGGCCGCCCCGTGCCGGCCGGCCCGGCCGCGTCACGCCCCGGCGGCCTCCAGGCGGGCCAGCTGGCCGGCGTCCAGCTTGATGTCCAGGGCCGGCAGCAGGTCGTCGAGCTGCTCCGGGGTCTTCGGCCCGATCAGCGGGATCACCGACGGGTCCGTCTGGTGCAGCAGCCAGGCCAGGACCGTACGGTTCGGGGTGGCCCCGACCTCGGCGGCCACCTCGCCCAGCACGGCCAGCCGGGCATCGACGTCCGGGCCCTCGTAGCTCTCCATCATCCAGTGGCCGGACCGCTTCGCCGGGTCGTCGTAGATGCCCTTGAGGATCGGCGAGTACGCGACCAGCTGCAGGTCGCGGTGCAGTCGCAGGTACTCCCACTGCTCGGGGCCGACGATCCCGGCGGCCGCGTTGCCCGCCTTCGGGCGCAGGTACGAGTGCTGTTGCTGCAGCGCGACCGGGGCCGGCCAGCCGTGCCGCTCGCACAGCTGCCGGATCCGCTCCAGCCGCCAGGTGCGCACGTTGGACCAGCCGAGGTACCGCACCTTGCCGGCGCTGACCAGCCCGGCGAGGGCCTCCAGGGTCTCCTCCAGCGGGGTGCTCAGGTCGTCGACGTGCACGTAGTACAGATCGACGTGATCGGTGCCGAGCCGGCGCAGGCTGGCGTCCAGGGCGTGCCGCAGGGTGTCCGCACCGGCCCCGGCGAAGGTGCGCCGGGCCAGGTCCCAGTCCGGGTTCCCGTCGGCGTCCCACAGAGCCGGCGAGTACTCCGGCACCGCGCTGCCCTTGGTGGCCAGGAATACCTGGTCACGGCGGTTGCCGGCGCGCATCCAGCGGCCCAGCAGCTCCTCGCTCTCCCCGCCACGGCTGCCCACCCGTCGCCACCACTCGTAGCAGTCGGCGGTGTCCAGGAACGAGCCTCCGGCCCCGACGTAGCGGTCCAGGATGCGGATCGCGTCGGCCTCGCTGGTGGCGCCGCCCATCTGCATCGCGCCGAGGGCGAGCCTGCTGACCCGCGTACCGGTTCGTCCCAGTTCCATCATGTCCATGCCGCCCGACGTTAGGACCTGGAGCGCGCTCCAGGTCAAACCCGCGATGCCGGGCCGGGTGACCGCGCCCACATTCCGATACGAGAGCGTTCCGTTTCTCAATGGGCCGGACTACTGTCCCCGGATAGAGATACGAGACAGTTCCGTTTCGAAACCGGGGGGAAACACCGGATGAACGCAGTTCCAGAGACACCCCAGGCCGGTCACCCCCGGCGCTGGGCCATCCTCGCCGTGCTGGTGATCAGCCTGCTCGTCGTCGTGCTCGACAACACCGTGCTGAACGTGGCCCTGCGGATCATCGCCGACCCGCAGCAGGGCCTGGGCGCCACCCAGAGCGAGCTGGAGTGGGCGATCAACTCGTACACGCTGGTCTTCGCGGGCCTGCTGTTCACCGCGGGCATCCTGGCCGACCGCCTGGGCCGCCGGATCGCTCTGATCGCCGGCCTCACGCTGTTCGGCATCGCATCGCTGATCTCGGCGTACGCCGGCTCACCGGACCAGCTGATCGCCGCCCGCGCGGTGATGGGCCTGGGCGCCGCCGCCGTCATGCCGGCCACCCTGTCGATCATCGCGAACGTCTTCGAGCCGCGCGAGCGCGGCCGGGCCATCGGGGTCTGGGCCGGCGCGGTCGGCCTGGCCGTCGCCCTCGGCCCGATCCTCGGCGGCTTCCTGCTGGAGCACTTCTGGTGGGGCTCGGTCTTCCTGATCAACGTGCCGATCGTGGTGGCCGGCGTGGCGCTGGTCGCGATCCTGGTGCCGGAGTCGCGGGACCCGAAGCCGGGCCGGATCGACGTGCTCGGCGTGCTGCTGTCGATCATCGGTCTGACCCTGCTCACCTACGGCGTGATCAAGGGCGGCGAGGACGGGTTCGGCGACACCCTGGCCTGGGCGCCGCTGGCCGGCGGCCTGCTGGTGCTGGCCGGGTTCGTGCTCTACGAGCGGCGCATCGAGTTCCCCTCGCTGGACGTGCGGCTGTTCGGCAACCGGCAGTTCTCCGCCTCCACCGCGATGATCGGCCTGGTCTTCTTCGCGGCCATGGGCTCGATGTTCTTCGGCGCTTTCTACCTGCAGCTGGTCCGCGACTACGGCCCGCTGGCCTCCGGCGCGCTGTTCGTCCCGTTCGCGGTCGGGCAGATGGTCTTCGCGCCGATCAGCTCGACCATGGTGAAGCGGTTCGGCCCCAAGCTGGTCAGCACCGTCGGCCTGCTGCTGGTCGCGCTCGGCCTGGCCGCCTGGCTGCCGATCGGGGCGGACACCCCGATCGCCGTGGTCGCCCTGGCCTTCTTCGTGCAGGGCGTCGGCATGGCCAACGTGATGCCGCCGGCCACCGAGTCGATCATGTCGGCGCTGCCCCGGGAGAAGGCCGGTGTCGGCTCCGCGGTCAGCAACACCATCCGGCAGCTCGGCGGCGCGCTGGGCGTCGCGGTGCTGGGCGCGGTCCTCTCCTCGGTCTACCGCGACAACCTGGGCGCCGCCACCGACGGCCTGCCCGGCGCGGCGGCCGACGCGGCCCGCGAGTCCATCTCGGGGGCGTACGCGGTGGCCGCGCAGGCCGGCCCGGCCGGTCCCGGCCTGATCGCCGGCGCCAACGAGGCGTTCATCACCGCGATGCACTGGGCGACCGCCGGGTCGCTGGTGTTCGCCCTGCTCGGCGCGCTCGTCGCGGCGATCTTCCTGCCCGGCCGGCGGCCCGGCGCGCGCCCGGCCCCGGTCCTCGCCGAGGAGCAGGGCGTGGCCCTGGTCGAGGCGTAACCGCTCGGCGACAATGAACGCCATGACCGGCACCATCTCGACCGGCCAGGAGCGCAAGGCTCCTGGCCGGCCCCGCAACGCCCAGGCCGACGAGGCCATCCTCGACGCGGTGCTCACCCTGCTGTCGGACGGGCAGAGCGCGTCGGCCGTCTCGATCGAGTCCGTCGCCGCCAAGGCGGGCGTCGGCAAGGCGACCATCTATCGTCGCTGGCCGAACAAGGAGGCCCTGCTGATCGACGCGGTCCGGTCGATGAAGGGCCCGATCCCGGAGCTGGCCGGCGAGTCGGTGCGCGAGGATCTGATCGCCATGGTCACCGCGAACCGGTCGTCGCGGGGCCGGGAGTTCGGCAAGGTCACCGCGTGCCTGCTGCCCGAACTGATCAAGGACGAGGAGCTCAGCCGGATGCATCAGGCGGTGATCGAGCCGCGGCGCGAGGTGATGCGACAGATCCTGCGGCGCGGGATCGCGGCCGGTGAGCTGCGGGCCGACCTGAACATCGAGCTGACCGTGCTGATGCTGTCCGGCCCGTCGATGATGCAGGGGCTGTTCGGCACGGTCACCGGCATCCCGGACGCGGACTTCCCGGAGGCGCTGGTCGACGCGCTGCTGCGCGGCGCGGCCGCCTGACCCGCTCGCACCCGGACCCGGCCCGGTCGGCGGCCGGGCGCGGACGGGCGGCGACCCGGCACGGGCGGGCGGCGACCCGGCACGGGCGGCCGCCACCCGAACCGGAGCGATCGCCGCTCGGGCACGGGCGGGCGGCGGCCCGGCCTACCGCCGGAGCGCGGAAGGGCACCGCCCGGCGGAAACCGACAAAGCCGAAGAAGCCGATTTTCCAGCGCGAAAGCCTTTCGCACTGCTGCAATCGGGGGCATGGGACCCCAGCGGGACGACGACCGGAACGGGCCGAGGCCGGCGCGGGCCGGCGTGCACACAGCGCTGCGGGCCTGGCGGGAGAGCCTGGTCGATCTCGGCGAGAACAACCGGCTGATCAACTTCACGGCCGCCCACGCCGACCAGCTTGAGATCACCGCGCCGGAACCGGACCAGGTGGTCACCGCGCTGACCCGGGGCGCCCGCTGCCCGCTGACCGGCCCCGGCGGCGGCGAACCGCCGGACGCCGCGCTGCGCACCGACCTGCCGGAGCGGTCGCTGGGCCCGCTGCTGCGCCGGATGATGCGCCGCGCCCAGCAGGAGCACCTGGACCGCGGCGTCGCCGTGCTGCACCTGGCGCTCGGTCTGCTGCACTGGCGGCTGGCCGAGAACGACGAGGACGCCGACAGCGAGCCGGTCAGCCACGCCAGCCCGCTGCTGCTGCTGCCCGCCGAGTTGCTCCCCGGTGACCTCGGCGAGCACCCCGAGCTGCGGCTGCGCGACGAGGAGCCGGTGCTCAACCCGGCGCTGGCGCTGCGCCTGCGACAGGCCGGGATCGCGATCCCCGCCCTGGAGCCGGGCGCCGAGCTCGACATCGGGCGGTTCTGGTCGCAGGTGACCGACACGGTGGCCCGCCGGCACGGCTGGCACATCGAGCGCGCCGTCATCCTGACCTGCCTCACCTTCCACAAGGAGGCGATCTACCGGGACCTGCTGGAGAACGAGGAGCGCATCCTGGCCCACCCGGTGGTGCGCGCCCTGGCCACCACCGACCCCCGACGGCAGACCGACGCGTTCCGGTTCACCCCGATCCGGCCCGAGGAGGTGGACCGGCTCGCCCCGCCCGAGGACGTGCCGCTGGTGCTGGACGCCGACTCGTCGCAGCGCGCCTGCGTCGCCGCCGCGCTCGCCGGGCACAGCTTCGTGATGGACGGCCCGCCCGGCACCGGCAAGTCGCAGACCGTGGCCAACATGATCGGGGCGCTGCTGCACGCCGGGAAACGGGTGCTGTTCGTCTCGGAGAAGGTGGCCGCGCTCGACGTGGTCCGCAACCGGCTCGCCGAGGCCGGGCTGGACCGCTACATCCTGGAGCTGCACGGCCAGCAGGCCGGCCGGCGCGAGGTCGCGACGCTGCTGGCCGCGGCGGTGGACGAGGTGCCGGAGACGCCCGGCGACGGGCCGGTGGTCGACCGCGGCCTGCTGCGGGAGCGCCGCGAGCGGTTGACCGCCTTCGCGTACGCCATGAACGAGACCCGCCGCCCGCTCGGCGCGAGCCTGCACGAGATCATCGGCCGCTGCGCCGGGCTCTCCGACGCCCCGGCCGCCCCGGTCCCCACGGTCACCCCGGGCTCGCTCACCCCGGACGTGATGCGCCGGGTCCGCGAAGCCACCGACCAACTGGCCCGCTCCTGGCGGGCGATGTGCGACGGCGACGCGCTGCTGTGGCGCGACGTGGCCACCCGCGAGCCGCTGGACCCCGCGCTGAGCCGGGCGGAGAAGGCGCTCGCCGCGCTGGCCCGCTCGGCGCGCATCGCCGACACCGCGGCCCGGGCGTTCGGCCTGGGACGCCCGGACGACGCGGCCACCCTGGCGCGGCTCGCCGAGCACGCCGGCCGGCGGCCCGGACCGGTCGCCGACTCCTGGCTCACCGCCGACGACCTGACCCCGATCCGCCAGGCCGTGCAGCGGCGCAGCGACGAACTGGCCGCCGCGGCCGCGGCCGCCGAGGCGGTCCGGGAGCGTGCCGGGGTGGCCTGGACCGCCCTGCCGTCCCCCGCCGACCTGCCGGTCGTGCCGTCGCTCGACGCCCTGCCCGCGCCGGTCGAGCTCGACACGCTGACCGCGGCCGACGCCGACGACCTGGCCCGCTCCTTCACCACCGCGGCCGAGCAGCTCGACCGGCACCGCCGCGCGGTGGACCGGGTCACCGCCAAGCTGGGCCTCCCCCGGGCGCTGACGATCAGCGACATCTCCCGGGTCGCGGCGGTCGCCGAGCTGGGCACGCGTGCGCACAAGCCGGAGCGGTTCTGGTTCGGCCCGGGGGTGCTGGCCGCCGTGCAGAGCGGGTCGAGCGCGCTGCGCCGGGCGCTGGAGAGCCTGGTCGGGGCGGAGATCCAGGCCCGGCCGTACTTCTCCGAGGCGATCCTCACCCAGCCGGTCGAGGAACTGGCCGAACGCTTCGCCACCGTGCACCACGGGCTGGGCAAGCTGCGCGCGGCGTACCGGCGGGACCGGCGGCAGGTGGCCGGGTTCGTGCTGCCGAGCGCGCACCTGGGCGACGCGATCGACCGGATCGGCACGGCGGTCGCGTGGAAGCGGGCCCGGCAGGAGCTGGCCGCCGCGGAACACGCGTACGCGACCGCGCTGGGCCGGTACTGGCGGGGCCGGGCCACCGACTTCGCGGCCCTGGACGAGGCGATCTCGGTGGCCACGGCGGCGCTCGCGGCGGCCCCGCCGGCCGGGGTGGAGGCGGTGCTCGGCTACATCTGCGCGCCGGCCCCCGACCCGGAGCCGGTGCGGGTGGTCGGCGAGGCACGCGACGCGCTGCTGCGCTGGCAGGCCACGTTGCGCCCGGCGCCGTACCCGGCCGCGCGGCCGGAACTGGTGTCCGGGCCGATCGACGACGCGATCGGCTGGCTGCGCGCGCACATCGGCGCGCTGCACGCGACCGCGGACATCGTACGGGCGTACGACGCGGCGACCGGGCGGACCCTGGACTACGCCGAGACGGTGCGGCTGGCGCAGCTGCGCGCGGCGGCGGCGCGGGCCGAGGCGGCGCTCGGTACCGGTACTCCGGAGGTGCTCGGCGCCGATGGTGAGCCCGGCGCCGATCCGGCCGCCCTGGCCGCGGCGGTCTCCTGGGCCGCGGCGGCCCGCCGGTTCGCCGGCCCGGGCGAGGCGCCGCTCACCGCGGCGCAGGTCGCCGCGCTGCGGGAGCTACGGCCGATCACCGGGCTGGCCGAGCGGGCCCGGGAGTGGGCGGAGGCCAGCCGGGCGGTGCTGGCCGGGTTCGGCCCGGCGCGCCAGGCCGACCTGCGGGACCGTTTCGGCGACTACCGGCGGGCCGCGGCGTTCCTGCGGGACATCCGCGACGACAGCAGCGGCCAGGAGGAGTGGTTCTCCTGCCTGGACGCCCGCGACGTGCTGACCTTCCACGGCCTGGACGCGGCCGTCGAGTTCTGCGCCGACCAGCGGATGGACAGCGCGGACGTGCCGGCGGTGCTGGAACGGGCGCTGTTGCACGGCTGGGTGGACGCGGTGGTCCGGACCGACGGCCGGCTGCGGCCCTGGCGGGGCGTGGACCGCGACCGGCTGGTCGCCGAGTTCCGGCAGGCCGACGAGCGGCTGGCGGCGGTCTCGGCCCGGGAGATCATCATGACGGTTCAGGCCCGCCGGCCGCCGGCCGACAGCACGGCCGCGGCCCTGTTGCGGCGCGAGGCGATGAAGGCCGACCGGCAACTGCCGGTACGCGAGCTGATCGCCCGCGCCCGCGACGTCGTGCTCGCGCTGCGGCCGTGCTTTCTCGCCTCCCCGCTGACGGTGAGCCAGGCGCTGCCCCCGGACATCCGCTTCGACGCGGTGATCTTCGACGAGGCGTCCCAGATCACCCCGGCCGACGCGATCAACTGCATCTACCGCGGCGGCGCCCTGATCACCGCCGGCGACGACCGGCAGCTGCCGCCGACGTCGTTCTTCGACCGGGCGTCGACCACCGCGCCGGACAGCGAGGTGCTCGACTACCAGTCCGTGCTGGAGCTGGCCAAGGCCTGCGGGGCGTTCCCCGGGATGGGGCTGACCTGGCACTACCGCAGCCGGCACCAGGCCCTCGTGGCGTTCGCCAACGACGCGTTCTACCAGGGCCGGCTGAGCACCTTCCCGGCCCCGGGCGGCAGCGGGCCGGACACCGGCGTCGAGATGTTCCCGGTGGCCGGCGTCTACCGGCGCAGCACCAGCCGGGACAACCCGGTGGAGGCGGAACGGGTCGCCGAGCGGATCGTGCACCACTTCACCACCCGGCCCGGGCACACCCTGGGCGTGGTCACCTTCTCGGTGGCGCAGGCCGAGGCGATCGAGCGGGCCCTGGAGGCGATCGCCGCCGGGCATCCGGCCCTGCAACGCGCGGTCACCGACGACCGCCTGCACGGGTTCTTCGTGAAGAGCCTGGAGGCGGTGCAGGGCGACGAGCGTGACGTGATGATCTTCTCGATCGGGTACGGCTTCGACGAGGCCGGTCGGATCAGCGCGAACTTCGGGGCGCTGAACCGGCCCAACGGCTGGCGGCGGCTGAACGTGGCGATCACCCGCGCCCGGCACCGCGTGGAGATCGTCACCTCGATCCTGTCCCGCGACGTGCCCGAGTCGGAGAACGAGGGGGTCCGGCAGCTCGCCGCCTACCTCGACTACGTGGAACGCGGCGCCGGGGACACCAGCCTGGACCTGACCGACGCGCCCGGCGAGTTCGTCGAGTCGGTGGTGGAGACCATCCGGTCGTGGGGATACCCGGCCCGGACCGGTCTGGGCACCGCCGGCGGCCGGGTGGACATCGCGATCCGCCACCCCGACGACCCGTCCGGCGACTACCTGCTCGGGGTGCGCTGCGACGGCCCGGGGTACCGCGACTGCCCGGCGGCGCGGGACCGCGACCGGCTCACCGACCAGGTGCTGGCCGACCTGGGGTGGCGGTTGCACCGGGCGTGGGCGCTGGCCTGGTACCGCGACCGGGCGGGCGAGGAGGCCCGGCTGCGGGCCGCGCTGGAACGGGCCGCGGCGGCCCGGCCGGGGCGTACCGGCTCGGTGGAGGGGCCGGCCGCGGAGCGTGCGCCCGGCGCCCGGCCCCGGGTGCTGCGCGCCGCCCCGGCCCGCAAGTGAGCCGGGGCGGTCAGGTGGTGCCGATCAGTCCTGCCGGCGCGGCCCGGTCGCCGGCCGCGCAGAGCTCGGCCAGGCGGGCCACCACCACCGCGGTGTCCGCGCCGGCGTCCAGCGACCGCAGCAGGGCCGGGTTCAGCGGCGGGACCTGGACGTGCGAGACCAGCGGGTGGAACGGGCGGTGGTCCACCTCACCGGCGCCGAACAGCGTCTCGGTCAGCTTCTCACCCGGGCGCAGGCCGGTGAACTCGATCGGCACCGGTTTGTGCGACAGCGCGACCATCTGCCGCGCCACCTCGGCGATCCGGACCGGGGCGCCCATCTGCAGGACCAGCGCCTCGCCGTCGAGCCCGATCGCGGCCGCCTGGATGACCAGGTGGACCGCCTCCTGGATGGTCATGAAGTAGCGGGTCACGTCCGGGTGGGTGACGGTGACCGGCCCGCCCTCGGCGATCTGCGTGCTGAACGTGGTGAACACCGATCCGCGGCTGCCCAGCACGTTGCCGAAGCGGACGCTGAGGAACGTGCCCGGCCGGCGGCGCGCCGTCCACGCGGTGAGCCGCTCGGTGATCCGCTTGGAGTAGCCGAGCACGCTGGTCGGGTCCGCGGCCTTGTCGGTGGAGATGTTGACGAACCGCTCCACCGACTCGGCCGCTTCCAGGACGTTGAGGGTGCCGACGACGTTGGTCTTCACCGCCTCGGCCGGGTGCCGCTGCAGCAGCGCGAGGTGCTTGAGCGCGGCGGCGTGGAACACCACCTGGGGGCGGCGGGTACGGAAGATCTCCCGGATCCGGGGCCCGTCGCGCAGGTCGGCGAGGATCACCGCCGGGTCGTCCAGCCGGGCGTGCGGGTCGATGGACAGCTGGACGGCCAGCAGCGACGTCTCGTCGCGGTCGAGCATCATCAGCTCGGCCGGCCGGAAGTGGTGGATCTGCCGGCACAGCTCGGAACCGATCGACCCGCCGGCGCCGGTTACCAGGATCCGCTTGCCGGTCAGGCAGCCGCCGATCGCGGTCAGGTCGGTGTCGATCTGGTGCCGGCCGAGCAGGTCGGTGACCTGCACCTCGCGGATGTCGGCCACCTCGACCGGGTGGTCCATCAGCTCGCTGACCGACGGCACCACCTTGAACTGGGCGCCGGCCGCCAGGGTCCGGTCCCGGATGTCGCGGACCAGCGCCGCCTCGGCGTTGGCGACCGCGAAGACCAGCAGTTCGGCGCCGGTGGCGGCGAGCGCGCCGGGGATGTCGTCGCGGGTGCCGAGCACCGGCACGCCGAGGATGCGCAGCCGGCGCTTGCCCGGGTCGTCGTCGATCAGGCCGGCCGGCAGGTACCGGCCGTTCGGGTCGTGCAGCATCGAGTCGAGCAGCTTGGCGGCGGCCGCACCGGCGCCGAAGAGGATCACCGGCGCGGCGGCGCGCACGTCCGGGCGCTGACGGCGGGCCAGCTGGACACGCCGGGCGTAGCGGGCGCCGAGCATCAGGGTGAGGGCGGCCGCGCCGGCCAGGGCGGGCAGGCCGGGCGGGACCGGCCGGCGGGACAGCAGCAGCACGATCGCGGTGAGCGCGAGGGTCACCGCGGCGGTGGTGGACGCGACCGCGCGTACCTCGTCGAAGGCGGCGAACCGGTACCGCCCGCGGTACAGCTGCCGGGTGTGACCGATCGCCGCCTGCAGCAGCACGGCCAGCACGACCGCGGTCAGCGCGCCGTTCAGCTCGCGCCGGCCGGGGGCGAAGTCGTAGCGGGCGAGGACGGCCGCGAGCAGCCCGGCGGACCACGCGGCGCCGTCGACCAGCAGCGGCAGCAGCCGCGCGCCCCTCATGCCGGGCAGCGTAGCAGGGCAAATGCTCAGCAAGCAGACTTTTCCGATACCACGGAAGCGCCCCGGACATCGCCATATCGTGGCGGGTAGCCACGGAACGGGGAGGTGTGGGTGGGCCTACGCGATTACCTCCGTGTCGCCCGAAGGCATTGGTGGTTGCTGGTGACCTCGGTCGTCGTCGCGCTCGGCGTCGCTCTCGTCGTGAACCTGCAGATGACCCCGGTGTACGCCGCCCGGGTCACGTTCTTCTTCTCCACGCCGATCGCCGGCGCCTCCGATCTCTACCCCGCCAGCATGTTCAACGTGAGCCGCCTGGCGACCTACGCCCGGCTGCTGACCAGCGACGAGGTGGCCACCCCGCTGGCCGGCACCCCGGGCATCGACATGGACGAGCAGGAGGTCCGGGACGCGATCTCCTCGGAGACCGTCGCCGACACGGTGATGATGGAGGTCAGCGTGGAGGACCGGGACCGCAACCGGGCGCTGCTGCTACTCACCCGGCTGACCGCGCGGTTCGAGAGCGCGGTGGAGAGCCTGGAGCGCTCCGCGCCCGGCGAGCCGTCGACCGTGAAGGTCACCGTGGTGTCCGGTCCGGGCCTGGACGAGGATCCGGTCGCCCCGGACGCGCTGAACAACTTCGCCCTGGCCACGGTCGTCGGCCTGGTCGTCGGCGCGGTCGCCTCGGTGGGCCGGGAGGTGGCCGACGACACCGTACGCACCGCGGAGGCGCTGCAGGTGCTGACCTCGGCGCCGGTGCTGGCCCGGGTGCCGATGGACTCCGGCAGACCGGCCCGCCCCGGCCCGTTCGTGTCGGTGAGCACGTCGGCGCGGACCGAGGCGCTGCGCGAGGTGCGTACCCAGGTGCAGTGCGCGGCCGCCGCGAACTCGGTGAAGACGCTGGCCGTGACCAGCGCGGTGCCCGGCGAGGGCCGTTCGGCCACCGCCTGCGGGCTGGCGCTGCTGTTCGCCGAGGCCGGGCAGCGGGTCCTGATCGTCGACGCCGAGCTGCGCCGCCCCCGGCTGGCCGCCTTCCTCGGGCAGGAGGAGTCGGCCGGGCTGAGCGCGGTGCTGGACGGCACGGCCACGCTGGAGCAGGTGCTGCAACCGTGGGGCGCCGGGCTGTGGTTGCTGGCCGGCGGGCGCACCCCGCGCAACCCGAGCGAGCTGCTCAGCTCGCCGCGGATGACCGAGCTGGTCGACGACGTACGCAAGCGGTTCGATGTGGTGATCTTCGACTGCCCGCCGCTGCTGCCGGTCACCGACGCCGCCGTGGTGGCCGCCCACACCGACGGCACGCTGCTCGTGGTGCGCGCCCGGCGCACCACGTCGGCCCAGGTCACCGCCGCGGTCCGGACGCTGCACGCGGTCAACGCCACGCTGCTGGGCGGCGTGCTGAACATGGTCGCCCGCAAGGGCCCGGACGCGGTGCCCACCTTCGAGTCGTACGTGGCCGGCCCGGGCACGCCGCCGCAGCGGGGCCGGGGATGGCGGATGCAGGCGGTGGCCGGATGAGCGTACGCCGCCCGGGCGGCACGGGACACGACCACGACCGGGGCGCCCGCGCCCGCCCCATCCCTGGGAAGGCACTGATGGAAGCTCCGTACGTCAGCATCGTGGTCCCCTGCTGGAACGAGGGCCGCTTCGTCGGCAGGTTCCTCGACTCGGTGAAGGCGCAGACCTACCCGGCCGACCGGGTGGAGATCCTGCTGGTCGACGGCATGAGCGCGGACGGCACCCGGGCGATCGTGCGTGAGCACGCGCTGCGCGAGCCGAACCTGCGACTGCTGGACAACCCGGGGCACAGCAAGTCGGCGGCGCTCAATCTGGGCATCGCGCACGCCCGCGGCGACGTCATCGTCCGGCTCGACGTGCACGCCGAGTACGCACCCGACTACCTGCTCAAGTGCGTCCAGGGCCTGCTGCGCAACCCGGAGGCGGACAACGTCGGCGGGATCCGCCGCGCGCTGCCGCGCGACGACACCGCGCTGGGCCGGGCCATCGCGGTCGGCACCACCGCCGTGCTGGGCGCGGGCGCCGCCCGGCCGCGCGCCGCCGGGTCCGGCCCGCAGTGGGTGGACACCGTGTTCGGCGGCTGCTACCGGCGCGCGGTGTTCGACCGGATCGGGCTCTTCGACGAGCACCTGGCGCGCGACCAGGACCGGGAGTTCAACCAGCGGCTGCGGGCGGCCGGCGGCAAGGTGCTGCTGCTGCCCGACGTCACCTGCACGTACTACGCGCGCAGCGACCTCCGCGAGTTCTGCTCGTGGACGTTCGAGGCGGGCTACTGGCCGTTCCGGGCCAGCCGGGCGGTCGGTCGCTGGATCGGCTCGTGGCGCAACGTCGTACCCCTGGGGTTCGTCCTGTCGGTGGCCGCCGGCGCCGCCGCCGCGCCACGGGTGCGGACCGCCCGGCGGCTCACCACCGCGGTGCTGGGCGGGTACGCCGCCGCGGCGCTGGCCACGGCCGGGCGGCTGGCCCGGCGCCAGCACGACCCCGCACTGCTGGCCGTGCTGCCGGTGATCTTCGTGACCACGCACGTCGTCTACGCCGCCGGTTCGGCGTGGGGCCTGCTCGACCCGGCGGCGCGGCGCCGATGAGCACCGGGATCGCCCGGCGGCCGGCGGCCGGGGACCGCGCGTCCATCCGGCGGGCCGGCACGCCGCCCGCCGCCCCGGCGAATGCCCGTCGGTGAATGGCCCGCACCTCCGGTCGCTGCTGCGGAGCGTTCCCGCCGCGGTACGCCAGGACTACGCCGCCACGCTCGCCGTGCAGTGGCTGGTGCTGGGCGCCGGGCTGTACCTGTTCCACCTGGTCGCGCAGCGCGGCAGTGTCGGCGGCTTCGCGTACTACCAGATCGCCCGGGGCGTGGTCAGCACGTTCCAGCCGGTCCTGCTGCTCGGGCTCGGCCTGGGCCTGCAGCGCTACCTGCCGCGCACCGAGCACACCACCCGCCGGCTCGCCCGGCACGCGCTCTACACCGAGACCGCGCTGGTCGTCGTGGCCGGCCTGACCGGCGCCGCGGCCGGGCAGTGGATCGCCGCCCGGCTGGGCCTGTCCGGCGGGCGGCTGGCGGTGGTCGCGATCGTGGTGATGCTGGGCGGCAACTGCCTGTGCACCGTGGCGCTGGCCGCCCTGCGCGGCAACCAGCAGGTCCTCGACGCCAATCTGACCTACGGGCTGGGGCTCGGGCTGATGCCGCTGGTCGGGTACTTCGCCGCGGAACGGATCGAGGACTTCCTGATCGTGCAGGGCGTCGGGGCGGCGGCGATCGGGGTGTGGGGGATGCTGGTGGTCCGTCGCCGCCCGCCGGCCGTCGCCGGGACGGCCGAGCCGACGCTGCGGACCCTCCTCGCGTACGGCGTCCGCCGGATGCCCGGGGAGGTGGCGTTGCCCGCCCTCTACACGTTCCCCACCTTCGCCGTGGCCGTGGCGTTGCCCGGCGGGCCGGAGGCCGGGTACGTCGGGTTCGCCACCTCCGCGGTCACCCTGATCTGCTCGTTCTTCAGCATGCTCACCCCGGTGCTGCTGCCCCGGCTGAGCCGGTTGTTCCACCGCGCGGGCGAGGACACCGGGGTCCGGCGGGTGCTGACCGCGTTGCCGGTGCTGGCCGCCATGCTCGCCGTGGTCCCGACGCTGATCATCGTCGGATTCGCGCCGGCCCTGGTGCACGGGTTCCTCGGCGCGGAGTTCTCGGCGGCGGTCCCGGTGCTGCGGGCCGGGGTGCTGGCGGCGATCCCGCTGGCCATGTTCTACGCCGCGCGGCCGACGATGGAGGCCCTGCTGAAGGCCAAGTTCATGAGCCGGCTGCTGGTCGCGTGCCTCGCCCTGGAGGTGGTGATGACGTGGATCGGGACCATGTTCCTCACGCCCGGGTACGCGGCGGTGCTGGGCCTGGTGACGGCGACCGCGGCGCTGGGGGTGGACGCGGCCGGCCTGACCGCGTACGCCGTACGCCGATGAGCCCGCGCCGCCCGGGACTGGTCGTCCTGGTCGCGTTCGTGGCGGCGCTGGCCGGGCGCTTCACGCTGGTGCGCGTCGGGCTGGACGTGCCGGTGGTCAACGACGTACGGGTGCCGCTCTTCCTGGTCCTGCTGCTGTGCCTGGCGCTGGAGACGCACCGCAGCGGCCCCCACCCGGCCGCCGGCGGCTACGCCCTGCTGGGCGTCGCCGCCCTGCTCGCCTACCAGGGGATCTCCGTGCTGTGGGCGCCGCCGGGCGCGGTGACCGGCCCGGCCGTCGGCGACCTGTGCGCGATCGCCGGGCTGCTGCTGGTCTACTTCACCCTGGCCGCCTGGGACCGGGACGGGGTCACCGCGGTCACCCTCACCCTGTTCCACGTGGCGGCCTGGGTGTACTTCCTGGCCGCCGCGACCGGCCGGGGACACGCCTCGAACGGGCGGTGGGCGGCGCTCGGCGGCGGCCCCAACGTGTTCGTCCGGATCATGGTCCTCGGGGCGATCACCTCGCTCTACCTCTACCTGCGCAACGGCGAGCGGCTGATCTGGCTGGTCCCGATCCCGGCGTTCCTGTTCGGGGCGGTCGCGTCCGGCTCCCGCGGCGGCATGGCCGCGCTCGGCATCACGGTCACGGTCGCGCTGCTCGCCATCCGGCCGCGGCTGGACTTCGCCCGGCTGGCCAAGCCGCTCGCCCTGCTCGCGGTGGTCGCCGCGGTGCTGGTGATCACCGTGGGGCCGCTGATCGCCGGCTACGTCCAGCAGCGGTTCATCGAGGCGACCCTCGGGCAGGGGTACGCGTCGCAGCGCGACGTGCTGTTCCAGATGGCGTTACGGATCTTCCTGCAGCGGCCCATCCTCGGCACCGGGCTCAACGGCTTCAACGCCGTCGCCAACCTCGGCTTCGGCGAGCGGTACGTGCACAACCTGCCGCTGTCGATGGCCGCCGAGGGCGGTTTCGTCGGGCTGGCGCTGCTGTTGCTGGCCTGGCTCTGCCTGTGGTACGCGTACCGGAGCGTGCCGGTGCGCGAGCGCAGCCTGGAGGCCCGGACCGCGGCCTACTGCGGCATCTTCATCGGCGCCGCCAGCCTGTTCTCCGGGGACTACTACGACGCCCGGCTGATGTGGATCCTGCTGCTGCTCGCGGCGGTACGGCCGGCGCCGGCGCCGGCCGGGGCGGTGACCCGGCCCCTCGCCCGGGGAGCCGCGGCCCGCCACGTCAGGCCGGGTTCCGGGGGTGCCGGGCCCGGGCCGCCCGGGCACTGAGCACGGCCGCCGCGATCAGCGCGACGCCCGGGCGGCCGGCTCAGCCGGTGGCCCAGGACGGGGAGTACCCGATCAGCATGGCCACCGCCGCCGCGGCGAGCGCCACCGCGAGCCCGACCAGCATCCCGATGCCGGCCGGTTTGAACCGTGGGTTGTTCACCAGGAAGGCGCCGACCGAAGCGGTGATCGGCGAGATGCAGCAGCCGCCGGTGCCGTAGAAGTACATCCACTGGCGCGGGTCGTCGTCGGTCGCGCTCCACAACCAGGTCGCGGCGAACAGGCCCAGACCGACGTGCACCGCGAGTACGAGACAGGCGACCAGCACCGCCATTGATCCCTTAGCCACACCGGAACGTTAGCCGTACCCGTCCCGGCCGGCACGTGGGTGGGGGTACGAATTCCCTACCGGTATCCCCGCGAACCACCCCGAAGCCGACAATCCCCGGGTTGCCGTGGCGCACGGCGGACCCGTCCCGCGCTCCCCGCCTCATCGACGGCCCGCGGACGCGACCGCCCCGGTCAGCACCCGCTCGAAGTCCCGGAACAGCAGATCGCGGTCGAAGCGGTCGCGGGCCAGCGCGCCCGCCGCCGCCCGCGCCGCCGCGCCGGCCGTACGGTCCCGCACGAAGCCGGCCACCGCGGCCGCGGCGCCCGCGGGATCGCCCGGCGGCAGAACCAGGCCGGCGCCGGTCTCGGCGATCAGCTCGGCGATCCACCCGCCGTGGTTGACCGCGACCGGACGCCCGGCGGCGAACGCGTCGAAGACCTTGTTCGGCGAGTTGTTGCCCAGCTCGGGAAGGTCCAGGAACACCGAGACGGCCAGGTCGCAGGCCCCGAAGAAGGCCACCACCTCGGCCTTGCTGACCGGCCCGAGCAGGAACAGGTTCCGCTCCAGCACGCCCAGCTCGGCGGCCAGGGCCCGGATCCGGTCGCGCATCCCGCCGTCGCCGAGGATCACCACCCGCACCTCGGGATCCGTCTCGGCCAGCGCGGCGGCCATCCGGACCAGATAGTCCACGCCGTTGGCCAGCCCGAGCGTCCCGGCGTACAGCACCAGCGGCCGGTCCGCCAGCCACGGCGTGTCCCGGCGCAACGCCGCACCGGTGCGGTCGGCGTCGGCGAACAGCGCCCGGTCACAACTGTTGGGCACGACGGTGACCGCGACGTCGGCGAACCGGCGCCGGATGCTGCCGGCCATGCCCGGGGACAGCGCGATGACGTGGGCCGCCCGGTGGTACGCCCACGCCTCCAGCCGCCGGGCGGCCCAGCGACTGACCGGCGAGCGGAGCGCGCCCACCGCGATCGGCAGCTCCGGCCACACGTCGCGCACCTCCAGCACCATCGGCACCCGCCGGCGCAGCGCCGCGTACGCGCCGGGGATAGCGACCGTCAGCGGCGTGCTGGTCGCAAAGACCAGATCGTGCCGCAGGCGCCCGGCCACCACGGCCGACCGCCGTACGAAGCCGAGGAACGCCCACAGCCGGCGGCGGTAGCTCATCGCGTTGTCGTACGGCACCGGGAGCCAGTGCACCACGATGCCCGCCTCGGTGCTGGTGCGGGCCCGGTCGCCGGCCGGCGCACCGGTGATCATGTGCACCTCGTGGCCGCGCTCGACCAGGCGCCGGGCGAACTCGTAGGACCGCGTTCCGCCGGCCATGCCGGGTGTCTTGAAGTACTGATGGATATACGTGATCCGCACCAAGTTACGATAATCCGTTCAATCCGGACCAGGCTCCGGCTTGCCCGCACCCGCACCGCCGGGACACCGGGGCCGGCACACAGTCCGCGCCTGCGCCGCGGAAACCCGGCGCCCGCCGGGGCCGGCGCGCGGTCCGCAGCTACGCCGCGGGCACACCCTTGACCGTCCGTCCCGCGCTCACATCGCGCACGACGCAGGCATTGGCGCCCACCGTGGAGCGGTCGCCGACGGCCCGGCCCTGGAGCACCGAGGCGTTGGTGCCGATCAGCGCCTCCCGGCCGATGCGGCAGTCGCCGGAGACCGCCGCCAGCGGATTCACCTGCACACACTCGCCCAGGACCGCATCATGGCCGACCGTCGCATTCTGGTTGACGTGCACGTGCCGGCCCAGGGTCACGTTCGTGGTGATCCGGGCGCCGGCGAAGACCACCACACCGGCGGCCAGGCGGCTGTCCGGGCCGACCGTCGCCGCCGGGTGCACGAGCCGGGCCGCCGGCCTGCCCAGCGGGTCGAGCCGGGCGACGACGCCGGCACGCACCCGCGGATCGCCGATGCCGACGACATAGTGCGCGTCCAGCTCGGCCAGCAGCGCGCTCGGCCCCAGCCAGGCGGCGCCCAGACGGCCGAGGCTACCGAGATTGGCCTCGGCCGGCGCGTCGTCGAGGAAGCCCAGGACCTGCCAGCGGTCACCGCCCGCGGCGTTGACGGCCGCGACGATGCCGAAGATCTCCCGGCCGTGGCCCCCGCACCCGACGATCACCACCGGCTCAGGCACTGTCCGGCTCCGTCCCGCCGGGCTGCGGCGTACCGGTGAACTCGGGCATCGTCGGCTCGCCCGGGGCCGCGATGCCCTCCCGGCGCACCAGGATCAGGCCGGTCCGCGCCAGGATCCGCATGTTCAGCGCCAGCGACCGGTGATCGACGTACCAGACGTCCAGCGCCAGCCGGTCCGCCCAGCTCAGCGCGTTGCGCCCGCGCACCTGCGCGAGTCCGGTCACGCCCGGTCGCACCAGGTGCCGGCGGGCCTGTTCCGGGGTGTACAGATCCAGGTAGTGCATGAGCAACGGCCGGGGCCCGACCAGGCTCATCTCGCCGCGCAGCACGTTCCACATCGTCGGCAGCTCGTCCAGGCTGGTCGCGCGCAGCACGCGGCCCAGGCCGGTGAGCCGCTGGCCGTCGGTGACCAGACCGCGCCGCTCGTCCACGTCCCGCATGGTGCGGAACTTGACCAGGGTGAACGGCCGGCCGTACCGGCCCGGCCGCGGCTGGCGGAACAGCACCGGACGGCCGAGCCCGGCCGCGACCACCGCGGCGACCACGAGCAGCAGCGGCGACAGGACCACCAGGACGGCGGCGGCCACGACGATGTCGATCGCGCGTTGCACGACGTCGGTGACGCGGGCCGCCCGGCTCACCGTCCGCCGTCCAGGAACTCCGCGATGTCGTCGAGCACCCCGCGCACCTGCGCCTCATCCAGCGCGGAGCCGCTGGGCAGCAGCAGGCCGTTGCCGAACAGGTGCTCCGCGGCGCCGCGGAGGGCGGCACGGGCGCCCGCGAAGGCCGGCTGCAGGTGCATGGGCTTGAAGATCGGCCGCGTCTCCACGTTGCGGGCCGCCAGGTGCGCGGCCAGCTCACCGGCCCGCCAGCCGGTCCGCCCCGGATCGACGACGATGCTGGTGAGCCAGCAGTTCGACGCCGGGGCGCCGGCCCCCAGCAGGCACACGCCGTCGACGTCGGCGAAGAGTTTGGCGTACGCGTCGCGCAGCGCCCGGCGGCGCTCGATCATCTCGTCCAGCCGGCGCAGCTGCGCCCGGCCCAGCGCGGCCAGCAGATTGCTCAACCGGTAGTTGAAGCCGGTCTCGTCATGCTCGTAGTGCGACACCGGCAGCCGTGCCTGGCCGGCCAGATGACGTGCCCGCCGCGCCAGCCCGGCGTCGGCGGTGAGCAGCATGCCGCCACCGGAGGTGGTCATGACCTTGTTGCCGTTGAACGACAGCGCCGCCGCCCGGCCGAACGAGCCGGCCGGCCGGCCCTGGCGCACGGCGCCGAGCGACTCCGCGGCGTCCTCGATCACCGGGATGCCGTACCGGTCGGCGAGCGGAACGATCCGCTCGTAGTCGGCACAACTGCCGAACAGGTCCACGGCCAGCACCGCCCGCACCCGGGCCCCCTCGGCGCGCAGGTCGGCGAGCAGGCCGGACAGCAGGTCGGCGTCGAGGTTGCCGGTGGTCACGTCGCAGTCGGCGAAGATCGGTGTCGCACCGGTGTAGACGACCGCGTTGGCCGTGGCCACGAATGTGAGGGTGGGCACGACCACGACATCGCCCGGGCCGGCGCCGATCCCGAGCAGCGCCAGATGCAGCGCGGCGGTGCCGGAGTTGACGGCGACCGCGTGCGGCACCCCGACCCGGTCGGCGATCTCCCGTTCGAACAGGTCGAGGTCCGGACCCGCCGGTGCGACCCAGCCGGAACGCATGGCCGCCATGACGTACTCCTGCTCCAGGCGGCCGACATCGGGCGCGGACAGCAGCACGGCGTGCTTATCGGCAACCATCCCCCACCGCCCATAGCTGCGCGTCACCGTGCCCGGACCGGCACAGGGGGGATGCGTTCGGCGTGGCGGGGCAACAGCTCGACGTCCTCTTCGCCTGCCATGCTAGCCCGCGCCGGTTGCCACCGGCGCAAGTCCCGCGGCAGCGCAGGGCGCGGCCCGGCGGTCCGCCGGAGACCGCGGACGTGGGGAAAAGGGCCGGCGGAGACCACGGGTATGGGGAACCAACCGCCGCCCGAGACCGCGGACGGCGAGGGGCGGCGGGCCGCCAGAGACGGCGGACGGCGAGGGGCGACGGGCCGCCAGAGACGGCGGACGGCGAGGGGCGACGGGCCGCCAGAGACGGCGGACGGCGAGGGGCCGTCAGAGACGGCGGATCACCGAGACGACCTTGCCCAGGATGACCGCCTCGTCGCCGGGGATCACCGTGTAGGCCGGGTTCTGCGGGATCAGCTCGACGCGCCCGTTGCGCCGCTGGAACGTCTTGACCGTGGCCTCGCCGTCGATCATGGCGGCGACGATCTCGCCGTTCTCCGCGACCGGTTGCTGGCGGACCACGACCACGTCGCCGTCGCAGATGGCCGCGTCGATCATGGAGTCGCCCTTGACGGTGAGGGCGAACAGGGTGCCGTGCCCGACCATCCCGGTGGAGACCGTCAGGTGGTCCGCGACGTGCTCCTCGGCCAGGATCGGCGCGCCGGCGGCGATCTGGCCGAGCAGCGGGATGGTGACCGCCGGATCCGGCGTGACCGGCTCGCGCACGTCGACGGCGCGGGACCCGTGCGGCTGCCGTCGCAGCAGCCCGTGCCGCTCCAGCACCTTGAGGTGATGTGCCACCGAGGACGGCGAGACCAGACCGACCGCCGCCCCGATCTCGCGCACGGTGGGCGGGAAGCCGCGCTCCCGCACCGATTCGCGGATCACCGCGAGGATGCGCTGCTGCTTGGCGGTAATCCGCGGCGGGGACTCGCCGTCACCGGCATCGACGCTCATGTCGGCACCCTACCGCATGATTAGATCAAATGTACGAATCGCGGCCGGAACCGCCCGATCGGACGAGCCTCCCGGGGCCCCCGGGAACGCTGCCCGGCAACCGCGCCCCACCCGCGGGCGGGCCACTCGCGCCCCGCCGGCACGCTGCCGGCAACCGCGCCCCACCCCCACCCCGCCGGCACGCTGCCGGCAACCGCGCCCCCGCCCCCACCCCGCCGGCACGCTGCCGGCAACCGCGCCCCCGCCCCCGCCCGCGGGCGCGCACCCGCGCCCCGCCGTCACGCCTGCGGCAGCCGCGTCTCCGTCCGCGCGGGGTCCTCCCGGGGCAGCAGCAGCGGCGTGGCCAGCAGCGCAACGCCGGCCACCACGATCGCGGCCCGCGGGCCGGTGAGGGCGGCCAGCAGACCCCACAGCGCGGTCAGGCCGGCGACGGTGAGGTTGTTCGTGACCGACCAGGCGGACAGCGTGCGGGCGACCCGATCCGCCGCGGTCCGGTCGAGCCGGTAGGTGGCGATCACCGGGTTGGCCACGCCCATGCAGGTGACCAGGCCGAACTGCACCGCGATGACCAGTCCGAGCCCGGCGGCGCCGGAGCCGACGAAGGCCAGCGGGACCGACCAGCACGCGCGCAGCGTCCCGGCGGCCAGCAGGACCCGGTGCCGCCCGAACCGGGCGACGAGCGGGCCGGCCAGCCGGGAGCCGATCAGGCCGCCGACGCACGGCGCCGCGAAGGCGAGGCCGTACTGCCAGGGCGCGAAGCCGAGCCGGTCGAGCATGAGCACGGCGACCAGCGGCGCGGTCGCCATGATCAGGCCGTTGACCAGCACCGTGTTGAAGAGCAGCGGGCGCAGCTGCGGGTGGGTCAGGAGGTGGCGCCAGCCGTCGAGCAGGTCGCCGGCCCCGCGCCGCCGGCCACCGGTGGCCGCCGGGCGCGGCTCCCGGCCGCCGAGCGCGGCCAGGCCCACCGCCGAGAGCAGGTAGCTGATCGCGTCGACCAGCACGGTCGTCACCGGGCCGAACCGTCCGATCGCGGCGTTGCCGAGCGGTGGCCCGATCATGGTGGCGGTCCACGCGGTGGCCTCGAACCGACTGTTCGCCACGAGCAGGCCGGCCGGCGGCACCAGCGCTTTCAGGTACGCGCCTCCGGCCGCACTGAAGGCGATGTCGGCCGCGGCGGTGACCACCGACACGACCACCAGGTGCGTGAGGGTGAGCCGGCCCAGGGCGTACGCGGCCGGGACACCGGCCAGCGCGGCGAACCGGACCAGGTCCATCGCCACCATCACCGAACGTTTGCGGCACCGCTCCACCCACGGGCCGAGCGGCGCCGCGACGAGCGCACCGGCGGCCGGCCCCACCGCCGCCAGCAGCGACACCTGCACCGGTCCGGCGTGCAGCACCAGGATCGCGATCAACGGGAACGCCCCGAACCCGAGCCACGTGCCGAACGTGCTCACCGTGTACGCCGCCCAGAGCCACCGGAACCGCCGCATCCACCCGTCGCCGGCCACCATGTCCCGCCGCCCTCCCGCCATCCGTGGACAACCTGACGTTGTCCGGTCGGATCCAAACAGGCGGCAACCGTGCGGATCAAACAACCACGACACCGACAACTCACAACTCACGGTTGTACCGGTAAGGTCTGCCGGCATGGATGTGGACGCCGTGCGTACCTTCGTCGCCGCCGCCGAGGCGGGCCGGTTCCAGGAGACCGCCGCCGAGCTGGCGATCACCCAGCAGGCCGTGTCCAAGCGCATCGCCGCGCTGGAGCGCAACCTCGGCGTACGGTTGTTCACCCGCACCCCACGCGGCGCCGAGCTGACCATCGACGGGCAGGCCCTCCTGCCCCATGCGCGCGAGCTGCTCCGGGTGGCCGAGCGCGCGCTCGCGTCGGTACGCCCGGAGCGCCGCCCGCTGCGCGTCGACGTGATCGCGTCACGCCTGGCGACGTCCGGCCTGCTGCGCGACTTCCACCGCGCGCACCCGGAGGCCGAACTCGACGTGCTCAAGCTGTTCGACGTCGAGACCGCGGTCGCCGCCATCCGGTCCGGCGCCATCGACGCGTCCTTCCGCGCCGTCGCGATGCCGGACCGGCCCCTTCCGCCGGACGTCGCCGCCGTCCGGGTGCTGGACGAGCCGCTGCAGCTGCTCACCGGCCCGGCCCACGCGCTGGCGGCGGCCCGGTCGGTGACCCTGGCGCAGCTCGCCGGGCACCGGATCTGGATGCCGGGCATCGTCCCCGGCACCGAGTGGGCCGCCTACTACGACGCCCTCGCCGCCGAGTTCGGCCTCACCATCGAGGCGACCGGCCCCAACTTCGGCTCGGATGCGCTGCTGGACACGGTCGCCGACACCCCGGCGCTGGCCACCTTCCTCGGTGAGCGGACCCGCCTGGTCTGGCCGGCCGGTCACGGCCTGCGCCGCATCCCGGTGACCGGCCCGACGCCCGTCTACCCGCACTCGCTGCTGTGGCGTCGCGACAACCCGCATCCGGCGCTGGCCACGCTCCGCGCCCACCTGGCCGCCACGACGGCCGACCAGGACGTTCCGGGAAGCTGGGTGCCGGCGTGGGTGCTCCCGCGCTGAACCTCGCCGCGCCGGCGCCGTTCAGTGGCGCGCCGCTCCGGGCGGCGCGGCCTGCGACCCGCCGACCGGGGCGGGTGCCGCGCCCTCCGGCCCGCCGGTCGGCGCGGCGCCGGACCCGGCGGCGGGGCTGCGGGCGTACGCGGCAGCGGTGTCGACCGCCCCGGCCGCGGCAGCCCGCCCGGCGTCCCGGTCGCCGCTGGCCGCGGTCACCGGCATCCGCTCCTCGCCGACGGTGGGTTCGGCCTTGAGCCGGCCGCGCCGGCTGTCCCAGATGTCCCGGGCCAGGATCTGCAGGATCCCGGCCACCGGGATCGCCAGCAGCGCGCCGAGAATGCCGGCCAGTTCCACCGCGATGAGGATCGCGACCAGCACGGTCAGCGGGTTCAGCTGCACCGTCCGGGCGAAGATCAGCGGCTGTAGCAGGTGGTTCTCCACCTGCTGGTAGAGCACGAAGAAGCCGAGCACGACCAGGCCCGCGGTCATCGACTCGACGAAGGCGGCGCCGGTCGCGACGATCGCACCGAGGGTGGCGCCGACCAGCGGGATCAGGTCGGCGAGGCCGACGAACAGGGCGATCAGACCCGCGTACGGGACCCCGGTCAGCAGCAGCACGCCGTACGTCAGCGTCCCGCAGATCGCGCTGATCAGCAGGTTCCCGGTGAGGTAGCCGGTGACCGTGCGGGCGCAGTCGTGACCGACGCGCCGGATGTGCTCGGCACGCCGCTGCGGGAACAGGGCCAGGAACCCGTCGGCGATCTTCGGCGCTTCCAGCACCATCAGGTACGACAGCACGAAGATGGTGGCGATCCCGGCCACGCCGGTCGCCATCGACTGCAGGAACGCCAGCGTCGGCGCGCCCAGGCCGGTGGCGTACTCGCGGATGCGGTCGGCGTTGTCCTGCGCGTACTGCAGCACGTGGAACCGTTCGATCAGGTTGCCCGCCGGCCCCCGGCCGTTGCGCAGATCCTCGACGATCGCCGGGAAGTCGGCGACCACCCGGCTGCCCTCCCGGGCCAGCGGCACGACGAACACCGTGACCAGGGCCGCCAGCGCCGCGAACGCCGTCAGGAAGACCAGCAGCGTGGCCAGCCAGCGTTTGCAGAAGGCCACCCGACGGGTCGTCCAGTTCACCGCGGGGTGCAGCGCCACCGCGAAGAACCCGGCTATCACGATCCAGGTCAGCACCCGGCGGGCCTCGTACCCGATGAACAGCACCGCGCCTGTGGCCAGCAGCAGTCCCAGCACGACGAGCGTGCGGCGCGCGGTCAGGCCGTTGTCGGTCTCGCCCATGATCGTCGAGTACCCCGCCCTGACCAGCGATAACACGGACAGTAAGCACTCAGCGGACGAAGAGCAGCAACAACCCCGTCCAGGTACACCCGATCATGAACAGCACCAGCGGCAGCTCGTCGGCGAGGGTGGCCAGCATCGGGCGGGCCGCCGGACCGGGCGCCCCGGCCGTCACCCGGGCGCCGGCGGCCAGAGCGGCGTCGTGCGCCACGATCACCCCGAGCACGTGACCGAGCAGGATCAGGGTGACCTGCGCTCCGGCGATCACCGGCGGGAGCGGGACCACGGCCCAGGCCGCGCCCGGAGCCAGGCCCCACTGCTGGATCACCAGCAGCAGCCCGCGCGGGCCCTCGACGACCAGCAGCGACAGGTAGTGGGCCAGGGTGTAGCCGGCCGCGACCGGGATCAGCGAGGCGGTCACGTCCAGGCCGCGGGCCGCCTTGCGGACGGCCAGGAACACGCCCGCGCAGACCAGCGTCAACGCGACGGTGGCGGACAGCGCCGGGTGCCCGGTCCGCTGCACGAACCCGGCCCACGCCGGGGAGCCCGACGCGCTGTCGAAGACCGTCGAGCCCCACCAGACCGCGACGAACGCCGCCGGCCCGGCCGCGCCCCGGTACGCCGCCGGGAAGGGGGCGGCGAGGCCGCTCAACGGGGTACGCCGGCGCAGTGGGCTGAGCCGCCCGGCGAGTTCGGAGTACACCTCGAAGCAGTCACCCCGGGCGAACCACTCCTCCCCGCGCAGGACCGCCATCGCCAGCTGCGCGGCCGCGTACCCCAGCAGCGCGCACCCGACCACCACCGGGTCGGTCCGGTGCGGGGCGACCAGCTCGAACCAGACGAACGCCAGCAGCCACAGCACGCCCGGCCAGACACCCGCCCCGGGCCCCGGGCGCAGACCGGCGCGCGGCAGCCGCAGCAGCCGGAACACCGTCCGCAGCGGGTTGACCGCCCGCCACACCGGTCCGCACAGGGCGCTGAGCGGCACCAGGCCCACCCACAGCCACACGAACAGCGCGTGGGCCGCCGGGTTCGCCGCGCTCCGCGGACCGGCCAGCGCGTCGGCGACCAGGTAGAGCGACGCCACCAGGACGAGCATCCGCAGCCCCGGCAGCTTGCCGGCGGTGCGCACCGGCCGCTGCGGGTGGCCGGCCAGCCGTGGTCTGGTCCACACCGCCGCGGCGATCAGGAAGGACAGCACGACGGTGGCGGCCCCGGCCTGCAACACCAGGTCGAGCGGCAGCGGGAGGTCGGCGGAGCCGCCGACGCCGTGCGCGAGCGGCACGCCGCGGCTCACTTCACTTCGAGCTGCAGCAGCAGGATGTCCGGGTGCGCCTCCACGTCGAACAGCCCGGGCCGGGAGGCGACGAAGACGACGCACGCCGGCTGGCCGGGCTGGACCGGGTATCGCAGGTCGTAGCCGTGCACGTGGATGTCGGCCGCGGTGTCGGCGGAGATGCCCAGCCGGACCTGGCTGCCCAGCGGCACGCTGACCCGCCGCGGCGCCGGTTGCGCCCGGCCCTCGCGCAGCGCCGCGTCCGCCCGCACCTGGTCGCGGGCGGCCGGTCCGCACGCGGCCGGGGACGCGGCCTGCGCGGCCGGCGCCGAGGCGCAACCGGGCAGCAGCGCGAGCGCCGCCATCAGGAACGGGACGGTGCGCAGCGTCCGCCGCTGAAGAGCGGCCGGGCCGGGAGGGAGCGGCTCGGAGTGCCCGGCGAGGGGCGCACCGGCCGGCGCGGGCGGGTCGGGGCGGACCGGTCGGCGGCGGGTCAGCGCCAGCATCGCCAGCTGGGCGAAGACCGCGATCGACGCCGAGGACACCACCAGCACGAACGCCGCGAACAGCGCCGGGGCCGACAGCAGGCTCGGCGCCGACAGCAGCGTGGTCATCCCGAGCAGCGCCGGCACCGTGAAGGCGGCCGACGACACCAGCAGGACGAGCCCGGTCAGCACTCGCATGTCCCCTCCCTGACGAGCACGCTCATCCGCGCTCCACGGTCACCGGCGCGGCGGCACGCTGCGCGAGCGTGCGCAGCACCGGCGCCCCGGCCAGCGCCACCCCGGCGCCCAGGCCCAGGGCCAGCACGACCAGCGCCCGCTCGGCCGCCGCCGGGCCGGCGAACGGCAGCACCGCCCGGTGGAACGACGTCACGTCCGGCAGGACGAACACCGCCGTCAGCGCGGCGCCCGCGCAGACCGCGAGCAGACCGGCGGGCCGGCCGCGCCAGGCGGTGACCGCGCCGCCCAGGATCAGCGGCCAGCTCAGCAGGTTGATCCCGGCGGCGCTGAGGAAGGTGCCGGCGAACGGCGCCGACTCCACCGCCAGGGTGGACCCGGTGACGTGCGCGGCCGACGCGGCCATCGCGATCACGCCGGACACGGCCAGCAGCACGTCGGCGCGGCGCAGGCGGCGGACGATCACGGGTACGGCCACGGCCGCCACGATAGCCAGCGCCCACCAGGGCAGCGGGTTCGGCGGGCGCTCGCCGGTGAGGACGCCGGTGACCGTCACGGCGGTGCCGCCGGCCTCGACGGTGAGTGACCAGTCCGCCGTACGTCCGGGTGGGATCCTCCTGCCCTCCGGCGTCGACCGGGAGTCCGCCCAGGTCAGCTCATTGCCAGTGGCGACGGTGGCCGGTGTTCCGGCGCCGCCGCCACCCCGGACCGTGACCGGGCCGCCGGTGTCGTTGGTCAGCCGCAGCTTCGCGCCGTCCTCGATCGCGAGCACCCGCAGGCCCGGGACCGCCGGTGTGATGGCCACCACCCGGCTGCTCGCGTTCGTCGCGACCAGCCCACCGGCGTGCGCCGCGGCCGGCCCGGCCGCGCCCAGCACCACCACCCCGGCCACCGCGACCAGCACCGCCGCTCGCCGCAGCCCGGCCGGCCGCACCGGCCCGGCCGGGGACCGGCGGACGGCCGCGGGCGTGTCCGGCGCCGCCGCGCGCGGGGCGCCGGGACCGATCCGGGTCACTCCGGCCGCAGGTTCTGGATGCTGCGGGTGACCAGGACCGTCGCCGCTCCGGCGAACGCGGTCAGGGTGAGCAGGCCGCTGACCATGTGCACGTTCCAGCCCACCGACCCGGTGCGGATCTGCCCCACCAGCAGCACCGCGCCCCACACCACGGGCGGGGCGATCAGCCCGAGCGCGATCCACCGCCCGTTGACCGGCAGCGTCGCCATCCGGTTCGCCACCCGCAGCGCCAGCTCGGTCACCGGCGCGGCCAGCGCCACGGTCAGCTGCGGCCACCACGGCGCGTCGGAGTCGAACATCAGGTGCATGAGCAGGGCCGGGACCGCGACCAGCGTGGCCGGCAGGCCGACCGGCAGACGCCAGCGGCGGCCGATGAGCACGATCGGCGCCAGCAGCAGAACGGTACTGACCAGGTAGCCGTGCACCAGCTGGGCGTCGGTGGAGAAGACCAGCGGGTCCTCGCCGCCGCTGCCGAGGTGCCGGATGCCGAGGGCGGTGGCGTGCAGCGAGTAGATGTGCAGCGGGAGCACGGCGAACAGCGCGGCGACGGTGACCAGCACGGCGCCGCCCGCGCCGAGGGTGCGGCCGGGGGCGGTGGCCAGCATCAGCGCCGGGCCCATCGCGACCAGGACCATGCCCAGGATGATCAGTTCGTGGCTGGGGCTGACGAAGATCTCGAGCCGCTTCTCGATGCCGAAGAGGTTGTGCCAGAGCGTGTCCATGCCACCGCCGGCCAGCAGCGCCGCCATGCCGGCCAGCGGGATGCGCAGGGCGTTGGGCAGGGCGAGCAGGCTCCGGTACGTCGGGATCGCCGGCAGCCGCGGCCGCAGGATCCCGAGCAGGGTGAAACCGCACGCCGCGATGCCCGAGTAGAGCACGCCGTGCCACGGGGTCCAGAACGTCTCCAGCTCCGGCGTGGTGGCATGCGCGTACGCGTCGAGTTGCAGCCCGATCACCAGCCAGACGCTGGCGAGCAGCAGCACCCAGCGCTCCCGCGCGGTGAACGCGGCGGCGCCGGCGGGAACGTTCCCCACCGGTTGCGGTCGTTGCACGGGCGTGGTCACGCGTCCCCCTTCGATCGGACCGGGCCCCGGTAACCTACCTCGGCAGCGTCACGTCGATCGATCCGATGGCGGACCGGCGACCGGCGGGACCCCGGCCGCGCCCGGCCCGGAGGCTTCGGCGCCGCCACCGTCCGGAGCCGGCGTGGCGCCGCCCGCGGCCGCCGCTGCGCCACCGCGCTCAGTGCCCGCTCAGCCTCACTCGGTGAGAATGCGCACGTGAGTGGTCATTTTCACGGCATTCGGGTATCCGGAAGTGCGCTGTACTGAGCGCACAGACTGGGACGGGAGCAGGCAATGACTCAGGCAAGCCGCCGTCATCGCGTGGTCGTGGTGGGAGCCGGTTTCGCCGGACTCTTCGCGATCAAGGCGCTGCGCAAGGCTCCGGTGGACATCACTCTCATCAACGGCACGGCGTACCACCTCTTCCAGCCGCTGCTCTACCAGGTGGCGACCGGCATCCTGTCCGAGGGCGAGGTCGCCCCGCCGATCCGCGAGGTCCTGAAGCGGCAGAAGAACGTGGACGTCCGCCTGGGCTGGGTGCAGGACGTCGACACCGAGCGGAAGATCGTCTCGGTGGCCGGGCCGGGCATCGACTACACCGTCGAGTACGACACGCTGATCGTCGCGGCCGGCGCCTCGCAGTCGTACTTCGGCAACGACCATTTCGCCGACCACGCGCCCGGCATGAAGAGCATCGACGACGCCCTGGAGCTGCGCGCCCGCATCTTCGGCGCGTTCGAGGTGGCCGACCTGCAGACCGACCCGGAGGCGGTGCAGCGGTGGCTGACCTTCGTGGTGGTCGGCGCCGGCCCGACCGGCACCGAGCTGGCCGGGCAGATCGCCGAGCTGGCCCACCGCACCCTGCCCGGGCAGTACCGGCACATCGACCCGCGCACGGCGCGCATCATCCTGGTCGACGCGATCGGGGCGGTGCTCAACACGTTCGGCGATCACCTCTCCGCCGGCGCCCAGCGGCAGCTGGAGAAGCTCGGCGTCGAGGTCAAGCTGAACACCAAGGTGGTCGGCGTCGACTCGACGAGCATCGAGGTCGAGGACGCGACCGGCCGGCACCGCATCCCGTCGATGACCAAGGTGTGGGCGGCCGGGGTGGCCGCGCCGCCGCTGGCGCGCAAGCTGGCCGAGTCGACCGGGGCGCAGACCGACCGGGCCGGGCGGGTGCTCGTGGAGAAGGACACCACGCTGGCCGGACACCCGGAGATCTTCGTGCTCGGCGACATGATGAACCTGGCCGGTCCGGACGGGCGGCCGCTGCCCGGCGTGGCGCAGGTGGCCATCCAGAGCGGCCGGCACGCCGCCGACCAGATCAGCCGGCGGCTGGCCGGCAAGGAGTCCGGGCAGCCGTTCAAGTACTTCGACAAGGGCAGCCTGGCGACCATCTCCCGGTTCTCCGCGGTGGCCAGCATCGGCAAGCTGCACATGTCCGGCTTCCTGGCCTGGGTGGTGTGGGTCGCGGTGCACCTGTTCTACCTGGTCGGCTTCAAGAACCGGGTGACCGCGGTGCTGCACTGGGCGGTCAGCTTCGTCGGGCGCGGGCGCTCCGAGCGGGTGGCGACGCAGCAGCAGGCGTTCGCGCGGCGCGCGATCCGGGCGTACGGCGATCCGTTCGAGCGCGACCGCGCGGCGGCCACCGAGAGCCGGCCGCAGGCCAGCACGACGGCGGCCGAGGGCCGGCCGGTGCAGAACCCGGCGGAGACCGGCGACCAGGCCACCCTGGACGGCAAGGCGGAGCGGAAGCCCCTCGGCGTCCGGGACTGAGCGCGGGGCCGGCGCAGCACGGCGCTCCACGGCGGCCCGCCCGCCGGCCGGGTGGCGTCCCCTCACCGGCCGGGTGGCGTCCCGGTCGCCGACCGGGCGCAGACGGTGCTCGACGTGGTCACCGCCGGGCCGCCCGGCCGGTCCGGCGGCGCCGGTCTGGTCCGGTCGGGCCGCCGCGACCGGCCGTTCCGGCATTGATTCTTCGTCGGGTGTCTCGAACCTGACCGTCGACCGGCGGTAACCAAAAGTTCGGTGACCAGGTAGCGTGTACCGGCCCCGCCCCGCAGAGAAAGAGGCCCCGATTGATGCCGGTCACCGCCGCGCCCGTTCTCGCCGCTCGGCAGCCGGCGCTGGCCCCGGTCTTCGGGACGCTGACCCTGTTCACCGGCCGGATGGGTTCCGGCAAGAGCACGCTGGCCCTGCAGAACGCGTTCAACCGCCGCCAGGCCGGTCGGCCCGGGGTGCTGCTGACCATCCAGGATCGGGCCGGCGAGGGGATCATGTCGTCCCGGCTGGGAGTGGCCGCGGACGCCATCGAGGTGCACCCGGAGATGGACCTGGTCCGGCTGGTCACCGAGCGGGTCCCGGCCGGCGGTTTCGTGATCGCCGACGAGGCGCAGTTCCTCAGCCCGGCCCAGGTCGAGCAGCTGGCCTGGGCGGCCGACGAGCTGGGCGTCGACATCGACTGCTACGCGATCACCACGGATTTCCTGTCCCGGCTGTTCCCGGGCGCGCAGCGGCTGGTCGAGCTGGCCGACGTGATCGTGCCGTTGCAGGTCGAGGTGACGTGCTGGTGCGGGCGACCGGGCCGGCAGAACGCGCGCATCGTGGACGGCCGGGTGGCGCGGGCCGGCGCGCAGGTGGCGGTCGGCGACACCACCGAGACCTCCGCGGTGTCCTACCGGGTGCTGTGCCGGCGGCACTGGCGCAACGGCGAGCCCGGCCCGGCCTGACGCGCCCTTCGGCACCGGCCGGCGCCCCACACCAGCAGGAGCTCCTCGCGCCGCAGCGGGTCGCGAACCCGTCCGCCGGTTCCGCCTCGATCAGCAGCCGGGCCGCCTCGCTCGGCGCCCGGTCGCCGGCCTCGTGCGTGCACCGGCCGGTGAGCGCCTTGAAGTGGTCCAGGTGGAGCAGCGGCGCCCCGGTGCGGGTGGCGTGCTCGGTCAGGCCGGGCAGCTGCTCGTCGACGTAGCGGCGGTGGCGCAGCCCGGTGAGCGGGTCGCGGCGCGCCTGCTCGCGGAACCGCTCGGCCTCCCGGCCATCCGCGGCCGGGGGCGCATCACGGCTGTTCCGGCCATGTCCGGCCGTCGGCATGATTCCTCCGCTTCGTCGCCTGTGACCCGGCCCGCCGATCATCGTGCGCCGATCCGGCACAGCGGGCAAGGAAACCGTCACGACTCGTTAAAACCTATAAACCCGATAGGCAATGTATATTCATCGGCGATCGTCACGCCGCGGATACGCAACGTCGCCGCCTCCGCCGTTCGTTGAGGGGAAGCAGATGACAGGTCCGACACTGAACCGCCGAACGCTGCTGGGCGGGCTCCTCGGGGTGACCGCGCTCGGCCTGGCCGGATGCGGCGGCGACGACGCCGCCGCCGCGAACCTGACCGCCTCCGACCCGCTGCCGACCACCGTCGACCCGGCGACCGAGCTGGTCATCTCGATCCACACCACCCAGGTGGCCCTGCAGGCCGCCGGCGAGATCGACAAGCTGCCCTTCAAGGTCAAGGACTGGCCGAACATCTCCGCCGGCCCGGACGTGATCCAGGGCTTCCGGGCCCGCTCGATCGACCTGGCCGCCAACGCCGGCATCCCGCCGATCCAGGCCGCCGCGATCAACGTGGACGCCCGGATCGTGGCGGTGCAGACCAAGAAGGAGCCGCAGTACACCTACGTCACCGCGCCGGGCAACCCGGTGGCCGGCATCACCGACCTGCGCGGCAAGAAGATCGGCTTCTCGCAGGGCCAGGCGCAGGGCCTGGTGGTCCTGCGCACCCTCAAGGAGCAGGGCCTGACGCCCAAGGACGTGGAGCTGGTCGCCCTGCCCAGCACCAAGTTCCTGGTCGCCCTGCAGAGCAAGCAGATCGACGTGGCGCCGCTGTACGAGCCGTCGATCACCAAGTACCTCAGCGAGTACGGCAAGGACGGCGCCACCCAGTTCCCGATGACCGCGGTGGACTACCTGACCATCCTCTGGGCCCCGGGCGAGGTGCTCGCCGACTCGGCCAAGGTCGCCGCGATCCGCGCGTTCATCCCGATCTGGGCCAGATCCACGGTGTGGCGCTGGGAGAACCAGAAGAAGTGGCTGGACGCGTACTACGTCAAGGACCAGGGCGTCTCGGCGGCCGACGCCCAGCGGATCGGCGCCACCGAACACAAGCCGCACTTCCCGCGCCGCTGGGACAAGGCGGTGGCCTGGCAGAAGGAGTCCGCCGACCTGCTGGTGGAGGGCGGCTTCATCAAGCCGATCGACGCCGAGAAGCTGTTCGACCGGCGTTTCGAGACCATCGCCGCGGACGCGGTGCCCGCCGAGTACCAGGAGTGACCATGGCCACCGAGACGCTCTCCGTCGCCACCCGGCCCCGCTCCCCCGCGTCACCGGCGCGCCGGGCGCGGCGCCGGCTGGGACCGGGCCGGCCCATCCCGTACGGCCGCCTGCTCGGCCCCGCCCTGCTCGTCGCGATCTGGGCGGCCGCCTCCGCGACCGGGCTGCTCGACCCGCGCAAGCTCTCCGCGCCGTGGACGGTGGCCGGCACCGCCGCCGACCTGATCTCCACCGGCGCGCTGCAGGACAACATCCTCGCCTCGCTGGAGCGGGCGGTCTCCGGTTTCCTGATCGGCGCGGTCATCGGCACCGCGCTGGCGCTGCTGGCCGGCACCAGCCGGATCGGCGAGGCGCTGATCGACGGGCCGATGCGGATCAAGCTGGCCATCCCGACGATCGGCCTGATCCCGCTGCTGATCCTCTGGCTGGGGATCAACGAAGGCTTCAAGATCACCATCATCGCGGTCGCGGTCGCGGTCTACATGTACATCCAGGTGTTCGCCGGTCTGACCGGCATCGACCAGCGTTACGTCGAGCTCGCCCAGGTCCAGAACTACTCCCGCTGGGAGTTCCTGCGCCACGTGGTCTTCCCCGGGGCGCTGCCCGGCTTCTTCGTCGGGCTGCGCCTGGCCGTGACCGCCTCCTGGCTGATCCTGATCACCGTCGAGCAGATCAACGCGCTCTCCGGCGTGGGCTACATGATGTCCCAGGCCCAGCTCTACGCGCAGACCGACATCATCGTCGTCGGCCTGGTCGTCTACGGCATCTTCGGATTCGCCTCGGACGCCCTGGTCCGCTTCACCGAACGGAGGGTGCTGGGATGGCGGCGCACGCTGACCAGCTGACCGGCGGCGTCCGGATCGAACAGCTCACCCGGCGCTTCGGCGCCAAGACCGTCCTGGACCGGATCGACCTGGACATCGCGCCCGGCGAGTTCGTCGCCCTGCTCGGGCGCAGCGGCTCCGGCAAGAGCACCCTGCTGCGCGCCCTGGCCGGCCTGGACCACGAGGTGGCCGGCTCCGGCGAGCTGCGGATCCCCGGCCGGGTGTCGGTGGTCTTCCAGGACTCGCGGCTGCTGCCCTGGCGCCGCGTGCTGGACAACGTGATCCTGGGGCTGCGCGCGCCGGACGCCCGGCAGCGCGGCGTCGAGGCACTGGCCGAGGTGGGCCTGGCCGGACGCGAACGCGCCTGGCCCAACCAGCTCTCCGGCGGCGAGCAGCAGCGCGTCGCGCTGGCCCGCTCGCTGGTCGGCGACCCGGAGCTGCTGCTGGCCGACGAGCCGTTCGGCGCGCTGGACGCGCTCACCCGGATCCGTATGCACGACCTGCTGCGCGCGCTGTGCAAACGGCACCAGCCGGCGGTGCTGCTGGTGACCCACGACGTGGACGAGGCGGTGCAGCTCGCCGACCGGATCGTGGTGCTGGACGGCGGGCACATCTCGCTGGACCTGCGCCCCGGCCTGCCGGAGTCGCGGTCCCCGCGTGACCCGGGCTTCCAGGAGGCCCGCGAACTACTGCTCAAGGCCCTGGGGGTGTCCGAATGACCCGGCAGCTGCACCTGAACGCGTTCCTGATGACGGTCGGTCACCACGAGGCGGCCTGGCGGCTGCCGGAGAGCGACCCGTTCGCGCACCTGGACCTCCAGCACTACGTCCGGCTGGCCCGGATCGCCGAGCGCGGCCGGCTCGACTCGCTGTTCCTGGCCGACACCCCGGCGCTGTGGAACAGCATCGGGCGCCGGCCGTCCGGCGGGCTGGAACCGACCGTGCTGCTCACCGCCCTGGCCACCGCCACCGAGCACATCGGCCTCATCGCCACCGCGTCGACCAGCTACAACGAGCCGTACAACCTGGCCCGGCGGTTCGCCTCGCTGGACCACATCAGCGGCGGCCGGGCCGGGTGGAACGTGGTGACCACGGCGGGGCCGGACGCGGCGCGCAACTTCAACCTGGACGACCAGCCCGCGCACCGGGACCGCTACGAGCGGGCCGCCGAGTTCATCGAGGTGTCCCGCAAGCTCTGGGACAGCTGGGAGGACGACGCGGCGCTGGGCGACAAGGCGAACGGCGTCTGGGGCGACGACTCGAAGATCCACCCGGCCGGGCACGAGGGCCGGTACTTCCGGGTGGCCGGGGCGCTGAACGTGCCCCGCCCGCCGCAGGGCCACCCGCTGCTGGTCCAGGCCGGGTCCTCGGCCGACGGCCGGGAGCTGGCCGCCAGGTACGCCGACGCGGTGTTCACCGCCCAGCAGACCCTGGCCGACGCGCAGGCGTTCTACGCCGACCTCAAGCGGCGCGCGCTGGCCGAGGGCCGGGATCCGGACACCATCAAGATCCTGCCGGGCATCGTCCCGGCGATCGGGTCCACCGAGGCCGAGGCCCTCGCCCTGGAGGAGGAGCTGGACCGGCTGATCAGGCCGGAGTACGCGCTGCGCCAGCTCGCCACGACGCTGCGGGTCGACCCGGCCGATCTGCACCTGGACCGGGAGCTGCCGGACGACCTGCCCGCCGAGGACGAGATCGAGGCCGCCAAGAGCCGGTACACCCTGATCGTGGAGCTGGCGCGGCGGGAGCGGCTGACCGTACGACAACTGATCGGGCGGCTCGGCGGCGGGCGCGGGCACCGCACCTTCGCCGGCACCCCGGAGCAGGTGGCCGACGCGATCCAGCACTGGTTCGACAACGGCGCCGCGGACGGCTTCAACATCATGGCGCCGGTGCTGCCGGCCGGGCTGGAGCTCTTCGTCGAGCACGTGGTCCCGCTGCTGCAGCGGCGCGGCCTGTTCCGCACCGAGTACACCACCGGCACGCTGCGCGAGCACTACGGGCTACCGCGGCCCGCGGCGGTGCTGGCGGGAGCCTGACGAGATCGGAGGAAACCCCGGCGGCGCCGGGGTTTCCTCGGCCCATCTCGTCAGCCGCGGATGTCCTGCGGTCCCACGACCGGGTCCGGTCCGGCGAGTTGATGCCCCGGGCCACCCCGGACGTCCGGGAGCATCGACGAGCCCCGTCCGCTTCGGACAAGCGTTCCGCATCACGGGCCGAGGTTTCAGCGCAGCGCCTGCTGAACGGCCGTATCGCTATCTTGTCGCGCAGCGGCTGTCCACCACCCGTCGGCGACGACCGGATGATTGTGGTCGGCGACGACGGCATCCTGGAGCACGGCAACCACGACGAGCTGATCTCGGCCAGCGGACGCTACGCCGGCATGTACGCCACGGAGGAGCGGCTCGCGGCTGGCTCTTGAAGGCGACCGACCGGGCCTCTACAACAGGTCGGGCGCTGTAGCCGCACCTCAATCAAGACGTCGCATGGCACGACCTGTTCGCCAGGATGACCGCCGCACGAAGATTGTTCTCCGAGCACCCCGCTGACCTCGTCCGCGTCGCGCTGGGTGCAACCCGAACCGGTTGAGTAAGATTCATCCATGCTCACCCGGCTTGAGGTTCAAGGTTTCAAAAACCTCCTCGACGTACGCATCGATTTCGGCCCTTTTACGTGCATCGCCGGCGCCAACGGTATCGGAAAGTCCAATGTCTTCGACGCCATTGAATTCCTTTCATATCTGGCCAGCGACTCCCTGGTTGAAGCATCGCAGCGAGTGCGGGGGGCATTAGGAAACCAGGGCAGCACCTCAGGCATTCGAGGCAGCGACCCCCGAGACCTCTTCTGGGATGGATATCGGGACCACCAGCGGAAGATACGACTCGCTGCAGAAATGATTGTCCCAGCCGAGGTCGAGGACGATCTCGGTGCATCCGCCAAGGCAACGACCACCTTCCTGCGCTACGAGGTAACCCTGGGGTACTCACCTCCAGAAGGAGAAGGCAGCACCGGAAGACTGACCCTCCTCGAAGAGGGATTGAGGCATATAAATCGCGGTGAAGCGGCTCAGCACCTACGTTTCAAGCACAACGCCAGAAGCTTCCGGAACAGCGTTCTTGTCGGACAACGCCGCGGCGGCGCATATCTGTCCACCGAACACCGCGACAGTGGCACGGTAATCAATGTTCATGGCGATGGCGGCAGCTTCGGCAGGCCGCAACCCCGAGCCGCAGCACGAGCCGGAAGAACTGTGCTGAGCACAGTCACCACGAACGACTATCCGACCATTCTGGCAGCCCGGCGCGAGATGCAAAGTTGGCGACGGCTTGCTCTCGAACCCTCGGCGCTACGCGCGCCCGACAACCTCATCGACCCGCGCTCTCTAGCCACTGACGGTAGGCACTTGGCAGCCACCCTGTTTCGCATCGCGAATGAGAAGGACCCGGTCACCGGCAGAGCTGACCCGGAGGCCGTGTACGCCCGCGTCGCAGGACGCCTGTCAGACCTCATCGGCGTGGGCGTCGAGGGTATTCATGTGGAACTCGATCAAGTGCGCGAGGTGTTCACACTGTTCCTTCAAGAGAAAGGCGGATTGCGCCTGCCCGCGCGAGCACTTTCCGAAGGAACTCTTCGGTTTTTGGCGCTCTGCGTACTACTCGAAGACCCGAGTTTCGTCGGCCTGATCTGCATGGAGGAACCCGAGAATGGCATACATCCGGCAAATCTGCCAGCCATGCTGGATCTGATTCGTGACCTAGCCGTTGATCCGACCGCAGTTCCGGACGCAACCAACCCTTTCCGTCAAGTCATCGTCAACACCCATTCACCGGGCGTTGTTCAACTCTGCAATACAGACGATCTGCTGCTCGCCGAGGTCAGACAGCACAAGGTCACGACCAGCAACACCGCACGAGCATTAACGCTTCTCCCATATACAGGCTCCTGGAGGGAGACACCCTCTCGCTCGACTTTCACCACGGCTGACGTAGTTTACTATCTGACTGCGCCCGTGGGCGCTCAGCTCACCCTACCGCTGGGGATTTCAGGATGACGGAGCGCCTGTACAAGGGAATTTTCATCTGCAGAAGTGACTGGCAGGCGTCGCGACCGCGTAGCCAACCGCTTCAACCAGAACCGTAGACAGCTACTAGAGAGACTTGATCGGAACGGGCCCGTCACACGACTGCAAAGTTGGCAGAACCTGCTAATCGACATTGACCGTGTCCTTGAGCAATGGGGTCTTTCATAGACGTATGACATCTGCCCCTGCTCCAATGACCGGAGGTACACCCAACATTCTATCGGCTGGCTGTCCGGCTCGAGACAAGTTGCAATCCTTGCCCAACTGCCCTCTTGCGTTGGCTCTACCTCGACGATGGGGTTGTGTCGCTCTCGGTCTCTTCGACCGGCGCGAGGAAGGCGAAGACGCGCATCCCGACCGGGCCGGTGGGCAGCGGCGGCTCGGCCGCGGCGGTCACCCGCATCCCGGCCGCCCACGGCTCGCCGTCCCGGAACACCTCGTTGGTCAGCATCCGGCCGCCCTGGTGGGCGGTGAAGAACCGCAGCGCGTGCACCGCCCGGCTCAGCGGCTCCTCGTCGAGCGCGGCGAGGAGCCGGTCGAACAGCGGCTCGGCGGACGGCACCGGCCCGGTGGCGAACAGGTCGACCTGCGCGCCGAGCAGGATCTCGAACTCGCCGCTGGGGTGGCTGCGGCGTTCCACGTGCACGTGCTCGGCGGCAGCGGCTCGGCCAGCGTGATCGACCCCGGGGCGAGGCGGCCAGTTCGGCGCCGCCGCGCAGGGCCCGGCGGACGGCGCGGCCGCTCCCGCGCGGAACGCCGTGACCGCGACCGCCTCGTCGAACATCGCGTGAGCGTACCGTCCGGCCGCTCGTCCGCAACCCTGCGGAGGCACCGGCCCGAGGCGCCACCCCCGGGCCGGTCAGCGCCGAGGATGCAGTTTTCCCCGGACGACTGGCGGGGAGTAGCGCACGGCCGCGCCGATGCGCCAGGCTGCGATCATGACCGCTTCCGTGCTACGCGCGCTGCTCGCCGCCGACCGGGTCACGCACGTGCCCGGTGTCCACGACCCGCTGACCGCGTCGCTCGCGGTGGCCGCCGGGCACGGGGTGGTGCACCTGTCCGCGGCCGCCGTCTCCGCCACCATGCTGGGCCGCCCCGACCTGGGCCTCGTTCCCACGACGCAGATCGCCGACCGGGCGTCCACGCTGGAACCGGCCCTGCACGGGGTTCCGCTGCTGGCCGACGCGGACACCGGCTACGGCAGCCCCCGGGACGCGGTGTGGACCGGGCTGGCCTACAGCCGGGCCGGCATCGCCGGACTGATCCTGCGCGACCGGGTGGGTGCGGCACGTCCGGGGCTCGTCGACGCCGGCCTGGCCGCCGCCACGATCGAGGCGCTGGCCGGGGAGGTCCCGCAGCTGGCGGTGATCGCCCGGACCGGGGCGTACGCCGTGGACGGGGTGGCCGGCACGATCGAGCGCGGCCGGGCGTACGCGCACGCCGGCGCCGCCGCGGTCTGTCCCGACGGCGTACCGGACCTGGCCGGGCTCACCGCCGTCCACCGGGCTCTTCCCGGCGTGCCGCTGGTGGTCGAGCGCAGCGAGGCGGCGCCGTACCGTCCGGACCTGAGCGACGCGGATCTGGCCGCGGCCGGGGTCCGCCTGGTCCTGCACCCGCTCACCGCCCTGCTGGCCGCCATCCGCGCGGCGTCGGCCGCCTACCGGGTGCTCGCCGAGTCCGGTGACGTGGCGCCGATCGACCGGATGCCGTGGGCGGTCGTCACCGCGCTGGCCGCCGGCACCGAGACGACCGGCTCGAACGGCCGCCAGGTCCCCGGGAACCTGCAGACCTGACCCGACCCGCCGCCGCCCCGGCCCGGGGGCGGTGCGGTCAGCGGGCGAGCCGTGCGTCCGCCTCGGCCATCGCCGCCTGGCGTCCGGGTTCCTCGCGCAGGATCGCCGCGTTCAGCCACGCGTCCGGGATCGCGAACGCGTCGACCAGCGTCGACAGGTGCGGGCGCAGCTGTTTGAGCAGGTCGTTGACGACCGCGGTGATCGCCCTGGAGCGGGCCGGCGTCAGGCGCCCGTGCTCCAGGTACCACGCCCGGTCCGCCTCGATGGTGGTCAGCGCGTACAGGTCGCACACCCGGTCGAGCAGCGCCTTCGCGCCCGGGTCGGTGGCCCGTTCGATGCCGGCGACGAACGCCTCCAGGGTGATCCGGTCGATGTGCGCGGTGGCCGCCTTCAGCACATGGTCCTGGACGTCGTTGAAGATGTCGAACGGGCGATCCTTCTTGGTCGCGGCGCCGCTGCGCAGGCGCCGGATGGCCCCGTCCAGTACGTGCTTCTCCCGGTCCTCGAACATGGTCAGGTGCCAGCCGCGGTCGGTCACCGCGACCTCGTCGTCGCGGCCGGGCACCGCGGCGACCAGGCGCTGGATGAGGCCGCGGGCGGCGGTGCGCTCCAGCACCATCTCGCGGACCTGCTCGGCGACGAACGTGGCCCGCCCCCAGCCGTCCAGCGAGCCGAACGCGTCCCGGTAGCCGGTGAGCAGGCCCTTCGCGACCAGCTGCAGCAGCACCGTGTTGTCGCCCTCGAAGGTGGTGAAGACGTCGGTGTCGGCCTTCAGCGCGGGCAGCCGGTTCTCCGACAGGTAGCCGGCGCCGCCGCAGGCCTCCCGGCACATCTGGATGGTGCGGGTGGCGTGCCAGGTCTGCGCCGCTTTCAGCCCGGCGGCCCGGGACTCCAGTTCGCGCTGCCGGTGCTCGTCGGCCGGGCCGGGGCCGGATTGCACGTCGGCGAGCGTGCCGACGAGTTCCTCCTGGGCGAACGCGTACGCGTACGTCGTGGCCAGCGCCGGCAGGAGCTTGCGCTGGTGGGCGAGGTAGTCGTTGAGGACCACCTCACGGTCCTCGCCGGGGACGCCGAACTGGCGGCGCGTGTCGCCGTACCGGACCGCGATGGTCAGCGCCGCGCGGGTGGCCGCGGACGCCGCTCCGCCCACCGTGACCCGGCCGCGGACCAGGGTGCCGAGCATGGTGAAGAACCGGCGGGTGTCGTTCTCGATCGGGCTGGAGTAGGTGCCGTCCGGCGCGACCTGGCCGTATCGATCGAGCAGCATGTCCCGGGGCACGCTCACGTGGTCGAAGCTGATCCGGCCGTTGTCCACGCCGAGCAGGCCGGCCTTGTGCCCGGCGTCGCTCAGGGTGACCCCGGGCATCGGGTTGCCGTCGGCGTCGCGGATCGGCACCAGCCAGGCGTGCACCCCGCGGCCGCGGCCCTGGGTGATCAGCTGGGCGAAGACGACCGCCATCCGGCCGTCGCGGGCCGCGTTGCCGATGTAGTCCTTGCGGGCCGCCTCGTGCGGGGTGTGCAGGTCGAAGGTCTGCGTCCGCGGGTCGTACGTGCAGGTGGTGCGCAGTTTCTGCACGTCCGAGCCGTGCCCGGTCTCGGTCATCGCGAAGCAGCCCATCACCTCGGTGGAGATGATGCCGCGCAGGTAGGCGTCGTGGTGGCGCCGCGTGCCGAGGGCCACCACGGCGCCGCCGAACAGCCCCCACTGCACGCCGGCCTTGACCATCAGGGACAGGTCGGCGTACGCGAGCATCTCGGCCGCGACGACCGAGCCGCCGGGGTCGTCGGATCCGCCGTACGCCTTGGGGAACGCCGACGCCACCCCGATGCCGGTGGGGATCTGCCGGATCGCGGCGCTGATCCGGGCGCGCGCCTCGTCGCCGGTCTCGCCGTGCACCGCGGTGAACCCGGCCTTGCCGAGCTCGTCGCGCACCGCCTGCCGGATGTGCGCCCAGCGCCCGTCGAGGACGTCCTGCAGGCGGGCCGGGTCGATGGAGTCGCCGATCATGACAGAGAGTCAATCACGCGGCCGGCCGGCCCGCCGCGCGGCGACCGGTCCGGCCCCGGCGGCGGGCTGCGCCGGGGGACCGGGCGCTGCCGGCCCTCCGGAGCGGGCGCGGATCGGCCCCGACAGCGATCCGCGACGTTCCTCTCGCGCCGGGTCACTCCTCGCCGGCTCCGAGGTGCCACGGGACGACCAGCGGGTGCCGCTGTTCGTCGCGGGCGGCGATTCCCTCCATCGAGCGCAGGTACTGCCGGCGGGTGATGCCGCCGTCCATCAGCTGGCCGCAGAGCACGCCCTCCAGGCTCTGCGGCGCGAAGAACGACTCGGGCACGAGCAGCGGGTCCGTCGCCGTGCGCACCTCCGCGCGGACTCCCCGCACCGCGAGCGCGCAGGCGGCGGCCAGGACCAGGATGAGCAGGAACAGGATCAGCATCGCCACCGCCTTGTCGGTTCTTGAGCGGGACACGTTCGTCCGCCTCGACAAAGCAAACGGATCACGGCGCGTATCGGTTCGACGGTTTCCCGGCCGACTCGCCAGCCGCGGAACCGGACAACGCGCCGGACGGCCTCGGCGCACTCCCCCGTCGAGGTGAACGACTCACCGCGAAGTGGACGGCACGCACGGTGATCGTCCGGTTGCCGGCCGCACGGGATCGGCGGGCCACCGTACGCCCGGCTCCACGATCGGGTGCGGGGGATGTCCAGGCTTCGCGGCTTCTGGATAGTGTCCCCCTGTGACCGAATCCGGTCACATATTGACAAACCATCACAATGCGCGCTGAGCGTGACGGTCCCGTCTGTCCACCTTCCCCCCAGTGACAGAGGAGAACGATGCCCTACGACTACGACAGCTTCAGCCGCCTCGCCGGTCCCGCGGACCCGGCCCCGCCCGGCCCCTACCGGGTCCGCCTGCGCCGGCTGACCCGCCACCGCCGCACGCGCGGCCTCCTGATCGCCGTCCTCGCGTTCACCGTGGAGGCCACCTTCGCCGGCTGGCTGCTCACCCGCGCCGACCCGGCCGGCGGACTCGGCCCGGCGATGGTCGCCACGATCGCGCTCATCGAGTTGTTCCGCCTGATCAACGTGGCGACGCTGGGCCTGGCCACGCTGCGCGCCCGGGACCCGGTGCCGGTCCCGCCGGACCCCGGGCTGCGGGTCGCGTTCCTCACCACGATCGTGCCCGGCAAGGAGCCGGTCGCGATGGTCGAACGCACCCTGCGGGCCGCCGGGCGCATCCGCGGCGACCTGGACGTGTGGCTGCTCGACGAGGGCGACGACGACCGGGTCCGGGCAATGTGCGCGAGCGCCGGCGTACGGCACTTCAGCCGCCGGGGCGTGGCCCGGTGGAACACCGAGGCGGGCGCCTTCAAGGCCCGCACCAAGCACGGCAACTACAACGCGTGGATGGACGCGCACGGCGACGAGTACGACGTGTTCGTCTCGGTCGATCCGGACCACGTGCCGCTGCCGTCGTTCGGCGAGCGGCTGCTCGGCTACTTCCGCGACCCGGACGTGGCGTTCGTGGTCGGCCCGCAGATCTACGGCAACTACGACAACCTGGTCACCCGCTGGGCCGAGTCGCAGCAGTACCTGTTCCACTCGCTGCTGCAGCGGGCCGGCAACCGCCTCGGCGCGCCGATGCTGGTCGGCACCAACAACGCCGTCCGGATCGCGGCCCTCAAGAGCATCGGCGGCCTGCGGGACTCGATCACCGAGGACATGGCGACCAGCCTCGCCCTGCACGCGGCCCGCAACCCGGCGACCGGCGCGCGCTGGCGCTCGGTCTACACCCCGGACGTGCTGGCCGTCGGCGAGGGCCCGTCCTCCTGGACCGACTACTTCAGCCAGCAGCACCGCTGGTCACGCGGCACCGACGAGGTGTGCGTGACCGGGTTCGCCCGGGTGCTGCGCCGGCTCGGGGCGCGCCGCGCGCTGCACTACGGGCTGCTGATGGCCTACTACCCGATGACCGCGGTGTCCTGGCTGCTCGGCTGCGTCACCGCGGTCGCGCACATCGTGCTCGGGGTCCGCGGCGTGCCGGTGCCGCAGCAGGTGTGGTCCATGCTCTATGTGGACGCGGCGCTGTTCCAGATCGGCCTCTACCTGTTCAACCGGCGGCACAACGTCAGCCCGCACGAGGAGTCCGGCTCGTCCGGGGTGACCGGGATGCTGCTCTCCACGCTGTGCGCGCCGGTCTACGTGGCCGCGTTCCGCCAGACGCTGCTGCGCCGGCGGGCCGGGTTCGTGGTCACCCCGAAGGGCGACTCGACCAGCCCGGACCGGCTGAGCACCTTCCGGACCCACCTGAGCTGGGCGGCCTTCTTCGCGGCGCTGCTGGTCACGGCGGTGCTGACGGGTCGTACCCAGGGATTGATGTGGCTGTGGCCGGCGCTGAACCTGGCACTGTGCCTCGGCCCGCCGGCGCTGTGGGCGCTGACCGCCAAGCCGGCCGGCAGGCCCACACCGATCCCCGCCCAACGCGCCGGTGAACCCGTGAGGACGTACGCATGATCCGCCGACCCCAGCCCACGCTCACCCGCCGCCTGCTGCGCGGCCTCGCGGTCGTCCCGGCCGTCGTGGCGGTCCTCGCCGCGAACCGGCCGATCGCGGACTTCGCGGCCGAGCGCTACCACGAGATCACCATCAACCGCCCGGGCTACAAGCAGAGCCACGGCCGCTGGTCGGTCCTGCCCGTCCCGGCCGCCTTCCGGATCAACGCGATCCACGCCGCGCTGCTGCGCACCGGCAAGGTGCTGATCATCGCCGGGTCCGGCAACGACCGGCGCAACTTCGAGGCCGGCACCTTCCGCAGCATCCTGTGGGACCCGGCCACCGACCGGTTCTCCGAGGTGCCTACCCCGACCGACATGTTCTGCGCCGGGCACACCTTCCTGCCCGACGGCAGACTCCTGGTCGCCGGCGGCACCCGGTCCTACGAGGTGCTGCCGGCGAACATCCGGTACGCCGCCGGGGTGATGAAGGTGAAGAACGAGTCGCCGGACCACGGCGCGCGGACCCTGCCGAAGGGCACCCGGTTCGTCGCCGCCGACGGCCGCCGGTACGCCACCCGCGACCGCGTCACCGTCCCGGCCGCGACCAAGATGGTGCACGGCGGCCGGACCATGGTGCACGCCGGCGCGGCCGAGGTGTGGGTGGACGCGGTCGAGCCCGGTGACGCGTCGGTGATCGACCGGCCCGCGCAGTACCGGATCTCCGGGCTGCGCGCCCCGGACGCCCGCAACCTGTACGGCGTCGCCGACAAGATCACCCGCGAGAAGCAGGAGTACGGCGGCGACCACACCACGTACGAGTTCGACCCGCGCGCCGAGCGGTACGTCCGTACCGGCGACCTGGTCGACGCCCGCTGGTACCCGACCCTGGCCGCGCTGCCCGGCGGCAACGTCCTCGCCGTCTCCGGCCTCGACCGGTTCGGCCGGATGCTGCCCGGCCGCAACGAGATCTACCTCGCCGCCGAGCACCGGTGGGTCCCGGCGCCCCGGCTGACCCGGGTCTTCCCGACCTACCCCGCGCTGTTCCTGACCCGCGACGAGCGGCTGTTCTTCTCCGGCTCGAACGCCGGGTACGGCTCGGCCACCGTGGGCCGCACCCCCGGCCTGTGGGACCTGCGGACCAACCGTTTCCGGCCGGTGCCCGGGCTGCGCGACGCCACGATGACCGAGACCAGCGCGTCGGTGCTGCTGCCCCCGGCGCAGCGGCAACGGGTGATGATCCTGGGCGGGGGCGCGGTCGGCGACGCGCCGCAGTCCACCGCGCGCACCGCGATCGCCGACCTGAGCGCGCGCGCACCGGTCTACCGCCCCGGGCCGGACCTGCCGCATCCGGCCCGGTACCTCAACACCGTGGTGCTGCCCGACGACACCGTGCTGACCAGCGGCGGCTCCTCCGGCTACCGGGGCGGGCCGTACCGCGGCAGAACCCGCAGCGACCTGCTCACCGCGCAGATCTACCATCCGGACCGCAACGTGTTCCGGCCGGTGGCCGCGCCCACCGTCGGCCGCGACTACCACGCTGAGGCGCTGCTGCTGCCGGACGGGCGGGTGGTGACCATGGGCAGCGATCCGATCTACGACCGGACCGGGCGCAACCCGGGCACGTTCGAGCAGCGGATCGAGATCTACAGCCCGCCGTACCTGTTCCGCGGCGACCGCCCGGCGATCGTGGGCGGGCCGGCCGAGGTGGCCCGCGGCTCGGCCGTGTCGTTCGGCACCTGGGACGCCGGCCGGATCCGGACCGCCCGGCTGGTGCGGCCGAGCGCGGTCACCCACGGCACCGATGTGGACCAGCGGTCGGTGGCGCTGCCGGTCCGGCCGGCGCCCGGCGGCGTCACGGTACGGATCCCCGCCGACCGCGGCCTGGTCCCGCCGGGCTGGTACATGCTGTTCGTCACCGACACCAGGGCGGTTCCCTCGGTGGCCACCTGGGTCCACGTCCCCTGACGTCCCGGCCCGCTGCGGCGCCTCAGTTGGTGGCCAACCCCAGCGCGTACTCCGGCCACCACTGACCGGCCTGCGGGGCTCCGGCCCCGCAGGCGCCGTCCGACTCGCCGGGCCGCTTCACCCACAGGTACGCGTCCACCCGCTCGTGCCCGGTCCGCGTGGTCGGGGCCGGACCCAGCGCCCGGCCGGGCGGGTTGCACCAGTGCCCGTCCCCGTCGCCGTCGGTGGTCGCCGGGCCGTTGCCGTTACGGCTGGTGTCGATCACGAAGTGCGTGCCGCCGAGCCGGTCGGAGATGGCCGTGCCGTAGCCGATGTTCGCCTCGGTGGTCTCGAAGTTCGCCACGTTGAGGCTGAACCCGTCGGCGTCGGCGATCCCGGCCCGGCGCAGCGCCTCCACCACCCGGTCCACGTCCTTGACCCAGCCCGGGTTCCCGCCGTCCAGGTAGACCCGCACCGCCGGTTTCCGGCCGAACGCCCGGACCGCCTCGCCGAGCAGCGCGTACCGCTGGGCGGCGGCCTCCTCGGACAGGCAGCCCTGCAACACGTGGGTCACCGCGTCCGGCTCCAGCACGACCAGCGCGGGCGACCCGCCGACCGCCGCGGCCAGCTGAGCGATCCAGTCCCGGTACGCCGCCGCGTCCGGCGCGCCGCCCCCGGAGTGCCCGCCGCAGTCGCGCTCCGGCACGTAGTACGCCACCAGCACCGGGGTGCGCCCGGCCGCCGCGGCCGCGGCGACCAGCCCGCGGGCCCGCTCGGCGAACCCGGGGGCGGCGTCGGCGAACCAGACCGCGGTGGGCGCGTCGGCGATCCGGCGCACCGCGGCGGCGTCCGCCGTCCGGCCCTCCGCCTCCCACGCGCGAACCTGGGCGGCGGCCGCCCCGGACGGGTCCACGTAGAGCTGCTCGGCGCTCGGCGCGGGCGCCCGGTCCGGCGGCGAACCGGCGCAGGCCGCGAGGCCCGTGCACGCAGCGACGGCCAGCGCCGCGGATCGAACTCCCATAACCCCTTACCGTCTCAGCGCACCGGCCGGGCCGCCCTGGCACGCCACCGGCCACCCGGAACGCCGGCTCCCGCGTCCGTCGAACCGGTCGCCACGCACCGTACCGCCCGGACCGGCACGGACGGAGCACACGCGGCGCACCCACCGGGCCCGGACCGGCCGGAACCACCCGGTCGGGCGACCCCGGCGGGCCCGCGACTTACCGCACCGGCCGTGGCGACCGGGCCGGCCGCCGGTCGGCAGCCGGGAATCCCTCAGACCGATGCGGCTCCGCCCGATCGGTGCGGCATGCTGCTGCGCTGCTACGTCGCGGTCACCACCGTCCTGGTGGCGACCTATCTGGTGTGGCCGTACGACCTGCGGCAGTGGCCGTTCCTCGCGGTGACCCTGGGCGCCGTCCTGCCGGCCGTGATCGTCGGGCTGCGCCGGGCGCCGGCCGGGGAACGGGCGCCGTGGTGGCTCACCCTGGCCGCGATGGTGTTCTACAACGTCGGCAACGTGGTGTGGATCGTGCGCGCCGCGCTCGACGCCCGGGGAACCGGCGACGGCAGCGTCGCCGAGCTGTTCTTCACCGGCGGCGGCCTGCTGTCGCTGGCCTCGGCGATCGCGGTGGTCCGGCGGCGCGGACGGGGCGACGTCGGCGGCATCATCGACTCGGTGCTCACCGCGCTGGCGCTCGGCGGCGTGCTCTGGGACGCGGTGCTGTGGCCGGCGATGAGCGCGCAGGGCCAGCCACTCGGGCGGCTCATCGCGATGTTCCTCGGGGTCATGATGACCAGCGGCACGCTCGGCGCGATGCTGCGGGTGTCCTTCGCCGGCGGGCGGTCGACGTCGGTGTGGCTGTTCACCGCGGGAATCGCCCTGACCCTGGCCGGCGACGTGGCGTCGGCGCTGGCCGTGGACGCGGCCGGGGTCCGCCCCGACTGGACGAACATGGTGTTCCTCGCCGCGTACGCCGCGTTCGGGTGCGCCGCCGCGCACCCGTCGGTGGCCGTGATGACGTCCGCCGGGCAGGTGCCGGAGGACGACCTGAGCCGCGGCCGGATGACCTTCCTCGGGGTGATGCTGGCGCTCACCCCGCTGGTCGGCGGGGGCCGGGCCATGTTCGGCCTGGCCACCGACGGGGTGCTGATCGCGTTCTCGTCGGCCGCGCTGGTGCCGCTGGTCATGGTACGGATCGCCCGGCTGGCCGGGCAGCGGCGGGCGGCCGAGCAGGCGCTGCACCGGCTGGCCACCCGGGACGGGCTGACCGGGCTGCCGAACCGCGGCGCCTGCCTGGACCGGCTCGCCGCCACCCTGGAGGCCGGCCCCGACGATCTGGCGGTGCTCTTCTGCGACCTGGACGGGTTCAAGCCGGTCAACGACCGGCTCGGGCACGCGGCCGGCGACGAGCTGCTGGTCGAGGTCGCCACCCGGCTGCGGGACTGCGTCCGCGACGGCGATCTGGTGAGCCGTTTCGGCGGCGACGAGTTCGTGCTGCTCTGCCACGGGCCGGAGGCGGTCGGTGCGGTGCGCGACCGGATCGCCGAGCTGGCCGCCCGGCCGTTCACCGCCGGGGGCGTCGCGGTGCGCATCGGCGTCAGCGTCGGCGCCGCGCAGGCCCGCCCCGGCGACACCACCGACGATCTGATCGGCCGCGCCGACCTGGCGATGTACGAGGCCAAGAAGGCCAAGCGGGTCGGCGCGGTGAGCCTGGTCCGAGCCGCCTGACGGCCGCCGTGTCCCGGTCGGCTCGCGGGGTGGCGGTGATCGACGTTGCGGTATCGGTCCGCGGCCGGGCTGCCGTGTCCGCGGCAGCCCGGCACGCTCTCAACCGTGGGTCAGGTTCAGCGTCTTCACGCCGGTGGCCGGGATGCCCACCTTGGTGGCGGTGCTGATGTCGGTGGCGTCGGCGTACCACAGTTTGGCGTCCGAGCCGCCGTACAGGTCCCACTGCAGCTTGACCTGCTGGCCGCCGATCAGCGGGATCCCGTAGGCGGTCACGTCGGTCTCACCGTGGTAGCCGTGGAAGAAGCCGACCAGGTCGCCGGTGGTCGCGTTGTGGGCCAGCAGCCGCACCTCGCGGGCACCCGGCGTGACCGAGCCGCGCAGCGTCGCGCCCTTCGCCAGCCGGAAGTCGTAGGTGCTGCTGCCGCCCGCGGTGACCGGGATCCGGGTGGCCTGGAAGCGGTTGCCGGCATTGCCGGACCACTGGAACGGATGGTCGGCGGTGGGCGAGAAGAGCAACGGCCAGGCGTACGGGCCGAGCTTGCCGATCACGTAGCGACCGGACGAGTCGGTGCGCACCCCACCCGCCTCGCCGGAACCGAAGCTGGCGTTCGCCCGGTAGTCGACGGTGACGCCGCTCACCGGCGTGCCGGCGGTTCCGGTCACCACACCGGTGATGGATCCGGCCTGGTCCAGCCGTACCGCCGGAGCCTTCGTGGTGGTACCGGGCTTGACCGTGATCCGGGCGGCGGCCCGCTGGTCGCCGGTGCCGCCGGACGCGCCCAGCCACTGGTGGCCGTAGGTGCCCGGGGCCCGGACGAAGACCGTGTACGTGCCGGGCGCGGCCGGGGTGTACAGCGTCCCCGTTCCGTCGGGGCCGGTGCAGCCACCGCTGAAGTCCTCCGGGCGGCCGACCGTCTTGAGGGTGAAGCAGGCGTCGGCGACCGTTGACCCGGTCACCCGGTCGACGGCGGTGACCGCGACCTGGCCGCCGAGGACCAGGGGCACGGTCACCGTGGTGGTCCGGTGGGCCGCCGGCTCGGCGGTCACTCCCCGGCTGGCGAGGTAGAGACCGGAGCCGCTCGCCTCGACGTCGAAGCGCACCGGCCCGGCGGGCAGGTCGCTGAGTGTGGCGCCGCTCGCGTCGCCGCACACCGGATCGGGAAGGTCCCACGCCTGCACGCAGAAGTCGCCCACCGGCGCCCCGGTGACCGAGTCGACCGCCTTCACGACCAGCGTGGTGGGAGCCGGCAGCGTCGCGTCCACCGTGGTGGTCGCGTCGGCGGCGACGGTGAAGGTGCCCGGCACGTGGTGCACGGCGGTGCTCCAGCCGAACGCCACCTGGTACTCGCCGGGCAGCACCCCGTCGAAGCTGTAGAAGCCGCTCTCGTCGACGTAGGCGTAGGCGACCGGCTCGCCGCCGCGCCGCAGGGTCACCTCCGAGCCGTACAGCGCGGTGCCGTCCGGGCGGGTGATGTGGCCGCTCAGCGTGCCGGTGGCCAGCAACTGGTCGTCGACCCGGACGGTCTCGCCCTCGCCGACCGGGAAGGTGGCCGCCCGGTCGGCGGTGACCTGCCGGTACGCCCACTGGGTCAGGGACTTCCAGCCGAACGAGACCCGGTAGGTGCCGGGCGCCACGTCGGCCGAGTAGGCGCCGGCGTCGTCGGTGTAGGTGTACTGGACGTTCCCGTCGAGGTTCTCGACGGTCACGAAGGCGGAGGCCACCGGCCGGCCGGACGGATCGGTGAGGGTGCCGGCGACGGCGGTGCCCTCGGCGGCGGCCGCGGGGGCCGTCAGCGCGCCGGCGGCCAGGAACCCGGACAGGACGGCGAGCCCGAACCGGGCTCGAAGTGATCTGCGCAAGGAGTGTCCTCGAAGGGGGGTGGTAGAGGTCCGCAGCCGTCGATGACTTTCGCTGCGACACGGATCATAGCCACCTGCTCCTTCCGCACCCCTTGCGTCCCGGCCGCCGCCGCGACGCCGCGGCTAGACGCGACGGAAGACGTCCAGGACGAACCACTCGTCCTCGTGGCGCACCACGCGCTCCAGGCCCGGGTGCCCGGCCATTGCGCCGTGCACGTGGAAGCCGTCGTAGTTGCCCGGGTTCTCCCGGTCGCGGAAGTGCACGGAGAGCAGGTCGCCGCCGGGCTCCAGCCGGGCCACCATGCCGTCCAGCATCCGGTTCAGGTCGTCGCCGGAGAGGTAGTAGAGCAGGTCGCCGATCACGATCAGGTCGAACGTGCCGTCCGGCAGCTCGGCGGGCAGCAGGGCGCGTTCCACCCGGACGTTGGCGAGCCCGGCGGTGGCCGTACGCGCCTGCGAGACCGCCTCGTCCACGCAGTCGACGGCCAGCACCTCGTCGCAGCGCTCGGCGAGCATCACGCTGAGCAGGCCGACCGAGCAGCCCGGCTCGTAGCAGCGGCGGTATCGCGGCCGCGGCAGACTGGCCACCGCGACCGCGTACTTGCGCTGGTCATGCCACTTGGTCGCGGTGTCCCACGGGTCGTCCTTCGCCTCGTAGAGACCGATGAAGTGGTCGAGGGAGACGGAAGCCTCCGGCGGTACGGCGTCACCCTGAGTACGTGTCACCCGGCGATTCTCCCCCGGCCTCACCGTGCCTGAACGGTCAGGGCTCCCACCCCGCCGGTGGAGTCCAGCCGGATCCCGCCGTCGCCGCGTCCCGCCCGGGCCGTCCCGCCCCGGGCCACCCCGTCGTCGGTGCGGCCGTAGAGGGTGACCGAGCCCGCGCCCTCGCGGAACAGTGCCCGCACCGGCACCTCGCCGCCGGTGACGATCCGCCAGGTGCCGAGCCCGCCCCGCTCGGTGATCGGGATCGCGTCGCGCTGGCCCGGCAGCACCAGGTCCATCGTGCCCGAGCCGCCGATCAGCTCGATCGCGCCGACCCGGCCGCCGGACAGGTCGATCCCGGCCGTGTGTACCCCGCCGCGCATCCGGAACGACCACCTGACCTCGTCGCTGAGCAGTACGTCGAGGCGGGCCGAGCCACTGGTGCGCCCGCTGGGCCCGATGGCGACCCGGACCGTGCCGCCGTCGACCGAGGCCCGCGCCGTGATCGCGCTGTCCGCGCCGGTCTCCACCCGCACCAGGCCGCCGCGCACGTCGCCGACCCGGACGCGCAGTTGGGTCACCCCGTCGGCCAGCTCCAGGGTGGCGGCGGCGGGGACCGCCGGGGTGGTCCTCCCCGCGCCGCCCGGCGCGGTCGGCGAGGCCGGCGGCTGCGGGCGTGAGGTCGCCGGGCGCGACGGCGGTGAGGTGCCGATGGAGACCGGCGGGGTGGCCGGCGGCGGCGAGGGCGCCGGCAGCGGCGGCGCGGGCAGGCTCGTGGCCGGGTCGCGGCCGGTACGCGGCCAGGACACGGCGGCGGCGACGCCGGCGCCCACCAGCAGGACCACGACCAGCAGGACCAGCACCGGCTTGAGGTCTCGCCCGGTACGGTCGCCGGGCCCCGCCGCCACCGGCGCCGTCTCGCCCACCGGCCGCCGGGTGTGCAGGGCCGGTCCGGTGCGGGTGGCGTCCACACCGGGCAGCTCGTAGTGGTCGGCGGGCGGGCCGAGCCGGTGCGGGGCGTCGGGCCAGTAGTCGGCGATCCGGGGCCAGGCCGGCGGGGGTCCGGACGGATCGTCGGTGCCGGGCACAACAGGACTGTCCACGCATGTCTCCTCGGTGCGGCCAGCCGGCACCCCATGTCCACGCCGGATGGTCCACCGGGGTATACGCAGCGGTCCGAGCTTCGGTTCGCCCGCCGGTGACAAAGATTTGTACGCCGTTGCGGGAAATTGCGGCGGCCACCCCTTGATATCCGTCACCGGCCGGGCAAAGATCCTTATCGTTTCATTAAGTCGGTTGGCCACAGGCACTGCAGGAAGCGAATACATGCCGGAAGACGACACCCGTTCGAGGTTGCGGGTCGGTGGGTGGGTGCCGCCGTATTCACCCGACGCGCGCTGCAGCGCACCGCGGGTCGGGCCGACCACACCCGCCACCTTCTCGCCGGCCCCGCCGCCCGGCTTCCCCGGGTGGAGCCGCCGGGGCGGGCCGCTGCGCCGGCGCGCCGCCCTGACCGCCGTCGCGGTCGCCACGCTGGCGGTGGCCGCGCTCTCCGCGGCGGCCCTGCGCGGCGATCCGCCGCCGGGCGACCCGGCGTTCGTGGCCGGCGCGGTGCCGCCCGCGCCGCCGCCCGCCCAGCCGGTCATCATCGCGCCGAGCAGCAGCTCCACCCCGGCACCCACCGGGAGCGCTCCCACGTCCCGGCCGGCGGCCACACCGGCAAGCCATCGGCGTACATCGAAGCCGACTCGCGCCTGGCCCGCGCCGAGCCGCGCCACGGCGCTCACTCTGCGTGCCGGCTCGACCGTCGCGCTGACCCTCGCCGACGACCCCGGACAGCGGGTGCGGCACCGGGACCTCCTCGGCCGCATCGACGCCGTCGGGCCGTCCCCCGGCGGCATCGACCGGGCCGACTCCAGCTTCACCGTGCGCGCCGGGCTCGGGAATTCCGGCTGCGTCTCGTTCGAATCTGTAAACTTTCCCGGATATTTCCTGCGGCATGAGAACTTCATAATCAAGCTGCACCGGCCGGACGGGTCCCAGCTTTTCCGCCAGGACGCCACTTTCTGTCCGATCAGGATTCGCTCGGGCGCCGCGCTCGCGTTGCGGTCGCTCAATTTCCCGGAACGGTTCGTGGCCGCATTCCGCGGCGAACTCCGGCTGCGGGAGTCCGCCGCCGGCACCGCGCTCGCGCTCGTGCCGCGCGCCGTGGGCTGACCGCGCCACCAGCCGACCACGCCCCGGAGCCGGCCACCCCTCGATCTGACGGCGCCGCCGGCCGACGCTGCCTCAAGGCCCCCGAGGCAGCGTCCGGGGAGGGCCGGCCCGGCCGGCCCTCCCCGCGCGGCTGTCTCAGCCGTCCAGCACCGCCACGCCCAGCCCCGCACGCGCCGGCCGGAGCGGCGGCTCGACAAGGCGCCCGTCACCCGTGATGGTCATCGGCCGGTCCGGCGCGGGGCATTCTGGAAAAATATCCGGGTGGCGGTGCACAGGAGGAGCTCGGGGGACGTCGATGGGGGTGTGACCTTCGAGCAATTCGCGATGGCCCGCCTGCCCAGCCTGCTGCGCTACGCGGTCGTCCTCACCGGCGACCGGTATCTCGCTCAGGACGTAGTTCAGGAGGTGCTGGCCCGGGCGCACGTCCGGTGGCGGCGGATCAGCAATGCGGACTCCCCGGAGGCGTACGTCCGGCGGATGGTGCTCAACGAGTACCTCTCCTGGCGGCGCTCCTGGGCGGTGCGCAACCTGCATCTGGCCGGCGAGCGGCTGACCGAGATCGAGGACGCCCGCGGCGGGGTGCTCGACCACGCCGACCGGATCGCCGAGGCCGACGCTCTCTGGCACCGCCTGGCCCGGCTCGGCCGCAAGCAACGGGCCGTCCTGGTGCTGCGCTACTACGAGCAGATGGACGACGAGTCCATCGCCGATCTGCTCAACTGCTCCCCGGCGACGGTGCGCAGCCAGGCCTCGAAGGCATTGCGAACGCTCCGGCTGGAGTCGGAGCGGCAAATCCTGATCACTGCCGAGGAGAAGTCGTGACCGACCACGGTGACCGGCTGCGCGAAGCATTCGAGTCCCACGAGAACCAGACCCCCGACCCGGCCGCGGTGTACGCCAAGGTCGTCGAGCTTTCCGCAAAGCACCGGTGGCGCCGCCGGGGTGCGACCGCCGCCGGTGGCGCCGCACTGGGCGCCGGGCTGATCGCCGCGGTGGTGAACCTGCCGGCGATCCTCCCGGACGGGCCGCAGGAGTCGAGCGCCCCGATCGCCGCGGCCGCCCCGGCCACGCCTGCCGTGACCGCGAGCGTGGCACCGAGCACGACCCCGAGCGCGGAGCCCACCGCCGAGTGGGACGCCTACTTCGACGCGGGCTACGACTACGACGACGCGCTCCGGCTCGCCCGGCTGTGG